>JACPNV010000031.1 GCA_016185305.1 Actinomycetota bacterium | reverse complement strand
TCAAGGAAAAGGCTCGGCTTGATCGGGTCAGGTGGGGACCAGGGAGACGTTCCAGAATCGTTCGCCCCGATGGGGCGGGCGTCGTTGTTGAAGCGTCGTTAGTGATGAGATGGCATCGAAACCGGGGCGTTCAGCCGTCCTAGGGATGAGCCTGGCGGGTGCCCGATGACTGGCCAGGCGGTGCCCGGCGTGTAGACGGCGTGAACCTGGTCTGCGGCTTGTGCACGGCTGGAGATACTGCGGCTGCTGAGCCGCCAGGCGTAGCGGCGGGTGGACGGGTTGGGCTCCGTGCGACGGCAGGCGGCGGATTATCGCCGCCGCAGCCGCTGGAGATACTGCGGCTGCGGAGCCGCCAGGCGTAGCAGCGGGATGGTCGGGTTGGGCTCCGTGCAACGGCAGGCGGCGGATTATCGCCGCCGCAACAGTTGGAGGCCGGGCCGGGGCCACACCAACTCGAAGAGCTTGCCGCTCGACGACGCGGTCGCGTACGCGACTCGGTAGTCGTCGCTGCCGTGCCCAGGCCCGCCGAAGCACACGTTGGTGATCAACGGATCGGGGAGCGGGACGTGTTCGGCCGCGGAACCGTCGGGTGCAACGCACGTGATGCCGCCTTGCCCGATCGTCGCGACGCACACCCACCCTTCGCCGTCGACGGCGAGCGAATCGAACAGGTTGCCCGGGGGCGCGTCGAACAACAGGGTGCCGCCGCTGTGCGAGCCGCTGTCGATTGGTGGATCTGTGAGCGCGAGGACGCCGGGACGGGCAACCGGCCACTCCCACACCGTGCCGGAGATCGTCTCGGACACATATACCCGATCGCCGCGCGGCGACAGGCCGACGCCGTTGGTCGAGTCGGTGCCGTACGCCTTGCCTTCGATGCGAGACCCGTCGGCCTTCGCGTACAGCAAGCCGGGCCGGTCGGCGTGCTCGCCGCGCTGGACGCCGTGATCGGTGAACCACATGCCGCCGGCGTCGTCGAACACGAGGTCGTTCGGGGCGACGAGCGGTTGGCCGTCGCACGAGGTGTAGACGGTGTCGACCTCACCGGTCGCCACGTCGATCCGCTGGATCGAGCCGCCTGCGTGCCCGCCGGTGTTGGGTCCGGGGATCGTGATGCCGTCGGTCGTGTGCCACTCGAAGTACCCGCCGTTGTTGCACACATAGACGTGCCCGTCGGGGCCCAACGCCGCGCCATTCGGACCGCCCCCGCAGTCGGCGACCACCTCGATCGCGCCGCTGGCGACGTTCACCCGGCTCAGCGTGCCTCTCGCGATCTCGACCAGAACGACCGAGCCGTCGGTCATGGCGATCGGGCCCTCCGGAAACTGCAGCCCCGAGGTCACCTCGCGGTACCCGAGCTCTCGAGACGTCTGCTCGGTCATGGCGGGGTTCTAGCACGCATGAACCGTTCGGGAGGCCCGACCCGACAGATGCTTCGATGGCTGCCCCCACGGTCGATGTTCGCCCTGCAGGTCCGCCTCACATGCCGCTTCCGGTCCCGGCCCCGGCACGCAAGGCTCGGATCCCGTCCTGGGTCGTCACCGGCAGCCTGGCTGCCCTGATCGGGATCCTGTTCGTGGCCAAGGTCGGCAGCGCCGGCGGGCTCGTCTTCGGCTTCCTCCTGCTCACACCCATCGAGCGCATCTGGAAGCGCCACGATCAGCAGATCCGCCGGCCGGGGCTTCGCACCGACATGTTCCACCTCTTGCTGACGCCCGCCCTCACGGCGGTGGGGCTGGTCGTCCCCATCGTCGTATGGACCATCGTGCTCCTGCCGATGCGGGGCAACCCGCTCGCCACGACCTTCAACGCGCTCCCGGTCGTCCCGAAGGCCGTGCTCGCGTTCGTGGTCTTCGAGATCCTCGGCTATTGCGCCCATCGGCTCGAGCACGAGCTGCCGTCGCTCTGGCGCTTCCACGCAGTGCACCACTCGAGCACGCGGCTCGACTGGATCTCGGGCGCGCGGGCGCACCCGATGGAAGGTCTGGTCGTCGGCTCGATCATCGCAGCTCCGGCATTGCTGCTCGGTGTCGGACCAGGGACGCTTGGCGCCTTCACGGTGATCACCCAACTCTGGGGCGTCGTCCTCCACATGAACGTGCGTTGGCGGATGCGGTGGCTCGATGGCATCTGGTCCAGCACCGACTACCACCACTGGCACCACAGCAACCACCTCGAGGCCCGCAACAAGAACTACAGCGGCTTCTTGCCCGTCATCGACAAGATCTTCGGCACCTACTACATGCCGAAGCACCGCCGGCCCGAGGTGTACGGCATCGACGCCCCCATGCCGGCGAGTTGGACCCAGCAGATGCTCCACCCGTTCTCGAGCAGGTCGAAGGCACCGCCTGCCACAGTGGTGTGGCCGAGGACCGACCCGCGCGACATCATCCACCATCCACTCGGAGGGTGACCTCGACGAGCACGATGAGCCAATCCGCATGGCAGCCGGCACCCGGGCTCCCGGGAGACGATCGCACGCTGGTCGTGCGCGTAGCGGGTGGAGACCGCGCCTCGCTCCACGTGCTCTACCAACGGCATGCCGGTTGGCTCACGACTCGCCTGCAACGCCGCTGCCCCGAGCGAGAGCTCGTCGACACCGCGCTGCAGGACACCTTCCTCGCGGTGTGGACGTCCGCCTCGAAGTTCCGCGGCGATGGTGACGTCGGCGCCTGGCTCTGGGGCATCGCGGTACGCCGACTCATCGACCAACTGCGCAAGCGCCGGCCCGCACCAATGGATCCCTCGACTGCCGCGTTGCAGGCGGAAGGGATGTTGCCATCAGCCGAAGCCGAGATGTTCGCCCAGAGCCGCACCGGTTCCGGTGACCTGGGCGACGCGTTCCGCTATCTCGATCCCGAACTGCAGACCGTCCTCCTCGCCACCGCCGTCGACGGCCTCACGACCAAGGAGGCCGCGCACCTGCTCGGCATTCCGCACGGCACCGTCAAGACCCGCCTCATGCGCGCCCGCGCCCAACTCCAGGAACGTCTGGCATGAGCTACTCCAACTTCCCGCACCGAGCACAGTTGCACCCGCCGCCGGAGACCCTGCACGTCTACGGCTCTGGTGGTCTCGATCCCGCCACGTCGGTCTCGGTCGAGCTGCACGTCCAGCACTGCGACGTGTGCCGAACGGCGGTCAACGCGGCGGCCCACAGCGTCTCGCAGGCCCGCATCGACGCCAACTGGTTCATGATCGCCGCCGAGCTCGACGCGCCCCGGCGCGGCATCGTCGAGCGAACGATCCCCCGCCTCGGGCTGCCCCGCGACGTCGCTCGCCTGATGGCGGCCACGCCCTCGCTCCGCCGGTCGTGGTTCATCGCGGTGGTGAGCGCCTTGCTGCTCGGCATGGCTGCCACCAATCCAGCTCGTCCGAACAGCAGCATCGCGCTGTTCCTCGCGCTGGCGCCGCTCGTACCCGTCATCGGCGTCGCCCTTGCCTACGGTCCCGGTGTCGACCCCGCGCACGAGATCACCATCGCGGCGCCGCTCAGCGGGTTCCGCCTGGTGCTGCTGCGAACGGCGGCTGTCCTCCTGACCTCGATCATGCTCGCCGGCGCCGCGTCGCTGTTCCTGCTCCGCCGCGACGGCTTGATCGTTGCCGCCTGGCTCCTGCCCGGGCTCGCGCTCTCGTCGCTGTGCCTGGCGCTCACGACGTTCATCCGCCCGAGGGCCGCGGCGACGATCGTGGCGGTGTCGTGGCTCCTTCTCGCCATCGCCGTGACCAACAACGCCGCCGATCAGCTCGTGCTCTACCGAGGCGCCGGTCAGGTCGCGTTCTCGTTGCTGGCGATGGCCGCCACCGCCGCCGTGGTCGTGCGGCGCCGACGTTTCGACGTCGCGGCGGAGGGCTCCTCGTGAACCGGCCGAGCACAGTCGTCGCGAGCGGGCTGCACAAGCGGTTCGGCGCCCGTGCCGCGCTCGCCGGCGTGTCGTTCGCCGCGAGCGGCGGTGTCGTCGCGTTGCTCGGGCCGAACGGCGCAGGCAAGACCACGCTGCTCCGCACGCTCGCCACCGTGCTGCGTCCCGATCACGGTTCGGTGCTCGTCGACGGGCTCGACGTCGCCGACGTCGTGCAGCGCACAGAAGTGCGGCGCCGGCTCGGCTACTCGCCGCAGGAGCCCAACTTCGCGGCCAACGCGACGGTCTTCGATGTCGTCGACTACTTCGGCATCGTCAAGGGGCACGCGAACATCCGCTCCCGCCATGCCGATGTCTACCGCGTGCTCCACGAGGTCGGCCTGTCCGACCGGGCACGCGACAGGGTGAAGGACCTCTCCGCAGGCATGCGGCAGCGACTGTCGATCGCGCAAGCGATCCTCGGCGTCCCCGGTCTGGTGCTGCTCGACGAGCCCGCTTCCGGGCTCGATCCCGAACAACGGTTGATGCTGCGCGACCGCCTGTCACGGCTGGGCGAGCGCTCGACCGTCATCGTTTCCACCCATCTCACCGAGGAAGCCGCCGCGTTCGCGCAGGCGTTGCACGTCATCGATCAGGGTCGCATCGTCTACACCGGCACACCGGCGGGGCTGGCCACAACGGCGCGGGGGCGAGTGTGGCTTGCCCATGGCCAACCCGTACCCGGCGCGGGCACACGGCTCTCCTGGCGCACGCCCGACGGTTGGTATCGCTGCATCGGCGATCCACCGGCGGGCGCGACCTTCGACGAACCGACGCTCGAGGACGCGTACCTGTTGCTCGTCGGTTCCGTTCGCCGCCCCGACGCCGCGTGAGCGTCGATCCCCACAGCCCTTTCGTCGTCGAGATGCGTGGTATCAAGGTCGGCAGTCGATGCAGGGGGCACAAGATGGCGCCGACATTGGAAACGTGACCTCGAACTTCCTGGCGACACGACCGACGGCGACGACGTGGAGGGCCACACGGTCAAGTTGCCGATCGAGCAGGGGCCGCCGCCCGGCAAGGAGCCGAACTATGGCGGCGGTGGCGGCGCGATCCCGAACTGGCTTTGGGACAACGGGAAGAAGTACCCGCCCGTCGACGGCGTGATCCAGGGCATCAAGGGTCTCCGCCGGTTCTTCTGAGCGCTACGGCCGGCCGACCCCGATCGGGTTCGGGATGGGGACGCCGCCGGCGTCGAGGATGCGTTCGGTCAACGGCTGCACCAATGCGGCGAGCTGCGAACAGCCCTCGTTGCCCAGCGAGCGCCACGGCCCGGCGGCGAGCGCATCGGTGAGGTGCTCGATCTCCTCACGGCCAGCCACGCCGTCCTCGGTCAAGTCGGCGTCCGCATCGAGCCAGCCCTTGTCGCGCAACCGGCCGGTTGCCGCCGTCCAGTCGTCATCGGTCCAGCCGCGCGCCGGCTGCAGCAACGCCCGCGGGACGGCACCGGTCGTGGTCATGGTGATGAGCGCCTCGCAGCCGTCGAGGCCGGCGGTGACGAGCGCGGCCACGTGGCCGTCACCCCGGTGCTCGCGCAAAAGCGTGGCCGCGTGCCACAGCGCGAGATGCGGCTGCTCCGGCCACGGCAGTTGCATGTGCGCTGCGAACAGCGCACGCCCGGCGACGTCGCAGCCGTCGATCGCGAGCTTGGCCAAGTCGGCGGCGAGCGCGAGCTCTTCGGAATCGATGAGCTTGTTGCCGAGCAACCGCGTGAGCGCTTCGTCCATCGCCCCGAGCCTGGCGTCGAGGACCGCGCCCGGCGTCGCGTACTTCCACGCGTCGGGCACCGCCCGCTCGACCATCGCCGGTTCGAAGTTGTAGAAGGTCGCGGTCACGACCTTGCTGCTTACCGGCCCGAGCGGGGCGCCTCGACCGGCGAAGTAGCCCATCCACCAACCCTTGAGGCCGAGGTCGCGCAGCGCATCGGCGACCTCCGGCGCGAAGTACACCACCGCATGGATCGGCTCGAGCAACGTCCACATCGATCTCGGGAGCGTGCGCTTCATCGGGAAGGTTCTACACGTGCGTCGCCCGGAGCGCCCCGGTCGACGCCAAACCGTAACTTGCCTTCTCCTTGTCGAAGTCCGTCGGCCTGCTCACATCCGCGGCCGACTCGTCGCGTCGATCAACGCTGGCAACCGCATCGAGCTCAACGCGGCGGCGAGCCCGGACTGGGGAGTCTCGCGGGCCGCTCAGTACGATTGCCCGGATGCGTTCTCCGGCGCGGCGGTTCTGGGTGGAGACCCTGGGCTGCCCGAAGAACCAGGTCGATTCGGACAAGCTTGTCGGCACCCTGCTCGCGGACGGGCTCGTCCCCGCGGCCGCGCCCGACGATGCCGACCTCGTCGTCGTCAACACGTGTGCCTTCGTCGAGCAGGCTCGCCAGGAATCCGTCGACACGATTCTCGATCTGAGCGACAGCCGGCGCGATGGTGCCGAGTTGGTCGTCACCGGCTGCCTCGCCGAGCGCTACGGCGACGAGCTGTCAGATGCGCTTCCGGAAGCCGGCGCCGTCGTGGGCTTCGGGGTGCCCGTGGTGCTCGGCAAGAAGCCGTCGGTTCCGTCGTTCGACCTGCTCAACCTGCCCCGGCCGAAGTCGGTGGTTCCCTGGGCGTACGTGAAGATCGCCGAGGGTTGCGACCGGGCGTGCGGCTTCTGCGCGATCCCGTCGTTCCGCGGCAAGCAACGATCGCGGACGATCGATGCCATCCTGCGCGAGGTCGACCAGGTCGAGGCGCGTGAGGTGGTCCTCGTCGCGCAAGACCTTGCGTCGTTCGGTCGTGATCAAGGGAAGGGCGCGCGGCAGATCGTCCCACTCGTGCGCGCCGTCGCTCGGCGGGTCGATTGGGTTCGCTTGCTGTACCTGTACCCGTCGGACCTGACCGACGAGCTCGTCGGTGCGGTCCTCGAGACCGGCGTCCCCTACTTCGACCTCTCGTTGCAGCACGTCTCGCCGCCGTTGCTGCGCCGGATGCGCCGGTGGGGCAGCGGAGAGAAGTTCCTTGACCGGATCAACCAGATCCGAGAGGCCGAGCCGGGCGCAGTGTTCCGTTCGAACTTCATCGTCGGGTATCCCGGCGAGACCGACGCCGACCACGAGAGGCTCGTCGAGTTCGTGCGGGCGGCGCGGCTCGATTGGTGCGGCTTCTTCTCGTACTCGGAGGAAACCGGAACCCACGCGGCCGGCCTCGATCGCAAGGTCGACACGGTGCTCGCAGCCGAGCGCCTTGCTGAGCTGCGCGACCTGCAGGAAGACATCACCATCGCCAAACGTGACGAGCTCGTCGGCACTCGGGTCACCGTCCTCGTCGACACCGTCGGCGAAGGCCGGAGCTACCGCGAAGCCCCCGAGATCGACGGCGCCGTCCTCGTGCCGTCGACGCTGCCGCCCGGTACCTTCGTGGACGTGGAGATCATCGAGGCAGCCGGTCCTGATCTCGTGGCGGCCGATGCAGATCGTGAGCTTGTCTGGTGACCGACGCCAGCCTTTACGGTCCCTCGGCCATCGCCACACCCGCGAACTTCGTGACCGTTCTCCGTCTGCTCATCTCGCCGCTGCTCTTCAGCCTCGTCGTGCAAGACCAGCCATCGTGGATGGTGTTCGTCCTGTGGGTCGCGCTCGCGACCACCGACGGCATCGACGGCTACATCGCCCGGCGCCAGGGCACGACGCGCAGCGGCGCGTTCCTCGATCCGCTCGCGGACAAGGTGCTGGTGCTCGGCGCGATGAGTTCGCTCGCGGTCATCGGGCGGTTCGCGTGGGTCCCCGTGCTGATCATCGCGGCGCGCGAGATCGCCATCAGCCTCTACCGCGTGTATTGGGGTCGCCGCGGACTTGCCATCCCGGCGCGCAGGTCGGCGAAGGCCAAGACGTTGGTGCAATCGATCGCGGTCGGGGCCGCGCTGTTCCCGGCGTTGCCCGACACGTCGCTCTGGGTCGCGAACGTCTTGCTGTGGGCCTCGGTTGCCCTCGCGGTCGTGAGCGCCGCGCAGTACTTCCTCGACGGCTCACGCGCCGCCACCTCGATGCAAGCCGACGCCTGACCGGTAGCCTCCACGCTCATGCGATGTGAGGTCATTGCAGTGGGCACCGAGCTCCTGCTCGGGCAGATCGTCGACACCAACTCGTCGTTCATCGGCGAGCAACTCTCGGTCGCCGGCATCGACTCGTACTTCCAGACCAAGGTCGGCGACAACTGGGACCGCATCAAGGACGCGCTCCTGCTCGCGCTCGATCGCAGCGATGCAGTCATCGTGTGCGGAGGTCTCGGCCCGACGCAGGACGACATCACGCGCGGCGTCATCGCTGACGTGATGGGGGTGCCGCTCGAGCGCGATCCCGACGTCGAAGATCGCATCCGCTCCATGTTCGGCACACGTGGACGCGACATGCCGGAGAACAACCTGCGCCAAGCGGACGTCCCGAAGGGTGCGGCCGTTCTGCCCGTGCAACCGGGAACCGCTCCTGGTTTGCTGGCGCCGCTGACGGTCGGAAGAGACGAGAAGGTGATCTACGCCGTGCCCGGCGTGCCGTGGGAGATGCAACAGATGATCACCCAGGCGGTGCTACCCGATCTCCAGAGACGCGCCGGGATCACCGCCACGATTCGCTCGCGTGTCATCCGGACGTGGGGGCAGAGCGAGTCCGGCATCGCGGAACAGCTCGCTCCGTATCACGACGAGCTCGAGCAGCGCGGTCACGCAACCCTTGCATTTCTCGCAAGCGGCATCGAGGGGCTGAAGGTGCGCTTGACCGCCAAGGCAGCGAGTGCTGCCGAGGCGGACGACATCCTCGCCAAGGAGGTCGAGCTCGTTGCCACCATCCTCGGCGATTCGGTCTTCACGACCGACGACGAGTCGATGGAGCAAGTGGTGCTGAGGCTCTGCCAAGCGCGGGGCATCACGCTCGGCACCGCGGAGTCGATCACCGGTGGGCTGATCGCGCAGCGCCTCACCGACGTGCCGGGCGCGTCGAGCGTGTTCCGTGGCGGCGTCGTGTCGTATTCGAGCGACGTCAAGCACGACTTGCTGGGGGTCCCACGCGGGCCGGTCGTGAGCGACGAAGCCGCGGAGGCGATGGCACTCGGCGCGTGCCGGGTGCTCGGCTGCGACGCATCGGTTGCCGCGACGGGTGTCGCGGGGCCCGAGCCGCAGGAGGGGCACAAGCCCGGCACCGTCTTCCTCGCGACGTGTGTCGATGGTGAGGCGGGCTCGCTGATGGTGCGTTTGCCGGGCGATCGTGAGCGCGTGCGGCAGTTCTCGTGCATCTCCGTGCTCGACGTCCTCCGCCGCCGGTTGCTCGCCCGGGCCTAGCGATGCCACGGCTGTTCGTTGCGGTCCCGCTGCCGGCGACCGTCGTCGATCTGCTGTCCTCGTTGCCGCGACCTGCGGAGAAGGGCGTGCGCTGGACGAAGCCACAGCACTGGCACGTCACGCTGCGCTTCCTGGGTGACTGCTCCGTCGAGGACGCCGCGGCCACGCTGGCTCCGTTGCCGGCCTCGACGGCGACGGTCCGGCTCGGCCCCGCCATCAGCCGGCTCGGCCGCAACATCGTGTGCATCTCGGCCGAGGGCCTCGACGAGCTCGCGGCCGCGGTCGACGGGGCGACCGCGGCGATCGGCGAGCCGCCCGACCCGCGCCCGTTCCGCGGCCACGTGACCCTGGCCCGGCTGAGGCACCGGGCCGCCTGTGGTGTCGCGGGCACGCCGTTCTCGGCGACGTTCGCCGCCGACCGCGTCGAGCTCGTCGAGAGCGTCTTGGCGGCGGACGGCCCGCGTCACGTGACGCGCTTGGTGGTGCCGCTCTCGGGTTCGTCGTTCTGAGCGGCCTGTTCGGCGTCGATCTTGGCGGAGAGCTCCGTCAGCAGGTCCAACGGCTGCTGGGAAACCGAGCAGTCCTGCCCGCTGGTGGCCCTACCGGTCTACGGGTCGTCGGCCCGCCGGGGAAGGAGCTTGGGCGCGACCTTGCGGTCCGCCCGGCTCCGCGCCTCGCGCTTCGGGAGCAATGGCGCAACGACCGGGGTCGCCTGGCCTGTCGGCGCCGGCGTTTCATCGGGCATGCGTGCCGTAGGAGTGGTCGGGGTCTCTTCGTGGCGCTGATGCGCTGCTTCCAGCTCGGCCATCGTGAACAGCGCGTGGAGCTTGATGCTCTCGGCCGCGAGCCTGCCGGCACCGCCGCGATCGACGGCGCACAGCGCGTGCTCGACGATCGCGCCCCGCTCGCGCAGGTCGTGCGTCGACAGGATGATCTGGCCGCCCGACGACACGACGTCCTCGACCACCAGTACGTGGCGGCCGTCGACGTCGTGACCTTCGGCGAGTTGCGCGGTGCCGTAGGTCTTGGCGACCTTGCGGACGAACGCGGCAGGGAGGGCGGTCGCGAGTGAGAGGGCAGTGGCGATGGGGACGCCGCCGAGCTCGAGACCCGCCAGCACCTCGATGTCGTCGGGCACCATCGGTGCGAGGTAGCGGGCGACGCTTGCGAGCAAGATGGGATCTGCTTCGAAGCGGTACTTGTCGAAGTAGAGCAGGCTGGTGCCGCCGGACCGCAACGTGAACTCGCCTTCGAGGATGCAGAGGTCGGCGAGCCGCTCTGCGAGCTCGTCCCGGTCGAGCCTCGTGCGTCGCGATTCCGACGTCATCGTCTTGGAAGTTACTCGTTGTTGCGCCGAGGCGGTCCGCCGCGCTGGCCTCTCTACCCGCCGGTATCGACTGCGTCGCGGTCGAGCCTGAGCGAGCACGAGTTCATGCAGTAGCGCTGGCCGGTGGGGCGGGGGCCGTCGGGGAAGACGTGGCCCAGGTGGGCACCGCAGTTGCGGCAGGTGACCTCGGTGCGGGCCATGCCGAAGCTGCGGTCGGTGTGCTCGGCCACGGCTTCGCCATCCATCGGTTCAGAGAAGCTGGGCCAGCCGGTGCCCGAGTCGAACTTGGTGTTCGCGTCGAACAGCGGGGCGTCGCACACGATGCAGCGGTAGGTGCCGGCATCGTGGGTGTCCCAGTACTCACCGGTGAAGGCCCGTTCCGTACCGGCCTCCTGGGTCACGTGGTACTGCTCAGGCGTGAGGCGCTCGCGCAGCTCGTCTTCGCTCGGAACGGGATGGGCCGTCTCCTCTGCCATGTGATGTCCTCCTCGGTCTGCGTGCCGAACGGCGCGGCCAGCGGTTTGGTTCCTCACCGTAGGACGACGGTGCTCGCGGAGCATGGAGTCGCCGCCCTGTTGCTGAACACGGTGCTGCGCCTCCACCGCCACCTGCGAGGCCGGATCGATTTCCACACTGGCTTCCACATGATGTGGAGATCATGGAAACGACATTGCATAGGCTGAGAGAGATTCCCGAACGAATGCTTGACCCGAACGACTGTTCGGAATTACTCTGCTGTTGTTCGCGGTGCCCCCACCGCCCCCCAGACCGCCTCAGATGCCTCTCATGAGTCGCTGAGTCCCGGTCATTGTCACACCCCCTCCTTAGGGTCAGACATCCAATCGACTGCGGTCTCGTAGTCGCCAGACAGCTAGCAACAGACGGAGAGGGAGAAGCACCGTGGAACGAGACAAGGCACTCGAGATGGCCCTCAGCCAGATCGACAAGCAGTTCGGCAAGGGCTCGGTCATGAAGATGGGCGAGAAAGGCGTGGTACCGGTCGACACGATCTCGACCGGTGCGCTGTCGCTCGATCTGGCCCTCGGCGTCGGTGGTCTGCCCCGGGGGCGAGTCACTGAGATCTACGGCCCCGAGTCTTCGGGCAAGACCACGCTCGCCATGCACGTGGTGGCCGAGGCCCAACGCAACGGTGGCATCTGCGCCTACATCGACGCCGAGCACGCGGTCGACCCGATCTACGCCCAGGCGATCGGGGTCGATGTCGACGAGCTCCTCATCAGCCAGCCCGACACCGGCGAGCAGGCGCTCGAGATCTGCGACATGCTCATCCGCTCCGGTGCGCTCGACGTCGTGGTGATCGATTCGGTCGCTGCGCTGACCCCCCGGGCCGAGATCGAAGGCGACATGGGCGACACCCACGTCGGCCTCCAGGCGCGGCTGATGTCCCAGGCCCTGCGCAAGCTCACCGGCAACCTCAGCAAATCCAACACCATCTGCATCTTCATCAACCAGCTCCGGGAGAAGATCGGCGTGATGTTCGGATGCTTGTCCTATGGCACCCGAATCACCCTCGCCGATGGCTCGCAGGAGAAGATCGGCAAGATCGTCAGCCAGAAGCTTCCGGTCGAGGTGCTGTCCTATGACCCCGAGCTCGATGCCGTCGTGCCGAAGAAGGTCGTCAACTGGTTCGACAACGGCCCGACCGAGCAGTTCCTGGCGTTCACCGTCGCGAAGGGCGACGGAAACGGTCGATCGCAGTTCTCGGCGACGGCCAACCATCTGATCCGGACGCCGGGCGGTTGGCGCGAAGCCGGCGAGCTCATGGTCGGCGATCGAGTCATGCAGGCGGTGCCCCATCACTTGTCTGATCAGCAGTGGCAGGTGCTCTTGGGCGGGCTCATGGGCGACGGCGCCTTGCCGTCGACCAAGAGCAGCCACGGTGCCCGGTTCTGTTGGGGTCATGGTGCCGAGCAGGCGTCGTACGCCGAGTGGAAGTCGGCGCTCTTCAACAATCTCGGCATGAGCCGCAGCACCAACAAGAAGGGCGCGGTCTTCTACGACATGCAGCCACTGCCCGAGCTCGCCGCCCTGCGTGAGGCCGTGTACCTCGATGGCAAGAAGGTTCTCAGCGACGACTACCTGAAGGCGCTCACGCCGCTGTCGTTGGCCATCTGGTACATGGACGACGGCTCGTTCTCCATGCGAGCCGAGGGTCTGCACGAGCGCATCGACGATGGCGGCGGCCGCTCCGAGATCTGCATCGAGGCCATGGAACCGACCACCCGCCAGCGTCTGGTCGACTACCTCGCCGGAACCTGGGGCATCCATGCCGAGCTTTCGCTCCGTGGGGCGCAGAAGAAGGCGACGCTCACCTTCCCGAGAGACGACACCGCCAAGCTGCATGCACTCATCGCGCCGTTCGTGCATCCGTCGATGCACGACAAGCTCTTGCCGCGATTTCGAGGCAAGTTCGCGGTCGAGCCGGTGTTCGCCCCGATGCGCAACGAGCTCATGCCGATGCCGATCGTCGACATCCAGGTCGAGGCGCCGACGCAGAGCGCGCATCGCTTCGACATCGAAGTCGAGGGGTCACACAACTACTTCGTCGACGGCGTGATGGTGCACAACTCACCCGAGACCACGCCGGGTGGGCGGGCGCTCAAGTTCTACTCGTCGGTGCGGCTCGACATCCGCCGCATCGAGTCGATCAAGGACGGCACCGAGGTCACTGGCAACCGCACCCGGGTGAAGGTCGTGAAGAACAAGGTGGCAGCGCCGTTCAAGCAGTGCGAGTTCGACATCGCCTTCGGTCGTGGCATCAGCCGTGAGGGGTCGGTGCTCGACATCGGTGTCGATCTCGGCATCGTGAAGAAGTCGGGTGCCTGGTACACCTACGAGGGCGAGCAGCTCGGCCAGGGTCGTGAGAACGCCAAGCAGTTCCTCATCGACAACCCCGAGATCATGGTCGAGGTCACCGATCGGGTCCGCTCCGAGTCCGGCCTCGACGGCGCCGAGGAGACAGCGATCGAACTTGACATCGACGCCTCCATCGACGAGGTCCTCGCCGACGACTGACATCGCTACGCCCAGCAGTACCGTCCCGTCTCCTGTCAGCCTCACAACCAGCGCAGTGGTGCCGGTAAGTCCCTGCTTCCCGGCACCACTGGGGTTGGCATCTACCATGAGTTGCGTGCCCTTCCAGTTCGCCCTGACTTTTCGGCCCCTCCGCCGAACTGGGCCAGCCACCGCGCCGGAATCGGCGCGCTTGGCGGCCCAGATCGGGGTCAAGGATGTATCGCCGTGACCCGCCGCTACATCGTGCGCACCTTTGGGTGCCAGATGAACGAGCACGACTCCGAGCGCATCGCCGGCCTGCTCGAGGCCGACGGCATGGAGCAGGCCAACACGATCGACGAGGCCGACGTCGTCGTGCTCAACACGTGCTGCATCCGGGAGAACGCCGACAACAAGCTGTACGGCCAGCTCGGTCAGCTCAAATCGATCAAAGCCGAGCGCCCCGATCTCGAGGTCGCGGTCGGGGGCTGCCTGGCCCAGAAAGATCGTGATCTCATCCAGCAGCGGGCCGGCCATGTCGATGTCGTGTTCGGCACCCACAACGTTCACCGTGCCGCCGCGTTGTTGCACGAGGCACGGCGCCGCGGTCCGATCACCGAGATCTGGAACGACCCGCCCGACGACATCGAGCTCTTCCCGTCGTCGCTACCGGTGCGGCGCGAGACCGACTTCGGCGCGTGGGTGACGATCCAGATGGGATGCGACAACGCGTGCGCGTTTTGCATCGTGCCCGCGGTCCGCGGCCCTGAGGTCAGCCGCCCGTTCGGCGACATCGTCGGCGAGGTCGAGCGTCTCGCGCGCGATGGGGTCGTCGAAGTCACCCTGCTCGGCCAGAACGTGAACTCCTACGGCCGCGATCTGACTACGGCGAGGCGGGCGAGCGCGCGAACTGACGACGCTTTCGTCGTCGGCCCGCAGTGGGCGAGTGCCGCCACCAAGCGCGCCCGGCCTGTCTTCGCCGATCTGCTCGCCGCGGTCGCGAGCGTCGAGGGCATCCGCCGCGTCCGGTACACGAGCCCACACCCCAAAGACCTGCGCGCCGAGACGATCGAGGCGATGGCGGCCCACGACGCGATCTGCCATCACCTGCATCTGCCGCTGCAGTCGGGCAGCGATCGCATTCTGAAGCTGATGCATCGCGGCTACACGGCCCAGCGCTATCTCGAACGTCTCGTGGCGGCCCGCGACGCGATGCCCGACCTCGCCGTCACGACCGACATCATCGTCGGTTTCCCGGGCGAGACCGAGGCCGACTTCGAGCGCACGCTGGAGGTCGTGGCCGAAGCCGGCTACGACAGCGCTTACACCTTCATCTTCTCGCCTCGCCCCGGCACCGAGGCTGCGGTGTGCACCGAGCTGTTCGTTCCCAAAGACGTGAGTGCCGAGCGGTTCGAGCGTCTGCGCGTCGTGGTCGAGCGGTCGGCGCTCGCCAAGCATCGAGCATGCATCGGCCAGGTGGAGGAGGTCATCGTCGAGGGTCCGAGCAAGAAAGACCCGACGCGCACGACCGGTCGCACCGGCCACAACAAGCTGGTCCACTTCGCGCCAGGGCCGGCGCCGCTGCGGCGAGGGTGCTTCGCTGACGTGCGCATCGTGGGAGCGGGCCCGCACCACCTGCGCGGCGAGCTCGTCGCCGTGACGGCGGAGCCGACCCATCGCACGCGCATCCCCGTCCTCTCGGCTTGAGCGCTCACTCGGGACAGGGGGGCATCGCCATCGTCGGCCCGACCGCGTCGGGGAAGTCGTGGCTGGCGCTCCAGATGGCCGACCATCTCGCGAACGCCGAGCTCGTGTCGATCGACTCGATGCAGGTGTATCGCGGGATGGACATCGGCACGGCGAAGCCGACTCCTGAAGAGCAAGCCCGCCATCGGCACCATCTCCTTGATCTCGTCGACCCTGGGCACGACTTCACCGTGGCCGAGTTCCAAGCGGCGTTTCGCACCGCCATCGCCGGCATCGAGCGGCGAAACGGCGTCCCCGTCCTCGTCGGTGGTACCGGCCTCTACCTTCGCGCCGCCATCGACGATCTCGATCTTCCGCCCCAGTACGACGAGGTGCGGCAAGAGCTGGAGGCTGAGCCCGATACTGCTGCGCTGCACGAGCGGCTCGCCATGCTCGACCCGGTGGCGGCGAGCCGCATGGAACCCACCAACCGCCGCCGTGTCATCCGCGCCCTTGAGGTGACGATCGGCAGCGCTCGCCCGTTCTCCGACTTCGGACCCGGCCTCACCGAGTACGCACCGACGCCCTACCGCCTCGTGGGCCTCCGCTGGCGACGCGATCTGCTCGATCGTCGCATCCAGCAGCGGTACCAGAACCAGCTCGACGCCGGCTTCCTCGCCGAAGTGCGCGCGCTCGTGGGGCGGCCGAACGGTCTGTCGATGACGGCGCGGCAAGCCCTGGGCTACAAGGAGCTCCTTGCCCATCTCGACGGCGATCTCACCGAAGCCGAAGCGGTCGAGCTCGCCGTCGCCCGTACCCGCCGGTTCGCCCGCCGACAAGAGCGCTGGTTCCGCCGTGACCCACGGATCGAGTGGCATGACGTCGAGTCGGACGACGATCTCGAGCGGCTGGTCCCTCGCCTGATCATCGATTGACCTACCCGACCGTGGAAATGCGTGCGTACGACGAGTACGTAGCCTGGAACACTGACCCGGCCTACGGTGGTAGGCGCAATCCCGCTCGATCGAGAGACCAGCCAAGCTTGCACCTCACCAAGCATCACGGACTCGGAAACGACTTCCTCGTCGTGCTCGACGAGCGCAACGGCCGCGCCGTCGACGTGGATGGTGAGCTTGCTCGCCGGCTGTGCGACCGCCACCGGGGGATCGGTGCCGACGGCCTGCTGCACGGCTCGGTGCCGGTCGACGCGGGCACGACACCCGATATCGACATCGTCATGCACCTGTTCAATGCCGACGGCGGTCCCGCCGAGATGAGCGGCAACGGCATACGCTGCTTCGCCCAGGCGGTCGCCATGGCCCGCGGCGTGAACGAGGGTGCCCTTCGCGTCTCGACCGACGCGGGCATCCGCGTGCTCGACCTCCTCCCCGGCCGCGGAAGGAACGAGCTGCTCGTCACGGTCGACATGGGCGCGGCCAAGCTCGGCCCGTCCCTGCCAAAAAGCGTCGGGGCGGAGGCCGGCGGGCCGAGCGCAACCGCCGACTTGGGCAACCCGCACCTCGTCGTCCTCCTCGATGGCGGTGAGCTTCCTCGGGGCGACGAGCTCGCGCGGCGGGGGAGCGCGCTCGAAGCCAACTTCACCGAGGGCATCAACGTCGAGTTCGTACGCGTCCTCGACCGTGACCACGCCGAGCTGACGGTGTGGGAGCGCGGTTCCGGTGTCACCGCAGCTTGTGGAACCGGGGCGTGCGCGACCGCCTGGGTGCTGAACGGCTGGGACAAGCTCGACTCCCGGGCCACCATCTCGATGCCCGGCGGCGACGCCGACGTGCTGGTGGCGACCGATGACCGGGTGACGCTCATCGGCCCGACCGAGCACATCGCCGACATCGAGGTGTCCTGATGCCGAAGCACGAACGCGGCGAACCGGTCGACCAGCACGGCGGCAGCCATCGCGGCGCGTTCGGCGAGTACGGCGGCGCGGCGAGCGGACTCATCGAACGCACCTTCCGGGAGAAGATCGTGCTCGTCGGCCTGACGACGCCGGCCGCTACCGACGGCGACACCCAGCGCTCGCTCGACGAGCTCGAGCTGCTGGTCGACACCGCGGGCGCCGATGCCGTGGCACGCGTGGCCCAACGCCGGATCGCTCCCGAGGCTTCGACCTACATAGGCACCGGCAAAGCCACCGAACTGCGCGAGCTGGCCGACAGGGTCGATGCCGACACGGTCGTGTTCGACGATGAGCTCACGCCCGCGCAGCAGTTCAACCTGGAGAAGCTCCTCGGCCGCACCGCGCTCGACCGCACCGCGGTGATCCTCGACATCTTCGCCCAGAACGCCCACAGCCAGGAGGGCAAGGCGCAAGTCGAGCTGGCGCAACTGCGCTACCGGCTGCCCCGGCTCCGCGGGAAGGGCTCGGCACTGAGCCAGCAAGCGGGCCACATCGGGACCAGAGGGCCGGGCGAAACCCAGCTCGAAGTCGATCGGCGTCGCATCGTCCGCCGCATCCACAAGCTCGAAGGCGACCTGCGTGACATCGCCCGCCATCGCGCCACCCAGCGCAAGGCTCGCCGCCGCTCGCAGCTCGCCACCGTCGCCATCGTCGGCTACACGAATGCCGGCAAGTCGACCCTGCTCAACCGGTTGACCGATTCCGGCGTGCTCGTCGAAGATCGCTTGTTCGCCACGCTCGACGCCACGACGCGGCGGCTCGACCTACCTGGCGGCGAGGCGGTCCTGCTCACCGACACGGTCGGCTTCGTGCGGAAGCTGCCGCACCAGTTGGTCAAGGCGTTCACCTCGACGCTCGACGTCGTCGCCGAGGCCGATCTTCTCGTGCATGTCGTCGACGCGACAGCCCCCGCGCCCGAAGAGCAGATCGGTGCCGTTCGCGATGTGCTCGCCGAGATAGACGCTGCGCAGCTCCCCGAGCTCTTGGTCTTCAACAAGGCCGATGTCGCGGGGCCGGAGGCGAAGCGGCTGGCCGCACAGCACGAAGGTGCGGTGCAGGTCTCGGCCGCGACAGGGGAGGGCATCGACGTGTTGTTGCGGTCCATCGGCGATCGCCTCCGCGCGCTCACCGCTGTGGTCGAGCTGCAGATCCCGTTCGATCGGGGCGACGTGCTGGCGTCGATCCACCGCGACGGTGAGGTCATCGCCGAGCAAGTCACCGATGCCGGCATGAAAATCCGGGCCCGGCTCGGCGATGCCGCGGTCACCCGCCTCGCTGAATGGGTCGTCGCCTCGGCGTGAGAGACGATTCATCGAAGGCGCGTGACGTGACCGGGCGAGAGGGGTTCGACCCGCCGCCATACCCCTATGACCGCCTCGACGAGCTGAGAGCGATCGCGGATGGCCACGATGGCGGCTGTGTCGACCTGTCGGTCGGCACGCCGACCGACCCGCCCCCACCGTTCACCGCCGACGTGCTCTCCCGCAGCGACGCCGAACGGGGCTATCCCTTCTCGATCGGCTCGCCGGCCTTCCGCGACGCGGCGGCGGGGTGGGTCAAACGCCGGCTCGATGCCGAGGTCGATCCGTCGTGCCTCGCGGCGTGCATCGGCACCAAGGAGCTGGTCGCCGGGCTCCCGCACTGGCTGCACCTCCGCACACCGTGGCGCGACACCGTGCTCTATCCCGCCATCAGCTACCCGTCGTACGCGATGGGCGCGACCCTCGCCGGGTGCCGGGCGGTGCCGATCGCCACGAGGCCCGACGGCACCCTCGATCTCCCCTCCGTCGACCCTGATGACGCGCGACGGGCGCTGTGCCTCTGGGTGAACAGCCCCTCGAATCCCACCGGCGAGCTCGATGATCTCGGGGCGGCTGCGGCGTGGGGCCGCGCCAACGACGTCACCGTCTTCAGCGACGAGTGCTACGCCGAGTTCACCTGGGACGGCCGGCCGCGCACGATCCTCGAGCACGGCACCGATGGTGTGGTCGCGGTCCACTCGATCTCGAAGCGAAACAACCTCGCCGGCATCCGGGCCGGGTTCTACGCCGGCGATCACACCGTGGTGTCGTTTCTCCGCGAGGTTCGCAAGCACGCCGGCTTCATGGATCCCGGCCCGGTGCAAGCGCTGGCGGCCGCAGCGTGGGCCGATGACGAGCACGTCGACCAGCAGCGGGAGATCTACCGCCGGCGGCTCGCCCGGCTGCGCAGCATCCTCGCCGCGGTCGGCGCCGCCGCGCCGATGCCTCGGGGCGGCTTCTATCTCTGGGTGCTGGCCCCGGGCGGTGATGCGTGGGCGTTCGCCCGCCGGATGGCGAGCGAGTTGGGCATGCTCGTCTCACCAGGGGAGTTCTACGGCGACAGCGCGCGCGACCACGTGCGGATCGCCGCGGTGCGGCCTGACGACCGGATCGACCTGCTCGAACGGCGTTGCCGGGGTTGAGCGCCCTCCATCACGGCACAGAGCTCGCAAACGCGGCACACTTTGCAGATGGCTGCTCCTCAAACGCAGAAGAAGGTTGGCGCGGGCGGTTGCATCGTCAGCCTCCTGATCTTTTTCCTGAGCATCGTCGTGTTCATCGGGGGCTTCGTGTGGGCGCTCGGTGGCTTCGTCGGCATCATCAACGACCTGGGCACGGCCCCGAGCATCGCCATCGGCGATTCCGGTTCGGTCAACGTGAACACGACGGGCCCGCAGTGGTTGCTGCTCGGCAACACCAACGGCACGACGCTGCCGGCCATCGACCCGACCGTTTCGGTCACCGGCCCGAACGGCAACAGCGTTCCCGTCGATACGTCGACGTCGAGCTCTGGTTCGTCCGGAAGTGGCGCGTTCCGCTCGATCGGCTCCTTCAACGCCACATCGACCGGGGCGTACGAGATCACCGTGAGCGGGTCATCGTCGGCCTCGGCCAGCCGGGCGCGGGTCTATGTCCTCTCGATCGATCTGGGGTCCATCGGCCGGCGAATCGTCATCGGGGTAGGTGTCGCCTCGGCGCTGTTCATCCTCTCGGTCGTCCTCGCCATCGTCTGGTTGGTGCGGCGCTCCAAGAACAAGAACGTCAGCGGCCCGGCGCCGTACACCGGTCCACCCCCCGGTGGCGGCTACGGCCAACCCGGCGGCTACGGCAGCCCGCCGCCGGCCCCGGCTCCGCCGCCCGGTCCGCCCGGCGGCTATGGCAGCCCGCCGCCTGTGCCGGGCCCGCCACCTGCCGATGCGCCACCGTCGCCGCCACCACCGGGCACTCCTCCGTCGTCGTTCTGATCGCCGTACATCGACTTCATCAGATCGCGGGCGTCTGCACGGCGACTCGGCTATCACCGCTGAACCGTGCACGACTGTTGCTCGGTCAGATGACGAAGCCCAACCCGGCCCATCGCGAGCCACAATGGCGCGGTGATCCCTCGGCCCCTCGTTGAGCCGTTCCCTGTCAAGCACGGTTCGCGCCGACCCCGACGAGTGGGCCTCGCGGCCGGCGCTGTCCTGTGCGCCGGTTCGATCATCGGCCTCCTCATCTGGTTGCAGCTGACGCCGCTGCGTTTCGACCGGTTCTCGGTCCGGGCCGGTGACCGGGTGGAAGAGATCAGCCGGCCGGGCACCTACTTCGTGTTCGAGGAGCGCGCCGGAGCATCAGCGCCGTCCCCGCCTCCGCCCTACACGATCGGCGTGACCAGCAGGGGGGGCGATGTCGTCCCGGTCGAGCAGCTCATCTCGCCCAACACCGAAGCGAGCCCGATGCCCTACCGCACGCCATGGACCGAGGGCCGGGCCATCGCCCGGTTCACCGTCGACACCCCCGGCGCCTATCACGTGCGCGTGGTTCCGCTCCGCCGCGGGTCCGCCGCTGGCTACGGCCTCTCGACCGGCGGCACGCTCGCCATCGGCCAGGAAGTGGCCACGACGTGGATCGGCTCGTGGCCGGGCGTGCTCGTCCTGGCCGTGACTCCGCTCGCGTTGGGTCTCACCCTCATCTTCGTCGCGCGCCGACGGTATCGGCGGCTGGCCGGGCCGCGAGACGACCTGGTGCCAAGCGGTAGCGTGTTCACCCATGGCTGACCTGCGAGCAACGATCGAAGAGCTGTGGGAGCACCGGGCCGACCTGTCGGTCGACGACGCCGACGCGAACCACGCCATCCTCGAAGCGATCACGTTGCTCGACCGGGGCGAGGCGCGGGTGGCAGAGATCGGCCCGGCCGGCGAGGTCATCGTCCACCGATGGCTGAAGCTCGCGATCCTGCTCTACTTCAAGCAGGCGAAGCTGGAGACGATCGAGGCGCCGCCGTTCGAGTACGCCGACAAGATCCCGCTGAAGAACGACTTCGAAGCAGCCGGCGTGCGGGTGGTGCCCGGTGCGTCGGCCCGGTTCGGCTCCTTTCTCGAGCCGGGCGTCATCCTCATGCCCAGCTACGTGAACGTCGGCGCCCGGGTCGGGTCGGGCACCATGGTCGACACCTGGGCGACCGTCGGCTCGTGCGCCCAGGTCGGCCGCAACGTCCACCTGTCCGGCGGCGTCGGCATCGGGGGCGTGCTCGAGCCGCCGCAGGCTTCGCCCGTCATCATCGAGGACGAAGTAATGGTCGGCAGCCGGTGCATGATCACCCAAGGGGCCCGCGTGGGAGAGGGCAGCGTGCTCGGTGAGGGCGTGATCCTCAACCCGTCCATCCCGGTCATCGACAGCCAGACCGGCGACGAGCTGTCACGCGGGGTCGTGCCCGCCTGGTCCGTCGGTGTGCAGGCCTCGCGCCGCAAGGAGTTCCCGGGGGGCGAGTTCGGATTGCCATGCGTCTTGTTGCTCAAGCGACTGGCGCCGGGCGAGCGGCACGACAAGTCCAAGCTCAACGAGATCCTGCGCGAGCACGGCGTCAGCGTCTGACGATGGCGACCGACCTGCTCGCGCAGACCGCCGAGCTTGTGGCCGTTCCCTCGGTCTCGCACGACGAGGATGCGTTGTGCAGCTTGATCGAAGCCCGCTTGCGCGGCATCCCGTGGCTGCGCGTCGAACGGGTGGGCGACAACGTGGTGGCGCGCACCGAGTTGTTCCGGTCGCGAAGGGTGCTTCTGGTCGGCCACACCGACACCGTTCCGCCCAACGGGAACGACCAACCCAAGATCGACGGCGACCGATTGTGGGGACTCGGCTCGGCCGACATGAAAGGCGGGATCGCCATCATGCTCGAGGCCGCGACGACGATCGCCGAACCTGCCGTTGACGTGAGCTACGTGTTCTACGCCCGGGAAGAGATCGCGGCTGCCGAGAGCGGTCTGCTCGAGCTGTTCGAGACGAGGCCCGACCTGGTGGCCGGCGACGCTGCGCTCATCGGAGAGCCGACCGGCGGCATACTCGAAGCCGGCTGCCAGGGCACCATGCGTATGTCGGTCACGCTGGCCGGAGCGCGAGCCCACACGGCTCGACCGTGGATGGGAACGAACGCGATCCACCGCCTCGGGCGAGTGCTCGCCGAGCTCGACCGCTATGAAGAGCGCCGCCCGGTGCTCGACGGCTGCGAGTACCGCGAGGCGCTGCAGGCGGTGTCGGTCTCCGGTGGCGTCGCTGGCAATGTTGTCCCCGACTCGGCCCAGCTCGTGATCAACCACCGGTTCGCGCCGGACAGAACCCCCGCTGAAGCTGAAGCCCACGTCCGCGACGTGTTGGCACCCCATCTCGGTGCCGGCGACGAGCTCGACGTGGTTGAGGTGGCCGGCGGCGCGGCGCCGGGGCTGGACCACCCGCTGCTGGCCACCCTGCGCGATCGGAACCAGCTCGGGGTGCGGGCCAAGTTGGGCTGGACCGATGTGGCGCGTTTTGCCGAGCATGGCATCCCGGCCGCCAACTTCGGCCCGGGCGACAGCACGGTCGCCCACACCGCTGGCGAACACGTCGACCGCGACCGGCTCGGCGCCGTTTGGGCCGCCACCTTCGACTTGCTGTCCAAAGGCGCGGGCTGAGCCCGCGCCGGTCAGCCGGTCACAGCTTTGCCAACGCCTCGGTGTAGCGCTCGGGGTCGCGCGCCGTGCCGAGGTTGTCGGTGGCAAAGGTGTCGACGACCACGCCGCTCTTGTCGATCAAGAACGTGGCGCGGTTCGCGCAGCCGAGCGCTTCATTGAAGACGCCGAAGGCCCGCGCCGCGGCACCGTGCGGCCAGAAGTCGGACAGCACGAGATAAGGGAACCCGAGTTGTTCGGTCCACACGCGCTGGGCGTTCTTGGAATCGCACGAGACGGCGAGCACCTGCACGCCGGCCGCTTCGAACTGGCTGAAGTCGTCGCGGATCCGGCACAGCTCGCCCTCGCAGACGCCGGTGAAGGTGAACGGGTAGAACACGAGCAGCACGGGTTTGTTGCCGCGGAAGCTCGAGAGCTTCACGACCTCGTTGTCGGGACTCTTCAACTCGAAATCAGGCGCTTCGTCCCCGACCTCAATCGTCATCGATGCATTCCTTCTCTGACACGTCCGAATGGGTGTGCCGGAGTCTACCGATGAGGCCTTGGCCGGAGAACCAAGGGCAGGATGAGGCCTGGCCGAAGAACCAAGGGCAGGATGAGGCCTGGCCGAAGAACCAAGGACTACAGCCGCCGCATCACCGTGACGACCTTCCCGAAGACCGCCACCTCGTCGGGCGCGAACTCCATGGGCTCCCACGAGGGATTGGCCGGCAACAAGACCACTTTGTCGTCCACTCGAGTGAAGGTCTTGACCGTGGCCTCCTCGCCGGGGATGCCGGCTACGACGATCTCGCCGTTGTCGGCGGTGGTCTGGGATCGAGCGACGAGGAAGTCGCCGTCGAGGATGCCGGCATCGATCATCGAGTCGCCCCGGACTCGGAGCATGAAGAGCTCACCCTCACCCGTGAAGTCGGCCGGCAGCGGGAACACCTCCTCGACGTTCTCCTGCGCCAGCACGTCGGTGCCAGCGGCGACGTCACCGACCAGCGGCACGTAGTGCACCGGCCGACGTTCCATCGCCGCCCCCGAGTTGGGGTCGTAGCGAACTTCGATGGCCCTCGGTTTGGTCGGGTCGCGTTTGAGGTAGCCCATGCGCTGCAGCGATGACAGATGCGAGTGCACGGTGGACGGTGAGGTGAGCCCGACCGCTTCGCCGATCTCTCGCACCGAAGGCGGGTATCCCCGCTCTCGCATCTGCTGCTCGATGACGTCGAGGACCTGGCGTTGCCGGGCGGTGAGCGTCTTTTGGTTTCGGGCCATTGAATCGTTCCCTTGTTGTCTCTCGGTGTTCGGCTGGGATCCGAACGAACGTTCGCACACTAGCGCGTCGAAGTGGTGGATGCAAACATGCGTTCGGCCTTGACGGCGAACGTTCGTTCGTGGCAGGCTGGCTGGGTCCCGAACAGGCGTTCCTGAGGCGGCCCGCTGCGGTGCGGAGAGCGGGTTGCCCGGCCGGAGCGACCCGGCATCCCCGGGAACGACCCGGGACGACCAACTCCGAACCATCCCGACCGACGCTGTCACACCCCCTGGAGAGAATCCGTCCATGGCCGCCACCATCAACCCGCACCGAATGCACCAGCTCGCCTCCGAGCCCCGAGCTTCCGAGCCCCGGCACGACGAGCGAGCCGCTCGCCCGGCCCTTCACCCGATCGACGGTGGGCGATCTCCCGCCGCTCGCCAGCGGCGGCGAACGTACCGTCGCCGCCGTGTCGTCGCGGTCGTCGCGGTGGTCACCATCGCCGTCCTGGTCTGGCAGGGTGTCAGCGGCATCGTCGGGCTTCTCGCCGAGCCGGCACCGTCGCTTCCCCCGCTTCGTGCCGGCGCCGCCAAACCCGCCGCGGCGCCGATCTCCGGTGCCACCTATGTCGTGCAACCGGGCGACACGCTGTGGGCCATCGCGCGTCGGGTTGCTCCCGGCCGCGACCCCCGGGCCGTAGTCGACGAGCTCTCCCGCCGGCTCGACGGCGCGCCGCTGCGGGCCGGCCAACGCCTCGAGCTCACCAGCTTGAGTTGAGTGTGGGGCCGCGTCCGATGACCCATCCCAGCAGCCGGCTTGCCAGCGGTAGCCCTCCGTTCCTCGCGCCGTTGCGGGCATGCGCACCCATCGACGCTCGCACTAGCGTCAGCGGCGTGCGATGCCCCGCCTGCTCCGGCGTCGACGACAAGGTGATCGACTCCCGGATGACCGACGACGGTTCGGCCATCCGGCGCCGGCGCGAGTGTCTGACCTGCGGGCGAAGGTTCACCACCTTCGAACGTCTCGAAGAGCTTCCGCTTTCGGTTGAGAAACGATCCGGCGACAGAGAGCCGTTCGATCGCGAAAAGGTCGAGTCCGGAATCGCGTCGGCGGCGAAGGGCCGGCCGCTCGATGCCGTGCAGATCAGCCACACCGCGGAAGAGATCGAAGAGCAGCTCCGCCTGCAGGGCGTGGAGATCAGCACCGAGCAGATCGGCCGGGCCGTGCTCGACCGGCTGCGCGAGCTCGATCAGGTTGCGTACCTCCGCTTCGCCAGCGTCTACAAGGGCTTCGACGATGCGGCCGACTTCCAGCGCGAGGTGCGGCTGCTCACCAAGGCCACCGAGCCCAAGCGCCACTGACCGTGGGTCGGGCGCGAACGAGGTCTCCTCACGTCGGGTTCGGCCGCGACAGGTAGCGGTAGAACAACATCCCGTCTGCCTCCAGGATGCGATCGAGCGCCAGGGCTCGCCGCTCGGCCGACGCACCGTTGAAGATCCGCGGCGAGTCGCCGCCGACGAGCGCGGGTGAGAACGAGAGGCAGACCTCGTCGAGGACGCCGGCGTCGAGCACCGAGCCGTTGAGCGTAGGCCCGCCTTCGCAGAGCACCGTCTTTGCGTCGCGCCGGCGCAACTCGGCCAACGCGCGGGCGAGATCGAGCGCGCCCGTTGGTCCGGATTCGACGATGTCGGCCACCGTCGCCAGGGCCGCCTTGCGTCCAGGGTGCGCGTCGTCGGCCGTGATCACGATGGGGCGGTTCGCGGGATCGGAGAACGCGGCGTGGCCGAGATCGATGCGCAAGCTGGCGGTGACGATGGCCAGTCGAGGTGCGGCAGCTTGGCCGCGTGCGACCCGAAGAGCAGCCACGTCCTCGGGCGAGCGGGGCGGGTTGTACCGCTCGGCGACGACCGTGCCTGCGCCCACCAAGATCACATCGGGCACGGCGCGGATCGCGGTGAACACGGCCTTGTCGGCCGGGCCGCCGAGGCCGCCGGATCGACCGTCGATGCTGACGGCGCCGTCCACGCTGCTGATCATGTTCAGCATCACCCACGGCCGGTCGGTCGGTGCCGGCCGGGAATCGCTGGTGTACGCCGCGACCGGATCGCCGATGTCGATGCACTCCGGAAAAAGCTGCTGCATGCAGGGAAAGCTAGGCGAACCACGAACCCGGCGCGCCGCGCCAGGAGCGGGAGATCGCTCGACATTCACGAAGTGGACAACGTCCTCCATCGCATCTACCTCCTCATGACAATCCAGAAACAGACTCCAGAAATCCCCGCTCGGGAGCCGATGGAGGGGTAGACAGTCAATCAGAACCCGATTTCGGACCAGTGCGCAGCGGCCATGCCAGCGGGATTTGGCGGATGCCAGCGGGGACACGCGGTGGTGCGGAGGGCGAGATGTCGTTCGGTGGCCATCGCTGCCGTGTCGACTGGAGGCAACGGATGCAAGCTGTGAAGCGGGCAGTGGCACCAGTGGCGGCGGTCCTCCACGCGGCGCGCCGCCCGGCGACCTACAGCGGGCACTTCAAGGAGGCCGCCTCCACGATGGTCACCGCGGGCATGTGGCCGCTCGGGTTCGGCGATCGCGGCCTGCTCGAGTTGGGCGACCCGGCGCGATCCTCACCGATCGACACGCCCGTGCTCCTCGTGCATGGCTACGGCGCCAACAAGTCGAACTGGTTGTTCATCCGGCGCTACCTCAACCATGCCGGGTTCGGCCGGGTGCATGCGCTGAACTACAACCCGCTCACCGCGGACATCCCCGAGCTGGCCGAGCGCTGCGCAACTCGGGCCGACGAGTTGCGGGACCATTTCGGCGCCGAGCAGGTCCACATCATCGGCCACTCGCTCGGCGGCATCATCGCCCGCTATGCCGTGCAGGTGCTCGGTCTCCGGGGCGTCGGCGTGTGCATCACCGTTGCTTCGCCCCATGCTGGTGTCCGCCTGGCGCGGTACGGCTCGCCGATCGCCAGGCTCAGCCCCCTGGCGAGCGGCATGCAGTTACGGCCCGACTCCGCGGTCATGAGCCTGCTGCACTCGAGCGCCCGTGAACTGCCGACCCGGTTCGTGGCGTACTACTCGAACCTCGATCTGATCGTGCCGGCACGAAACGCCATGATCGCCGAGCCCGAGCTCGACGCCACGAACATCTTGGTGAAAGACCACGGTCATCTGTCGATCATGCTGTCGCGGCGGCTGGCGGAGTCGGTGGTCGATCAGCTCGCGGCGGCCGAAGGCATCGCCGGCTACGGCGCCCCGGTTCGCGCGTTGGCGACTGCGATCAGGCCCGCTGTTGCTGCCGACGCCGGGCGCCGCTCATCGGCCGCCTGCAGGTGAACCTGCGATCGCCTCGCGTTCCTCGGGTGGTCGGGCCCGGCTTGGTTGGACGGCTTGGTTGGTGGGCTTGGTTGGTCGGCTTGGTTGGTCGGCTTGGTTGTGGTGGATAACCGCACGCGAAATTCACCCCTAATTCACAGGGTCTTCCTCTTTTAACCCACAGGGTGTTTTCCCTAGGTTTCGTAACTGGTCAATAGCTGCAGCGCGAGCGAACGGATGGTGGCTGGCGTCTTGATGTTCTTGGCTGGCAGGACGACACCTTGGAGGACACGAGCGTGAGAGCAAGTCCCGGGATCGAGGTCTCGGTGCGCGAGTTCTCGCGAGCACCCTCTGACCTGCTCGCTCGCGCTGCAGTACCCAACCCAACGGCACGGGTCGCCACGGCCTGAGAAAGCGTGCTGAAAAGCTCGGGCAAAGTCTTGACATCGCTGTAATTACAGTGCTGTGATGTACCGCACATCTTGTGGCCCTTGGGAGTAGGGGGAGCCGCAGACCACAACATCTTGTGGTCAAGAAAACGTCGCCAGAGGGGTGCCGAGGTGCTTCGACGCGGGTTGGTGACAGCAGTGGCAGCACACGGGATGCCCCGTACCGTGGGGTGTCCTACCTCCCAGAGCAACTCGACAGAACCAGCAGTCCCAACCAACACCGACGGTCCGGCGTGACGACGCGTCGGGCTCGGCTCGCAAGCAACCGTCGAGGCGGTGCCCTGCCGAGACCTCGCCGGCTGTTCCCATCGGGAGGAGAACGAACATGGCCATGGCGCCCGAACACACCGGCATCGGCATCCGCCGCCGCTTCACCACCAATGGGGTGCATCCCTACGACATGGTGGTGTGGGAGCGGCGCGATGCGCGCATCACGAACTTCCGCGATGGGTCGGTGGCGTTCGAGCAACTCGATGTCGAGGTGCCGGCCAACTGGTCGCTGAACGCCACGAACATCCTCGCCCAGAAGTACTTCCGGGGAACGCTCGGCACACCCGAGCGCGAGACGTCGCTGCGCCAGGTCGCCGACCGCGTGGTCGACACCATCACCACGTGGGGCAGACGAGACGGCTACTTCGTCGACGACGAGGAAGCCGAGGCGTTCTCCGACGAGCTCAAGTACCTCATCGTCACCCAGCGGGCGGCGTTCAACTCGCCGGTCTGGTTCAACATCGGGGTGAAGGGCGTCCCGCAGCAGGGGTCGGCGTGCTTCATCCTCTCGGTCGACGACCGGATGGACTCCATCCTCAACTGGTACGCCGAGGAAGGGACGATCTTCAAGGGCGGCTCGGGCGCCGGCGTGAACCTCTCCAAGATCCGCTCGTCGGTCGAGCTCTTGAAGGGGGGCGGCACCGCGTCGGGTCCCGTGAGCTTCATGCGCGGGGCCGACGCGTCAGCCGGCACCATCAAATCGGGTGGCAAGACCAGGCGCGCGGCGAAGATGGTCATCCTCGACGTCGGCCATCCCGACATCGAGGAGTTCATCTGGTGCAAGGCGAAAGAGGAGCACAAGGCACGCGTGCTCCGCGACGCCGGCTTCGACATGGATCTCGACGGCACCGACAGCCACTCGATCCAGTACCAGAACGCCAACAACTCGGTGCGCGTCACCGACGAGTTCATGCAGGCCGTGATCGACGACGGCGATTGGCACCTGCGAGCGGTGACGACCGGCGAGATCGTGAAGACCGTCCGCGCCCGCGACCTCATGCGCCAGATCTCCCAGGCGACCTGGGAGTGCGCCGATCCTGGCATGCAGTTCGACACCACGATCAACCGTTGGCACACGGCGGCGAACACCGGGCGGATCAACGGCAGCAACCCATGCTTCCCCGGCGATGCGCTGGTCCACACCGACAAGGGTCTCGTCGCGTTCGCCGACCTGATCGAGCGTGTGCGTCTCGGTGAGTCGTTCGGCATCTACACCCATGACGCGACAAATCCCGACTCGCCCGCGGAGCAGCTCCAGATCACGTCGCCCGAAGCGGTCATGATCACGGGCCTCAACGAGATCGTGAAGCTCCGGTTCTCGAACGGAGCCGAACTTCGCTGCACGCCGAATCACCGCATCTTCACCACGAATCGCGGCTACGTGGAGGCCGGCGAGCTGCAGCGGTCCGACAAGGTCAAGACGCTCGAGCTTCCCGCTCCGGCAGCCGCCGCTGACAACCGGCTTCCGGTGTCGACAGAGGCGCGTGACTACGCCGATCGTGACCGCCGCACGTGGCAAGGCGTCGTGCTTCCCGAGAAGTGGAGCGACGAACTTGCGCACTACCTCGGGTGGCTCGTCGGCGACGGCGGCGTCAGCGGTGACGTCGCGACCACGGTGTATGGGACCCAAGATGATCGGGCGTGTGCGCTTCCGGTGCACCAGAAGCTCCTGACGGACTTGAATGCCGGTCGAGTGCCGGAGCCCTTGGTGCAAGCAAACGCGACGGTCCAGTTGCATCAGAGCCACAAGGCGATCACCCGCTTCTTTGCGGCACTCGGTGTCAGCGACGCGCCGGCTCGAGAGAAGACGGTTCCATGGTCCGTTCGAGAGGCTCCTCGAGACACCGTCGCCGCCTTCCTGCGCGGCCTGTTCGATGCCGACGGCTGCGTTCGCGACCACGAGAAGTCGCCGTACGTCGGCCTCGGGTCGGTTTCCCGGCAACTGCTCGTGGATGTGCAGCGTCTGCTCTCGACGTTCGGCATCTTCAGTCAGATCCACGCGACGCGTAAGGCTGGCGGCTCGATGCTCACCCATCTCGACAAGGAAGCGACGAGCAAGGTCTACGACGGCGGCGAGCTGTACGACCTCCGCATCACCGGAGAATCGATGCGCCGGTACGCCGCCGAGATCGGCTTCGACCTGCCGACCAATGCCGCAACGCTGTCGGCCGCAGTGTCGGACCACGGCTGGCACAAGACAGACACGACGGTTCGGCTCGTCGATCGTGAAGACGACGGTGTCGAGATGACCTACAACCTCAGCGAGCCGCGAAACCACTCCTACATCGTGAACGGTCTGGTTGTCCGCAACTGCTCGGAGTACATGCACCTCGACAACTCGGCGTGCAACCTCGCCAGCCTCAACCTGCTGACGTTCCTCGACGACGACGACAACTTCGACGTCGACGGCTTCAAGCACGCGGTCGAGGTCGTGTTCACCGGCCAGGAGATCATCGTCGGCAACGCCGACTACCCGACCAAGCCGATCGGCGACACGTCCCGCCGCTTTCGCCAACTCGGGCTCGGCTACGCCAACCTCGGCGCCATGTTGATGGCGCTCGGCTTGCCCTACGACTCCGACGAGGGCCGGGCGTGGGCCGGCGCGATCACCGCGCTCATGACCGGGCACGCGTATGCGACCTCGGCGCGAACGGCGGCACGCATGGGTCCCTTCTCGGGCTACACCGACAACGAAGAGCACATGCTCCGGGTGCTCGGCATGCACCGGCAAGAGGCGGCGAACATCGACGAAGACCTGGTCCCGTTCGACCTGCTCGCTGCCGCCCAGCAGTCGTGGGACGAAGCGTGCGAGACGGCGAGCGTCTACGGCGTGCGCAACTCCCAGGCCAGCGTGCTCGCCCCGACCGGTTGCTTGGTCGGCGGCTCGTTGATCGCGACGGAACGGGGACTCGTTCGGCTCGGCAGCCTCGGCGACCCTGACGGCGAGCAGTGGCAGACGCTCGATCTCGACGTCGCCACTGACCATGGCGCCAAGCGCGCAACGAACTTCTATGTGAACGGCGCCGAACCCGTCGTCAACGTGGTGACCAAGCGCGGCTATCACATCGCTGGCACGACGAAGCATCGCATCAAGGTCGTGGACGAGAACGGCGACTGGCAATGGCGCCGGTTCGCGGACCTTGTCGAGGGTGACCTCGTGCCGCTGGCACTGAACCAACTCGTCGGCGAGCCGCAAGAGGTCGTGCTCCCGCCGATGTCCGAAAAGATGGCCTGGTCCGGCGAGCACCACGTCGAGGTTCCTCGCCGCATGACCGCCGAGCTCGCCGAGCTCGTTGGCTACTTCATGGGCGATGGCTCGTTGCACGCTCGAGGTCTGCGGCTGTGCGTGAGCGCAGAAGACATCGACGTGGTCGAGCACTTGGAGCGTTTGGCCAAGGGTCTCTTCGGGATTCAGGCGCTCGTCGTCCCACAAGACGGCTATGTGAGCGTCGAGCTCAACTCCGTACGGCTGGCGGAATGGTGGGAGGCCTGCGGGCTCGCCAAGCGCAAGCCCCACGCCGACCACCGAGGCGAAGGCTACGTCCCCCACGTTCCGAACGCCGTGCTGTACAGCAACGACCGCGATGTCTACACCGCGTTCGTCCGCGGCTTGTTCGAGGCCGATGGCAACGTCACGGTGGGCTACCCGAGTTGGACGACCTCCAGCCTCGGTTTCTCCTACGAGGTCCAATCGCTCCTGCTCGCCATCGGCTACCCGACGACGAGGAAGTTCGAAGTCAGCGGAGGGGGATCGAAGTTGGCAGTTCTTCGCCTGCTCAATCGCTCGATGAACGAGCGCTGGCTCGACGGCATCGGGTTCCTATCGGAGCGGAAGCATCGGCGCATCGACGTAGGTGAGACCCAGCAGCCTGCGCGCGATGACCACATCCCCGTCAGTCGCGACCTGCTCGAGCGGGTCGTGCCGGCGAACGGCCCCGATCGGAGGGCGGCGCTCATGGAGTTTCGTCGCGACGGTTCGATCACGCGCCGGCTCGCTGCTGACCTGGTGGTCCGCACCGCAGACGCGGAGCTACAGCATCTGCTTGGCTTCTTCTACGACCGAGTCGTGTCGGCAGAGCTCGGTGATGAAGAGCTCACGTTCGATCTCTCCGTGCCCGAGAACGTCACGTACGTGGCGAACGGCTTCATCAGCCACAACACGATCGGGTTGCTCATGGACTGCGACACGACGGGCATCGAGCCTGACCTCGGTCTGTGCAAGATGAAGAAGCTCGTGGGCGGGGGGACGATGACGATCGTCAACCAGACGATCCCGCGAGCGTTGAAGCGTCTCGGTTACACGCCCGAGCAATCCGACGAGATCATCGCGTACGTCGACGAGCACAAGACCATCCTCGGCGCGCCGCATCTCGTCCCCGAGCACGTACCGGTGTTCTCCTGCTCGATGGGCGACAACGCCATCCACTACCTCGGCCACGTGACGATGATGGGTGCAGTGCAGCCGTTCATCAGCGGCGCGATCTCGAAGACCGTCAATATGCCTGAAGAGGCCACGGTAGATGATGTAGAGGCACTGCACGTCGAGGCGTGGGAGCTCGGACTCAAGGCGGTCGCCATCTACCGCGACAACTGCAAGGTGGCCCAGCCGTTGGCGATGGCGAAGAAGGAAGACAAGGCCGGCGCTGAGGTGCAGGCGTTCTCGGCGCAGACCACCGAGATCACCGAGCGCATCGTCGAGAAGATCGTCGAAGTTCCGGTCCGCGAGAAGCTGCCCCGCACACGACGGTCGCGCACCTTCGAGTTCCGGGTAGCCGACTGCAAGGGCTTCGTGACCGTCGGCGAGTACGACGACGGCCGGCCCGGCGAGCTGTTCGTGCGGGTGTCGAAGCAGGGCTCGACCCTCGCCGGCATCATGGACGCCTTCGCCATCGCCATCAGCCACGGGCTGCAGTACGGCGTGCCCCTGCGCAGCTACATCGAAGCGTTCTCCGGCATGCGGTTCGAGCCCGCGGGCATGACCGACGATCCCGACATCCGCATGGCGCAGAGCCTGATGGACTACCTGTTCCGCAAGCTGGCGGTGATGTACCTTTCGCAGAACGAGCGGGCCGAGCTCAACATCTTCACCATCGCCGAGCGCATGCAGCCGACGCTGCCGGGCGTGGAGGAGTCGGTGGTCGAGACGGTCCAGGGCCACGACCTTCCCCCCGACCCACCATCCATCGAGTCCGCGGCCGAGCTCGCCGCTCGCCTCGAGCGGGCGGCACCGGCCAAGACGTCGACGGCGCCCACGCGGGCGATCGATGCCCCGATGTGCATGCAGTGCGGCGTCCAGATGCAGCGAGCCGGTAGCTGCCACGCCTGCCCGAGCTGCGGCAACACCAGCGGCTGCAGCTAACAGCCCCGGCACCTGCCATTCGGTTAGCTCGCCGCCGGTCGAAACCAAAACTGGAAGTTCACCGCGCTGCCCGCCTCAGCCTGGACCACCCACAACCTCAAACGCGCCGGGCGCTACCGGCGACCCCAGAGTTCCTGCACCTCAAAGGCATCCAGGCATCCCTCCGCCAGATCGCCGTGCGCAACATCGGCCACGACCAACCCACCCTGCTGATACCAACGACCGCACCACCGCCGCCAAAGACCTCTTCGGCCGCTACGCCGAACGCATGATCATCGAGAACGAACTCGACGCCGACATCTCTCCGGGTTCCACCTCAACGCCCTATCCTCCGGACTGCCCCTCAACGTCGACCTCGACACCACCCTCACCGTCCTCGCCGCGAACTGCTACCGACTCCTCGCCCGCAAGCTCCCCCGCTACCAACTCGCCACACCCGACCGGATCTGGCGCCACTTCATTGACAACACCGGCCACATCACCATCGCCGACGACCACGTCCGCGTCGACCTCGCCCCCGCTTGTTCACGGTCGTGGCTGACGCTGAGGTGGACCCACCACCGGGGAGCGACCCGACGTCATTGTCGAGAGTGCTGTGCGTCTGAGCATCTGCTGTCAAGACCCAGGAGGAAGCGCATGGCTCATGCTCGTCTGATGTCCGGGAATGAGTTGGCGAAGCAGACTGTCGACGATGCCGCCAACCGGGCCGCGGTGTTCGAGCGAGAGACGGGCAGGTGTCCGTGCTTGGCGACCGTGCTGATCGGCGACGACCCGGCGTCCGAGACGTATGTTCGAATGAAGCAGAACCGTTGCCGCCAGGCCGGCATCGAGTCCCGAAGCGTTCGGCTGCCCGCCACGACCACCACGGGCGAAGCTGTCGAGTGCATCACCACGCTGTCAGGCGATTCGGGAGTGGATGGCATCCTCGTGCAACACCCGGTGCCGCCTCAAGTGGACGAACGGGCGGTGTTCGAGGCGATCGCACCGAGCAAAGACGTCGATGGTGTCACGATGTACTCCTTCGCAGCGATGGCGTTCGGTGAGCCAGGGTTCGTGTCATGCACGCCGGGCGGGATCATGCGGCTCCTCGACGCCTACGACGTCGAGCTGGCCGGCACGCATGCTGTCGTCATCGGGAGGAGTCCGATCCTCGGCAAGCCGGTCGGCATGTTGCTGCTCGCGCAGCATGCCACCGTGACCTACTGCCACTCTCGGACTGTCGACCTTCCGTCGGTGCTCCGCGAAGCAGACCTCGTGGTCGCCGCTGTCGGCACACCCGAGTTCGTGCGTGGAGACTGGTTGAAACCAGGAGCCGTCGTCGTCGACGCCGGTTACAACCCGGGCAACATCGGCGATGTGCATTTCGCCGAAGCGGCAGAAACCGCCAGTCTCCTCACTCCCGTACCTGGTGGCATCGGTCCCATGACCATCGCCGTGCTGCTCAGCCAGACCGTCGAAGCGGCAGGACGGCACCGGTCGTGACACCCCCACGCGCTGGACGCGTTCTGTGTGCAACGTCCATGCAGGCACCGCACGCCGTGACGGTGCTGCGCATCAAGCTGTGAGCGCGGTCGTCCGCTTCGCGTTCGACGAGTTGAATCTGTCCCGGCTCGGACTGCTGATCCAACCGTGGAACACCCCGTCGATCCGGATGTACTCGCGACTCGACCACGACCCAGAGCCCAACGGGTAGCCGAGGCGCCACGCAGTCTGAAACGATTGCGCCGCCTGGGTCGGCAACGCCCACTACGTCGATGCTGGCAAAACCGAAGGTCTGCGCTGTTCTGGCCGACAGATGGCGTGATGTCCGCACCTGATCTGCTGCCTGAATGGTTCGAGGACGACGATCTGTTCGTGCGCCGGTGGACGGTCGATGATGCGCCGGCGTTGCACGAAGCGATCAACGCCAACATCGAGCACCTCCGACCGTGGATGCCGTGGATCGCGTTCGAGCCCCAAACCGTGGAGCAGCGCGTCGCGTTGATCGAGCAGTGGGAGAAGGACTGGCGGGCCGGGGGTGACGTCGTGTTGGGCGTACTTCTTGACGGTGTGGTGGTGGGCAGCACTGGGCTGCACAGGCGCATCGGGCCGGATGGTTTGGAGATCGGCTACTGGATCGACCACAGCCACGTCGGCCGCTGTCTCGCGCCGCGGGTGTCGGCGGTGCTCACCACCGCGGCGTTCACGCTTCCCGAGATCACCCACGTGGAGATCTCGTGTGACCAGGCCAATACTGCGAGCGCGCGGGTGGCGCAGAAGCTTGGGTTCACGTACATCGGGAACATCGACGCGCCTATCGTTGCCCCGTCCGAGATCGGGTCACATCGCGTGTACCGCATGACCCGATCAACCTGGGCGGGGTCCAAGGTGACAGCCGACCGCGAACCCATGGCTTGATTTGGCCCACCGCCCGGTGGCCGGGAGCACGGCAGATCGAGTTCGACATCGGGTTGTCTGGCTGACGCTGAGAGAGATGGCCGGCGATCTGGCGACACCGGTGTGCCGGGGTGGCACACCAGCACCGCCTGAGTCGTGCGGTGACATTGGCACGGTCGGGTCCGTCCGGGCCGCGGGTCCATCCCGCGCGTTGCCATCCATCCCTGCTACGGTCGTTGCGCTTGTTTCCGCGACAGCCGTGCCGTTCGTTCAGCACCCTCGTCGTCGAGATCTCTGGATCGACCGCAAGGAGAAGCCATGCCCGTGAGTCGCCGAATCGTCGGAGCGTCCGCCGCTGTCGTGTTCGGGGCCGGAGCGCTCGTCGCCACCCTGCCCGAGACGGCTTCGGCCGCACCGAGCACCCAGGTCTTCGCCTTCACGGGTGCCACCCAGTCGTTCACCGTGCCGGCCAGCGTCTGCTCGTTGAGCGTCGTGGCGAGTGGCGCGGCGGGCGGCACCGGTAGCCCCGGAGACGGCACGACCTCGACCGCGGGCGGGCTCGGCGGCACGGCGACCGCAACGATCAGCGTGACGCCGGGTGAGGTGCTCAGGGTCATGGTCGGCGGCGCGGGCGGCGATGGCACCGACACCGCGGCGGGTGCGGGCGGGTTCAACGGTGGTGCCATCGGTGGCTTCCCGACTGGAGGCGGGTTCGCCGGCGGCGGTGGTGGCGGCGGAGCCTCCGACGTTCGCCGCGGAGGTAGCGACTTGGAGGATCGCGTGGTCGTCGGCGGTGGCGGCGGTGGCGGCGGTGGAGACCTCGTGCTCGGCGCCGGCGCCGGCGGTGACGGCGGCGGTCTCACCGGTACCGATGGCGCCGACGGCACCGGCATCATCGCCGGTGCGGGAGGTGGCGGCGGCACGCAGTCCGCGGGCGGCGCCGGCGGTGCGACCCCACCGAGCGTGGGCTCGGCGGGCGCGGCCGGCACGCTCGGATCAGGAGGTGCCGGGGGCAACGGCGACATCAACGATGGTGGTGGCGGCGGTGGCGGCGGTTTCTATGGCGGTGGTGGTGGCGTCGGCGAGACCGACTCGAACAACAGCACGGGCGGCGGGGGTGGCGGCTCGGGGCTCGGTCCGACCGGGGTGACGTTCCAGACCGGTGTCACCACCGGCGACGGCTCGGTATCGATCACCTTCGACACGGCGGCGGGCACCTGCCAGGCGACGACGACGAGGTCGTCGACGTCGACGTCGACGTCGACGACCTCCACCGTGAGGCCCGTCGTGGTGACTCCCCGCTTCACGGGTTGACCCCGCGGCGCGCACGACCGATACAGGGTGGCTTGTCACGCGCACCCCGAGAGCTCGCGTGCCCCGATCATGCGAAGGGCCATGGCTACGCTCGGCGCCATGGTGCGTGCGCGGGCCGACAGAACGTCTCGGTCGCGCCGGTTTCGATGGTTCGGTGGGCTCGTCGTTCTCGTTCCGCTGGTGCTGACCGGTTCGCTGCTGCCGGTCGATCCCGTGTCGGTTGGTGCGCAAGCGACGACCACGACGACAGCAACCCGGCCACCGCGGCCTGAGCGGACCGTACGCGTCGCCATCTCGGTCGAAGACCCCTTCGTAGTGAAGCGCGTCGACACCTACGGCGGCTTCAGTGTCGAGCTCTGGGAGGAGATCGCCAAGCGCAACAACTACCGGACCGAGTACGTGGAGAAGGCGAGCGTGCAAGAGCAGCTCGACGCCGTCCGCGCCGGGCAGGCCGACCTCGCGATCGGCGACATCACGGTCACGGCGGCGCGGGCCGAGACGCTCGATTTCACCGAGCCGACGCTCAACTCGGGCCTCCAGATCATGGTGCGGTCCGACCAGGCGAGCACGCTGAGCGGGCTGTGGAAGGCGATGACCGACCCGACGGTCATCATCCTGCTCGTCACCATGGCCATCGCCGTGGCGATCGCCGCGGTGCTCATCTGGTTGCTCGAACGGAACAAGAACCCCGACTTCGCCCACAACGCGAAGAGGGGCTTCGCCGAGGGGAGCTGGTGGGCGTCGGTGACGATGCTGACGGTCGGCTACGGCGACCGCGTGCCGCGCACCGGCCTGGGCCGGATCTTCTCGGTCCTGTGGATGGTGTTCGGCGTGCTCATCGTCGCCGTCGTCACGGCGGCGTTCACCGCGAACCTCACCCTGCACCGCCTCAACACCAGGATCGAGAGCCCCGACGACCTTCGCGATTACCGCACGGTGACGGTCAGGGATTCCTCCGCGTCGATGTATCTCAGCGAGCGCGGCATCCCCGTCACGCCGGTGGCCACCACCGACGAGATGATCGGCGAGGTGCGCAGCGGCGCGGCGGATGCTGCCGTGTTCGGCGCGCCGGTCCTCGCGAACGCCGTCTACGAGTCCGGAGGCAACCTGGCCTTGGCCGGTCCGCAGTTCACCCGCAGCTACGACGCCATCGCCGTGGGTCGGGAAGCCAGCGATCTGCGCAACTCGATCGACCGGGCGCTGCTGGTCATCGCCGACGACGGCCAGTACGACAGGATCTACCGGTCCTGGTTCTCGGTTTGAGTCCTGGATCTGCAGTTTGGGACCGTGTCAGGTTGAGGTTGGCGGCAGGCGGTAGAGGCGGCGCGCGTTGTCGCGGCCGACGAGCCGTGCCACGCGATCAGCGTCAGCGGGGTCGGTCAGCGACGGGAGGACCTCGCCGACGGCGGCGCGGAACAGCAGTGCTCCGAGGTAGTGGAGCTCTGCAAGCGAGAAGCCGTCGGAGGAGTAGAGCACCTTGCCGAACGGCGCCAGCTCCAGCAGTTCCGCGAGCACGGTTGCGGCGCGGCTGGCCACGTGCGGGATGGCCAGGCCGACATCGACGTGAACGTGCGGCCACACCCGAGCCAAGTATCCGGCGGCTCGCTGGAACGGGTAGGTGTGCAGCAGGACGAGCGGCGTGCCGAGATCGGCGGTGGCTCGCAACAGCGGCGACAGGAGCGACGGGTCGGACCGGGCGAGGTCGAGATCGGTGTCGCCGAAGCCAGTGTGGAGCTGGACGGGAAGGCCGGCCTCCAGCGCCGTCCAGAGCAGGTGCCGCAACACCACCGGGTGCTCGAGTCGCGAGTAGCGGCCGCGGCTGAACCAGTCCGAGGTCGCGTTGCGCACCGACGCGGGGCTGGGCCGGCGGGGATCGACGTCGAATCCATGGCGGTAGGCGAGGATCGATTTCGTCGCGACCGCGGTGGGGAGCCGGTCGGCCAAGGCGTCGGCGAACGCCGCCGCGAACCGGTCATGGGTGACCGTGCTCCGCGCCACAGCCTCGGCGACCGTTTCGAGGCGGATGACTCGGTGCACGGGCGCATCGGCAAGAGCGGACAGCGCCTCCACGCCAACAAGCGTCTCCGGCGCATGGCCCGTGTCGACGACGAGCCCATCCGGCCGCGCCCCCGCGAGGAACCGGGCGTTCACCTCGTCGACCGCGAGCTCGGCGCGCCGCGCGACGTAGTCGGCGCCCGAGCAGCCGGCATCGAGCTCGAGGACCGGCGCGCACCATCGAAGCAGCGCGGCGCCTAGGGCGGTGTCGAAACCGGAGACACCGGCGGGGAGCGGTGCCGCGGACTCGAGCATCACCTGTGCGAACGTGTTCGCGTCGGCCTGTTCGTGGCGGACGCTGTGGCAGTGATGGTCGATCAGAGCAAGATCGACCGGTTCGAGCGAGCCGACCACGTCAGTGGCGCCAGCGCGTCGAGGCGACGATCTCGTCGGGGGAGGCGCCGGCGAACCGTGCGATCTCGGCGTGGCGGACGGCGATGATCGTCTCGAAGAGCGCGTTGCCGAGAGCGTCGCGCAGCACGTCGCTGCGCGAGAACGTCTCGACCGCGACGTCGAGCGAGGTCGGAAGCCGCTCGGGTCGTGCTGCCGCGTCGAGCGTGGCCGGATCGGTCGTGGTCTCCGCGGGCAGACGAAGTTGCCGATCGATGCCGTCGAGCCCGCAGGCGATGACAGCCCCGACCACGAGGTAGGGGTTGGCAGTCGCGTCGAACACCTTCACCTCCGCGTTCGCGTCGTGCTGCTCGGCACCGGCTTCACCCGTGACCAACCGGAGCGCGGCCTCGCGGTTCTCCTTCCCCCAGCACACATAGGGAGCGGCCCAGTGTTGGGGGACCAGACGCTGATAGCTCGCCACGCTCGGCGCCCCGATGGCGAGCAGTGCCGGCAGCGCGTCGAGGACCCCAGCGAGGAACGCCTCACCGTCGCTGGTCATGCCGTGTGTTCCACGGCCACCGGCCAGCAGGTTCTGCTTGCCCTGGTGAATCCCGAAGTGGAGATGGGCACCGTTGCCGACGCCGCCGACCTCGACGGCGGGAGAGAACGTGACCGCCAAGCCGTGGCGAGCAGTGACCCCGCGGATGGTCTGGCGGACGAGGACGCTGTCGTCGGCGGCATGCACGGGATCGCGTGGCGCGGTGGAGACCTCGAACTGGCCCGGGGCGTACTCCGGGTGGAGCTGGAGCACCTCGACGCCTTCGAGACGCAACGCCCGGAGGAGCTCGACGCTGAAGTCACCGAGCTCGACGAGCCGGTTGGCCCCATAGGCCGGCGCGACCGTAGCGGGCACGAGCTCGTCGTCGGTCGACCTCGCGAGGATGAACTCGATCTCGAAGCCCATCTGCATCGTGATGCCGCGGCTTGCCGCACGCTCGACCAGGCGGGTGGCGAACTGGCGCTGGCACTGCGGGTGGGGATCGCCGGTTTGCGAGCGGCGGTCGACGGGCACCCACGCGAGCCCCGGTTGCGCGGCCAGGGCGACCAGGCGGCGGAGATCAGGGATCAGCCGCAGATCGCCGACCGGACCCCCCGCGCTCGGGCTCGAGGTGATCGAGTCGTCCGCGACGAACGCGTCGAAGACCGGTGACATGCCGACGCCGTGCTTCGAGGCCGGCGCGAGACGCCCCGTGGGCACACCCTTCACCCGGGCGACCCCGGCGTTGTCGACATAGGTGAAGACGACGGCTTCGATGCCCGCTTCGGCGAGGTCCGCAGCCAACACCGCTGGATCGGGCGCCACCACCGCTGCTCTCAATGGTCGTGGCGGACCACGAGGACCGGGCACGGCGCGTGGTGCACGACGTAGTCGCTGACAGAACCGGTGAACAGCCGGCGAAGCAGGCTCTTGCCGCTCGAACCGATCACAAGGAGGTCGGGCCGGGCGTCTCTGGCGATGGCGACGATGGCGTGACCGGGCTCGTGTTCGGCGGGCACGAGTCGCACGTCGACCTCATGGCTCAGCGACAGGGCGGTGCGCTTCAGAGCCGCCTGGCCCTCGGCGAGGTGCTCGCTGTACTCGCGTGTTGCCTCCTCTTCGGTGAGCGCGGGGCCCTCGATGCCGCCGGCGGTCTCCATCGGGTCTTCGTAGTCGGGGACGACGGTCAGCAGGATGATCTCGGCGCCGTCGCGAAGGAGTCCCACGGCGCGGCTCGACGCCTCGATCGCGGCATCGCTGCCATCGGTCGCGACCATGACCTTCATGCGACGCCACCGTTCGAGCTCTCGGCGCCGATCAACTGGCGGACGACCACCGCGGTGACGTTGTCGGTTGCGTCGTGTTCAACCGCGGTCTGCACCAGTGCTTTGGCGGCGTGTTCGGCGGTCTCCGCGGCACGGACGAGCTCTCGGATCTCGCTGAGCGGCACCACGCCGCTGATGCCGTCGGAGACGAGCACCAGCGCATCACCCGCGTTCAGATGCACGTCGCGCACGTCGGCCTGGACGGTGTCTTCGGCGCCGATGGCCCGCAGCAGCACGTTTCGCTGCGGGTGCTCTTCCGCCGCGGCCTCGCTGATAGCGCCCTGGCGCACCAGCTCCCACGCGACCGTGTGATCGTCGGTGAGGCGAAGGATTGACGTCGGCGTGACCAGAAAGCCCGGTGAATCGCCCACATGGGCGACGAGCCATTCGGCTCCGCCCGGCCGGGATCGGGCGGCCACCGTGAGCGTGGCGCCCATGCGGTTCTCTTCGACCCGCTCTTGCCGTTCGGTGCGAACACGTTCGTTGGCATGCGCGAAGGCCTCGAGCAGCCCGGCTTCGCAGACATCGCTCGGGGCCGCGAGCGAGTCGGTGACCGCTTCCACGGTGAGCTGGGCGGCGAGGGCGCCGCCGGCTTGGCCGCCCATGCCGTCGCTGAGCACTGCCAGCCAGTCGCCGACGATGGCAAACCGGTCCTGGTTGTCGTCACGCCCTCCGACGTGGGATACGCCGGCGACATCGACCGAACTGTCAGGAGACATGCCGAAGGACTAGCAGGTTGGCGGCCCGGGCGAAAGCGCCGGCGGCAATCGGACCCATCGCCGGTCGGGTGGCGAGCGACGAGAGCGGCCAACTGGGCTCGACGCCTGGGCTGAACATGTCGACCGGCACGACGCCGCCCGTGAGGGGGAGGGCGCCGTCGTGCCGGCCCGGTCGAAGTGTTACACAGTTCGTGCTGCTGTAACACCCCAAATCTGACGGTGTCTCAGCAAACGCTTCGCGCACGTTCGACTCAGCGGTCGGGGACGAACAGGCTCGGAACGACAAACGTGCGGAGCTGGCGCCGGGCCTCTTTGGGGCTGAAGCCGCGCGCCGGCTCGACGGTGAGCAGCAAGAAGATCTGCCGCATCAGCCACTCGATGGAATCGTCGATCGTGGAGCGGAGCTCGCCCCGGTGCCCGACGAAGTAGGGCCGGAGGAACGCGCCGAACGTGTCGACGAGGACCTGCTTGCCTTCCAGGCCGTTCCACCGACCCGGCCCGCCACTGCTCCGGAGCATGGCGCGGATGTAGGGCCGGTCGGCGATCTCGTTGACGAAGTACGAGGCACCTTCGAGCAATTGGGTTCGCAGGTCGTCGTGCTCGCCGAGGAGCCCGCGCAGCGCGGCTTCGCTTCGGTTCCAGTCGCGGAGCAGGACGAGCACGATGAGCTCATCTCGCGACGGCACGTAGCGGTAGAGGGTCATCCGGGTGATGCCCGCCTTGTCCGCGACTGCCTCCATGGTGGTGTGGTCGAGGCCGAGCTGCGAGAAGCACGAAGCCGCCGCATCGAGGATGCGTTCATGGGTGTCGTTGCTCATCCGGCTCGATGCGATGGCTCAGGCTATCGAGCCGCCGCGGGGCTGCGCCCCCGACGCACGCTGAACCTCTAACGTCCGGTCGATGGGCTTCCTCGATCGAGTGCGATCTGCGTTCGCTCCGTGGGACGGCACGACCGGGCGGCCGCCATCGGGGAACGGTGCCTCGTCGTTCCATCTCGGCTGGTCCGCCCCGGCCGGCCCGTGGGTCAGCGCCGAGGTGACGCTCGAGGTGCTCGAGCCGCCGACGGTCAACAAGCTCTACTTCTGGGCGATGCAGGTGTCGTTCACCGATCAGGGTCGCCAGGGCGGGGCCGGGCACATCGGCTTGCAGTGGCACTTCGACCATCCGGGCAAGACGGCGGTCAACTGGGGCGGCTACGGCCCGGACGGCCGCGAGCTGGCGGGCAGCAGGTCGGCGTTGCCCAGCACGGTGGGCAACGTGAACACCCGCGACTACCGCTGGCACGCGGCCCGCCCCTACCGGCTGCGCGTGTCGCGGTCCGACGAGGCCGGACCAGACGGCAAGCAGGGCTGGCGCGGCGAAGTCGTCGATCTGTCGACGGGGGCGGCGACCCACATCAGGGACCTCTGGGCGCAGGGGACGGCGCTAGCGGATCCGATGGTGTGGTCAGAGGTGTTCGCAGATTGCGACGAGCCCTCGACGACGGTGCGATGGTCAGACTTCCATCTCGTCGATGCGGTGGGAGCGGTCGCGAGCGCGGATCGGCTCTCGGTCAACTACCAGACGTTGTCCGATGGCGGCTGCACGACGACGAGCTCGTCGGTGGACGAGCGGGGCTGGGTGCAGGCGACCAACACGGAGAGAACGACGCGCCAGGGAACGGTTCTCGCACTGCGAGCCTGACGCTCACGTCCATCCGTCGCGCTCATAACGCCAGTCATCGCCCACCATCCAGAGCCGGTGCCGCCCATCGGCTCGTTCGTCGACACCGGGGTCATAGGCCGCGTCGCCGTGGTACACGGCTGCCAAGCCGCCGTCCACCTCCACGATCTGGGTCGTGAAGAACTCGGGGTCAGTCGTGGTGAAGGCGTGCAGCGCTTCGGCGACCGTGCTGAATCGGGCGAGCGTCTCGAGCGTGATCCACGTGGGCGGGGTCAGCTCGATCTCGAGCGCGTTCCGGCGCTGCATCGCGTCGGCCGGCCGCATCCAACCGTGGTCGTGGATCTCGCCGCCGTCGATCGTGACGGTCACGTCGGCGATCGGTGCCGGCGCCGCGAAGAAGTAGGTGGCGAAGCGCTTGGGCGCGATCGGTGGTGGTGTCCAGTGGGAGAACCACACCAAGCTGGCCGGATCGAGCACGACGCCGGCCTCTTCCTCGGTCTCGCGCACCGCGGCACGCCGGGCCGCGCCGTGTTCGTCGCCGGGTTCGACTCCGTGGCGGTCGTGCGCATCGACCCGCCCACCGGGGAACACCCACATGCCACCCGCGAAGGCGAGCCTGGAGTTGCGGCGCACCATGAGCGCTTCGATCGCACCACCCCTCGTATCGTCACGCAGGATGGCGACGGTGGCGGCCGGGATGATCGGTGGCTCGTCTGGCACGCTGGCCGACAGTAATGGCGCACCACGACGATGGTGCCTTTGCGCTGGTGTTCGCATGGCAAGTGTGCGGCGTGGCGCGCCGACGAGCGAACCTCGACTTGGGTTTTGGTTCACCGGCCGGGGCGGGTGTTGGTACTGGCGGTGGCTGAACGCTCTACGGAGCTTCTGGATTGAGGACTCCAGGGACAAGGAAGTCGAGCTCGCGCCACCGTGGCGATTGGCGCATGCCACGGTCACCTCGTCGTACGATGACGCGGCTGTCGTCAACGCTTTGCGCGGGTTCGTTTGGTCGGGCAGCGGCGATCGTCGTTGTCCGCTCGACGGCCGCGAGACCTACCGCGAGGACTCGCGACGTCTGTGTGAGCCAACTGATCTGGAGCTCGAGACGCTGCCGGCGAAAGCAAGCTGGTTTTCCGGCACACTTGTCATCGCTGCAGAACCGGGATTTCCGCTGATCGATGATGGTGTCGAGGTTGGCGTCTCGCACACGGTCTACCTGGTAGTCGAGAACGGTGTGGTGTTGAGCGAGGCAGCGCTCGACTGATCCCCTGCTGCGGCGCCAGTCGACGGCGTGTAGGGCGTTGCGGACAGGGCTTTGGGAGAGCGTCGCAAGCGAAGAAACGCGGTGGCAACTTTGACTACGGGGGTGTCACCTCCCAGCATGCCGTGACCCCGCCAGGGGACCCACGAGTGCAATCAGCGCTCGCGGAGATGCCAGCGGACCCGTGCTCACGGCGTGATCGTGGGCGCGCCTTGGCAAGGTTCGTACGCGTTGGAGCAGCGCATCTTCGGATCGTCGGCGTCGGACGGGGTGACCGCGACCGGCACGGGGGCTGTCGCCGCGCTCTGGATCCAGAGAGCGACCTCCGGAGGAACCCGCACCGAGATCGTTGTCTGCAGTGTCCCGGTGGCTGTCGCCGACGTGGAACCGACCGCTTCTATTGGGACCTTCTGGTAGAGCGGACGCCACTTCGCAGGTGGACTCGAACCTTCCCCGAAGACCCAGAGGTTCACGTACCCCGGCGAGATCGGCTCGGTGTGCAGGACGGTCACCTCGAGTCGGACGAGGCCCTCAGCGTCGGGAACCGGCGCTGGTTGGCTGAGCACACTGGTCGCCGTCGCCGTCGCCGTCGACGTCACGGTCGTGGTCGTCGCGCGGGTCGTCGAGGTAGCCGTCGTCGTCGTTGGTGTTGTCGTCGTCGTCGTCGAGGCGACCGCCGCGTGCTGGCGGTACGCGTCGAGCAGCGCGGCGCCCAACCAACGGTCGGCGACCTCGGCGGCGGTGGCCGGCGAGAAGCGCACGCCGTCGGGCCGGAGCCGTTGGTCGTCCTGGGTCGCGAGCCAACCAGCGAGGTCGATGACCGCGATCGGAGCGTTCGGGCGAAGACGAGGCAGTTCGGCGATCAGCTCGTTGAACCGGGCGGCCCGAGCGGGGTCTGCGGCGGCGCCGCGCAATGCGCGCGGGTCACGGCCCGCAGGGGCCTTCGTCGGTGGGAGGGTCAGCCACACCGCCGTCGTCCCCCGGCTGGTGATCATGTCGGTTGCGTCGAGCATCTGGTTGCGCAGGTAGTCGTCGAAGATCGGATCGCCGACTCGTAGCCAGCCGGTCGCGTTCTCGTCGAGGCGCTGGTCGGCGAGGTCGACCTCACCCACTTGGACGACGGCGACGTCGGGTGTGGCTCCGTCGAGCTCGCGCTGCCACGTGACGGGCCACCGGCAGGTCTCGTCCATCCGGCCCACACCGCGGACGTCGAGCCGCAGCGGGGCTTGCGAGATGCCGCACCCCAACTGGGTGCGCCCGCCGACCAACTCGATCGATCGCGTGCGCGAGCCCCACGTGTTGAGCCCGAACGCCGTCTCGAGCGCCATGCTGCCCCCGAACATCGCGACCCGCGGAACCAACGCGAAGGCCGGCGCCGTGCTCGGGGACGCGGGCTGAGGCGGCGATGCGACCACGACTTGGGAGTCGTCCACCCGTGCGTACGCCACCGCGAACAGCATGAAGCCGGCGCTGAGCGTCGAAACGAGAGCGATCGCGCGCCGGCGACCCCGATCACGGCGCCGCCGTGCGACGCGCTGCGCAACGGCGCCGACGAGATTGGACGAGGCGTCCACCTGCATTGCCCGGTTGTGCAACGCCGTCTTGATATCGACCTCGAGACGCTCCATCGACGCGCTCATCGCTCGACCTGCGTTCGCAGGGTGGCCATCGCCCGGTGATGCAGGCTCTTCACGGTGCCGATCGGCCATCGCGTCGCAACCGCGATGTCCTCCAGTGCCAGGCCGTCGTAGTAGCGGAGGATCACGACGACGCGCTGTTTTGCCGGCAGCCCGTCGAGGACGTCGAGCAGCTCGTTCGCTTGCTGATCGTGCGCTTCGGGTTCGGCCAGCGCGACCCGGCGCAGGTGCTCGGTCTTGCGTCGACGCATCTGGTCGTAGCAACGGTTGACCGCACATCGGCGCAGATAGGCGCCAGGACGCTCGACCCTGTTCCACCGCTCGAACAACGCGGCGTAAGCATCTTGCACGACATCCTCGGCGGCGGGCTGCGAACCCAGCAGCAAGAACGCGACGCGAAGCATCGGCTCGTACTCCGATCGGAACAGGGCAACCAGCTCCTCGACGGTCGGCTTGGCGCCACCAGACAAGGGCAACGTCACCGCCAGAGGCTCGAGGGCCAGCTCGTGATCCGTCATTCGAACCAACGACGTTCCAACCGCACGATCCGTTGCAAGAACGCAACGGTAGATCGCGCCTGGCGGCGACCTCAGACCTCAGGTTCGGCTGCGGTTGGGATCGGGACTCGATCGACGGCGGCCAGGAGGTTCGCGACTGCGTCGGGGCCCGCGGCGGCCATCGGCGCGCGGAGGTCCTTCGTGATCGACAGCTCAGGGATGCTGGTCGATGCGACAAGCGACGCCGTGCGCAAGCGCCCAAGGGAATGAAGCCAAGCCCTTCGTACATTCCTGCCGACCGCGGCGCAGCCGGCAATGTCGCCATTCGACGGCCGCTTCGCGAGCGTGGTCCAAGGCGAGACGCGATGTGCGTCCACACGAGCAGATGGTGTTCCATGTCGTGATGGCTGGTGACGAGCAGGAGTTCACCGACGCGCTGATACGCATCTTGCAGGACGCGCACGCGGGCGAGTTGGCCGCCGCCTACGCGTACCGGGGCCACGCCCGGTCGTTGCGACAACCCGACGAGAAGTCGGAGGTGCTGCGCATCGAGGAAGCGGAGTGGCACCACCGCAACATGGTGGCGATGCTCCTCGATGTGCTCGGCGCTCGTCCACGGCGCCGTCGAGAACTGCTCATGGGTTCGATCGGCCGGTTCTTCGGGACACTGTGCTTCGTCGGCGGATGGTTCGGACCGATGTACGCCGCGGGACGGCTGGAGGCGACGAACGTCGGGCAGTACGAGTCCGCGCGCGACATCGCCGACAAGCTCGGCTGGGATGCAGCGGTCGCTCGGCTCGAAGAGATGACGATCGAGGAAGACCGGCACGAGAAATGGTTCGGCGATCGTTGCCGAGGACACTGGATGCTTCCGTTCGCCGTCCGGATGTTCGGCTGGCAACCGCCGCCCGCGGCCTACTCAGCGACACGCCCCGAGTGAGGACACGTCGAGCATCTCGTTGACGGCAGACGAGGACATGCCGGGCGTCCGGCCGCCGTGGGTCACATACACGTTCGATCCGATAGTCACCACCCCCAACCCGTGCCGCGCCGTCGGCGTGTCAGGCAGGGCTCGCCACACGCCCGAAGCCACGTCGAACGCTTCGGCTTCCGGAAAGGTGTGATCGGCCTCGCCGCCCACCGCGACGATCTGGCCGTTGCACGTCGCCGTCGCGGCCAGCCCGCCCCGTTTGGTCGGCAAGGTCCCTCGGTGACGAAGGCCGACGATCTTCGCGCCGTTCCACGCGGCTGATCGCTTCGGCACTCGTCGGAGAGCGCCCTCCACGAGACGCTTCGCCCGGTGCGGGTGTTGTACGCGGGTCCGTCCGATGCGTTCCACGTCGGTTGCCCGGCAACGCTCGGCCAATCAGGTCTTCACCTGTCGGCCTCGGCCGACACCGCCAGCCGGCGCAGCGTCTCCTCCATCCCCGCTCGGTTGTGCTCGGTCCGATCTTTCACGCCGCTCGCGAGTCGCCCGATCATCGTGCCGCGCCCGGAGGGCCAGACCCCGGTGACACGGCAGCCCTCGCTGGTCGCCGCCAACTGGTACTCCCAGCGCGAGATGCGCAGGGGCCCGGCGGCGACGTCGAACGCCAAGTGGGCGCCAGGCTCGGCCGCAAGGACCACGCATGTCATCGACCAACGGCGGAAACCGTTGCGGTTGCAGCCACGGAACTTGGCGCCGGCCGCCGGGCCCGTCGGCTCCGCCCATCCATTCGCAACCCGTCGTCTCGGGCGACCACTCCCCCATAAGAGTGACGTCGGAGATCAGGTCATAGACCACCTCCGCCGATGCGGCGATGTCTCGATGCACCTCAACACGTTCGGCCATCGAGTCAGGCTACGGGCGTCCGCGAACGGGGCCAACGGCCCGCCACAACACCTTGCTCACCCCCCTCTGCCTTGCCATGATCGTCTGATACTCGGTGAGCTCCGCGCCCGCCGCGGTCTCGATCAACCGCTTGAACAAGGTCTTCAGCAACCCGTCCGGGCCGGTCAGATCCTCACGGGTCGAATAGTCGGCGAGCAGCTCGTCGAGCAGCTCCTGACGGATGGTCTGTGCCATGACGCTTCCTCTCCGGGACAGACTCCGCCTGTCCCTGGTCTAGCGCCTCCTACACAGAGAATCGGACACCCTCGCCCCGAGAACTGCAGCACCGATTGCTGACGCGCTGTCTCGTCGGCGGCGAACGACGAAGTCCGGCAACAACGCGTCATCGACACCGCAGGGCGAGCAGCGGCCTCGGCGGATGAACACGGTGACTCGACGCCGGCTTCGCGTACTCGCCGTGGGTAGGTGCCGTCGAAGGTCATCGGCCGTCCGCACGAACCGCAGTCGGGACGAGGCACCGGCGGGCTCGCTCCGGCCGCCGCGTACTCTGCCACCGTCAAGCGACACGCCCACGAGATCGTCACGCCGGTTGTCTAGCGCGCGTCGCCGCGCTGTCAGCCACGCCGTCCCCAATGAGCACCGCCGTAACCGCGGGGCTCATCCCCACGAAGCGATGCCTGTAACACCCTCTCGACTTCGGCGTCGTTTCAGGTCTCGAGGGGGCCGAAGGCAACTTCGAAGATGCCAGTTACTTGGAAGAACAGCGCCTGGACGGCATGCGACCGGAGGTGCTTATCGCGCCGGACTACCGACACATGGTGACTGATCGGCATTGATCTCGGTCGCTCAAGGCTGACGCTTTGATCGCGCACGCGAAGTCGGCCGTCTACTGGGATCGTTCCCGGAGTTCGTCGGCTGCTTGCCGTACGGCCCACTCGTCACCACGATTGGCCTCTGACCAGCGCTGCTCGTCGTCGGTGAGGTTGGCGACGAAGGTGTACCGAGTGCGCACCCTCGTTTCCCATGCGGGGATATCGATCGGCGTGGTGAGGTAGCCGATCGCCTCTTCGTCGAACTCGTTCGCCGGCCGATGTCTCAGCAGAGTTGCGGGGTCGATTGGCCGATCACCCAATCCGTCGTCGACGATGTCGAGGTAGCACTTGAGGACCCACAGGCGTCGGGCGAGGGGTTCGTCGAACAGCTGGTACGAGGCCCAGCTGAGGTCGTAGAGATCACGAGCGAGGCTCGCGCGGCGGTAGCGAGCAAGCTTCTCGGCGATCAGCTCTTCCATCTGGACGACTGGCGTCGGGCGCAACTCAATGTCGTAGCGATCGTGGACCGGCAGGGGGATCGGCTCGAGGGTCTCGGCGGGCAGGATGAGCGGCCGGAGTGAGATGTCGATCCGACCGTCGATGTCCGGAACACCGAACGGCGTATCGATCAGTAGGCGCGCACGGCGACCGGCGACGAGCACCTCGACATTGAACGAGAAGCCGTCGAGGCTGTTGTTGTCGAGTGCTTCGAAGATCATCTCGGCGACGTCGGGGTCGGGCGCATAGAGGTCGAGATCGGTTGAGAAGCGTCCGCTGTTTCCGGCGCGGTACTTGCGAAGCGCTGTGCCGCCCTTGAACACGACGCCGAGTTCGAACAGGCCTTGGTCCTGCAGGATCGCCAGAGCGTGATCTTGCGCGATGTCGAGCAGTGCTGGTCCCCGCCCGCCGGCGCGGCCTTGGTAGTGGCGGCCAAGGTGGCCTTCGGTGACTCTCACCTCTACGCCTTGGCTGAGGAAGGTCGCGCGAGAAGGTGGTCGTGAACGTCGAACTGCTTGTCGTACTTGCCCGGCCGGTCACGCTTGCCGAGATGGTGAGGGCCACCTTTCGGCGGGGGCGCCTTCTGGTAGAGGGCTTCCGCCCCGCCGATGTTGCCAGCGAACTTGAGCAGGTAGGCGGCGCGAGCCCAGGCGGCGTAGGGTTCGACAACCAACTCGCGAGCGATCGCGTCCGCTGTGCTCTCGTCGATTGCCTCGGTGATCCACTCCGCCACGTTCGGCCAATCGCGGTAGGAAGTCGGATTGGCCGCCATGACGGCCAGCAGAGTCGGTTTGCTCCATACAGGCAGGCCGTCGACCTTCTCGAGTGGTGCTGCCGGGCGCCAGCGCACGAGTCGGTAGGCGCCGAGTGCTCGTGGAACGCGCGTGTCAGGGGGCGCACCGATGACCGGCGTCGTCGGTGCCCGGCCTGAGAGCCGCAAAGTCCAGGCCGCAGACTCGGCTGCAATCGCCAGCGGAAGGGTCTTCTTCGCCAAGGTCGCGCGTAGCTCGATGAACGGGTCGCCAGAGCCGATCGCCCCGGCCCTAGCCGCGGGCGCAAACTCCCACGCGCCCGCGGTCCGCAGCGGAAGGAGCCAGCCGCGCGCTCGGAGATCGCGCGCGAGCTGCTCACCTCCGACGGCGAGGTCGCGGCTTGTGGCGAGCTCGTCGAGCATGGTGCGGGTGACGATCTTGGGTTGCTCGAGTTCGAGATCCTCGAGCACGCCGGCCAATCGCCCCGGTACATCTCTGGTTGTTGCTGGAGACACGGTTCGGGCCTCCTCGGGGTTCGACGCGTGGTTGTGCTGCCAGATTTGCTGTCCAACTTGGCGCGCTTCAGCGACTGTACAGTACTGAAGCGCGTTCAGAAGGACAGACGGCGATGGATTCCCGGGCCTGTCGAAGGGCGTCGCCGAGTCATCGCCCGCCGTGGTGATCGTTCCGCGAGCTGAACCGCCCGTCTCGCGTCGTCCTCGGTGACCTCCTCGGGATGGTCCGCGTTCACGTACTCGAGCTTGTTGCGGGTGCCGCTCATAGTGCTGGCATTCACCGTGTCGAACACGCCGGTGGCATCGCCCATCACGGCCGCGGCCAACGCGAACGTCGCGAGGTGTGCGCCCGGACTGGCGAGCACCCGGTAGCCGGAATCGAGATCGACGGCTTCTGCGGCGTGACGGTAGATGCCGTATGACGTCTTGTAGGCGACACGCCACTCAGATTCGTCGACGGCTTGCCGCAGGAGAAGGATGCAGACGCGGCGATTCTCGGGCTGTCGCAACACAGGACCTGTCTGAGCTCGCGAGGAAAATAGGGGACCCTCAGGTGCGAGGCTAGGCTCACGAGGCCGCTACAGAACGGGCCTTGTCCAATTGCGATGGGAACATCGCGAAGTATCTGCCCGACATGCGAGAGCGCTCTCCCGAAATACTTTGGCGGCCACAAGGTCTCATCGCAGCAATGGGCGTGGTGATGGCTCTCTGCAACGAGCGTTCCAGGGGTGGTGGTCGACATGATCGTCTCCTTCTCATCGATGACGCAGAAGACGATCGCGGCATCCGCTCGCGTTAACGCGCGCCTCGGCATAATCGTGCAGGCGGCAGCCATCGAGGTCCACCCTCGTCCGCAGTTGTCGCCAGCGCGCCGTCACGTTGCCCGGACGCCACGGACGGCTGCCATCCGCCGGGATGGCGAACGCGAACGAATCGGCCGGCAGCTCGACGCGCACGGCTCGGCTCTCTCCTCACACACCGAGCGGACGTCCTCGAGCCGCTTGGCCGTGCCCACGTCAACGCGACGCGATCGGCGGCGGTGTCCAGTGGGAGAACCACACCAAGCTGGCCGGATCGAGCATGACGCCGGCCTCCTCCTGCGTGACGATTCGAGGGGTGATGCGATCGAAGCGCTGATGATGCTCGGTGGCACGTCTGGTACCGTTGCGCTGGTGTTCGCATGGTTGCGCAAGTGTGCGGCGTGGCGCGCCGATGAGCGAACCTCGGCTTGGGTCTTGGTCACCGGTCGGGCCGGGTGTTCGCACTGGTGGTGTTCGAGAGAGGGGTGGAGGTGGAGGTGAGCTGCGCCGCGGGCTGGTCCTATGACGCCGTCGATCGCGACACCGACAACGATGCCGTGCGCGTCAACCGCGATCGACCACTTCCACCCGAGTTTGCCCCTGTCTGTCGGGTTTTTGCCGGTTCCCTCACCTCCGCACGGGGCCTTGTGAAGGCTGCCATCAACAGATACTTCTGACAGGTCCAAGCCGACGATCCGATCGAACGCGGCGAGCGTTCGGACTCGATCGCGTCGAAGATCCCCGCTTCGATCCACTCGTCACGACGGGCGCGTACCGTCGTGTCCGACACATGACCGCCAGCGAGAAGCGCGGCGTCCACCCACGAAACACCGCTCGCCAACCGGATCACGATCACGTCGAAACAGAGTCGATCAGCAACTCGGCGGCGATGCCCACCGTAGGGGTGGGTCTCGGGGTGTTCGGGGATCAGTGGCTGGAACGCCTCCCACACCGCGTCCTGCACTTCGGGGTCATAGGTGCGCATACTGGGTGCCTCCACCGGCTCGTTCGAGTTGTGTGACACCGACATCACAATCGGTTCAACCCGGCGACCGGTGGATACCCAAACCCTCCGCCCGCACCCCGCCTGACCTGCACAAACGCCACCCAGAACAATTCGCGCGGCCTGTAAGTGGGCCGAGTAGTTACGGACCCGGCCCAGAGAGCAAGCAATATCCCGGCAGCGGGACTCTTCCCAACGGCGTCCCACCAGTCCAAGGTCAGATCCCGTCACCTCCCGGCCCAACAGTGCCCCCGTTCATTCAAGTCACTCTTTGCTACATTTGCATTTCGTTTGGTCAAGGAGGAAAACGATTCTACTTTACGGTAGGTCCATTTGGAACGCCCGGATTCTCATTGGACATACGTGGAGTCCAACCCTGCAAGCTCAACGGATGGGGCGTTTCTGGAACAGCAGGCGTATTTCTTGGGGGAACAGTGACTAACGCCTCCGCCGGTGTGACACTGGTTAAGGCTGGCGTTTCAGCCGGACCGACCTATACATTTGCTTCTAGCAGCGCCCAATGCGGCTGCGGCTGAAATCGCCTGCGACATGTGCCAACCTACCAACCTGATTGCATTCGGATTAGGGATTGTGGCGTTTAGTGCGGGAATTGTATTTCGCCGAAAGATAGTTGAATCGAATCCCTTTGTCTCCTTGTCGTCAAGTAGTTGCTATATGACTATAGTTTCCGGCTTGTTAGTCATCGGCGTACTATTTGGGGTGATAGCGTGGCTAAATGCACTCCTGGCATGCGTCTGACGAGTGGTGACGAGTGACGATGGCCCGTCCCTGCGACCCCCTGCGACCCCTCGGTATGGTCCGGATGGCCAGCCAGCTAATTCGCAGAATACTGATAAACGCGCGGTTCGATGACGGCTCAATTCAGTCAGCTGCGCAAGGCCGTTGCCGAGACACAAGGGTTCAATCTCGAGGTGCTCAGAATTTTCAATCCTGGAGTCAGGCGACACCGTCCAAGCGGAATTGAGGTGGGGGCCTTCGAAGCCTGACGTCACGATAACTCTTCGCAGTGTTTACTATGTGTCGATCAGCACCGATCCATCTGTCGAGCCAAAGCTCATTGACGAGTTGCGCGCTACGGTATTGGAGGACTCAGCAGCTGCGTGGCCCCTCATGTTGCAGGACGCGTTGCCCGCAAAGGGTTCAACTCCATCGCTATTGTGGCTGTCGGGAAGGGAAGCATTGAACCTCGATGTTGTAGCCGCAATCGCGACCATGTACGCCGAGGTGCGGGCATCGGACGAGTGACGCCAACAGCGACCGACTGTTCCTGAGCAGGCATCGACACCTCATTGTCGAACACGAGGAGGAGGTCGGCGGTGACGTTCGCCTGGGTTGACGCCATGGTCTGGCAACTACGGTGGTCCGCCATGCGCGAGCACCGCCGAGCGCGGCTCGACCACCTCCCCGCGCTCGATGGCTTGCGCGGCGTTGCGGTCACCGGCGTGCTGGCGTTCCACGGCGGCAAGCTCACCGGTGGTTTTCTCGGTGTCGATCTGTTCTTCGTGCTGTCCGGTTTCCTCATCACCTCGTTGCTGCTCGTCGAGTGGGATGAGCACGGTTCGATCGACCTGCGGGGCTTCTGGACGCGCCGTGCCCGCCGGCTGTTGCCGGCGGTGTTCGGTCTGGTGGCGCTGGTCGCGGTCTTGGCCGCGGTGTTCGCCAAGGCCTACGAGCTCGACCCGTGGAGATGGGACTCGTTCGCGACTCTCTTCTACGTCGCGAACTGGTGGCAGATCGCGGGCGGAGCCGGCTACTGGGAGCAGTTCAATGCGCCTTCGCCGTTGCGCCACACATGGAGCCTCGCCATCGAGGAGCAGTTCTACCTGATCTGGCCGCTCATCTTCATCGGCGTGCTGACACTGGTGAGGGGCTCGAAGCGAGTGCTGCTCGCCGTGTCGTTGGGACTGGCCGTCCTGTCGTCGACGCTTATGCTGGTGCTCTTCGAGGAAGGCGACCCCAACCGGGTGTACCTCGGCACCGACACCCGAGCGGCGGCCGTCCTGCTCGGTGCATCGCTCGCCATCGCGCTTCGGCTGTGGGGACCGGTCGCGGGCCGGTGGGCACGAGTGGTGCTGGAGGCGGTGGCGCTCGCCGCCGCGGCCACGCTCCTGTCGGTGTGGCTCCTCGCCACAGGCACGACCCCTGCCCTCTACCGGTTCGGGTTCTTCGTCCTCGGTGTGCTGTCCGTCGTGGTCATCGCAGCCGCGGTGCATCCCGTCCGAGGACCACTCGGTGCCGCCCTGAGTTGGCGACCGCTGCGTGCCCTCGGCCTCATCAGCTACGGCCTCTACCTCTGGCACTGGCCTGTCTACATCGTGGTGGACGCCAACCGGGTGTGGCTCGATGCCCGTGGGTTCAACGAGTGGCTCATCCTCGCGCTCAAGCTGTCGATGAGCCTTGCCGTCGCGGTCGCCTCGTACTTCATCCTCGAGCAACCGATCCGTCACCGCGGATTGGCAGCGTGGCGCCGGCCAGTGCTGCTGCCCGCCACCGCGGGTTTCGTCGTGCTCGCGCTGCTGTGGTCGACGGTCGGCGGGGTCGACCGCTCAGCCATCACCACGCCGGCCGCGTCAGCCGAGGGCACCGCGGGAGCATCCGCGGCCGAGGAACGCAGAGCCTTGCCCGACCTCGCGAACGATCCCGACGGCAGCGCGCTGATGGCCGGTTCGACGACGTCCACGGCCCCGCCACCACCGGAGGGTCCCCTCCCTCGACCGGGCGGCCGGAGGGCACGGGTGATGGTCGTCGGTGACTCCGTCGCCTGGAACCTCGGCGAGAGCATGGTGAAGCTCTCCCCGGCGCTCAACATCACGGCCACCAACCGAGCGCTGTTCGCGTGCCCGCTGTCGAGCGATTCGGGTAGGTCACGGGCTCAGGGCCAGGTCGTCAACGAGCGGGCCGAGTGCCGTGAGTGGCCGAAGTACTTCATCGAAGACGTGTACAAGTTCCGGCCCGACGTCGTGTTCATGCACTATGGCGGCCCGCCTCCCGAGCAACGCGAGCTGGCCGGCACGTGGCAGGACCTTTGCAGCCCAGCCTGGGATGCGTGGTACCGGGGCCAGGTGAGTGAGGCGATCGACATCCTGTCCACCACGGGCGCCACGGTCTTCATCGCGCCCGCGGCGTACTCGCGTTTCCCGTGGATGGATTGGGCCGCACAAGATCCCCGCACCGATTGCATGTCGAAGGTCTACCGCGAGGTGGCGGCGACGAAGCCCGCGGCTCGCATCCTGGCGCTTGACCGGTTCGTCTGCCCGGATCGCACGTGCCTCGATGAGATGGACGGCATCACGTTGCGCGAGGACGGCATCCACTACGACAAGCAGGCCGCTGACTTCATGGCCCGGTGGGTCGTGAGCCAGATGCTTGCCCCGTGACCGCTCCGCCGGTCCCGCCGCGCGCGGCGTCGGGCAACCGCGTGGTTGTCTCGACCTGACGCGCGTGTCAGACTAGGGAGAATGGCATTCTCTCCGAGCGAGAGCGATACACCATCCTGGCAGCTCAGAGCGCTCGACCGGTCGATGGCCGAGCTGCGGGCCCGGTCGGTGCAGCGCCTATCGCTGTTCGTGCAGGCCGCCCGCGAGCTGGCCACCGAGACGGGCAGCTCCACGTTCACCGTGCAGCAGGTCGTGGCCCGCTCGGGGCAGTCGCTGAAGTCGTTCTACCGCTACTTCGACGGCAAGGACGCGCTGCTGCTCGCGCTCATCGAAGAGGACTGCTCGGTCGGGTCGCTGTTCCTCGCCGAGATGATCAGCGGCAAGGTCCGTCCCGTCGACCGGGCTCGTGGTTGGATCGAAGGGGTCTTCGAGCTGATGGCGTCGGGCGAGGAGGGGTACGTCGGCGTGCTCGTGCGCGAGCACCGCCGCCTTGCCGAGACTCGGCCCGCGGAGATCGCCACCGCGCTCCAACCACTGGTGCAACTGCTGATCGACGATCTCGCGCTCGCCATGGAGCAGGGCGATGTTCGCGCCGGAGACCCCGCTCGCGACGCCCACACCGTGCTCAACGTCGTGCTGGGGCACATCCACGATCTCGTGCTCGCGGGCGGCGGCCGCCCGGCGGACACCGTGCAAGAGGCCGTGCAAGAGGCGGCGTCGTATGTGTGGGAGTTCTGCTGGGGAGGCCTGCGAGCGTGAGCAGGCGCTTCCGGCCACGGATCGACACGTTGTTGTGGATGGGGCAAGCGCCTTCCGGCGGCGCGACCGCCAGGGAGCCCGCCGGCGGTGGGGGCGCACCCCCCCAGGCAACGAGCGACCTGGCCTTGACCATCATCTCGGTCGACGACCACCTGGTGGAGCCGGCCGACACGTTCACGTCTCGCCTGCCGGCACGGCTCGCCGAGCGGGCGCCTCGGGTCGTCGAACACGACGGGACAGAGCTGTGGGACTTCGACGGCCAGCGCCACGGCCAGATCGGGCTGAACGCGGTGGTCGGCCGGCCTCGAGAGGAGTGGTCGCTCGAGCCGGCGCGCTTCGACGAGATGCGGCGCGGGTGCTTCGACGTCGACCAGCGCGTCGCCGATATGGACCTCGACGGCGTCTACGCATCGCTCTGCTACCCATCGCTCATCGCCGGCTTCGCCGGCACGATGTTCGCCCGGTGCTCTGATCCCGACCTCGGCTTCGCGTGCATGCAGGCGTGGAACGACTGGCACCTCGAAGAATGGGCCGGCGCCCATCCCGACCGGTTGATCCCGTTGCAGCTCCCGTGGCTTCTCGATCCCACCGTCGCGGCAGGGGAGATCCGGCGCAACGCCGAGCGCGGGTTCAAGGCGGTGAGCTTCGTGGAGAACCCCGTCGAGATGGGGCTGCCGACGTTGCACACCGATCACTGGGACCCGTTCCTTGCGGCGTGCGAAGAGACCGAGACGGTCATCTGCCTGCACTGCGCGTCGGGTGGCTGGTCGGCGTCGCACACGCCGGGCGCGCCGCTCGAACAGCTCACGACCCTCTTCCCGGTCAACGCGCTCGTCACCTGCGCGGACTGGCTGTGGTCGGGCGTGCTGCTGCGGTTCCCGGGGCTGCGCATCTGCCTGGCCGAGAGCGGCGTCGACTGGGTGCCGATGCTCGCGAACCGCATCGACTACGTGATGGATCATTCGGCGAGCGGGCAGGGCGGTTGGCCGGCCGGCGCCATGCACCCGACCGATGTGCTGCGCCGCAACTTCTGGTTCGGCGTCATCGACGTCACCCCCACCATCGGCGCGCTCGGTGACCAGATCGGTCTCAACCACATCGTGCTCGAGAGCGACTACCCGCACGCCGACTCGACCTGGCCCGACACCCAAGCGTTGGCGACAGAGGGCCTGGCCGGCATGCCGGCGTCTGCGGTGCGCAAGATCACGTGGGAGAACGCGGCCACACTGTTCCGGCATCCCGTGCCCGACGATCGGCAACTGCCCGAGGGAAAGCCGGGGCTATGAGCGCCCACTCCAGCACCGGCAAGGGGGTGCGGGCGCCGTGAGCTTCACGTTGCGAGGCGGGCTCGTCGGCGACGGCACGGGCGCGCCCGGCGCCGTCGCCGACATCTCGGTGGAGGACGGCCGGATCACCGCCATAGGACCGGCAGCCGGGCCGGCGTCCAGCGCGATCGACGTGACGGGTTGCGTCGTCGCCCCCGGGTTCGTCGATCTCCACACGCACTACGACGCCCAGCTCTTCTGGGACCCGACCGCGAGCCCCTCACCGCTGCACGGGGTGACCACCGTGTTCGGCGGCAATTGCGGCTTCGGCCTCGCACCGGCGGCCGACGAGGACGTCGAGTACCTGACCCGGCTGATGGCGCGCGTCGAAGGCATCCCGCTGCAGGCGATCGAAGCGGGCGTGCCGTTCGACTGGTCGGGCTTCGGTGACTGGCTGGCGCGCATCGAGGACAACGGCACCGCGGTCAACGCGGGCTTCCTTGCCGGGCACTCCGCCATCCGCCGGGCAGTCATGGGCGACCGCGCCGTCGGTGAACCAGCATCGGCGGCCGAGATCGACGCGATGGTCGGCGTGCTGCGCGACATGCTCGCCGCTGGAGCTGTGGGCTTCTCGACCTCGCGCTCGCACACGCACCACGACGGCGACGGCAACCCCATCCCCTCACGCTTCGCCACCGACGACGAGCTGCTCGCACTGTGCGGCGCCGTCTCGGTGTTCCCCGGCACGCAGCTCGAGGCCATCGTGCCCGGCTGCATCAACGGCTTCACCGCGGACGAGAAGGCGATGCTCGCGCGCATGTCGAGCGCGGCGGATCGCCCGCTCAACTGGAACGTCCTCGGCGTGAGCGGCGGTGACGGGCATCTCTCCCAGCTCGCCGCGTCCGACTACGCGGCGGCGCACGGCGCCCGTGTCGTCGCGCTCACCATCCCGGCGGGCATGAAGCTTCGCCTCTCGTTCCTGTCGGGGATGGTGCTCGACGCGTTGCCGGGGTGGGAGGAGATCCTCGGGTTGCCCGTCGACGAGCGCCTGGCCGCGCTGTCCGATCCCGCGGTGCGCAAGCGCATGGACGAGGGTGCGCACTCACCCGACGCGGGCATGATCGGGCTGCTCGCCACGTGGGAGAACCTGCGGATCGTCGAGACGTTCGCGCCCGAGAACGCGCCGTATGAGGGGCGCTCGGTGAAGAGCATCGCCCGAGCGTCCGGGCAGGAGCCGTTCGACGCGCTGCTCGACATCGTCGTCGCCGATCGCCTGCGCACCGGTGTCTCGCCGGCGATGCCCCCGGAGTCACCGGAGGTGTGGAAGGCGCGGGTCGAGGTCTGGCGCGATCCCAGAGTGATCGTCGGTGGGTCCGACGCCGGCGCCCACCTCGACATGATGTGCGGCGCGACCTACTCGTCGTTCCTCGTCGGTCCGGCTGTCCGCGAGCACGGGCTGCTCTCCATCGAGGAAGCCGTCTGGTTGCTGACCGGCGCTCCCGCCGGTCTGTACGGGCTGACCGATCGAGGGCGGCTCGAGGTTGGTGCCGCCGCCGATCTCGTCGTGTTCGACCCGTCGGCGGTGGCGCCGCGCGAAGAGCGCACTCGCGACGACCTGCCCGGTGGTACGAGCCGGTTGTACGCGGAAGCCGACGGCTTCCACCACGTCTACGTGAACGGTGTCGAGATCGTGCGCGATGGCGGACTCACCGGTGCCACGCCGGGATCCGTGCTGCGCGCGGGACGCGACACCACGACCGTCCGGGCCCGCCCGGATCGAGAGCATCAGGGGGAACCATGATCGACAGCGCTGCCGAGGTCCATCCCGAAGACCGCGCGGCCAACCCGTACTCGTCCGTCGTCGCGGCGCACCCGCAGCCGTTCTACGCCCGGCTCCGCGACGAGTGCCCCGTCGCGGCCATGGAGGGCATGCCGGAGGGCGTCCACATCATCAGCCGGTATGAGGACGTGAAGTTCGCGCTCAAGCACCACGAGATCTTCTCGTCGGACTTCGTCGCCGTCGACATCGGCCAGGACCGCCCGCTCATCCCGTTGCAGATCGACCCGCCCGAGCACGCCCACTACCGCCGGGTGATGGATCCGCACCTCTCGGCCAAAGAGCTCGCGCACCTCGAGGCCGACGCCCGCCGGCTCGTGAACGAGGTGGTCGATCGGTTCATCGACCGGGGCGAGTGCGACTTCCATGCGGAGTTCTCGATGCCACTGCCGTGCCTGGTGTTCCTGTCCTTGACGGGTCTGCCGTTGGGGGAGCTGGATCGCTTCCTCACCTGGAAGGACAACATCATCCGTCCTGAGACGTTCGACATGGACGAGGCCGCCGCCATCCGGCGCCAGACCGGGGCCGACATGTACGCGTTCTTCGAGGACGCCATCGACCAGCGGGCGGCGAACGGCACCGACGACATCATCAGCCGGTTCATGAAGACCGAGGTCGATGGGCGGCTGATGAGTCGGGACGAGATGCTCGACCTCTGCTACTTGTTCATCCTCGGCGGGCTCGACACCGTCACCGCCACGCTCGACTGCTCGATCGCGTACCTCGCGCAACACCCCGATCATCGGCGCGAGCTCGTCGACGATCCGAGCCTGATACCGAACGCGGTGGAAGAGCTGCTGCGGATGCAGACGCCGGTCATGCAGGTGCTGCGGGTCGTGGCGCGGCCGCACCGGATGCACGGCGTCGAGATGAAGCCGGGCGACCACGCCGTCGTGATGCTCGGGTCGGCCGACACCGACCCCGGTGAGTTCGGTGCCGACGCAGACCTCGTGAACCTGCATCGCGAGGCCAACCGGCACCTCGCCTTCGGCGGCGGCCCGCATCGGTGCCTCGGTTCTCATCTCGCTCGATTGGAGCTGCGCGTCGCGCTCGAAGTGCTGCACGAACGCATTCCCGACTACCGGATCGCGGCCGGTGCCGACCTCGAGTACTCGCCCGGCATTCGGGAGATCAAATCTCTCCCGCTGGTGTTCGCATGAAGGTTCGCCTCGATGACGAGCTGTGCGTCGGTCACGGCCGGTGCTACGCGCTGGCACCGGATGTCTTCGACGCCGATGATCAGGGCCATTGCGTGCTCCGGTTCGATGACGAAGACCTGCCCGAGAGATTCGTCGATGTGGCGAAGCAGGCCGTGGCCAACTGCCCCGAGGACGCTCTGGCGATGGAGGGCTGAACTGAGCGCCCGGGCGCGCGAGCCTTTCCGATGGTGAGGCTCGCAGACATGACCGGGAAGGTCGTCGTGATCACCGGCTCCAACGCCGGGATCGGCCGCGAGGCTGCCGTCGCGCTTGCGCGGCGAGGCGCGACGGTCGTGATCACGTCCCGCAGCGAGCTGCGCGGCGGGCCCGCTCGCGAGTACGTGCGGCGGCACTCACGAGCCGGCGACCGGATCGTGCTGCTCGACCTCGACCTGGCGAGCTTCGCTTCGATCGAGGCGTTCGCCGCGCAGGTGCTCGATCGTTTCGACCGGCTCGACGTTCTGATCAACAACGCCGGCGGCGTCCTCTCCGATCGGCGCGAGACCAGGGAAGGCTTCGAGATGACGTTCGGCGTGAACCATCTCGGGCACTTCTACCTCACCCAGTTGCTGCTCGATCGGCTGCTCGCGAGCGCGCCGGCCCGGGTGATCACCACCGCGTCGATCGCCCACCGCACCGGCACCATGCTCTGGACCGACCTCGAACGCTCCGGTGGCTACGTCGGCACCGACGCGTATTGCCAGTCGAAGCTGGCCAACGTCCTCTTCACCTTGGAGCTGGCGCGCCAGTTCGACCCGGCCGCGCTCACCGCGAACTGCTGTCACCCTGGCGCCGTTCGCTCGGGATTCGCTTCGGCGGAAGACACGCGCGGCTTCGAGCGCTTCATCGTGGCGCTCGGCCGTCCGTTCATGGTGTCGCCCCGGCGGGGCGCGAAGCCGCTTGTCGTGCTGGCCGCGTCCCCCAGGTTCGAGGGCGTGAGCGGCGGCTATTGGGTCGGCGGCTACGTGCCCGGTGTGCACCGGCACCGACCGTCGCGCCAAGCTCGCGACCCCGAGGCCGGTGCTCGCCTCTGGTCGATCAGCGAGCAGTACATCGAGCAGACGTTGCGGAAAGGGACATGATGCGATTCCCCTTGGAGAAGGAGTTCATCGAAGAACGAGCTGCGGTCGTGCGAACGATCGAGTCGCTCTCGCCGGACGAGTTCGAACACGGCACGACGCTCTGCGACGAGTGGGCGCCCCGCGACGTCCTGGCGCATCTGGTCGGCTTGGATTCGCAGTTGCCCGAATATGTCAAGACCTACGGCAACGTCAACCGGGCCAACGCCAACATCGTGGAGCGGTTCCGATCGCTCGGTCGCGAGGATCTGCTCGGCGAGGCGAAGGCCTGGGCCGCGCACCCGGCACCGATGATCCGGCCGGCGGCGTGGTACTTGCTCGGCGATCTCGCGATCCACCATCAAGATGTGTTGCGCGGGCAAGGCCACAACCGCGCCATCCCGATCGCGATCCGCGACGCGATGCTCCGCGAGGGATCGATGCTCGGCTTCTCGAAGCTGTTGAAGTACCGCATCGAACCGACCGATGGTGGGCGAGCGAGAGGTCGCGGCACGACCATGAGGGGAACCAGCGAAGTCTTGGCGCTGTGGCTGGCGGGCCGCAAGGGTCTCGACGGCGAGTTGGAGTTCGGTTCCTAGTGGCGTTCACGTCTGCCAGGTAGAGGCGGTGTAGCTCGTCAGGCCATGCCGACGAGGCGCAGCATCGATTGGGGGATCGAGCGATCGCCCGCAGCGAGAAGCGCAGCCCGCTCGACGTTGATCTCGTCGAGGTGGCGGTCGGGCCATTCGTCCCATGGGCCCGGCGGAACCTTCGCGGCATCGCCTTCGGCATCGGCGCATGCGTACAGGTAGGCCTGCAGCACGAGCAGATCGTCGGCGCCACCGACCGGCCCGATGCCCGGCACGATCGTGGGCGCGAGCTCGCTCAACTCGCCGAGCGCGTCGGCCCAGGCGAGCGGGTCGCCGTCGAACGCGTTGGGGGTCACGCCGAAGGTGCACATCGCGCCGGCGAACAGCACCCCGGCTGCGGGCACCAGCACGACGAGGTTCTCGGCCATCTGGCCCTGCGTCGGAACGACGAGGTGCGAGGCCGTGAGGTAGGCGCCGGTGTCGACGGTGTGTGAGACCGGGCGGGTGTTCAGCTCGGCGAGCTCGCCGGCACAGGCCGGATGCAGCCGTTGGAGCGCGGCCGTGCTCGCCGGCTGGTCGAGCATGGTGCTCGTCAACGAACGTCCATACCGGGCCGCCATCCAGAACGTCGAACTGCCACCGACGAACTCCACATGGCTGCTCGAGTAGACGGCGCGCTTGACCGGCACGCCGAACACCTCGAGCTCGGCGGCCAACGCGTTGGCCTGTGACGGCACGAGCAAGGTGTCGATGACCGTGATGCCATCGTCGTCGACGATGACGCCCGCGTTCGGCGCGTCGTGGCTGTGCGGCCGTTGCACCCACGCGAAGACCGGCGGGGCGACAGCTTCGAGCACGCCTTCGGCGACCGGCATCAGGGCAGGCTACTGCCTGCGCATCGACGAACCGGTGGCGCATACCGTCCGTATCGGACGGGTTCCGCCACTAGTTCGACAAGAACGCTCGTGGTCGGCGTGGCGCACCTGACAGGCTGGCGTGATGGCGAGACGCGATTGCTACATCTCGGTCGACATCGAAGCGGACGGACCGATCCCCGGCCCCTACTCGATGCTGTCGATCGGCATGGTGGTGGCCGGACGGTTCGACGGCACCACGTTCGTGCGAGCCGACATCGACGACCCCGAGCAGCGGTTCTACGCCGAGCTCAAGCCGATCTCGTCGCAGTACGACGCCGCGGCGCTCGCTGTGGCGGGCCTCGATCGCGACAGGTTGCAGGTGACGGGGGAAGATCCGGCGCTGGCCATGACCCGAGCGCACGCCTGGGTTCGCAAGGTGTCGCGCGGCGATCGGCCGGTGTTCGCCGCCTTCCCGCTCGGCTTCGACTGGATGTTCTCGTACTGGTACTTCGTGAACTTCGCGACCAAGGGCTCGCCGTTCGGCCACTCGACCCATCTCGACATCAAGACGCTCTACGCGGTGAAGAGCGGCGAGCCCATCGTCCGGTCCATCAAGCGCAACATGCCGCCGGGGATCCTCGGCGAGCGGCCGCACACCCACCATGCGCTAGACGACGCGACTGAACAAGCCGACCTTCTCGCCAACCTCTTCGAGTGGCGGCGCTCGTGATTAGGCTGCGCGCGCGGCCATGAGCACGACCGTTCACCGGGAAGTCAGAGGCACTCGCCGGCGATGTCGCTCGCTTCGGGCAGCAGCCAGTCGGTTCGACCGGCGCGAACGGCGGTCGCCGAGACGTGGTGATGGTCCTCGTGCAGATCGAGGATCGTGAGGTCGAGCTCGGGGTGATCTTCGGGGCGTGGGACCGCGAACCCGGTGCGGGGTGCGATCGCGACACGCGGCAATCGGGAGAGCGCCCCACTTGTCCGCACCAACCACGATCACGTCGTAGCCGGCGGCGATGTCGGCGATGAGCCGGTGCTCGGTCGTCCCGAAGCGCAGCCACGGGCGCGTGGTTGCGGCACGTTCGAGGACCGCCAAGCGACGATCGCGGGGCAGCAGATCGTCGCCGTCCTTCCCGAGCGGGTCGAGGGAGATGACGAGCGTGAGCGAGGCCAGGCCACATCGGGCGACTGCGGCCTCCGCGATCGCGAGGTGAGCGACCGTCGGTGGGTTGAACGAACCCGGGTAGACGCCTCGAACCGTCACGGACATCTACCGGAGCGTACGTGAACGGATGCATGTGTCAACGACCCATCCAACGACCACAATGCGAACGGCGAAGGAACGAGACCATGCACGAGATCCGCAAGGACGGCGACCGCGAGCTGGTGCGGTCGTGGGCCAGCGACATCGAGAGGGGCACCCTGCGCCAGGCTGAGAAGTCGGCGCGGTCGCCCGCGGTCGCCGGTCCGGTCGCGCTGATGCCGGATGCGCACATCGGGATCGGCGCGACGATCGGTTCGGTGATCCCAACCGAAGGCGCCATCATCCCGGCCGCGGTCGGCGTCGACATCGGCTGCGGGATGATCGCGGTCCAGACCTCGCTGACGGCGAGCGACCTGCCCTCCAAGCTCGACGACGTCCTCGACGACATCTACCAGGCGATCCCGGCCGGGTTCGCGAAGCATGCCGACACGACCAAGGCGGCGTGGCGGTGGCTGGCGGCGAACCCCGTGCCGCGCCCGAGCGAGCTGACCGACTCGATGCACCGCAAGGTGGGTGCGCAGCTCGGCACGCTCGGAAGCGGCAACCACTTCGTCGAGGTGTGCCTCGACGAGCGCCAGGCGGTGTGGACGGTGCTCCATTCGGGAAGCCGCGGTGTCGGCAACACGATGGCGACGCGCCACATCCGCACCGCCAAGGGCTTGTGCGACAAGCTGCATCGCCGCATCGAAGACCGAGACCTCGCGTACTTCCTCGAGTCAGACGCCGAGTTCCAGGCGTACGTCGACGACATGTTGTGGGCCCAGGCCTACGCGCTCGAGAACCGCGCGCTCATGATGGACGCCTTGCTCGGCGTGGTTCGCAAGCACATCGGCAAGCGGTTCACCGAGGTGGAGCGCATCAACGCTCACCACAACTACACGACCCGCGAAGAGCACGACGGCCGCCAGCTGTGGATCACCCGCAAGGGAGCGATCCGCGCCCAGGTGGGTGATCGGGGCGTGATCCCCGGCTCGATGGGTGCGGGCACCTTCATCGTGACCGGGCTGGGAGAGCCGTCGAGCTACCACTCTGCCTCGCACGGCGCTGGCCGCCGGATGGGTCGCAAGCAAGCGAAGCGCACGCTCACGACGGCGCAGTTCAAGAAGGCGATGCAGGGGCGGACGTGGCAAGCCGGCAAGGCCAAGCAACTTCTCGACGAGGCGCCGATGGCCTACAAGGACATCGACCAGGTCATGCGCGACCAGGCCGATCTCGTCCAGGTCGACCACACCCTCCAAGCCGTCCTCAACTACAAGGGCACGTGAGGCGGAACTACAAGGGCACGTGAGGCGGAACCGAAGGCGGGGTGTTGCCGCGGCGCGTGCGTCCGGCGGTAGTGTCCTGGGCCTGATGCGAGGGCGTAGGGGAGCTCGTTCCTGGATGTCTCGTGCCGGGATGTTCTGGCGGCCGGCACCCCTGCTGCTCGCGGTCTCTGTCGTGCTGGCGGCGTGCGCGGGTGCCAGTTCCACGACATCGCCCGGAACCCAACCGGAATCGACGGCCCGCGCCGCCGCGGTGGGGGGGACGGCGCTCCGCCAGCAGCTCGTCGACGTCGAGGGGCGCAAGGTCTCGATCTCGTGCCAGGGCGACGCACCGAAGACCGTGCTCTTCGTCAGCGACATCGGCCAGGACGGCGCCGCGGGGTGGGGGAAGAGCAAGGTTCCCGATGGCCTGCTCGATCAGGCCTCGGTGTGCGTCTATGACCGTCCCGGGCTGGGAGCGAGCGAGCCGGCGACCTCGGAGCGCTCGATCACGAACCAGTCCCAGGAGTTGAGCGCGGTCATCAAGGCGGCCAACCTGCCGGCGCCCGTCTACCTCGTCGCCCAGGGGTACGGCACGATCATCGCCCGGAAGTTCGCGAGCGACCCGCGCGCGGTGGCAGGCCTGGTGCTCGTCGACCCGCCGCTCTGGGGTCTCGATCTCCAGCTTCCCGGCAGCGCCAGCGATGGCGTCAAGGCGGAATACGACTACCTCCCGCAGCTCAACAAGGATCTTGGTCTGTACGGCGCGGGTGCGCTGCCACCGCCGCCGGCGCCGACGCTCGTGCTCGGTGTCGACGGCACCAAGCCGGCGCTGCCTGACAGCGCCGACCCTCCGTTCGCGCCGACGACCACCACCTTCCCCCTTCCCGACCCCGAGAAGCGTCGCGACGACCAGAAGCAGCTCGCGCAGAAGTCACCGTTCGGAAGGTTCGAGTACCTGGAGAGTGCCGGCTCCTACGCCCAGTACTGGGATCCGGAAGGGACCGTCGCTGCCATCAAGAAGGTGCTCGCGAACAGCTCCCGTTGAGAACGCCGTCGGCGATGGGAGCACTCGGAGCGCCGGCGGAGCGTGTCTGGTGGCGTAGCGGGGCGCAGCCCCCAGGCAACTAGCCTCGGCGGCGATGGCGACGTCCAAGGCGAAGAAGCAGAAGAAGAAGGCGCAGGCGCAGCGCCGGCAGGCTCACAACAAGCAGAAAGGTCGCACCCGCGACGAGCACCGCGAGCACCTGCCGAAGACAGGCACGGCCGAGGACGACGCTTACCTGCTGCGCCGTAGCCGAGAGGACCTGCTCGACTTCGGCCTCGCCGACCGCAAGCGCGGCTGGGTGAACGCCGTCCTCATCGTCGGGGTCCTCGTGGCCCTCGCGCTGGGCGTCCTCTGGCTCATCTACATCACCCGCTGAACGCCGCCGCTCAGATGCCGATCGGCCGGTGCGATCGGCGAGCGAGGCGAGGGTCCGAGCCGCCCGGCCGGCCAACTCCGCCTGTGGCTCGCTCGTCGTCGATGTCGTACGCTTGCGCTCGAACGGGGCGGAGATCCGGGTTCGGAGTTTTGATGGCTGAACGGCCACGTCAGGCCAGCGGATTGGGACATGAACCGACCAGCCAGACGGCGTTCGCTCTGACGCGCCACATCAGCCGGTTGGCTGCGGTGTTCGACGCGGCTCCGATCGCGGTCGGCGTGTGGTCCGTCGACGGCGAGCTCCTCCATGCCAACCCGGTTCTCTGCGATCTCGTCGCGCAGCCACGCACCGAGCTGATCGGGCAGCCTTTCGAGAGCTTCATCGATCCCCACGACGCCGCCGGCGTTCGCGACCTGGTGCGCGATGTGTGGAACGGCGTGCGCAACTACTTCGAGTGCGATTTCCGGTGCCGCCGGCCCAACGGCACCGACCTCTGGCTTCGGACCTACCTCATCGGGGTCTACGGGCCGAGCGGTGGGCCCGAATACTTCATCTCCCAGATCTACAGCTTTGCCAACCGCCGCTCCGACCGCACCCGGTCCGAGCGCCTGTCCGATCATGCGCCGGCGATGTTGTGGGTGACCGACGATCAGGGCGTGCCCCGCGACGGGAACCCCGAGAGCTTCCGGTTCCTCGGTTTGCCCGAGCACTCCGGCGAGCTGCGCCGAGCCTTGTTCGAGACGATGCACCCCGACGACTTCGAGTCCGAGCGCCCGCGCCTGGTGCACAAGATCGCCCAGCGCGAGCCGTTCGACTTCGTCGCCCGATCCCGTCGCAGCGACGGCGACTGGCGATGGTTGCATCACCGCGCCGTCCCCGTGTTCGCCGCGGGCCGCTCGTTCGAGGGGTACGCCGGAGTGAGCTTCGACGTCTCAGAGCACGAGGCGCTACGGCGCGAGCTCGAGAGCGTGCGCCAGCTGTTCCGCAGCATCACCGAGGCCGGCCCGATCGCCGTGCTGCGCACCGATGCCGACGGCAACATCACCTACGCCAACGGCCGGTGGGCCGACATCATCGACGACCCCGACGACCGGCTGAACCGGCTGAACTGGCAGCAGGTGCTGATCCCCGACCACGTCGACGAGATCGTGCGGCGTGCGTCCAAGAGCGTCACCACCGGCGACCCGTTCGTGATGCGAGTACGAGCGGTCGACCCGATGGTCTCGGGGTTGCCGCGGCTCGATGGTCGCAACCGGCCCCAGTACTGGGGCGAGCTCCGGGTCGCGCCGGTCTTCACCGACGATGGCGTGCACGACGGTTTCGTCGCGACGCTCACCGACATCTCCAACGAGGTGGCCGCGGGTTCACGGGCAGATCGACTGGCTCGCGTCATAGACGCCGGCTCCGACTTCTTGATGATCGCGGAGCGCAACGGTGGCATCTCCTATGTCAACGACGCGGCGATGGAGACGCTCGGCGTGCGCGGTGCGAACGGTGGTGACGGCAGCTTCCTGATGGATGTGCTCGACGACGACTCGTTCGAGTTCTTCTACGAGGTGATCGAGCCGGTGCTGCACGAGGCGGGCATCTGGCGCGGTGAGCTGACGCTCCGCGACCGGAACGGTCAATACCTGCCGGTCTCCGCGCTGGTGCTCGCCCAGCACAACGATACCGGCCACATCGAATCCATCAGCATCGTCGCTCGCGACATCACCGACCTCAAGGCCGTCGAAAGCCGCATGCGCTACCTCGCGACCCATGACTACCTCACCCGTCTGCCCAACCGGGTGCTGCTGTATGACCATCTTGACAAGGCATTGGCCCGCTACCACCGCCATGGCGACGCGGTCGCCTTGTTCTACCTCGACCTCGACGAGTTCAAGCCCATCAACGACGACATGGGACACAACGTCGGCGATTCCGTCTTGATGGTCGTGGCCGATCGCATCCACACCGTCGTCCGCGACACGGACACCGCGGCCCGGATCGGTGGTGACGAGTTCGCCGTCCTCATCCAGGGCGTCGGCGACCAGCCCACGCTCGCCCAGCTCGCATCGCGGCTGATCGAAACCATCGGCCAACCCATCGAGCTCGAAGACGAGATCGTCGTGCGAGTCGGCGTGTCCATCGGTGCCGTCATCGCCTCGGCCTCATGTGCCGAGGGCGATGCCCTCATGGCGATGGCGGATTCCGCTATGTACCGGGCCAAGTCGGCCGGGCGCGGCCGGTACGAGTTCGTGGTCGCGACCAAGGGCGGGCCGGGCGCGGCCAGCGGCTTCGAGACATCCAACGATGATTGACAACGCCGTACCCCCGGTCATCGGCGTACACCATCTGTCCCTCACGGTCTCCGATCTCGATCGATCGGTGCCGTGGTACTGCGACGTGCTCGGCTTCCGTCAGCTCGGCGAAGACCTGCACGACGATGGGCGCACGGTCGTGCTCGCGCAACGGACAGGCTTCGTCCTACTCCTCCAGGAGCACAAGGCCCACGAAGGCTCGACGTTCAGCGAGTTCCGGCCCGGGCTCGATCATCTCTCGTTCCGTGTGCCGTCGAAGGACGCGCTCGAGGAGTGGCGAGCCCACCTCACCGAACGGGCAGTTGAGGTGCAGCCGGTCCTCGAGGAGAACTACGGCACCGTCCTGATCTTCCGCGACCCCGACCGCATCCAACTCGAGCTGTTCGTCGATCCGGCCGACGCTCGCGAGCCAGCCTGACATCGTCGGAGCCATGGTCTTTGGCCGGAGCCGGAAGCGAGCGCCAGCCGCTCAGGGTGAGGCCAGCGAGCGCGCCAGCGAGACGGCTCGTGACGAGTCGATGGTGACGGTCGATCGAGGCGTCCGCGTGTGGTGCAAGGTGGTCGACCGCCGTGACGGCGAAGCAGGCGAGACCGTCGTTGTCCCGTGCTGCGGCAACCACGCCGACTTCGCGCCGATCGAGACCGAGGGGAGGCGCGTCGTCTACTACGACGTGCGCAACCGTGGGCGGTCAGATCCGGTCGCCGATCTCGCCCGGCTCGGGTTCACCGAAGAGATCGCTGACCTCGCGCTGGTGTGCGACGAGGTCGGTCTGCAGCGCTGCTCGATCCTCGGATGGTCCTACCTGGCGGGCGTCGCCGCGCAGTTCGCGATGGCTCGCCCGACCCGTGTCGATCGCCTGGTTCTGGCCGCGGGGATACCAGTGCGGTCGGGCATACCGCCTTCGCCGATCCCCGAGCCTCCGCCCCATGTCCTTGCCCATCTCGACCAGCTCCAGGCCGAGGGTGTTCCCGACGACGATCCGAGGCGGTGGTGCGAGGAGTGGCGGCGCGCGTATGTGCCGATGCGCATGGGCGTTCCCGCTGCATTCGAGAGGCTTGCTTCGCCGTGCTCGATGCCCAACGAGCAGCCCCGCCGCGTGGCTCGGTCGATGGTCTGCATCTTCGCCGGCTTGGCCCACTACGACTGGCGGTCAGAGCTGCGCGACCTCGACGTGCCCACGCTGGTCGTGCACGGCACCGCCGACGCCGACCCGGTCGAGCTGGCCGAAGAGTGGCTCGGCGCGCTGCCGGACGCGCGGCTGCTCGTCATGCCCGGCGCCGGCCAGTACCCCTGGGTCGAAGCGCCCGACCGCTTCTTCGACACCGTCAACCGCTTCCTCGCCGGCGAGAGCGTCTGAGTCACGCACGCTCCGCTCTCGGAGGCGAAGCGAACTCGTGGTGGCCGGGTTGGACTCTCGTGTCGATGCCGCCGAACACGACCACAGCTTCGACGGGCGTGTCGAGCGCCAGCTTGTCGGTCTCGACATCGACGCGGATCGGGCCGTGCGGGGTGGGGACCTCGCCCTTCGCCCACGACAGATCGCCGAGCGCGGGTGCGACGTGGGCCCGATTGAATCCCGGTTGGGCCGGCGTGATGCCGAGGGTGTACTGCATGAGGTCGCGCGTCGGGGTGGAGCACCAGCCATGGGTGTGGCTGCCGCCATACCACGTTTCGGACCACGTGGTCGAAGAGCGGTGCATGAGCGCCGCCCAGTCGCGGCAGAGCTCGGGGATGAGGTCGGCCCGCTCGGCATCGGCGGCCGCGTCGTGCACGACGTAGCGGAAGAACGGTTGGGCCGCGACGATCGCGTTCTTGACGTCCCACCACGGTTCGGGTGTGCCGCTGACGAGGTACGCGAAGCCTTCGTACATGTCGCCCGGATCGCTCATCGAGTGTAAGCGCGCGTCCTTGTTCGGCGCGAGCCAAGCCGCGTGCACGAGTCGGTCGCGATCGCAGATCGTCTCGATGAGCTTCGAGGTGTCTATCCCGCGAGTGAGCCTTGCGGTGATCGCCGCCGCGTTCGCGTGCTGGCTCACCGGCAGCTCGGCCAGGTTGTCTGGCCGGCCGCGCTCGGGCAGGTTGTCGACGAAGACCGCTCGGTCGTCGTCCCAGAACTGCTCGAAGTCGCGGCGCAGCCGGACCCAGAGCTTCCCCGCCCACCGCGCTCGACCGCCGTCGCCGACCTGGTCGGCCAGCTTCTGGACCTCACGCAGCGCGCGGCCCCACAAAGCGTTGAGCGTGGCGCACTTCCCGCCGGTCGACACCGCGCTCCAGTCGATGAGCACCCAACCGGTCACGTTGGTCAGCAGGCCGTCGTCCGCTTGGAACGGCAGGAACCACTGCAGGATGCGCTCGGCCACCGGCAGCAGGGCGCGGATGTAGTCCTCGTCGCCGGTGTAGCGGGCGAGGTTGTACAGGCCATGGATCCAGTGCAGCGCCCAATCGGGGATGTAGGTGGAATCGGCGTACTCGAAGTCGCCGCCGGCGGCCATCGGGAGCATGCCGTCGGGGCGGGGGGAGGCGCCCAGCTCCTGGTTCCAGCGCGCCAGGCTCCAGTCGGGGTTCGTCGTGAGATCGACGAGTTGGTGGACGACGGCATCGCCAGTCCATGCCCGCTGCTCGCGCGACGGGCAGTCGAGGTAGGCGTCATGCGAGCAGAGGTCGACCGTTCGCCGCCCGATGGCCCAGATCTCGTTCAGGGTGTCGTCGCTGCACTCGAAGAACGGTCCACTTGGCCGGGGGAAGAGCTGTTCTCGGACGCGGGCCGACTTGATCGTCACCGAACCAGAACCCCGCAACGACAAGCCGAGATAGCGCAGGCCCACGGGATCGAAGGTCTCGAAGCTGTCGTCGGATCCGCGGGTGGTGTAACGGAAGCCGTTGCGTTGCTGCAAGGGCTGGAGCGCGCCGCTGTTGTCGACGGCTTCGGCCACGCGAGCGTCGAGCGTCGTTCCTTCGTTGGCGTCGAGCTCGATCGAGAGCAGCCCCGACACCTGTTCACCGAAGTCGAGGACGAGCAGGCCGGCGTCGAACTCGCCGGTGAGCTCGACCTTGACGGGGAGCCGGTGCCCGAGCACGGGCCGGAGTCCGGGGGCGGCCTCGAAGTCGCCGGCCACCTGATCGATGGGGTCGTCGACGGGAGGGCTTCCCTTGACCGCCCCCGCGCTCGCCACCGACGCGACCTTGGTGTCGCCGCTCAGGGGCGGGATGGGCCGAGGCAGCAGTGGGCCATAGGGGTGGTTCGGGGGATGGTGATCGCCGTCCCAGCCGACGTGGTTGGTCTTCAGCTCGACGACCGGCGACCATGCTCGATCGTCGAACTCGGGTTGGTTCCAGTTCACTGCCAGGAGGCGGGCGTCGAAGCGCTCGGGCCGGCCGGGGGTGAGGCCACCGATGTCTTGGCCGGAAGGGTCACCGTCATCCCACGCATCGCACACGACGCCGCGCCAGGAGCCATCGCTGACGAGCCAACCGGACGCGCCCGACCCGATCTTGGCTTCGAGCACGAACGCCCCGCCCCCGAGGCCATAGGTCGGGTACACCGGCATCCACCACGGCATCGGCGCCCCGTAGTGGCGAGCGAGGATCGTGATGGTGTTGTCACCGGCGACGAGGTGGCCGGCAAGGTCGGCCGTGTCGAAGTGCAGCCGTCCCGGGTTGCCTCGCACCGGGCCGCGGGCGATCTCCACGCCGTTGAGCCAGAGGACGTAGCGCGAGTCGGCGGTGAAGCGGGCAGGGACAGCCGGGGGCACGGCGGTGACCCGGAAGGTCTTGCGCAGGCACACCCAGCTTCTGGCTGCGGCATGGTCGATGACAGGCGCGGCTTCGGCGTCGAGCTCGATCGGGGCGGTCGCGGGCCATATCCATCGCCCCCGCCATCGCCGCCCGGCCAGTGGGTTGTCCACGCCTCTCCTCCTTCGGCCCGCCTCGTCGGGTCTCTTCGGCCCGACGGGCTACGGCAGGTGCTCGTCGCCGTGCGCAGATCTCAGAGAAGGGAATCTTGGCAAGTTTCGGCGTGTGGCGCTCGAAAAGCGACTGCACTGGTCGGCGCCACGGCTGGTTTCGGGATTGCGTACCCTGTCCGGCGTGGCTGACTACCGACCTCCGTACCGCGACATCAACTTCGTTCTCGACCATCTTGTCGATATGGACGAGCTCTGCCAGCTCGAGACCTACAAGCACACCGATCCTGAGACGGTCAAAGGCGTGCTGGAGGAGTACGGCCGATTCGTGGCCGATCAAGTCGGACCGCTGAACCGCCCCGGCGACGAGCAGGGGAGCGTTCATGACCCGTCCACGAACACGGTGACGACCCCGGCCGGGTTCCGCGACGCCTACGAGCAGTACGTCTCTGCCGGCTGGGGGGCGGTGCCGTTTCCCGCCGAGCACGGCGGCGGCAGTTTCCCGTGGGTCATGGCGATGGCGATGCAGGAGGTCATCACGTCCGCCAACATGGCGTTCTCGATGGCGCCGCTGCTCACCCAGGGCGCGATCGAGATGCTGCTCGAGCACGGCAGCGAGGAGCAGAAGGAGGTCTACGTCCGGCGGATGGTCACCGGCGAGTGGTCCGGCACCATGAACCTCACCGAGCCTCAGGCAGGCTCCGATGTGGGTGCCGTGCGCACCCGGGCCGTGAAGCAGGACGACGGCACGTATCGCGTCACCGGCACGAAGATCTTCATCACGTTCGGCGAGCACGACATGGCCGCCAACATCGTGCATCTCGTGCTCGCGCGCACGCCCGACGCACCTCCGGGCACCAAGGGCATCTCGTGCTTCGTGGTGCCGAAGTTCCTCGTCAACGACGACGGCTCGCTCGGCGATCGCAACGATGTCCGGTGCGTCTCCATCGAGCACAAGATGGGCATCAAGGCCAGCCCGACCTGCGTGATGTCCTACGGCGAGGACGGGGGCGCCATCGGTTACCTCATCGGCGAGGAGAACCAGGGCATGCGCTACATGTTCACGATGATGAACAACGCCCGGCTGTCCGTCGGTCTCGAAGGGCTCGCCATCGCCTAGCGCGCCTACCAGGACGCGAAGCAGTATGCGCAGGAGCGCCGGCAGGGCCGCGCCGTCGGCAGCCTGGCCGGCGAGCAGTCGCTCATCGTGGAGCATCCCGATGTTCGGCGCATGCTGATGACCCAGAAGTCGCTCATCGAGGCCATGCGGGCCATCATCTACGTCGAGGCCGAGTCGATCGACTTGGCGCGCCATCACCCTGATCCCGAGATGCGCGAGGTGAGAGAAGACTTCGTCGAGCTCCTCACACCCATCGCCAAGGCATGGTGCACCGACATGGGCGTGGAGGTTGCGTCGCTCACGATCCAGATCTTCGGGGGGATGGGCTACATCGAGGAGTCGGGCGCTCCCCAGCACTTCCGCGACTCGCGCATCGCACCCATCTATGAGGGCACCAACGGCATCCAAGCGATGGACCTCGTCGGCCGCAAGCTGCCGATGAAGGGTGGTGCGGTGGTGACCGAGTTCCTGTCGATCATCGCCACGCTCGACCCGGTGCTGCTCCGGGGGGGCGCCCAGCTCGGCCCGATCCGCTCGAACCTCGCCGACGCGCTCACCAAGCTGGCCGACACGACCTACTGGATCATGAAGCAGGGGATGGAAGACCCCCGCGACGCGCTGGCCGGTGCCTCGCCGTACCTCCGCATGTTCAGCCTGGTGACCGCCGGATGGCTCATGGCGAAGCAGGCGATCGCCGCCAAGCAGGCCCTCGACGCAGGCGAGGGCGACCGGGCGTTCCTCGAAGCGAAGCTGGCCACCGCGGTGTTCTTCTGCGAGAACATCTTGCCGGCGGCGACCTCACTCGCACCCGCCGTGACGGCCGGTTATGCCACCACGATGGCGGTTCCCGTCGATCAGCTTTAGCCAGCTTTAGCCAGCGTCGCGACGTTCGCGCGCCCGGTTGAACGGACTAGGGTCGCCGCCGTGTTCATGAGCATGATCGCGGCCATACCGAGCCCGTCGAGCAACAGGCTTGGCCCGTTCACCGCCTACGGGTTGATGATCGCCACCGGCGTCGTGCTCGGCGTGTGGCTCGCCCGCAACCGGTGGCGCGATCGCGGTGGCGATCCCGAAGACATCTCGACGATCGCACTTTGGGCCGTGCCGGCCGGGCTCATCGGTGCGCGGCTCTACCACGTCATCACCGACAACCAGCTCTACTTCCGTGAGGGCAAGAACCCCTGGGAAGCGTTCGCGATCTGGAACGGCGGCTTGGGCATCCCGGGCGGGATCGTCGTCGGCGTCGGTGTCGGGCTGTTCGTCGCGTACAAGAAGGGCCTTCGGCTGCCGCCCGGTCTTGACACGGTTGCGCCCGCGCTCCCCCTCGCGCAAGCGATCGGTCGGCTCGGCAACTGGTTCAACCAGGAGCTCTACGGCCGGCCCACGGAGCTGCCCTGGGGGCTGCAGATCAGTTGCCGGGTGCGCGAGTCGACCGAGTACAACTGCAACGCCTATCCCGCGGACACGACGTTCCAACCGACCTTTCTCTACGAGTCCCTCTGGAACCTGGCGCTCGTGGGTCTCCTGCTCTGGCTCGACAAGAAGCGGGTGATCCGGCCCGGGCGGCTGTTCGCGGTCTACATCGGTGGCTACTTCCTTGGACGGCTCTGGGTCGAGTCACTCCGGTCAGATTCAGCCAACCTGATCTTCGGCCTGCGCGTGAACATCTGGACCAGCGTGCTCGCGATCGCCGGTGCGATCCTCGTCCTGCTCATCGGTGGCGTGAGGCGCCGGCCCGGCGACAGCGACGAGCCCTACCGCGACGGCCACCGCTTCGTGCCGCCCGAAGCGTCACCCGAGATCGAAGCAGAGCAGCAAACCCCGGCCGCGGCTCCAGACGCCTCGCCCGAGCCCGCGAGCGACGACCATCGCCGCGATGCCGAACAGACGTAGATCGCTATCGGCGTGCCCAGTCCGCCGCGCCGCGCCCTCTCGCTCTTTGGCGCACGAGGCTACGAGTACATCGTCTGGTTCTGGGTTCCACTGCTGTAGACGTCGGGGTCGATCATCACGTTGACAAGTGCCGGCAAACCAGACTCGCGAGCGCGGTCGAGCGCAGGGCGGATGCCGTCGGGTTCGGTGACGAGCTCGCCGTAGCCGCCGAGCGCCTCGACGACGCGGTCGTAGCGAGTCGGATCGAGCAGGTTGGCGGCATCGCCCCGCTCGCCCTTGCCATACCGGGCGATCTGGCCGAACCGGATCTGGTTCCACGCCGCGTTGTTCCCCACCACACCCACCACCGGCAGGCCGAAGCGGATGAGCGTGTCGTAGTCGAAGCCGGTGCAGCCGAACGCGCCATCGCCGAAGAGGCAGACGACGTCAGCGCGCGGCATCACCGTCTTCGTGGCGATGGCGAACGGCGTGCCGACCCCAAGCGTGCCGAGCGGACCGGGGTCCAGCCAGTGGCCGGGCCGCCGCGGCGTTATCGCGCTGGCGGAGATCGTCACGACGTCACCACCGTCGCCGATGAAGTACGAGTCGTCGAGCAGGAAGTCGTCGATCTCGCGCGCGAGGCGCAACGGGTGGATCGGTACTGCGTCGGAGGTGAGGAACGGCCGGTCGGCTTCGAGCCGAGCGGCTTCGGTGGCTCGGAGCGCGGTCAACCACGGAGAGGTCGACGCGCGCCGGTCACTCGCAGCCACGAGCTGGCCCATCACCGCCTTCGCATCGCCGGCGATCGCCACGTCGACGTCGCGGTTGTGGCCGAGCTCGCTTGCGTCGAGGTCGACCTGGATGACCGACGCCTTGGGCCCGATGCGCCGGCCGTAGCCCAGCCGGAAGTCGAACGGGGTCCCGACGACGAGCACGGCGTCGGCGTCGGCGAGCGCCGGTCGGCGCGACCGGTTGAAGGTGAGCTCGAAGTCGCGCGGAAACGAACCCCGCGCCGCGCCGTTGAGGTAGGTCGGAGCTTGGACGGCCTCCGCGAGCTCGGCGAGGACATCGCTTGCCCGGGCGTGCCATACCTGGCTGCCAGCGAGCACGACCGGCCGCTTGGCTCGCGAGAGGACATCGGCAGCCTCCTGGACGAGAACCGGATCGCCGTGCGCGCGTCCAGTCGTGCGGTAGCGCTGGGGGAAGACGACGTCGCGCTCGTCGACGCCTGCATCGAGGACGTCGCGCGGGATCTCGAGGAAGACCGGGCCCGGCCGGCCGTTGAACGCCTCACGGAAGGCCATCGAGACGAGCTCGGGGATCCGCTCGGTGTCGAGCACTGCGGTCGCGAACTTGGTGATCGGCTTCATCAGCGACACATGGTCGAGCTCCTGCAGCCCGCCCTGGTGGTACTGGCGGCGAGCTGCTTGCCCCCCGATCACAAGCATCGGGACCTGTGCTCGGAAGGCGTTGGCAACCCCGGTGACGGCGTCGGTGGTGCCCGGACCTGCGGTCACGACCGCCACGCCCGGCACACCGGTCAGGCGCGCGTACGCATCAGCCGCGTGGGCAGCGGTCTGCTCGTGGCGGACGTCGATGATGCGGATGCCCTCGTCGAGGCATCCCTCGTAGATGTCGATGATGTGCCCGCCGCAGAGCGTGAAGATGGCGTCGACGCCTTCGGCCCGCAGGGCACGGGCAACGAGGTGCCCGCCGGTGATCTGATGCCCGCCCGGCGCCTCGTCGTTCTCAGGCGCGCCCACCCGGCACCTCCCTGAACGCGGCGGCGACGAAACGGCGCTGGACCTTTCCGGTGGCGGTGCGGGGTATCGCGTCAGTGAGGTGGATGCGCTTCGGGACCTTGAAGCCGGCGAGGCGGTCGAGGCAGAAGCGCGCCACGTCGTCGAGGTCGATCGCTGTTCCCGGCGCGGTCACGACCACGGCCTCGACCTCCTCGCCGTACTTGTCGTGGGGCACGGCGAAGCACACCGCTTCGGCGACAGCGGGATGCTCGAGCAGCACGGCGTCGACTTCGAGCGGGGAGATCTTCTCACCGCCGCGGTTGATGAGCTCTTTGATGCGTCCGGTGAGCGACAGGTACCCGTCGGGACCGAGCACGCCCTGATCGCCCGTGCGGAACCAACCGTCAGGGAAGAACGCCGCGATGTTCGGATCGGGCGCAGGTCGGTCGCCGCGTGCTTCGTCGTTCGTCTGGTAGCCGAGCATCACGTTCGGGCCGCGCACACAGACCTCACCATGCGCGCCGAACGCGAGCACCTGGCCCCGCTCGTCGCGGATCGTGACCTCCACACCCGTGCCGAGCCCGACCGACCCCGGCCTGTGCGCGGCCGGAGGCAGCGGGTTCGATGCGACCTGGTGTGCGGCCTCGGTCATGCCGTAGGCCTCGAGCACCGGTGCGTCGAAGCTGGCCTCGACATCGCGCAGCGTCGCCGGGGGAAGCGACGCGCTGCACGACCGGATGAAGCGGAGCCGCGCCGGTTCGTCGGGAAGCTTGCGGGCGCGCTGCAGGAGGATCTGGTGGATCGTCGGCACCGCGGAGTACCACGTCGCACCGAGCGCTCGAACCTCTTCCCAGAACGACGAGGCCGAGAAGCGGGGCGGAAGGGCCAACGTCCCCCCCGAGCGGAGCGTCGAGAGCGTGACGCCGATGAGCCCATGCACGTGGAACAGCGGCATCACCACCACCGACCGGTCGTCGGCAGAGAGCGCGTACGTCGCGACGATGTTGTCGAGCGATGCCATCAGGGCGCCTTGCGTCAGCGGCACACCTTTGGGCCGGCTCGTCGTGCCGCTCGTGTGCAGGAACAGCGCCACGTCGTTTGGGGAGGGAGCATCGAGTAGACGCGCGCTCGCCCCGGATGTTTCGAGGTCGGGCATCGTCCAGACCGGGAGTCGTGAGGCTGACGCCGCCGCGGCGAGAGCGTCGGATGTCGTCTCGGCGGCGAGCACCGCCCTCGCCCGCGCGTCGCCCAGAGAGAACGCCAGCTCGGCCGCGGTGTACGAGGGGTTCAGCGGCGCGGCGACGGCGCGAGCCGACGTGACCGCGAGGAACGCGACGAGGAAGTCGACGCCGTTCGGCAGCACGATTCCGACGACGTCGCCGGCACCCATGCCCGCCGCCCGCAGCGCCGACGCGGCCCGCTCGATCCGCTCACCGAGCTCGCGGTAGAAGATCGGTTCGCGGGACCGATCGTGTACCGCCACCGCGGCGGGATCGGCAGACCGCCAGAGCGTGTCGAGGGTGCTGGTCGTCGGCGGCGGTGGCACGCCTCCCATTCTCGCGGAGGTCGATCCATCCCGTACAAGACGGATCGTGCGATGAGGTCGGAGGCCACTCAGTGGTCAGCCGGCCAGCGGCGGGACGGCGTCGGGCGGTACGCCGGGCACGGGCCCGAGCGACAGGCTGCTCTCCATGCTCATCTGATCGAACGATTCGCGCCCGGCCAGGCGATGGAGGTGGCTGAACTTCCGCAGCACGAGGTCGAGCCGGTTGTAGGGATGGTATTTGGACAGCTCACGCGGCGGACGCGGTGGCGGGAACAGCAACAGCTCGCGGATGTCGTACGCGATGCAGTAGAGCTGGGTGCGCTCGAACACATGCGGCGTGCTGAACAGCTCGGGGTAGTCCTCGGCCAGCCAGTAGGGGATCGGCGCGTAGTCCTCGGTGCGCGTGAGGTGCTCGTAGTCCTCGGCGACGTGCAGGAACGGGTAGGCACAGAAGCGCAGGAAGATGTCGAGGTCGACGTCGGCTGGCGCGCCGTGCGACCACTCGAAGTCCAACAGGGCGGTGATGGTTGCCCCATCCCAGAGCACGTTCTCGAAGTGGAGATCGCCATGTACGAGATGGGTCGTGTCATACGGCTCGACGACCGACGACGTGTCGAGGACGAGCTGGCGGAGCCGATCGACGAACAAGGCGTCGACATATTGCAGTGTGGCGGTCTTGTCGAGCGCGGCGAGCAGTGGATCTACCGCGTTGAAGCCATGGCCGCCGATGAGTTGGGGTGTGTCGATCTCGGGGAGGTCGGTCGGGCACTCGACGCCGTGCAGGTTGCGCAGGATCTGCGCGAACTGGCGCACCGCTTCGCGACGTTCCTCAGCGGTCATGGCCGGCCACGCACGACTCAGAACCGTGCCGGCGTGCCGGCGGAGGATGAGCCAGTCGGCACCGAGTTGGCCGCCGTACGCGATCACGTCGGGATAGTTGACCGAGGACGGAAGCATCGGGCCGAGCGCGGCTTCGCGTCGCAGCCTCTGGTTGGGCTGGCGGTTCACGCGGATGACGAGGTCGGGCGACAGCCACACCTCGTTCGTGACGCTGCTGGTCCGCTCGAGCGGGACATGCGCGTCGAGCCCGGCTTCCATCAAGGCGCGACGCGCCCGGGCCATCGCAAAGGTGTCGCTCACCGCTGGTGGTGCCCGCTGCTCATGCGCCTGCTCCGTGTGCAGCCCACAGCATGCCGCGAACCGGCGAGCGCTACGCGCATCCCTAGCTCACATCCCAGACCATGTGGTGATCGCCGGACTCGTCGAGGAGGAACGACGGGTTGCGCTTGTCGATGTGGCCGATCAGCGCGTTGTAGACGCTGTAGCCGACGAGCTCGCGCAGCCGCGGCTCGAACGTCTTCACGAGGTCGGTCGAGATGCCGAGTTGCTGGTTCTCTTGCTGGCGGATGTAGCCCGCGCAGTAGTTCATGGCGATGCCGACTCGCCGCTCGCCCGAGGTGTTGGCGCCGCCGCCATGCCACAGGCTTCCGTGCCAGACCATCACGCTGCCTTTGGCCATCTCGGCCGGCATCGAGTCGTAGGTGCCGAAGTAGTCGGGGCTCTGGTCAGAGAGGTGCGTGCCGGGGATGATGCGGGTGGCGCCGTTTGCTGCGGTGAAGTCGGTCAGCGCCCACATGGTGTTGCACACGGTCGCCGGGTGGGGCTTGGGCAGCGGGATGAGCTGATCGTCGGCGTGGATCGGCTGCGCGGTCTCGCCGGGGTCGATGCTGATCGACGAGAGCGAGGAGATGAGGCACCCGGGGTCGAGCACGCGCTCGACGAGGGGAAGGACGTTCGGATGCACCGGGATCTGCTCGAAGCGCTTGCCATGGACGAGGAGGTTGTAGATGCGGACGGTGTGGCTGCCCTCGAAGTCGTTGGTCGCCGGCTTGATCTGCATCTCGCGCTCGAGGCGGAGCAGGTCAGCGTGCAAGCCGTCTATGAGCTCGGGCTCGATGGCGCGCTCGATGATCGTGTAGCCCTCGTCCGCGATCCGGCGCGCGTGCGCTTTGACGTCGATGTCCGTCGTGTGCGTGCTGGCCATGGCATGTCCCCTCGTGGATCCCGCAGCGCCCGTCATCGTACTGGCCCACCGGCTACCGGCCGTTTTCGTCGCGCACCCCGATAGCGTGCGTGCGGGCCGCATGGACGCGGAACGATCACGGGAGGAACACCATGTCGATCTACGACATCTCGATCGATGGTCTGGACGGAAGTCCGGGTCTGCTCGCCGCGCAGAAGGGAAAGGTGTCGCTCGTCGTCAACGTCGCGTCGCGCTGCGGGCTGACCCCGCAATACGAGGGGCTCGTGAAGCTGCACGACAAGTACGGCGACGAAGCCTTCACCGTGATCGGCATCCCCTGCAACCAGTTCCTCGGTCAAGAGCCGGGCACACCCGAGGAGATCAAGGAGTTCTGCTCGACGACCTATGGCGTCGACTTCCCGCTCTCGGAGAAGATCGACGTGAACGGCGACGACCGCCATCCGCTCTACGCGGCGCTCACCGCCGTCGACTACAGCAGCGGCAAACCGGCCGGCGACATCACGTGGAACTTCGAGAAGTTCGTGGTTGCACCCGACGGCGAGATCGTCGGTCGGTTCCGACCCCAGACCGAGCCCGACGACGAGCGCATCGCGAAGCTGATCGAGGAGAACCTTCCTCAGGCGAGCTGACCGCCGATCCCCTACATTGACCCGACGGATTGACCGACGGCCGACCGAAGGGGTCAGGTGATCACACAGTCAAGATCCGCCGAGAACACCACCACCGTCGACCACGCCGCCGCGGTGCGCGCCGCTTGGATCCATCGGCCCGCGGTCGACGTCTTGATCGCCTTGTGCTGGGTCCCGTTCGCCCTCGTCGCCCATCGACTCGAGCCGAGTCGTGGCTCGCTCGATCTCTTCGTCACGGGTGTGTTCCTGCTGTCCTTCGCACACCAACCGTTGACGATCGCGCTGGTGTACGGCGACACGGAGCAGTTCCGGTTGCGGCGCGCCATCTTCACGTGGAGCCCGCTGGTCTTCGCGGTCGCCGTGCTCGTCGCCTCCAACGTTTCGGTCGTGCTGCTCGCGGTCGCCGGCGGGCTGTGGAACGCCGAGCACACCTTGATGCAGCGCTACGGCATCACCCGCATCTACGGTCGCAAGGTGAGCCAGCACGACGGGCTGGTCGAGAAGCTCCTGCTGTTCTCCTGGCTCGGGATCGGTCTGGTCTGGGTTGCCGCCGATGCCCAGACACCCGACCGCCTCGCAACGGTGAGCCTCGGCGACAACAACTCGCGAGGCGTCGAGCTCCTCGCGAGCCTCCGCCCCGTTGCCGGCTGGCTCGTGCTGCCCGTCGTGCTCGTCTCGATGGGCCTGCTGGTGCGATGGTTGTTCGACGAGCGGCGCACGGTGAACGCCGGCGGCACGGTGAACCCGGTGAAATGGCTCTATCTCGGGTCGACGGCGGTGCTGTTCGTCGTGATCCTCATCGACCCGATCGCCGGGATCATGGGGTATGTCGGGGCGCACGCCGTGGAGTACTTCGCCATCGTCCACCAGAGCCTCGGCCGCCGCTACGGCGACCCCGTGACCGGTGGCCGGTCACCGCTCGGCCGGGCTGTGCGCGCCCGGCCCGGCCGGCTCGGCTTCTTCGCCATCTACCTCGGCATCGTGACCGGCATCGTCAGCCTGCTCGAGTGGCGCGGCTCGCCCGTGCTCTACGCCGTGGTGTTCTTCACCCTCGGCGGGCTGCACGTGTTCTATGACGGGTTCATCTGGAAGTTGCGCCGGCCCAAGGTGGCGGCCAGCCTCGCGATCCCCCCGTCCTGAGATCTTCGGGAACCATGGGTGCCCGGAGCTCGTCGGATACGGCGGGTCACAACAGGAGGGCGCCGATGGGGAGGTCGAAGGCGATGGCGGGGATCTCGTTGGTGAGCGTGATGGCGCTGGGGCTTGCCGCGTGCGCCGCCGGATCGCCGACGTCGGCCAGCAAGGAGTCGGGCGGCACGGCCGCCGGCGGCACCGGGCGACGATGGGACTGCCCCGGTGGAAGGTGTACCTGGTCAGACGGTCCGCGGACCGCGAAGAGTCGGGCCGGCGCCGGGGGCGGCCCGACCATCCAGCGCAACCAGCCCAGCCAGCCGGTTCCGTATCTCGCGGCGAGCGTTGACGACAACGAACAGTGGAACGAGTACCAGGGCTATGTCTCGGAGTTCGCGGGGGCGTATCCCGATGCCGCAGTCGATGACACCTTCACCGCGAACCGGCGGGTCATCACGGTGCAGGACGCCACGGGCGGGGCCGTGTTCGGTGCCGACCTGATGATCACCGACGAATCCGGCCGCAACGTCGCGTCCCTTCGCACCTACGCCGGCGGTCGCGCCCTGTTCTTCCCCGAGCAGCCGGCCGACTTCACGGTCACGGCCGCCTACGGCTCGTCGATCGCGAAAGCCACCCTGCGCCGTGACCAGGCGGCGGTGACCGTGACCCTGGACGGGGCTGTCCGCGCCGCAGCCAACCCGATCGCGGTCGACGTCTTGTTCCTGCTCGACGCGACCGCCAGCATGGCGGACGAGATCGATCGCCTCAAGGCCAACGTGGCCTCGATCGTGTCCAAGGTCCGGGCCGGCGGCGCGAACCCGCGGTTCGGCCTCACGCTCTACCGCGATCGGGGCGACCTGTTCGGAACCCGCACGTTCGATCTGACCAGCGACGCATCGGCGTTCTCGGCTGCCCTCGGCGAGGTCGTCGCCGACGGCGGTGGCGACACGCCTGAAGACCTCGCAACCGGCCTCCGCGACGCGGTGGCGAAGCCCAGTTGGAGGAACGACGCGACCGCGAAGCTGGTCGTGCTGGTCGGTGATGCCCCCGCTCATGCCGACTACGAGCTCGGTTACGCCCAAGCGCTGCGCTCGGCGCAGGCTGCAGGCATCAAAGTGCTGGCGGTAGGGGCGCCTGGCGTTGACACGGTCGGGCAGTACGTGTTCCGCCAACTCAGCGAGCAAACCCTCGGTCGGTACGTCTCGTTGGCCGTCGAGGTATCGGGTGGGCCGGGCCGGGCGGTCGCGCTCGACGAGCTCGTCGCCACGCTGGTCGACGCCGAGGTCAAGGCCGCGGCGCGGTGATCGACGAGCCGATCCGAGAATTGCCGGTGACAAACCTCCAGACCAGGGTGGTTCTTGCCGACAGGTAGGGAAGCCCGCGGGCGCGGCGCGTTCGTCGCGTTCGGGGTGCATACTCAGCGAACACGGCAGACCACAGCCATAGGCTGGATCGGGGATGGGACGCAAGACGATGAGTGCGGAAGGCAACGACAGAGGGGGAGTGAAGGCTCCTCGCACGCTCTTCTCGTTGGGCCGCCCGGGAGCCAAACCCCCCCGGGAGGGCGGCGAGTCGACGGCCATGGTCGAATCGGATGGCGTCGCCATCGATGACGTGCCCGACGCGATGGAGATCCAATACGCATGCGGCGCCTGCGGTGCGTTGCTGCCGTCCGGCGCGTCGTTTTGCGGTGAGTGCGGCACACCCGTCGCCATGGACGGAGACGAGGACGAAGACGACGGCATGCTCGACGAGCTCGTCGAGATGGACGAGCAGCCTGCGGTCGTTCCGGGGCAAGAACCGCGAAAGCAGCCCGAGCTCATCATCGACCCGGCTGCATCCGCGCTCGAAGACCGGGGCGAAGCGGCAGCCGGCGTCGAGTCCGTCGCGGAGGTTGCCGCGGCCGAAGAGAAGGCCGGAACATCAGCCGCGGCCGGAACCGACCTGCCGGGACCAGAAGCTGCCGGCCAGGGTTCGCCGGCGGGGCAGGCTCCTGGCCAGTTCGACCCCAGCACGACCGCACAGCTCGCGCCGCTGTCCGGTCTGGTCGCGGAGGCGAAGACGCCCGAGTCCGAGCCCACGCCGCCGAGCGAACCGGCCGCGGTGCTGTACGCCGATCCGACGATGGCCGAGCCGCTCCCCCCACCCGCCGAGGGCTCGTGGGCCGTCTCCGAGCCGATGGTCGGCAACGCTCATGGTGCGGGTGTCGACGAGTCCCAAGACGCACCCGAGAAGCCGGGCGGCAACGGCAAGTCACCGGCAGCCGGCGCTGCGCTCGCGGGCGGCGCGGTCGGGGCCGCGGGCGCCATCGCGGGCGAGCAGGCGGCGGCGAGCGCCGCCGAAGCACCGGCGGCCGCCTGGGCCGTGGTTCCAGAAGCCGAACCCGGCGAGGCCGGCGGCATCGACGTGCCGCCGGGGCTCGTCGGCACGACCGCACAGTCGATGCCGTACGGCACGGGCCCCGTCGAATCCAGTGCAAGGGGCAGCCGCGGCCCGCTCATCGCCGCCGTGGTCGTCGTCGGTCTGCTGCTGATCGGCGCCATCGCGTTCGCGCTGACCCGCGGCGGGGGCGGCAACGATGTCGCGACCTCCCCGTCGAGCACGGCCATACCCGCGAAGAAAGACGCAAGCAACCCCGCGAAGGCGGCGACCACCACCACCACTCCTTCACCGTCGGAGGCGACGACGACCGTGCCGTCCACCGAATCGACCGACACGACGGCGAGCACCGAGCCGGCGAGCTCAGCGGTCACGACCGCGACGACGGTGCCCTCGACGCCGCGCGCGACCGTGACGATCCCGAACACGCCGAACACAACACCGTTCAGCCAACCGCAGACGACGCTGGCCGCCCCGGCCGCGATCAACTTCTTCGGCCCGGCATCCCCCCTCCGGCTGCGGAAGTTCGGTTCGATCTCCATCTCTGCTTCGAACTCGGGTGGAGGTGCCGGCGAGTTCAACTGCAGCACCACCGGGCCGCGGGTCGAGCCGGGTCAGGGCTCGCTGAACCCGGGCGCCAGCCAGCAGATCGTCATCCGCGACGTCGCTGGGAACGGCGCTACCTACTCGCTGACCTGTGTGGGTGCGGGCGGTGGCCGGTACCAAGCCGAGATCGTCGTCGACAACTGACTGGTTGGCGCGCCGGTAGGCTCGCCGCCATCGACGCCGAAGCCTTCCTCGCTGAGCCGCGGCCTGATGCTCCGGCGGCATCTCTGGCGGGGCTGTTCGACGCCTGCACCTCGTCGCTCGGGGCGGCGCCGCAGAACCTTCGCCTGCACGAGCTCGCCGGCGCGAGTGGGGTGCCTATCCCGGCGGTTGCAGCTCCTGACGGCGCGCCCGAGGGGTGGCCCGACACGCTCGGCCGCGTGCACGAGGCGCTGTTGGCGCGAGCGCACCGCCACCGGCGCGGCGTCTTCTACACGCCTGCCGCCATCACCATGCCGTTGACCGAGCTGGCGCTCGAGCACATCGAGGGTGGCTCGGCGAAACGCCCGACCGTTTGCGATCCCGCGTGCGGCGGGGGCGCCTTCCTGCTCGCGGCGGCGCGGCACCTCGACGCACGCGGCCTTCCTCCCCACCAGATCGTCGAAGACGTCCTGTGGGGCGTGGACATCGATCCGCTGGCGGCTGCGGTAGCCGAAGCGGCGCTGTGTCTCTGGGCCGTGGTGCGGGGTGCCCCGGTCGGGTCCGCGAACATCGCGGTCGGCGACTCGTTGCGCGATCAACGGCCGGCTGGACCTGCCGCTCCCGACCGCTTCGACGCCGTGATCGGGAACCCGCCGTTCCAGAACCAACTCGGCACGTCGACGGCCCGATCGCCCCTCGACATCGATCGTCTGCGCCGCCGTTTCGGGTCTGCGGTGCAGGCCTACGCCGACACCGCAACGCTGTTCCTGGTTCACGCCGTCGAACTGACCCGGCCGGGGGGCAGGGCCGCGCTGCTGCAACCGCTGCCTTTCCTCATGGCGCGCGACGCGGCGGCCGCCCGCGAGCACGTCCTCAGGCATGCCACGCTCATCGCGCTTTGGCATTGCCCCGACCTCGCGTTCGATGCTGGCGTCCGCGTGTGCGCGCCGGTGCTCGAGCTTCCGGCCTCGTCCAACGGCTCGGGCGGCACCGGTGCGCCGCTGCGGCGGTTCGAGGGCGAGGCGTTCGAACCGCGTGACCCGAGGCCGTGGCGCCGCGGCGAACCTGCCTGCCTGACGACGTGGTCGCCTTTGGTCGCCGACCTCTTCGGCGTGCCGCCCGTGACGATCGTGTCCCGAGGCACGCTCGAGGGCTGGTGCCGCGCGACGGCTGGCTTCCGCGACCAGTACTACGGCCTCGTCGGGCATGTCCTCGAGGAGGGTGACGCCGACCCGTCGACTTCTCGAACGTGCCGGCTGGTGACGGCCGGGCTCATCGACCCCGGCCGGACCATGTGGGGCGAGCGTCCGACCAAGTTCGCCGGCGAGCGATGGCTCGAACCGGCCGTCTGCCTCGACGAGCTCGACGACCGGTTGCGGGCGTGGGCGTCCGATCTCCTCGTGCCCAAGGTGTTGATCGCCACCCAGACCAGGGTGCTCGAAGCCGCGGTCGACGAGCGCGGGGAGTGGTACCCCTCGGTGCCGGTCATCGCGCTCGTGCCGCACGATCCCGGCCGCGTGTGGCATGCAGCGGCGGTCGCCCTGGCGCCGCCTGTCAGCGCGTGGGCGTGGGCCAACTTCGCGGGTGGGGCCCTCTCGGCTGACGCCATCAAGCTCGCGGCTCGAGACGTGCTCTCGTTGCCGACTCCCACCCACGACGAGCTCTGGGATCAGGGCGCAGCACTCGCTCGCGAGGTGTCCCGAGCCGACAGCGAGGAAGCCTCTCGGGGCGCGCTGCAAGCGCTCGGCCGTGTCATGTGCGACGCGTACACGGTCGACGGCGACGACGTGCTCGCGTGGTGGTTGCGCCGCCTGCCTCGCCGGCGCGTAACGTCACGAGCATGAGCATGGACGGCGACGACCTCCGACGGCGCCTCGGGCAAGGCACACCGGTCGTCATGCCGGGAGCGTGGGATGCGCTGTCGGCGCGGTTGGCGCATCGAGCGGGCTTCGACACGGTGTTCCTCTCCGGCTACTGCACGTCGGGCACGTTGCTCGGCCGGCCTGACACGGGCTTGCTGACCCAGACCGAGATGGCCGAGGTCGCGCGCCGGGTGTGCCGCGCCAACCCCGACCTGATGGTGGTCGTCGATGCCGACACGGGCTATGGCAACCCGCTGAACACCATCCGCACCGTCGAGCTGTGGGAGGAGGCGGGTGCCGCCGGGTTGTTCCTCGAAGATCAGGTGTGGCCCAAGAAGTGCGGGCATATGGGCGGCAAGCAGGTGGTCGAGCGCGACGAGTGGCTGGCGAAGCTGCGCGCAGCTGTCGACCACCGCATGAACCTGTTCGTGACGGCGAGAACCGACGCGCGCGCTCCGCTCGGCATCGACGAAGCGATCGAACGAGTGAGGATGGCGGCCGATCTCGGCGTGGACGCGCTGTTCGTCGAGGCGCCTGAGTCGCTCGGGGAGCTGGAAGCGATTGCTGCTGCCCTTCCCGACCGAGTGCTCGTGGCGAACATGATCGAGACCGGCAGGACCCCGCTGTGCACGCCCGGCGAGCTGCACGACCTCGGCTTCGATCTCATCGTGTCGCCGCTCACCGCGTTGTTCGCCGCGACCAGGGCGATGACCGACGCGCTGTCAATCCTTCACGCCAAGGGCTCCATGCGTGACGACCTCGACGAGCTCGTCTCCTTCGACCAGTTCACCGATGTCGTCGGCTACCCCGAGCAACAGGCCCTCGAGGTCGAATATTCGTGAACTGAGCTACCTCGGCGCCGAGGCCGCGGGTAGTCTTTGAAGCCACGACATCACGAGCGGCCCGGCGTACCGGGTCCGGCAACCTGGGACGGACACCCAAGGTGCCATCCCATCATCCGGCCCAACTGGAAGGTGGGGATGTGGTCGAGCCAGCATCGTGCCGGCGAGGCAACGAAGTGTCCGGGTGAGATCGGCCGAGATCGCCCGACGAGACCCAACCGGTGTCCGTCCCGCCCAAACCGACGATGACCGATCATTCGCCCAGAGCCCACTCCGCACGATGACGACCCCCGATCAGCGAGCGCCGCTCAGCCGCGAGCCACTGCCGGTGACCGGAGCCTGGCGCGCCGGAGACGCCGTGGGCCAGCGGCGCTTCGTCCGCGTCGCGACCACGAGCCGTTTCCAGCTCGAAGGCGGCAGCGCCTTGCGGGATGTCGACATCGCCTTCGAGACCTGGGGCCGCCTCGACGACCAGCGCGCGAACGCCGTGCTGGTGTGCCACGCCCTCACCGGTGATTCGCACGCCTCCGGCCGGGCCGGGGTGGGGCACCCCACGGCTGGCTGGTGGGATGGCTTGATCGGCCCGGGCCGCGCCCTCGACACCGATCGCTACTTCATGGTGTGCGCCAACGTGCTGGGGGGCTGCCAGGGCACGACCGGACCGGCCGCGCTCGAACCTCAGACCGGCGAGCCCTACGGCAGCCGGTTCCCGGTCGTGTCCATACGCGACATGGTCCGGGCCCAGGCCGAGCTGGCCGACCGGCTCGGCATCGGCGCGTGGCTGTCGGTCGTCGGAGGTTCGATGGGCGGGATGCAGGTGCTGGAGTGGGCGGTGATGTTCCCCGATCGGGTGCGGAGCATCGTGCCCATCGCGACCGTCGCGGCCGCGACTGCTCAGCAGATCGGCTACAGCATGGTGCAGCGCAGCGCGATCGAGCTCGACCCCAAGTGGCGCGGTGGCGATTACTACGGCGCCGAGCCGGGCGACGGGCCGGCGCGCGGCCTCGCCAATGCACGCGCCCTCGCTCAGATCACGTACCGCAGCGACGAAGTCTTCGGTGAGCGGTTCGGGAGGAACGTGGTCGACGGGCTGGATCAGTTCCGCCTGTGGCAGCGCTTCGATGTGGAGGGTTACCTCGATTACCACGGGGCGAAGCTCGTGCGCCGGTTCGACGCCAACACCTACCTCGTCATCTGCAAGGCGATGGACCTGCATGACGTCGGCCGCGGCCGGGGCGGCGTGGCCACGGCACTTGGTCGCATCCGCTGCCCAGCCCACACGATGAGCATCACCACCGACGCGCTGTACTACCCCTATCAACAGGAGCTGATCCGCGACGAGCTGCGGTCCCGCGGCCTCCCGGTCGAGCACACGGTCATCGACAGCCCGCATGGGCACGACGCGTTCTTGCTCGAGACCGAACAGATCGGCGGGCCCCTCACCAAGTTCCTCGCCGCGGTCGTGTGAGGCCGAGGAGGATCGATGTCGACCAGCGACAGCCTGCACGCCGAGACCGTTGCCATACGGGCCGGCCGAGAGCACAACGATGGCGCGCTTGCACCGACGCTCGTCCCGACCACGACCTTCGTGACCGAGACGGTGGAAGAGGCCCGCGCCATGGCCCTCGGCGCGGGCGCCTCCCGCTTCTATTCGCGTTATGGGAACCCGACTGTTGCCGGCTTCGAGGACGCGGTGGCGTCACTCGAAGGCGCCGAAGCGGCGCGTGCGTTCGCGTCCGGTATGGGCGCGGTCAGCGCAGTGGTGCTCGGCTTGTGCTCGACCGGCGATCACATCGTCACCCAGCGGCAGCTCTATGCAGGCACGCAGATGCTCTTGCAGATGGTCTGCCCGCGGTTCGGCATCGACGTCACGTTCGTCGACTGCACAGAGCCCGGCGCGTTCGCGAGCGCCGTGGTGCCGGGCAAGACGACGTTGGTGCTCGCCGAGACACCCGCCAACCCCAAGCTCGATCTCGTCGATCTGAACGAGATCGGCGCGATCTCCGGGCCGATCACGGTGGTCGACTCCACGTTCGCCACGCCATTGGGCCAGCGCCCGCTCGATCATGGCGCCGACCTCGTGCTGCACTCGGCCACCAAGGCACTGGCCGGGCACAACGACGCGACCCTTGGCGTCGTCGCGGGCGCCAGGGAACTGATCGAGTGGCTGTGGTCGTTCGCGGTGCTGCAAGGCGCCAACGCGTCGCCGTTCGACGCGATGAACGGTTTGCGCGGCATCCGGACTCTGGCCGTGCGCCTACGCCAGCAGTCCGACGGCGCGCAGCACCTCGCCGAGGCGCTCGAGTCCCGCGCCGACGTGTCCGAGGTCCGGTATCCGGGCCTCGACTCGCATCCCCAGCGCGCGCTGGCGCGGCGCCAGATGGCGCTCATGGGCGGCCTGCTCTCCTTCGACGTGGCCGGCGGGCGCGACGCCGGTCGCCGCTTCGTGGAGGGCGTCGAGGTCGCCCAGCTCGCCACGTCGCTCGGCGGGCCAGAGACGCTGGTGACGCACCCGGCGTCGACGACGCACGTCAACCTCACCCCCGACGAGCTCGCCGCCAACGGCATCGGGCCCGGGACCGTCCGAGTTTCGGTCGGCCTCGAGCACCCTGACGACCTCGTCGCCGACTTCTTCGGCGCCCTCGACCTCGCCGAGCGAGGTAACTAGGCCATTTGACCTAGTTTTTCCTCAGGCAACTGCGCTGGCCTGCCGATACCTCCAGCGTGGGAACGTGCGGTAGCTGTGGAGCGCAACTCAACGCGACCGACCGGTACTGCGATGCTTGCCACGCGCCGAACATGGGCGGCCGGCTTCGACCGCGGTTCCCCTCGTCGTTGACCGATCTCGAGCTGGCAGAGCGCATCGCGCCCGAACCGCCGGCGCTTGCCATCGGCACCCCGCTTTGCCCCCGGTGCGGCCAGCCCGACTTCGAGGGTGTCGAGTTCTGCGGGCTGTGCGGCATGAGCATGGCAGGCGCTCACCGGCACGGGATCGACGGCCCACAGGAAGGAGTGTGGACCGCGCCGGGCCCGCACGGCTTGCTCACGTACCGCTCGATCCGCGCCCGCACCAGAGTGTTCCGCTCGGTGCTGATGCTCGCGATCGTCGTGTCGCTGGCCAGCGCGTTCGCGCACTTGGCGTACTACGCCGGCCTCGACCCGATCCTGCCGAGGCTCCCGGTCGACAACAGCGTTTGGGCCGACTGGATCGGTCGCCTTCGCACCGAGGTCGTGGCGATCGTCGTGCTGGTGTGCGTTGCCGCGGCGTGGTGGACGAGCCGGGCCTATCGCAACCTTCTCCCGATGCAAATCCGCGGCCTGCGCGTGTCGGTGACCCTCGCTCGTGTGGCGTGGCTGATCCCGCTCGCGAACGTGTGGCTGTCGAAGCCGATCACCGACGATCTGTTCCGGGCGAGCGATCCTGCGGTCGGCTTCAGGTCGAGTACGTGGCGGAAGCGTCCGGCGCCGCTCCTCTCCAACGTGGGTTGGGTGGCGCTGATCTGCGCGTTGTTGCTCATCCCACTCTCGGTCGCGCTGATGCCCGACGTCGTCGCGAGCAACGAGGGCCAGCTGCGCGTTGCTTTGCTCATCGGCGTGAGCGGATATCTGCTTCTTGTCTTGGGCTTGGGTGCCCTCGCCGTCCTGGCTGATCAGATCGCCGACCGTCAGGAGGCCCGGGTCGACCGCCTCGGCACCTCGCCGCGTCCCTCGCTCCGGCAGCTTCACAACAAGGCTGCGCAAGCACGGGTCGCCGACGAACAGGTGGAAGCTGAAGCGGCTGCGGCAGCGGCGCGGACCGGTCGTCTCGACCAGCGCCCGACGAGTGGCGACCCGCTTTGGGGCAGCTACTGACGCCGAGCGGCGTTGTGGTTGGCCGAGGCCCCCGAGACTTTGCTCTGCTGGACTGGTGCCCGAGGGTCTGGAGATCGAGCTCTACCGTCGGCTGGCCGAACGGCGTGCTCTTGGCCGGCTGATCGCTGCGGTCGCCGCGCCTGACGCGTGGTTCTTGAAAGGTGGGTTGGAGGCGCTCGAGGTCGAGCACGCATTGGTCGGCATGCGGTTCTGCTCGGCTCGCCGGGCGGGCAAGGTGCTGCTGCTCGATGTGGCGCACGATCATCTCGATGGTGGCGCTCGATCGTCGGTGCTCGGGCTGCGGTTCGGCATGACCGGGCGACTCCTTGTCGATGGCTTCGCTGGCGTCGATCGCCTCGAGTACGGCAGTCCCCGCGATGAGCCCGCGTGGGACCGCTTCGCCGTGCACTTCGACGATGGTGGTGTGCTGCGGCTGCGCGACCCGCGACGACTCGGCGGTGTCGAGCTCGATCCCGACGAGTCTCGCTTCGGTCCTGACGCGATGCGGCTCACGCTCGGCCAGTTGCGCACGGCACTCGCAGGCAGTGCGGCCCCGCTCAAGTCCCGCCTCATGGACCAGCACCGCGTCGCCGGGCTCGGCAACCTGTTGGTCGACGAGGTTCTCTGGCGATCCTCGCTTGACCCCACCCGTCCGGCGGGGTCGATGAGCGATGCCGAGCTCGGCCGGCTGCACCGGACCATCCGATCCGCGCTTCCCGAGCTGTTGCGCCGCGGCGGTTCGCACACGGGCGAGCTGATGGAAGCTCGAGCGCCGGGTGCGGCGTGCCCACGTGACGGCCATCCCCTCGAGCGCCGTACCGTCGGTGGCCGCACCACATACTCGTGCCCGGCGCACCAGCGCTGACCTGCAGTTGGGCCGTCTGGCTCCCCGACCTGTCGCCGGGAAGCACCCGCGCACTAACCTGGCCGGACCGTCTGCGTCGAACCGGGTGTGTGTCGTACGGCCCACGACGGTTCTTCTCACGTACCCAAGTCGAGGATGCTGAACGTGACAGCCCCTACTCCCCGTTTCCCGTGGCGCCGCTTCCTGGTGCTGCTTCCCCTCTTCGTCGTGTTCGCGCTGCCCGTCGGAGCCGCGATGGCGCAGTCGACGACCACGACGGCGTCGAACACGACGACCGCTCCGACGAGCGTGCCGGTTCAGCCGACGGTCCGGCCGACGCCGCAATCGACGTTGCGGTACAACACCCCGACGACAACTGTTCCCCACCCGACCACGACCTACAGGGTGTCGACCACCGCGCCCCATCCGGTCCAGACCACCGTTCCGTTCACGACTGCGCCGCCGACGACGCCGACGACGGTTGCCCCCACCAGTACTGAGGCAGTGACGACGACGACGACCGCGCCGACCACGACCACAACGCCGGTGAAAGAGGCGGAGGCGAGCTCGTCGGGTGGTGGTGGCCGGCTGCCACTCGTCGTGGGTGGCCTGCTCGGCGTGGGCGCCGCCATCGCGACGCTCACGTTCTTGTTCTGGCGTCACACTCGCCCCGGGTACGACGACTACTACCCCTATGACGACGAGCTCGACGACGCGGCGGCACACCCCGACGCGCTGCCGGTCACGCCGGTCGCCGCGCCCCGTGACGATGACGACTTTGGCGTCGTGCCACCGGTCGATGCCGGCATCGGCGGCGCGGCCACAGCCGCGGCGGCAACGTCCGTGCTCACCCGTTCGGCGTACCCGCCCGATGATGGCGCTTCGGTAGTTGTCAAGCCCCTGAGTGAGTTGCAGGGCCCGCGCGCAACCAGCGGAGACGATTCGTCGACCACCTCGCCACCACGGTTCAGCCCGGTCGACGAGGCGGCGGACGTGACGGGTTTCGGGGTTGCGCCCGCAGCGGTGGCCATGGGGGTCGATGCGACGTCTGGCGGGCTTGCCGGGCCTGACGGCGATGAGGTGCATGGTGCTTTCGAGCACGACGAGGAGTACGTGGAGGGCGGCGTCGAACCCGACGCCGTGCTCGATCATCGCGAACCGTCCGTGTATGGCATCGAGGACGAGCATCACGACAGCGGCGACGACGTGTACGAGAGCGAGGTCGATGCCTACGGTGAGGAAGATGCCGATGCGGCCGACGATCCCGAGCCGGACGCGAACGAGCCGGCCTTCGATCACACCGGTTTCGACGACGTCCACCAGTCCGTGGCAGATCCGGCACCCGTCGCCGGCCCCCCAGCTCCGTCCGCGGTCACCATCCTCGGCCCGATGCGCCCCGGCAAGCAGATGGGCGCGGACGACAACCAGGTGACCCTCGAGCCTGACCCGATGGAGATCGTCACGCTCGAAGACATCGAGCAGGCACGAGCGGGCAGCCGTTCAGGTGACCCTCGTGGCTGATTCCCTCGACGTCGACGCGATGATCCAACGGTTTCGTGAACGCGCCCATGCCGTGAAGAACCGACCGCTGCCACCTGTGGCCGGCGAGGAGCGTTCGCACTTCATCCAGCAGGCCCAGGTCGACTTCCAAGACTTTGCGATAATCGGCGACGCGGTCGGCTCGGTGGACGACGGGGTCCTGGTGCTGAAGATCGATCTCCGCCCGCCCGAGACGCGCCGCTGAGGCTGATGGGGTGGGATCCGACCGGTTCGAGCAAGCCATGGCGGCGATCGACCGGGCCAACGCCGACGATCCGCATGTGCTCGACGTCCAGGGTCAGACCAGGCCGAAGGAGCTGGCCCATGCCGAGCTGATGACGCAGTGGGTGCGCCGCCTCGACCCCGGGGCGACGCAGGTCCAGCTGCTCGCGGCTCGAGCCAACCACCTTCGGCGGTGGACCGTGCCTCGCAGTTCGTTCCCCGAGGGCCGAGCCGGGTACTTGCGCTGGCGCACGACCCTCGGCCGCCAGCACGCGGAAGAGGTCGCGGCCATCCTCGCGTCATGTGGGTACGACGCCGCCACGATCGAGCGCGTCGAGCAGATCATCCGCAAAGAGCGGCGTGCGACCGACGCGCAGGTGCAGACCCACGAGGACGCGCTGTGCCTCACGTTCCTCGAGACGCAGTTCTCCGAGCTGGCGGCGAGGCTCGGCGAAGACAAGACCGTGGCCATCGTGCGCAAGACCTTGGCGAAGATGAGTGAGCGAGCGAAGACCGCAGCGCTCGCGCTCCCGATGAGGCCCGCCGACCGGCGATTGCTCGAGCTCGCGCTGCTGCCGCCCTGAGCCCGCTTCAATCCACGCAACGCGAGGTGCGGGTATCGTGTGGCTCTTGCGGAGCCGGAGACGATGACGCGCAGACAGGTGGCCCTATGAGATGCCAGACATGCGGCAACGAGAACGCCGAAGGCTCGAAGTTCTGCTTCCGGTGTGGCTCGCGGATTCCTGCCGCCGACGCGCCGATCGAGACCCCGCCCGGCGCCGCGAGCCCTGGAGTCCCTGCACCCCCGCCGCCGCCGCCCGCCGTTGGCGTGCCGTCACCCGGCGCGCCGCCGCCTCCGCCTCCTTCGAGCGGGTCGGCGCCGCCATCCCCGCCCGCGCCACCGTCAGGTCCGCCAGCGGCCGACGCCAGCGGTGGCGAGGAGGACGGGCTCGAGCTGTTGCTGTCGACACCGGCAGAGAAGCTGCCGGGTGAGCAAGACGACACCTATCTTCGGCCGAGCGAGCGGGAGGCCTTCGACGCCAAGAAGACCACCGTCTTTCACTTCACGCCGCCGCCGCCCGGCAAGTCATTGCTCGATGTTCTCGACGAACAAGAAGCAGGAGCAACGCCGCCTCTCGAAGCCCAAGCATCGGGTGCGGCCGGCGCACCGCCGTCTGGTCCGCCGTCGCCGTCGTCGTCGTCGTCGTCTGGTCCGCCGCCGCCGTCTGGTGCGGTGCCGTCGTCGTCGTCTGGTCCGCCGCCGCCGCCGCCGTCTGGTGCGGTGCCGCCGCCGCCGCCGCCTCCTCCGCCCGACCCGCAGGGAGCGGGATCGGCACCGCCCCCGGCTTCGTCCTCGACGGTCTTCGGCGCGCCGTTGCCGGACAGCGCTCTGTCCCCGGCGAGCGGTCCGCCCGCATCAGCCGGCCCGCTCCGGCCACCACCACCCGCCTTCGATCCCCCTCCCCAGCCGCCGCCCGTACCGCCTGCTCCGGCGTTCTCGCCACCACCCCCGCCCCCGGCCGCTGGGCCACCTCCTCCTGCAGGGGCCGTTCGCCCGCCGGCAGAAGCCGGCGAAGGCGGCGAGGAGTTCGCCGATCCTCATGGCATGGCCGGCGCGATCGGCGCCCTCTCGCCGCCTTCGCTGGTGGCCGCCCGCGCCTCGCTTGCGGTCTTGTCGGTGACGATGCGCCCGAGCGAGGTGCTCGATTGCGTGGTGCAGGGCCGTTTCAACAACGCAAGCGGTGTGGCGGCGCTAACCGATCAGCGGGTGTTGCTGGTCAACGAGCGCGAGTGGTCGCCCGAAGTGATCGTTTTCGAGATCGGTATCGACCTTGTGGTGCAGGGTCTCCAGGACGATCGCTCGGCGTCGCTCACGTTCATCGGCGGTGGCCTCAACGTCACGATTTCGGGCATCACCGATCGCCCGATCGCGCATGAGATGGCCCGCCTCGTCCGCGCCAGCGTTGCCGAGCTGGGTTAGCAGCACCCAACCGGGTGACACATCGGGCCGTACGCGCCAGACCGGTTCGGGCTTCGCAGGTGTGTCGTGAGCGGGGCGCTTGCTAGAGTCTGGGTCCACGCGGACGTGGCTCAGTTGGTAGAGCATCACCTTGCCAAGGTGAGGGTCGCGAGTTCGAATCTCGTCGTCCGCTCCAAGAAATGCCTGGTCAGAGGCCCTCTCCGGAGGGCCTCTGCCGCGCTCATCCTCTCACGCTCTACTCAAACGCTCTACCATCTCCGGGGTTCCAGCGCCGCTCTACCTCGGAGGTGAGTCATGGCACGAGCCGCGACCACATCGAGAGCACGCCGTTCCCCCTCGGTAGAGCGGTCGACGAAGCGGGCACGGCGGCGCGGGAGCGGCGGCGTCTTCGCCGTGCGCGAGGGCGTCTGGCGCGTCGATGTCGAGGTCGGTCGCGACCCGGTCACCGGTCGTCGCCGGCGCGTGTCCCGCACGGTCCACGGCACGCGTGTAGACGCCGAGATCGCGCTCGCCCGGCTGAAGGTCGCCGACCACGAGAAGCGCCTGCCGGCCGGCGGCACCAACGCCCGGTCGGTGGCTGCCGTCTTCCAGCTCTACCTCCAAGCGGTCGACGCCGGGCTGATCGAGCTGGCTCCGAGCACGATCGCCACCGTCCGCTCGGCGACCCGGGTCATGTCGGCGACCGAGCTGCCCGACGGCCGGGAGTTCGGGTCGATCCGCCTCAGCCGTCTCACGTGGCAGGACATCGAGTACCTCTACGGCGCGATGCGTTCGGAGGGGAAGAGCCCGGCGTACGTGCGGCGCTGCGCCACCGTCCTGACCCGAGCTCTCGACCTCGCCCGCAAGCGCGGACTCCTCGACTCGAACCCGGCGAAGGACGCCGCTCGCCCGCGCACGTCACGGTCGAAGCCGTGGGCGCCGACGAGCGACGAGGTTCGAGCCGTGCTGGCCAAGGCCGAACGGCACGACCCGGAGATCAAGGATGCGGCGACGATCCTGGCGAGCACCGGCATGCGCCGGGGTGAGTTCATCGCGCTGCGGTGGTCGGACGTGGACCTCGACCTGGCCGAGGTCCACGTGGCGGCGGCGATCAGTGACGGCGGCCCCGGCATCGGGCTCGCCTACAAGGCAACCAAGCGATCGGACTGGCGGGACGTGCCGTTGACGACCGGCGCGGTCGAGGCGTTCAAGCGGCAGGCCGAGCGGCGGACGGAACTACTCCGGCGCGAGCCGGCGCCGAACGAGTACATCTTCCCGGCCGGCATCGAAGGCACGACACCGATGCGGCCCGACAACGTGACGAACCGTTGGGCCACGGCCCGTGGCGCGTCGCCGATCACGCTGCTGCACCTGCGTCACTACACCGCGACGGCGATGCTCGACGCCGGCGAGTCCTACCGCACGGTCGCCGACATCCTCGGCAACAGCGAGGCGACGCTGCGGCTCCACTACGACGGCCGCACCGACGTCGGCAAGCGCAAGGCCATCACCGCGCTCGAGCTGTAGGCGCAAGCAGTCACACCTGAGCGATACCGACCGACAGGAGAGAGATGGCGACGGATCTGAACGAACTGCAGAACCGGCTGTGGGAGGCCGCCGACCAGCTGCGCGCCAATTCGGGCCTGCGCGCGTCGGAGTACTCGACGCCAGTGCTCGGTCTGATCTTCCTGCGCTACGCGGACCTGCGCTTCGCCGCTGTCCACGACGAGCTCGAGGGCAAGGGCACGGGTCGGCGGAAGGTTGGCCCCGCCGACTACCACGCGCGTGGCGTGCTCTACCTGCCTGAGGAGGCTCGCTTCGACAAGCTCGTGTCGTTGCCCGAGGGCGCTGACATCGGCAAGGCGCTGAACGATGCGATGGCGGCGATCGAGGGAACGAACCCGGATCTCGACGGCGTGTTGCCCCGCGCGTACGCCGGGTTGCCGAACGAGGTGCTCGTCGAGCTGCTGCGGCTCCTCGGCCGGCTCCCGCACTCGATCGAGGGCGACGGCTTCGGTCTCATCTACGAGTACTTCCTCGCCAAGTTCGCGTTTGCCGAGGGCCAGAAGGGCGGCGAGTTCTTCACGCCGACGTCGATCGTCAAACTCATCGTCGAGATCATCGAGCCATACCACGGCAAGATCTACGACCCTGCGTGCGGATCGGGAGGCATGTTCGTGCAGTCGGCGCACTTCGTCGAGCGCCACCGCAAGGACCCCGGATCCGAGCTGTCGGTCTACGGGCAGGAGAAGACGAAGGAGACAGTGCGCCTGGCGAAGATGAACCTGGCGGTGCACGGGCTCGCCGGCGACATCCGTGAGGCGAACACCTACTACGAGGACCTGCACAACGCGATTGGCAAGTTCGACTTCGTCATGGCCAATCCGCCGTTCAACGTGAACAAGGTCGACAAGGCCAAGCTCGAGGACGACAAGCGGTTCCCCTTCGGCCTCCCGAAGCCCGACAACGCCAATTACCTCTGGATCCAGGCGTTCTACTCAGCGCTCAACGAGACCGGCCGGGCCGGGTTCGTCATGGCCAACTCGGCGTCGGACGCTCGCGGCTCAGAAATGGAGATCCGTCGCCAGCTCATCGAGGACCGCGTTGTCGACGTGATTGTGTCGGTGGGTACGAACTTCTTCTACACCGTGGCCTTGCCAGTGACGTTGTGGTTCCTCGACAACGGCAAGCGGGACACTGCGCGCGCCGACAGGGTGCTCTTCATTGATGCTCGAGGTGTGTTTAACCAGATTGATCGAGCGCACCGCGACTTCCTGCCCGAACAGATCGAGTACCTCGCGTGCATAGCTCGCCTTTACCGTGGTGAGACGAGCGCCGCGACGGAGAACTCGGGTTCATCGTGGATTGCCGACTCCTTTCCTGACGGCACCTACGCCGACATTGCTGGCCAGTGCCGGGCGGTGACCATCGAGGAGATCAAGGCCCAAGACTGGAGCCTCAACCCTGGTCGATATGTGGGACTGGCCGCTGCAGAGGACGATGGCTTCGAGTTCGCTGTTCGGCTGGAGCAACTCCAGGAGGAACTGGAGGCCCTGAACGGCGAAGCGTTGGAGCATCAAGGGCGGATCGCCGCCGCCGTGGCCAATCTGTTGACATTGCCGGTGTCGCATGACTCGCCCTGAGATCCATACTGTCGGTCAACTCGAGCGGTCCGGAGCGATCATTGCGATCCAGGACGGGAATCACGGCGCAGCGCATCCGAAGGCTGCGGACTACGTCGAGGATGGGATCCCATTCATCATGTCGAGGAATCTACGCGACGGTCGGGTGCTGCTCGACGGTTGTGAACACCTGCGACGCGAGCAGGCGGATCTTCTTCGGGTCGGCTTTGCCCGGCCGGGAGACGTTTTGCTCAGCCACAAGGGAACGTTGGGCGAGGTGGCGGTGCTTCCACCGTTGGAGGCATACGCCATGCTCACGCCTCAGGTGACCTACTACCGGGTAAACGAAGACCTGCTTCGTGCGCGGTACCTCGCGTGCGCCTTCAGAAGTCCGGCATTCAAGGCGGAGATGTTCGCCATCGGTAATCAATCGACGCGGCCCTTCGTCAGCATCTCGGCCCAACGTCAACTACATGTGCCTGTACCTCCGGCCATGGTTCAGGATCAGATCGTCTACCTCATCTCCTCCTACGACGAGCTAATCGGGAGCAACCTCAGACGGATCCAAGTGCTGGAAGAGATGGCCCGGTCGATCTACCGCGAGTGGTTCGTCAGCTTCCGACACTCAGGAAGCAGTAATTCAGAACTAGTCGATTCGGAGCTTGGCCCGATTCCGGCTGACTGGGCTGTCGTCCCATTATCAGAGATTCTCGAGCTTGCCTACGGAAAGGCGCTCAAAGCCGACGATCGTCGCGCTGGGCCCGTGGCTGTCTACGGCTCCTCGGGCATCGTTGGTTGGCATGACAGGTCGCTGGTAAGGGGGCCAGGCATCGTCGTGGGCCGGAAGGGCAACGTCGGAGCTGTGCACTGGTCCGACGGCGACTTCTGGCCGATCGACACGACGTACTTCGTGCGGACGGAAGCGCCCCTCATCTACTGCTTTCACCTACTACAGACGCTGGAGTTCATCGACTCGCACGCTGCCGTCCCCGGCCTATCGCGTGACCAAGCCTATGGCCTGAAGGTTCTCAGGCCCCCGGCCGAGGTACTCGAACGGTTCGCCGTCGTCGTGGATCAGATGTACGAGCTGAGATCGAACCTGATTCGACAGAACACCGCTCTTCGTCAAGCCCGAGATCTTCTCCTGCCGCGGCTCATCAGCGGTGAGCTTGATCTCTCGCGCCTTGAACTCGACCTGGAACCGGTGGCCTGAGCATGGCTGGCGGGCTGACGGAGGATGCACTGGTCGAGCAGCCCGCGATGCGGCTGCTACGCGACCTCCGGTGGGAAGTCGCCTCCGGCTTCGACGAGATGCTCGGCCCGGCCGGCACACTGGGCCGCGACTCTCAGGCCGAGGTCGTCCTGCATCACCGCCTCCGGGTAGCGCTGCGGGGTCTCAACCCCGGTGTGCCGGATGCGGCACTCGACTCGGCGGTCGAGATCCTCGCCGAGAGCCGCTCGACGATGGATCGGGTGCGGGCGAACCGCGAGGTCCACCGGCTGCTGCGCGACGGCGTGAAGGTCCAGACCGAGATCGATGGTCGACCTGACACCGTCACCATCCGCTTCGTCCACTGGGACAACGTCGAGGCGAACGACTGGCTCGCCGTCTCGCAGCTGTGGGTCACCGGCGAGATGTACAAACGGCGGGCCGACATCGTGCTGTTCGTCAACGGCATCCCGCTCGTGTTCATCGAGCTGAAGGTCTCGCACAAGAACATCCGCAACGCCTACGACGACAACCTGCGCGACTACCGCGACACCATCGGGCAGATCTTCTGGTTCAACGCGTTCGTGATCCTGTCCAACGGCTCGGAGACGAAGGTCGGTTCGACCTACGCGCCGTGGGACTTCTTCGCCGACTGGAAGAAGATCAACTCGGAAGGCGAGGTCGGCGTTGTCAGTCTCGAGACGGCCTTGCGCGGCACATGCGATCCCTACCGCCTGCTCGATCTCGTGGAGAACTTCGTGACCTACACCGAGCGGCCCGGCGGACTTGTCAAGGCTGTCGCGAAGAACCACCAGTACCTCGGCGTCAACAACGCCATCGAGGCGCTGCACACGGCGCGCGCGGAGGAGAGCTCGAAGCTCGGCGTGTTCTGGCACACCCAGGGCAGCGGTAAGTCGCTCTCGAACCTGTGGTTCACGCAGAAGGTGCTGCGGAAGCTGCCCGGCAACTGGACCTTCGTCGAGGTGACGGACCGCAAGGAGCTCGACGATCAGCTCTACGAGGAGTTCGCCGACTCGGGCGTGCTCACGTCCGGCGAGAACGTGCACGCCGAGACGTCGGAGCACCTGCGCGAGCTGCTCGGGCAGGACCACCGCTACGTCTTCACGCTGATCCACAAGTTCCGGCCGCCGGAGGCCGGCCAGCCGATGCCGGTCCTCTCCGACCGCAGGGACATCATCGTCATCACCGACGAGGCGCACCGCTCGCAGTACGACCAGCTCGCCTGGAACATGCGCCAGGCGCTGCCCAACGCCTCGTTCCTCGGGTTCACCGGCACGCCGCTGATCGCCGGCGAGGAGGAGCTGACCCGCCAGGTGTTCGGCGACTACGTGTCGACCTACAACTTCCGGGACTCGATCATCGACGGGGCGACGGTCCCGCTCTACTACGAGAACCGCATTCCCGAGCTGCAGCTCACCAACCAGGAGTTCGACGCCGAGCTCGAAGCGCTGCTCGACGACGCCGCCCTCGACCCCGACCAGGAGAAGGCGGTTGCGCGGCAGTTCTCCCGCCAGTACCACCTCATCACCCGCGCCGAGCGCCTCGACGAGATCGCCGCCGACCTGGTCGACCACTTCGTCGGTCGAGGCTTCCGGGGCAAGGCCATGCACATCGCCATCGACAAGGCGACCGCGGTGCGGATGTACGACCTCGTGCAGAAGCACTGGGCCGAGCACCTCAGCAAGCTCGAAGCCGAGCTGGAGACGACGCCGGAGCTGGAGCGGCCACCGCTCGCCGAGACGATCGAGTTCATGCGCACCACCGACATGGCCGTCGTGGTCTCGCAATCGCAGAACGAGGTGGCTGACATGGCCGACGTCGGCCTCGACATCGCTACGCACCGCAAGCGCATGAACGAGGAGGACCTCGACTCCAAGTTCAAGGACCCCGACGACCCATTCCGCCTCGTGTTCGTGTGCGCGATGTGGCTCACCGGCTTCGACGCACCGTCTTGCTCGACGATCTACCTCGACAAGCCGATGCGCAACCACACGCTGATGCAGACGATCGCCCGCGCCAACCGGGTGTTTCCCGAGAAGGACAGCGGGCTGATCGTCGACTACGTCGGGGTGTTTCGCAACCTCGAAGCCGCTCTCGCGATCTACGGGGCCACGCGCGAGGGCGGCTTCACCCCGATCGAGTCGAAGGACGCGCTGGCCGAGGAGCTGGAGGAGGCCCTCGCCGAGATCGTCGAGTTCCTCGACGCCAACGACGTCGAGCTGGCCGACCTCGAAGCAGCCAAGGGGTTCGAGTTCATTGCGCTCCAGAAGGCGGCCGTGGAATCGCTCCTCGTCGACGATGCCACCCGCCGCCGCTTCGTCAGCCTGGCGCGGCGCTTGCGGGCCATCTTCAAGTCGCTCCTGCCTGATCCGGCCGCACAGGAGGCGACGCACCGCGTGGCGGTGATCCGCACGCTCGCGGCGAAGCTCGAGTCGATCACCGAGGCTCCGGACATCAGCGACGTGATGGACGGTGTGAGCGAGCTGCTCGACCGGTCCGTCGGTGCCGAGGAGTATGTGATCCGCAGCGGTGGTGACTCCAGCCCGCTCATCGACCTCAACCAGCTCGACTTCGAGCAGCTCGCCCTCCGCTTCGCCGGCAACAAGCGCACCGCGGCGAAGAACATCGAGCAGAACCTCGAACGCCGCCTCGACGACGCCGTGCGCAAGAACCCGACGCGCCTCGATCTTGCCGAACGGTTCCGGCGCCTGATCGACGAGTACAACGCAGGCACCCACAACCTCGAAGAGTTCCTCCGCCGGCTCAAGGCCATCAACGACGAGCTGAACGAGGACGAGCAGCGCACGGTGCGCGAAGACCTCACCGAAGACGAGCTGGCCGTCTTCGATCTGCTGACGAAGCCCGAGCCGGAGCTGACCGAGGCCGAGCGGAAGCAGGTCAAGGCGACGGCCAAGAAGCTGCTCGAACACGTCACCGAGAAGCTGGTGCTCGACTGGCGCAAGCGCCAGCACACCCGGGCCGCCGTGCAGGTAGCGGTGGGGGAGATCCTCGACAACGGATTGCCGGAGGTCTACGGCCCCGAGCTATTCGACGACAAGGTGCAGCGGGTCTACGAGCACATCTACGCCAGCTACTTCGACAACGGCCAGTCGGTGTACACGGGAGCGTTCGAGGAGCCACGGGAGAAGGCACCGGTGGCGACGCTGCCGAGCAAGGCGGCCGATATCGGCGACGACCTCCTGGAGCAGGCCCGGCAGGACCCCGAGGTGTTCGCCCGGCTGATGGAGGAGGTCTTCGGGCTGCGCGAAACCTGGACGATGTCCACCGAGGAGCTCTTGGCTGACGAGACGCGCTTGGTGGAGTTCAAGCAGTCCGCGAGGTGGAGTGTGGGCGATCCCGATGACCCGCAACTCTCCGAGCAGATCATCGCCAAGACGGTCGCCGGCTTCCTCAACGGTCAGGGCGGGGCGCTGCTAATCGGCGTCGACGACGATGGACGGCCGGTGGGCCTCGAGAGCGACTACAAGAAGGTCAAACCCCGACGAACTGGGGCGAGCCTCCCCAAGTGGCATCATCGGACGATGAGCCATGTTGGTCCGCCGGTGATCAAGCCAATGGCGTGGGTGCCGGCCCGTGACGTTCTGCCGGGCGAGGCCACCCACTTCACGCCGTGGCTCGCCGAGAATCTGGACCTCCTCGCAGACGCACTCGGGCTTGCGGAGCTGACCCTCGTCGACACCGAAGTCGCGGCGGCAGAGAAGCGGCTCGACATCCTCGCCGCAGGAACCGACGACGACGGGACGGAGTTCCCGGTCGTGATCGAGAACCAGTACTCGATCACTGACCACAGGCACCTCGGACCACTCATCACCTATCTCGCACAACAGGGCCGCGGCCTCGCCGTGTGGGTGACAGAGACGAGCGCCGAGGCCCATGTCGCTGCCATCGACTTCCTGAACCGGACCTCGTCGTCAGATGTCGGCTACGTCCTCACGCGGGTGCGATTCACGCAGGGCGCAGATCACGTGTACCACGTCGACTTCGACATCCTCGCCAAGCCGAACACGTTTCTGCGGCAATCGAAAAACCGGAAGGGCAGCGCGACAGCCGGCAAGGTGAACGCCGACAAGAAGGCCTACCTGAAGGCCGTCCTCGACATCGTCCAAGCCCCGTTGTCCGGCGCAGGGCTGCGACACATCCGGATGCACACACGCGGCGCGTACATCGAGATGCGTTTCCCGTCCTCTTCAGAGCTCGACGGGCGATCGGCACGCCTGAGCATAAAGACCACGCAGGAGTCCTGCTCCGTGGGCCTCCACATCGCTGGGTACGACACGAGGGAAGAGAACTCGGCGGTGCTCGACATCCTTCACGACCGTTACGAAGACCGCCTCGCCAAGCAGTTGCCGAGTCACAACGTCCGCAACTGGCACTGGAGCGCCGATTCGTCGAACTCCGACAACGTTCGCATCGAGATCAACGGCTACGGCTACCGCACCGGTGACGCGGCCGAGGCGGCCGCTTGGGCGCAGGCCGTTTGCCAGACGTGGGCCGAGGTGATCACGTCAGACCCGATCGTGAACCTGGATCAGATCGTCGAGGATCGCGTCGCTCACGACGACGAGAGCGAGACCTCGCTGACCTGAGTGGCGCCCACCGGCATTTCTTTCGGATTAGATCTGATTTCAGAAAGAAATCTTGGTAGTCTTCGCTCATGGCTTCGTCAGCAGCATCAGCACGTTCCCTTCCCTCCTGGGTGCTCGACCTCCGTCGTGATCGGCGGGCGAACGTCGCGCTCGCGGTGGATGTAGCGGACGCCGTTTCGGCCCTGGGCGAGCCTGCCGTTCCGACCGGCGTCGCCCGTCACCTTGCGGCCATCGTGGCGCGAGCCGATGAAGCCGGAGGTGGCATCCCGGTTTCTGTTGCTGCACGACTCCTCGACATCACCGAGCCGACCGTGCGGACCTGGCTCGAGCGTGGGGTGCTCGATGCCGTTCCCGATGCGAAGCCCGTCTCGATCACGCCGAGGTCGCTCGGAGAGACCCTCGCCGCGTCGAGCACGATCCGGCGGATCGGTCAGGACGAGCGGCTCCTTCGCCGGCTGCTCGACGCGTTGGAGGACCAGCGGACCCGTCTCGAACTTGCCGGGCGCATCGACGAGCTCGACTCCCGTGTACGCATCGATCCCGAGCACATCGAGGAACAGCTCTTCGGTGAGCGGGCGTCACGGTCGGCGTGATCGCTCCCGGCGTTCGCGCCGGATCAACGCGTTGAATGCGGCGTCGAAGTCCTCGACCACCTGAGGATCGATCGGCGGTTCGCGGTCGGGACCGCAGCACGGCGGCTTGGTGCGCTCTTCCTTCGACACGGGAACGTCCAGCTCGTCGGCGATCTCGTGGTAGGGGTCGCTGTCGGGATCGTGCTCGGCGATCTTGACGACGGTGACCTCGTCGTCGACCGGAAAGGCAACCACGACGCGCCAGCCGTCGAAGTGGACGGAGCAGAGATGGGGCCAGGGCGGCGGGCCGCTGAGCGCGTAGCCGGCGGCCTTGCAGCCTTCCATCGAAAGCTGCTCGAGGATGCGCGTGAGCTGCGCGCGCAGCTTGACCGGCACCTGCTTGGCGTCCTCGAGCGCACTCCCGACGAAGCTCAACGTGAACCGCGGCGGCTTGGCCGGCTGCTTCTTCCGCTTCGACGGCATGGTGACCTCCGGCGTGGCCGGCTACGGCTTCGACCGGTTCGCCGGTCGAGCCTCGGGCGGTAGGCCGGGCTGGTCGCCGATCGAGTTGGGGTGGATGTTCTCCGCCACGAACCCTCGGACGCCGACGCGGCGGAGGTGATCGAAGAACGCACCGAGCTCGTCCGCGGCCCGGTCGAGGTTGCTGGCTTCGCGGTCGAGCAACGCCATCAACACCTCGGTGCGCCGCTCGGTGAAGCTCCGCTGGCGAGCATCGCTCGTCGTGCCGAGGATCTGCTCGACGGCGACATCGGCCTCGGTTGGCTCCTCGATGCCGAGTTGGCGTAGCCGGTCGTACACCGGTGGGAGGGTCTCAGGCCGGCCGAAGACGAGGCCGTAGAGATCGCTCACCCGGCGTTCCGTGCTGCGGAGCCAGCGGTCGTCACCAGGTGGTGGCAGCAGGAACCAGATCATCGGGAGGCTGAACGCCTCGGCGAACGCCAGCAGCTCGTGCGCGTCGAACTCCCGGTGGCGGTCGCCCTCGTAGGCACGCTCGATCGCGGAAATGCTTGCTTGGGGCAGCCGCTGGCCGAGGAGCGGTTCGAGCCGGATCGCCGCCTCTTCCTGGGTCCAGCCCCGCAGCTCTCGGGCCGCTTTGAAGTTGTAGGCGACGATCTGGTTCAGGTCGGCGTCGGCCTGACGCATGGGATCGCCGGACGTCTTCGATGCTTTGCGCACGGACGCACACTAGCACGGACATAACGGGACGGTGATATTGACATCTTCCCTCCGTTGTGTTCGTCGGGTATGCTTAGTGGTCCTCTTCAATAGTCCTCGCGTGTATCTGGGAGGTCATCGTCTGAGAGCCTGGTCCAGGCGGTGGGGTCGTTGAGGTAGAGGCCGCAGGCGCAGTCGAGGGCTTCTTCGGGTGTGCCGGTGAAGGCGCCGTTTGGC
>JACPNV010000030.1 GCA_016185305.1 Actinomycetota bacterium | reverse complement strand
GCAGCGTACGCGGCCCCGGCTCACGCCGAACGCGTGCCCCGGTGAGAAGGTGGCGCCGCATCGACCCCGACGATGCCCACCGCCGCCGCCACCACCATCCGGAACACGTTGTCGGCGTCGCTGATCTCACCGAAGAACCCCGAGCTCTCGAGCACCATGAACCCATGCAGGCACGCAAACATGGCGAGCACGCTGTCGAACGCGGTTGCCTCGTCGAGACCGTACGAACGCAGCACCGCGAGCAACGCGTCGTTGGCACCGGCGCTGGCGGCGAGCAACGCCTTGCGGTCGACGGGGTGACGGACGATGCCCTGGTAACGCTGCGGCGCCCGCTGGACGAACGAGCGGAGGACGCCGGCCAGGTCGGCCACGCCGGCCGATCCTGTTCGCCCCATCGCCGCCGCTGCCAGCTCGGCGCTGAGCTGTTCCATCGCTCGCACCTGCAGCTCGCCCCGCAGTGCATCGAGGCTCTCGACGTGGTTGTAGAGCGACGGCACCTTCACCCCGAGCGTGCCGGCCAAGCCCGCCATGGTCAACTGATCCCAGCCGCGCTCGTCGACGAGCTTCTCGGCCGCCTCGAGCACCCGCTGATGATCCAGCCGGCGCCGGGCCGGCATGTTCGTTGCTGCCTTCCTGGTCACTCGGGCCCCCTGTTCTGAAACGCCTGATCGGCACCACGTGCCTATTGACGAATAGTACTCGTTCGTTTACTACTACTCTTAGTATTGCAGCTATAGTCAATAGTCGAGCCAAGCGTGGGAGACCGAGATGAAGAGGTTGGGCGGCACCGATGCCGTGTTCTTGTCTATGGAGATGCCATCGTGGCACCAGCACGTCGGCGGGCTCACCATCCTCGAGCCGGGCGACGAGCCGGTCACCTTCGAGCGGCTCGTGACGACGGTCGAGGAGCGCATCGGCTACGCCCCCAAGTTCACGTGGAGGCTGAAGCACGTCCCGCTCGGCTTCGATCGGCCGGTGTGGGTGGACGATCCGTCCTTCGACGTGCACAACCACGTGCGGCGCATCGCCGTCCCGTCGCCGGGCGGGCGCAAAGAGGTCGGTGAGGTCGCCGGCATGTTGCTCAGCACCCAACTCGATCGCCGCCGGCCGTTGTGGGAGGTCTGGTACGTCGAGGGCCTGGCCCACGGGCGCGTCGCGCTCGTCATGAAGTACCACCACTGCCTGCTCGACGGCGTCGCATCCGCCAGCCTCGCGACCGTGCTGATGGACCTCGAGCCGAATCCCGCGCCCGGCACCATCCTGACGCCGTCGCCTACGGAGGAGGAAGCGCGCGCCGGCGACGCGTCCGACCTCGGCCTCATAGCAGAGAGCGTGTGGAACAACGTGCGTCACCCGCTCCATACCGCTCGCTACGTCACCGGACTGGCGGCCAAGGGCCTCACGATGGTCGACCGGTTCCGCCGCGACGAACGGTCCCGCGCGTTGATCAGCGGGCCGAAGACGCCGTTCAACGAAGCGATCGGACCCCGCCGCGAGCTCGCGTTCGCGTCGGTAGCACTCGATGATGTCCGCGCCGTCAAGGCCAGGCACGACGTCAAGGTCAACGACGTCGTCCTCGCCTTGTGCTCGACGGCCATGCGCAACTACCTCCTCGCGCGAGACGCGCTGCCCGACGCTTCGCTCGTGACCGGTGTCCCGGTGTCGTTGCGCGCCGAGGGCGACCAGACGATGGACAACCAAGTCACGACGATGTTCGCGTTCCTCGCGACCGACCTCGACGATCCGGTCGATCGGCTGCACGAGATCCACCGCTCGGCGAACAGCGCCAAGGAGATGACCGAAGCGCTCAGCGCTCACCCGATCAGCTCGCTCGGCGAGGTCGCTGCACCGTTGGTCCTCGGCGCCGCGTTCCATGCCATCTATCGCGGCCAGCTCATCTCGCGCTCGCCGTGCCGAGTCAACACGTGCATCTCCAACGTTCCCGGCCCGCCGGTTCCGCTGTACCTGTGCGGCGCGTCGATCACGGGCGTGTTCCCGTGCTCGGTGATCCTGGAAGGCATGGGCCTCAACTTCACGGTGCTCAGCTACAACGACCGGCTCGACTTCGGCCTGCACGTCGACCCCGACCTCGTCCCCGATCCATGGACGATCGTCGACGGCATCCCCAGCGCGCTCGCCGAGTTGATGGCGGCATCGAGCCTTGGTGCGCTCACACCCGTCGACGATCCGTTCGGCCCACCCGTCGACGCGAGCCGAAACCCTCATCAGGCGCCGGCGATGGCGGTCCCCTGAACCTGCACGAGGCAAACCTAGGATCGAGCCGATGGGCAGGAAGCCGAAGCCCGGGCGCGCATCCTCGACGAGCGTCGGTGGCAAGCCGGCCGAACCGATCGACAAGCCCTTCGATCTGACGCCCCGGCGCAGCCTTCGATCGAAGGTGCTCCGCTCGGTCAGCATCGCCGCCACGATCGTCGTGCTGGCCGCGGCCGGGTTCGTGATCTGGCTCAACCGCCGGCTCGACGAGATCCCGACGTTCGCGGAGTCCGCACCGGGATGGGTCGGCCCGCCCGAGACGTTCTCACCCGACATCACCGTCGCCGCCACCACCCCGCCACCCGACGTCACCAAGGGGATCGACGGGCCCAGCACGCCACCTCCCCCACCACCGGGCGAGCGGGGCACCTCCTTCCTCATCTTCTCGACCGGCTCGCAGCGGCTCAGCGCGGACGATGCGAGGCGCCTCAACATCCCGCCCGATCGAGCGGTGATGAGCGACGGCTTGACCGACTCGATCATGGTCGTGGTGGTGTACCCGAAGAACGGGCAGGTGGGCATCCTGTCGATCCCGCGCGATCTCTACATCCCGCAGCTCAACGATCGCATCAACACGATCTACGTTCGTTCGGGCCCGAGAGCGTTGGCGCTGACCGTGGGGCGGATGACGGGGTTGCCGATCGACCACATGATCGCCGTGAACTTCTCGGCCTTCGGCGAACTGACCGATGCGGTCGGCGGCGTCGACCTGTGGGTGGACGGCCCCGCGCGTGACGTCAAAACCGGCTTCGAGGTGAAGGCGTCCAGCTGCGTTCGCATGGACGGTGCCACCGCGCTGGCCTTCGCTCGGTCTCGGCGCTGGGAGGTCTTCGACGGTGCGTCGTGGCGCGTCGACAGCAGCGCCACCGACTTCGGGCGCATCAAGCGACAGCAGGCCTTGGTGCGTGCGGCCGCGAAGAAGCTGGCGTCGCCGGCCGGGCTGGGCATGATCGGCACGATCACCGGCGTCGCGCAACGAACGCTCATCGTCGATCCCGAGTTGGACTTCCGCGCCGTGTCGGCGCTCGGGCTCGACATGCTGCGCAGCGCCAGCACGACCATCCAGACGTTCTCCTACGCCGGGACCGCCGGCTGGGCCGGGGCGGCGTCGGTCGTGTACACCGACGCCCGCGCGAACGCCGCCACGTTGGCCGCGCTGCAACGGCTGTTGCGGGGCGAGCGAGTCGAGGCCGCGGCGGGGGGCACGCCCGCCCCACCCGCGGCCGGCCCCGAAGCGGCTGGTGCACCTCGCGGCTGCTGAGGGGTGCGCGACCGCAGCGAAACCTCGAAAGACGCGGAGATTTCGTACGCGACTCCGCGGAGATCACGGCATAGGGCGGCTCCAATCCCGTAGTTCCGGGTTTAGATCTAGGCTTCCCGCATGACGACCTACACGCCCGCCCAGGTTGCCGAGCTGCTGGGGGTCAACGCCGACACCGTCCGGCGATGGTGTGATGAAGGCCGGCTGAAGTCCACCCGCACCCGCGGCGGGCACCGCAGCATCGCCGGCAAAGAGCTCGCCCGGCACCTCACCGAGCGCGCCGACGCGTTCGAGCCCAGCTCGGTGTTCGGCCAGTCGGCACGCAACCGGCTGGCAGGCATCGTCACCCGGGTCCAGCGAGACAAGCTCACCGCCGTGGTCGAGATCCACGCCCCTCCCCATCGGGTCGTGTCGCTGATGACCCGAGAAGCCGCTGACGAGCTCGAGCTGAAGGTCGGTGACCTGGCTGTCGCCGCGGTGAAGGCCACCAACGTCATCGTGGAGATCCCGTGAGCGTTCGGGCGTGCCCGCTCCTCGCTCGTGCGTCAGCGGCATGAGCGAGGTCGTGGCGCGAACGACCCGGCGCCCACCTCTCGCCGTCGTCGGCGCCGCCACCCTGACCGTCGTGTTCTTCGCTCTTCCGCTGCTCGGGCTGCTCCAAAGGGCGGCGTGGTCGAGCTTGTGGACCGACCTCACCACGCCGGAGGCGCTCAGCGCCCTTCGCCTGTCACTGGTCTGCTCGTTGTCGGCGACCGCCCTGTCGGTGCTCTTGGGGTTCCCGCTCGCCTGGACCCTCGCCCGCATCGCCTTTCCCGGCAAGGCATTGGTACGGGCGCTGGTCCTGGTGCCACTCGTGCTGCCCCCCGTCGTCGGCGGCGTCGCGCTCGTGTCCGCCTTCAGCCCGGGCGGAGCCGCCGGCCGGTACCTGTTCGACTGGTTCGGCGTCCAGCTCCCGTCCTCCACCACGGGCGTGATCGTCGCCGAGACGTTCGTCGCGCTCCCGTTCTTCGTCATCACCGTCGAAGCCGCGCTGCGATCGATGGACTCCCGCTTCGAAGACGTGGCCGCCACGCTCGGCGCCGGGCGCTGGTACACGTTCCGCCGGGTGAGCCTGCCACTGATCGTGCCATCCGTCGTGGCCGGCGCGGTGCTGTCCTGGGCGCGAGCGCTCGGCGAGTTCGGCGCAACGATCACCTTCGCCGGCCGGATCGAAGGCACGACCGAGACGCTGCCGCTGGCGATCTACCGGCTGCTCGATCGCCGTCCCGACACGGCTGTGGCTATGAGCCTCGCCCTGCTCGCCATCTCGCTCGTGGTTCTCGTCGCGTTGCGCGGCCGGTGGCTGGAGCGAGCATGAGCCTGCTCGCGCAGCTCGGCGTCCGGCGCGGCGCCTTCCGGCTCGACGTCAGCCTGGAGGTCGAGAGCGGGCAGGTCGTTGCGCTGCTCGGTCCGAACGGATCCGGGAAGTCGACCGCGCTGCACGCGCTCGCGGGGCTGGTGGCGATCGACGAAGGGACGATCGAGCTCGACGGCGCCTCCGTCGACGATCCGGCAACGGGCGCATTCGTCCCGCCGAACGAGCGCTCGGTCTCGCTGGTGTTCCAGGACTACCTCCTCTTCCCGCACCTGACTGCCATCGAGAACGTCGCCTTCGGCCTGCGCGCGCGAGGGATCGGTGCCCGCGTCGCCCGCGAGCAAGCCGAGTCGTGGCTCGAGCAGTTCGGTCTCGACGACAAGGCGACATGCAAGCCCCGAGAGCTGTCGGGCGGGCAGGCCCAGCGGGTCGCGCTCACCCGAGCCCTCGCGCCGAACCCCCGGCTGCTGTTGCTCGACGAACCGCTCGCTTCCCTCGACGCCGGAACCCGGGCGATCGTTCGACGCGATCTGCGTCGCCATCTCGACGCGTTCGAGGGCCCCGCGATCATCGTCACCCACGACCCGCTCGATGCGCTCGCGCTCGCGACCCATGTCGTGGCCATCGACGCGGGGCGCATCACGCAAGCCGGCCCGATCGCCGACCTGACCGCCCGGCCGCGGTCGCGCTACGTCGCCGACCTCGTCGGCCTCAACCTCCTCGGCGGCGTCGCCCACGGCACGACCATCACGGTCGCGAGTGGCGCCACCATCACGACCGCGGAGCCCGGTGAAGGGGCGGTCTTCGCCCTCATCCACCCGCACGCGGTCGCGCTCCACACACGACCGCCGCCCGAAGGAAGCCCCCGGAACCAGTGGGCCGGCCGGGCGGCGGGGTTCGATCTGCTCGGTGACCGGGTTCGCGTCCGCGTCGCGGGTGCGGTGCCCCTCGTCGCCGAGATCACCGCGGCGGCACTCACCGACCTCGGGCTTCACGACGGCCAGGAGGTGTGGACCGCGGTCAAGGCCACAGAGATCGTCACCTACCCGCGCTGACGAGGCGGGAGATGATCAGACGGGAACCAAGGCGGCGAATCCCCAGAGCGTCGTGACCCGAGACGTCTCGTCGCCGGCTGATCCGACGCCCGCGAGCACGTTGCGGCCCGTTCCGAACGACCCGATCGTCGGGGTCCAACTCCCGATCACGACATCGCCACTGGCGGCCGGGACCTCCCCGCCGGTGAAGCTTCCGGGTTGGGCGACGAGGCTTCCCCCGAGCGACGAGTTGGCCTCGAGCGCCGTTCGCGGCCCGTTCATGTTGTTCTTGCCGCAGATCACGAGGACACTCGCTTCGTTGGCTACCGTGGTCTTCTCGTTGGGCACGTTGCCGCAAGCCGTACCCGCGGCGGGCGGATCGCCTTGTGCGGTCCACACCTTGGCGTTGGTGACCGTCCAGCCGTAGGCCGTGATGGTCGTGTCGCCCGCCGAAGGAAGGAGGAAGCACTCGCCGATGGGCTGGCATCTCGACACGACGACGCCGAAGCTCCCCGACTGGTTGGTGCCGGCTGTCGACGTCTTGGCCTTCACGCCGAACGTCGCCTTCCCACCCGGCGCGATCTCCTTGCCGGGCGTGGTCACGCGGAACGTGCAGGCGTTAGCCGACGACGACGCGACCCAGCCGCTCGGCACCTTCGGGCAGCCGGTCACCGTCCACACCGTCGACGGACGGCTGATGATGACGACCTCGAGCGCTTCGGTGCCCGTGTTGGTGAGCAGGAAGGTGTGATTCTGCCCGGCGGCGTCGTTGAGGTTCTGCGCGTGACCTTGGATGTTCACCGTCGCCGAGGTGTCAGACGCCTGTGCCTCCTGGGCGAGGAACGCGGACGTCGCGAACAGCACGAGCGCAAGGGGCAGCGTGAACAACGCTCGATGGCGCCGCCGTTGACCGTGGACTTCCGCCGCTCCGCGCATGCCTGCCTCCCGGGCCGTAGTTGCGTGGAGCTTAACCGCAGTCCGGGCGATGGTGCGGATCTCCGCCGCATAGCTGGCGACCCTCTCAGCCTGCCGGTGTCGTCCGCGGCTCCACCGGTGGTCGTGTGCTACAACATCGGCACGCGAAGGAGGCCGGGATGGACGACATCGATGGCGAGGCGGCACCATCTGAGGATGCTGGCAACGAGGACCCGAGCACCGAGCACACCGGCGTCGACCGGCGCGACCTGCTGCGAAAGACCGTCGTCGGCGCGGGCGTGGCCGGCCTGGTGTGGTCGGCCCCCCGCATCGAAGGGCTCTCGGTCCGGCCCGACTATGCGGCTGCCGCCAGTCACCCGACTGACACCGACCCCTCGCAACCGTTCGATCAATCCTTCCCGATGGACACGACGGGAACGCCCGGCCCCTACACGCAACCGGGCAACGGCTTCCCGAACCTCGCCTTCGGCTACGGGTGGAACATCACTGGCGGGCCCAGCGCCGCCGACTTCTCCGTCTCGGCCTCATCGGATTGCGCCATCACGGTCGACGCGGACCTGCCAGGCGCGGCGAGCCCCGACGTCATCGTCGACTCCCCCATACAGCCCGGCCAGCCGTTCCCATTCGCCGCCTACCGCCGCTACGGCTTCGACGCGCCTCAGCCGACCAACTTGGGGACCATCCGCGTCCACTTCACCTGCTGAGCGCACGCGGGCTGCCGCGCGGGAACGAAGGAGTCCGTGAAGGTGTGGAGCTCCTCGCCGGCCGCCACAAGCCGTGCCCCCGCGGCGCTCACACCGCCTCAAGAGCGCGACCACTGGCTCAGGTGCCGCCAGTTCGCGGGCGCCGGCTGGGCGATCGCGATCCACACCCCCGATCCACACGTCCGGCGCCGCATCGACGACCTCTTCGCCGCCATGCCACCCGCGCCTGCTGGCACCTGCGCCCCCGCGCTCGACATCTGGCTCGCAGCGCGCGACGAGCTTGGCCCTGACGGGATCGAGCCGTGGTACGACCTCTGGATCGGCGAGCAGTTCGAGCTGAGCACGCGGCGCCTCTGGCGCTGCGAGGACCGCCTCCTCGCCCGCATGAACCGCGCCACGCTCGATGCCGACTCCACGCGCCTGCACCTGCACGCGGGCCTCGTCTCGAACGATCGCGACACCGTGCTCATCGTCGGACCGTCGGGCTCGGGGAAGTCGACGCTCGTCGCCGCGCTCGCGTTGGCGGGCTGGACGTACCACGCCGACGAGATGGTCGCCATCGACCTGGCGAGCATCTCCGCGGATGGCTATCCACGCCCGCTCACGTTGAAGCGCAGCGGGTTCGGCCTGTTCGGCGACCTGCCGACGCTCGTGACGGCGAGATCGGAGTCGTCGCGCGAACAGGCCCACGTGCCGCCGAGCGAGGTCGGCGGTCGCGCGGGCGCCGGCGCCGGGCTGCCCACCGCGATCATCAATGTGGGCCACACGGCGGGGCCACCTTCGATTGAACCGTTGCCGGCGATCGATGCACTGCTGGGCATGGTCGGTGAAGCACTCGATCTGGAGCGGGCCGGACAAGCGGCGATGGATGCGCTGATCGAGCTGGCCGCTCGTGTCCCAGCCTTCGCGCTTCGCTCCGGCCAAGTCGCATTGACCATCGACGCCTTGACGGCGACGCTCGACCGCACGCAACCGCCGCGACCCGCCGCAGCGTCGCTCACGCGGGACCACGGGTCTCCGTCGTGCTTCGCCGAGACCACGATCGGGTGGGCGATCGGCGACGAGGGCGTGCTCTACGACCTCGAGGGCGGAACCGTGGTCCGGTTGGACCGAAGCGCGGTCGAGGCGAGTCGCGCCCTCGCCACGAACGATTCCGTCGACCGCGCGGCCGACCAGCTCGCGTCGCTCACCGGCACGGACCGATCGACCATGCGCGCCGACCTCGACGCGTTCGTGAGCGAGCTGACCGTCGCCGGCATGGTGCCGCTGCCGTCCGATGCCTGAGCAAGAACTTGGCGGATTGGTCCCGGTGGCCCTCGACGACGGCGCGGCGACGGTTCGGCTCGTCAAGGCCGGCGCCGCGTGGTTCAGCGAACCGTTCTTTGACCAGACCGTTCGCCGGCTGCTGCGTGAGAGCGCCCCTGTCGATGTTCCAATCGACGACCTGCACGTTCGTCTCGCCACGCCGCAAGCAGCCCCGGCCGGGCTCATCTTCCACACGGCGCGGTGCGGTTCGACGTTGCTCACCAAGCTGCTGCGCCAGGCGCGCTCGACGCTCGTCCTCGGCGAACCGACAGTGCTCGGCTCGGCCCAGCGGCAAAGCCGGGCGGCAGGCGGTGACCAGTTGTCCACCGTCGTCACCGATCTGGTCACCGCCTTCGCGGCGTTCGCAGAACAACGCGGCGATCGGCTCGTGGTGAAGCTGACGAGCTGGCAGGCCCTGGACATCGCCGCGTACGCGCAGGCGCTACCGCAGGTGCCGTTGCTCTTCGTGCACCGGCCTGCGGAAGACGTCGTCGCTTCCTTGCTCGCCCAGCCTCCCGGGTGGTCGCCGTTCGGTGCGAACCGTGGTGAGCTGCCGTGGCGATCCGCCGAGCTTCCCCCGCCCGACCAACCCGCGGCCGAGTGGTACGCGAGGCTCTGGAACATGATCGTCGGCGCCGCGCTGCAGTTGCCGGACGAGCGGGTTCGTCTCCTCAGCCACGAGGCATTGGTGCGCGACCCCGTTGGCGCCGTGCGCGCCGTCACCGAGCTATTCGACCTGAGCGGCGACTGGCGCGCCCGCTCGCTCGAGCGCGAGCTCCGCTACTACGCCAAGTCCCCCGATCCCACTGAGTCGTTCGACCCTGCCGGGCGCCACCGCCGCCCCGCGCTCGACCCTGCGTCGCTCGAAGCTGTTCGCTCGATGACGCGCGACCTCACCGCCGAGCTGGAGGCTCGAACGTGCCCGACCGGCCAGACGTGAACACGCCCGACATGGGCGCGCCGGACATCACCGGGCCGGCGCTGGTCGCGGCCAGCGAGATCCCCTACGGCGTCCCTCTCCGCATACCCGCGGCCGCGGGCTCGCCGTTCGAGGTCAGCCTGGCCGCAGCCAACCAGCAAGCCCGCGCCGCCGCCATCGAACGCACGTCGCGGCGGTTCCCCGGCTATGACTTCGAGGCCGCCGCGCAGAACGTCGACGATCGGCGCTTCGCCGCCCTCGAGATCGGGTCGTGCCTCGTCGACGAGCTCGACGGTCCCGCCACCGTCGAGCGCCTGCTGGCCGGCGAGCATCTCTGGGGCCTCGGCGGCATCTCGTTCTCCCACGCCGACCTGGACGGTCACCAACCTCCACCGGCCGGGGTCTCCTGGACCGCACCAGCCGCCATCGGCGACCGAGGTTGGATCAGCGTGGGAGGGCTCGCCGACGCGCTCGACGATCGGTGGACAGCGATCATCAACGGCGCCAACCGCTTCGATCCGAAGCTGGCGCGGGTGTGCGCGGACCTGAGCGCCGTGTACGGCGCGCGCATCAACACCAACATCTACCTCTCCTACGCCGGCGCCGAAGGGTTCGGTTCCCACTGGGACACGCACGACACGATCATCGTGCCCGTGCTCGGCCGCAAGCTGTGGAGCATGTACGAACCGAAGCTGCTCTCGGCCCAGCGACCATGGGTCGGGAGCGGCGTCTCCGAGCGGCCGCTCTGGTCCGGCGAGCTCGTGCCCGGCGGCGCCCTTGTGATACCCCGCGGCTGGGGCCACTCGGTCTCCCATCGCGACGACCTCTCGATCCACTACACGATCGGCGTCGCCCGGCTGGAGGCGCACCACGTCTTCGAGCGCATCGCCTTCGAGGCCGGCTTCTCAGCGCCGATGCGCGCCGACTTCCCCTTCGACCTGCGCGGTCGCATCGAGTCGTACGAGGGATCGATCTTCGACGAACCGCACGGCCTGGCTCGCGAGGCCGCCGCATTGCTGACACCCGAGCTTCTGGAGAGGTCGCAGGCCACGTTCCGGGCCCGGCTCGGCGAGCAGCCGTTCGTGCCACTCGTCGATGCGTTCCGCGCCGCGGTGATCGGTCGGTGGGACAGCGTGCTCGTTCGGGTCACAGCGCCGGGCGGCGTGATGCTCGCCGAGGAAGACGATGACGCGACCGTGGTCGCGTACGGGAACCGGGCGTTCCGCCTGGCCCGTGCCACGCTCGACGCGTTCGCGATGCTCGCCGAGGGCACGCCGACAGCTCTCGACTCGCTCGCGGCCGTCGAGGTCGGCGGCCGCGACGAGCGCGCCGGGTTCGCGTCGCAGCTCGTTCGCTGTGGTGCGGCGACAGTGGAACCGGCGAGCTCGAGCGCATGACGTGCGCGACGTCGCAACGGTGCCCGCGCGTCGCCCTGTTGCTGCTCGCTCTGGCCGTCGCGATCGCTATGCAAGTCGCCGATGCCAACGCGCAAGTACCGCCATCGTCGGCACCGGTGCTCGCCCTCATGCCCGTGCGCGACAGCGACAAACCGGCCGCGTGGTTCGCGATCGCGCCGAACGCGACCGACCGGATGGATGTTGCGCTCAGCGTGACCGCGGCGTCTTCACCCGAGCTCACGGTCGCGGTGGTCAGCGGCGACCCGAACGGCGGGCGCGAGCGGGCAGTGCTGCGCCGAACCCCGGCCGGTACCGCGACGGCGTTCGAGGCGTGGGCGAACAACGGCTGGGCCCGGGCCAGCGACGCGTTCGGAAACATCACCTACGACGGGATCGTTCAGCTCCCGGTGCCGACGGGCACCCAGGCGGGTGACACCGTCTGGGTCACCGTCCAATCGGGGGCGAACGCGGCTGGCGAACACGTCTCGCCGCTCTACTCGCTCACCCAGCTTCGGGCGAAGCCGGCGTCGAAGCTCACCACGCTCGCATCCGGATGGCTCCGCAGCCCCAACGGCGAGATCCTGCAAGCTGAGCGGTTCGACACGCAACCGGCGGTCACCCTGACACGAGGCCGTGTGCTGTTGTCGTTCGCGAGCGGCCTGGGCTCGGCCAACCCCTCCGGTGCCACGATCGAGGACGTGATGTCGATCCAGACCGGCGGGGCCCAATCCGATCGCCGCTTCGAGCTGCGCTTCGACCACACCAGCCGGTTCCTGCGCGCGTACCGCGCCAACAGCGACATAGCACTCACCGACTCGGGCGCAGAGGCCTCCGGGACGGCAACGACAGCCACACCCAAGCAAGCCGCCGGCGTGACCTGGGCCCAGCCGAACCGCTCCAACAGCGTCCCGCTCGAGAAGGCTCAGGGCGCGTTTCTCGTCGACCTCAGCGCGGGCCAAGCGTCGAACATCTCCCTCGGTCGTCAACGCCTCGAAGAGATCATCGGCGGTTCGCTCGGCAACGGGACGCTCGTGAGCATGAGCCGGCGGGTGACGTACGAGGACGGGCGCACGTTGACGCTCGAGAGCGTGAGCGTGAACGCCGAGCAGGGCGAAGACGCCGCGCCACCAGAGCGCCGGAAACCGGCATCGGGCGTGTCGAAGCGAGCCATCGCCATCGTGCTCGTCGCCGTTGCGATCCCGTTCGGTGTGCTGCTCATCACCTACCGCCGATGGTTCTCGCGGCACGTGAAAAACCAATGGCGGCGGTCGAAGCTGAAGAAGCGCCGTCGCCGCGAGATGCGACGGGTACCCGCCAAGGAGCGCTCATGACCAACGGTCAAACCATCGGAACCGTCGCGGCCATCAACCGCTACCCCGTGAAGTCCATGCAAGGCGAAGCGCTCGAGAGCGGAGTCATCCTTTCCGGCAGCCTCGAGGGTGACCGAAGCTGGGGCGTGGTCAGCACCGAGACCAGTCAGGTGCTGTCCGCGAAGCGCGTCAGCCGGTTGCTCGAGGCGAAGGCGTGGCTCACGCCGGCGGGTCCGGAGATCGAGCTTCCCGACGGCACCAGCCTCGCCGAACCGGGACCCGAGGCCGATGCGGTGCTCAGCGAGTGGCTCGAGACGCCGGTGTCGCTGCGCCCCGCCGGCGACACCGCGACGACGTTCACGATGAGCTTCAACGTCGACCACGAAGACGAAGACACCTTCGAGTGGCCCACACCGCCCGGCTCGTTCCTCGACCTGTCGCCCGTCCACGTCCTGACCACGGCGGCGCTCGCCGCCGCGGCCGAGGGCCATCGCGAGGGCAACTGGAGCCCGCACCGGTTCCGACCGACGATCCTCGTCGAGACCACCGACGAGCTGTCCGGTTTCGTGGAGAACGACTGGGTCGGCGCATCGCTCTCGGTCCGCAGCGTGGTGCTCGACATCACCATGCCCACCATCCGCTGCACGATGCCCACCAAGGCGCAGGCGGCGCACCGACTCGACCGCGATCTCCAGATCTTCAAGTCGCTGGCCGCGCAAAACGAGCAGAACCTCGGCGCCTACGCAACCGTCCGCTCTCCGGGCACCGTGCGAGTAGGCGACCCGGTCGAGCTCCTGGCGGTCTGATTGCCGGCTGAACGATCTCGATGACGGCGGGCGCCCCAACCGCCGACGGCCGGGGCGCCCGCGCCAATGGAGGTCAGGCGAACGCGACTGCCTTGGCCCCGTTGACGATCTCCTCGACGACCGCCGCCGCGCCGACGATCTTGGCGCCCTTGGCGAGTTGGTCCTCGCCGATGTTGCGCGGCTTGGTGCAGGCGGCACACAGCCAGACCTCTCCCCCGTTGCCGACGTACTCGTCGTAGAGGTCGCTGAGCTTGGGGAGGCCGTCGGCCTCGATGCCGCCGGTGCCACCGTTCGTGCCGAGCCAGACGGCGTCGATCGTGCAGAGGACGACCGCGTTCTGGCCGGCGATGGCGGCGATGTTCGCCGCCACGAACGGCAGGGTGGCTCGTTCGGCGTCGGCCTTGTGGGTGCAGTTGAACAGGAGCTTGTCACTCATTTGGCTATCTCCACGGTGATGAGGAAGTGATCGTCGATCGCTTCGATGGATGTGCAGGTGTGGCCCATGAGGCGGGCCAGGGCAGGAAGCTCTTCGCGAGCCGACGGGTCACGCACGATGCAGCGCAGCGTGTCGCCAGGCGAAGCGCCCCTGAGTTGCTGGCGGAACCAGGCGGCGAGACCGTCACCGCAGCCGAGCGTTCCGGCATCGAGGGTGTGCTCGGTCATTCCGGCTTGGTCGCCAAGAAGACGTGCGCTGAGACGTCGAACGCGCGGGCGTTCTTCTCCCCACCGGAGCCGCCGAACGCGTCGATGGCGGGACCGACGGAGATGTCGCTGAAGCCGGCATTCTCGAGGAGGCCACACCAGTCGCCGACCGGCTTGCCGCCGCCCACGCAGCCGGTCCACAGGTCGATCGAGCACACCGCCTGCTCGGGGAGCGGCTTGCCGTTGGCGATGTCGGCGAACTGGATGGCGCCGCCGGGACGGAGGACTCGGTAGGCCTGGGCGAACACGGCCGCCTTGTCGGCAACGAGGTTGATGACGCCGTTGGAGATGACCGCGTCGGCCCAGCCGTCCTCGACGGGGAGCTCTTCGAGGATGCCCTCACGGAACTCGACGTTGTCGAGCCCGAGCTCGGCGGCCGTCTCCCGCGACTTGGCCAGCATCTCGGGCGTCATGTCGACGCCGACGACCGCCCCGGCGGTGCCGACGGCTTGGGCGGCGATGAAGCAGTCGAAGCCGGCTCCGGAGCCGAGGTCGACCACACGCTCGCCCGCAGCCAACGGGCGCACCGAATGGGGGTTGCCGACGCCCGCGAAGGATTCGACCGCCCGATCGGGCAGCGCGTCGACGACAGCGCGGTCGTAGCCGAGGAGTGCGGCGAGCGGCCGCCCGGTGTGGAAGTGGAAGTCACCCTGGGGGTTGGTCGCCACGTCCTTGTACTTGTCGCGAACGTCGGCCCGCAGAGCCTCCGGATCGACGGAGATGGTGTCGTGCATTGATCGCCTCCATTGTTCATGCCAGGCGCCCCGCCTGGTCTGTCCTGGGTCAGTGGCTTGTTCGGAGCCGCTGTTCTCCACGGATCAAATGTTCTCTTGAATACTTGAACATCTCGGACGCGCGGCGTCAAGGGCTCACCCTACGACGGGTTGTGTCCACGCCCGTTGGTGCATCATGCAGCCATATTGGGTGATGCTATGATGCACGTTGTGCGCACGACGGTCACGCTCGATCCCGACACCGAGCAGCTCGTCCGCAAGCGGATGGCAGAGCGAAACGTCTCCTTCAAGGTTGCGCTCAACGACGCCATCCGTGAGGGTCTCGCCCGGCCCCGCCGCCGTGCGTCGTTCCGCACGCCGACTGCGGCTCTCGGTCTGCCAACGGTCAACCTCGACCGCGCGCTGCAGCTCGCGAGCGAGCTCGAGGACGAAGAGCTCGTACGAAAGCAACGTCGCGGCACGTGAACCTCGTCGATGCGAACGTGTTGATCTACGCGGTCAACGAATCCGATCCCAAGCACGAAGTGTCCCGCGAGTGGCTCGACTCGGCCCTGGGAGGCCCCGAAGCAGTCGCGTTCAGCTGGTTCGTGCTGCTCGCCTTCCTGCGGTTGACGACGAAGGTCGGGCTGCTCCCCGATCCCCTGCCGGTGGCTGACGCCATGGCGACGATCGGCTTGTGGCTCGATCAGCCGCCGAGCGTCGTCGTCGGGCCGACCGAACGCCATCTCGGCGTGCTGCGCGGCCTGCTCCTCGAATCCGGCACGGGAGGCAACCTGACCTCCGACGCCCATCTCGCGGCGCTGTCCATCGAGCACGGGGCGACGATCATCAGCCATGACGCGGACTTCAGCCGGTTCGACGGTGTCCGCTGGCGCCGCCCACGCGACGACGGGTAGAGGTGACGACGGGTAGAGGTACGGCCCGCCGGGCCCGGCCGCGCCCGTTAGCGTGCTGCCATGTCCGGCCGGGACGGCGATGTGATCGAAGCGCGACCTGCGCCGCTGCGGACCGACCCTGACAGCGCAGCCCGAGCCGGCGAGGTCCGCCGAGCATCAGGGACGTGGCGAGTCGTGGTGTTGGCAGGTCTTGCTCTGGCGGCCTGGGGAGCGATCATCGCCGTGGGTCGGGTGTGGGGCATCCACCTGATGAGCGACGGCCGGAAGATCGTCCTGTTCACTCCCCCGCTGCTCGGTCACTACCGCACGCAGGCCCCGGCGCTCGTCTGGTTGCCGGCTCTCGTCGGTGCCTTGACGATCGCCGTGCTGCCGTGGGCCGCGAGCCGCCTTCGCTGGTGGCAGATGGCGGCCGCGACCACTCTCGCTTCACTCGCCTGGTGGATCGCTCTGGCGGTGGCCGACGGCGACAACGGTCTGGCTCGCGGGCTCGAATGGGAGCGCGAGTACGAGTCGGCCGTGCGGCGCGCGAGCGTTGGTCCCGGCGACTTCCTGCGCACCTTCGTGCCGAACCTCAGCACGGAGAGCATCCAGATCCGCGGGCACCCGCCCGGCTTCCCACTCCTCATGGGTGTGCTCGATCGCGCCGGGTTGCGAGGCCCCGGATGGGCCGCGGCGCTCGTCCTCCTGGTGGGAGCCACGTCGGTCCCCGCCCTGCTGATCGCGGTGCGCGACGTCGTCGGCACAGATGCCGCCCGCCGTCTTGCTCCCTTCGTCGCGCTGGCGCCGGCCGCTCTGTGGATGGCGACGTCGGCTGACGCGCTCTACGTCGGCGTCACGAGTTGGGTCGTGGCGCTCCTCGTCCTGGCCACCGGTTGCGACCGACGCCGGAGCATCGTGCTCTCTTGCAGTGCCGGCCTGCTGGCGGCGACCGCCGCGCTCCTCTCCTACGGCATGGTGCTCATGGCATTCGTTCCGCTGATGGTCGCCTGGTACCGGCACAGTTGGCGGCCGCTGCTGATCGCCGGCGGCGTCGCCGTCGTGCTGGTGGTCGCCCTGGTCCCGCTCGGCTTCTGGTGGTTTGCCGGCCTGGCCGCCACCCGCGCCGAGTACTACACGCTCGACGTCGATCGACCGTACGGCTACTTCCTGGTCAACAACCTTTCGGCCTGGGCTCTCGCCCTGGGGCCCGCCGTCGCCGTCGGCTTCGCCCTGCTTCGAGACCGTCGGGCGTGGCTGCTCGCGGGCGGCGGGGTCGCAGCCGTGGTCTTCGCCGATCTCTCGGGGCTATCCGCGGGCGAGGTCGAGCGCATCTGGCTGCCGTTCACGGTGTGGGCCGCAGTCGCGGTGTTGGCGCTCGCGCCGAGCCGCGGCGAGGCCTACCTCTGGACAACCGTGCAAGCGGCGTTCACCTTGGTGCTGTTCTCACTCGTCGGCACGTACTGGTGAACGGCGCGAGACTCCTGGCGTCTCATCCGAAGCGTGATGACGCTCCGAAGAGTGTCGAGCGTCGGGAACTTCGCGACGCAAACGATCGTTCGTAGTCGAGGAGTTGAGGACTTGACGACTTGAGGCTTCCAAACGGGAGCATGGAGGAGGAACCGATGCCCGACGGATACGCACGCGCGCTCGAAGAGGTGGTCGCCGCGTCGATCGAGCCTGCCGCGGTAGCAGTGGACACCGAGGGTCGCTTTCCGAGCGGCAACATCGACGCGTTGCGCGACGCGGGGCTGCTCGGCTTGATCAGCGCAACCGAGGTCGGTGGCACCGGACTCGGCTTGCGTGCAGCCACAGACGTCGTCGGGCGCATCGCCGGCAGCTGCACGTCCACGGCGATGATCGTGTGCATGCACTACGCGGCGACGGCCGTGCTCGAAGAGCTCGGCCCGGAGTCGGTCCGGCGAGACATCGCCGCGGGCCGGCATCTCACGACTCTGGCGTTCTCCGAGAGCGGCTCGCGCAGTCATTTCTGGGCGCCGCTCTCGACAGCAGACGCCGACGGCGACGAGATCATCCTCGACGCCTCCAAGAGCTGGGTGACAGCGGCGACTGCGGCTGACAGCTTCGTCTGGTCCAGCCGGCCGGTCGGGGCGGAAGGGGCCAGCACGATCTGGCTCGTGCCCGCCTCGACGCAGGGCATCAAGGTCGACGCGCCGTTCGACGGCCTCGGCCTGCGTGGCAACGACTCGAGTCCCGTGAGCGCGGTCGGGGCGCGCATCCCGGCTGACCACCGACTCGGCGACGACGGCGGGGGCTTCGACATCATGATCGGCACCGTGCTCCCGTGGTTCTCGCTGATGAGCGCGTCGATATCGGTCGGTGTGATGGCCGCGGCCATCGATCGCACCGCCTCACATCTGTCCGCCACGCGGCTCGAACATCTCGACGAGTCACTGGCGAACAACCCGGTCAACCGGCTCCGGCTCGCCCGCTCGAAGGTCACAACCGATCAAGTCGCCATGCTCGTCGACGACGCGGTCCGCGCGGTCGAGGGCGACCGCGACGACGCGACGCTCCGGGTGCTCGAAGCGAAGGCCGCCGCCGGCGACGCTGCCATCGAGGTCACAGACGCGTGCATGCGCCTGTGTGGCGGCGCTGCGTTCCGCAAGGAGGTGGGCGTCGAGCGGCTGTTCCGCGATTCCCGCGCCGCAGCCGTGATGGCACCCACCAGCGACGTTCTCTACGACTTCATCGGCAAGGCCCTTTGCGGCCTTCCACTGTTCTGAGCCAGTGAGCGAACCCGCTACGGCCGTGGCCAAAGGCGCTACGGCACCGAACGATGATGCAATGGCAACGGCGCGGTCGACTGCTCGGGTCATGGCACTGGTCCGGATCATGGTGGGTGTGCTGTGGTTGACCAACGTCAACTGGAAGATGCCACCCACCTTCGGCGAGGGCGGCGGCGGCCTCTACGGCTTCACGAAGGAAGCCGTAGACAACCCGGTCTTCGCCCCGTTCAGCTGGCTCGTGGAACGGGTGATCCTGCCGAACTTCATCCCCTTCGGCTGGTCGGTGCTCCTCCTCGAGTCGTTGCTCGGCGCCTGCCTCTTGCTCGGTCTCGCCACCCGGTTCTGGGCAGTCGTCGGCACGATCCAATCCCTCGCCATCACCATGTCGGTGGCGCTCACGCCGGGCGAATGGCCGTGGTCTTACTACATGATGGTCGCGCTCAACCTGGTGCTCGCCGCCACCGCCGCGGGGCGCACATGGGGCCTCGATGCGCTCGCTCGGCCGGCGTGGCGTGCCCGACGAGGCCGGTTGTCCCGACTGCTGTTGAAGTTGTCATGAGAGCGATCGTGCGCTTCCAGCTCGTGCTCTGCCTCGTCGGTCTGGCGGCGGGCGGGCTCGGCCTCTGGGTCGCACGCGACGTCGACGTCACGGCCAGCACCGGCGGCCAGATCGGTTGGCGCGCGTACGAGATCAACCTCATGACCTACAACAAGCTCGGAGCGCTCGTCACCCTCGCCCTGGTTGTCGTCGGGCTCGTCGGTGTGTTCGCGCTCCGCCCGGCGATCGCGTTCTTGCCGGGGGCGGGGTTCGCCGTGCTCGCCGTACAGGTGCTCGTGCAATGGCGGCCGGACGGAGGCAACCTCTTGGCCTCGAGCGGCACGAACCTCTCCTTCGCGCTGGCGATGGCGATCGGCTTCGTGGCGACGGCGTGGCTGTCGCTCGTCGAGCCCTACCGAAGTGACCGGCCGGCGTAGTGATGCGCCGGCACAGCAGACGAACAGGAGGAGCCCGATGAGCGGTGGTGCCGAGGTTGTGGTCGGAGCGGTGGCGTACACCGCCAACGTCGTGCCGATATGGGAGGGCATCAAGGAGTACTTCGCGGGAAGCCCCGCACCCATGGACTTCGTGCTGTTCTCGAACTACGAGCGACAGGTCGACGCACTCGTCGCCGGCCACATCGACATCGCGTGGAACACCAACGTGGCGTGGGTCCGCGCATCACGACGCACAGACGGGGCGGCCCGACCGCTGGCGATGCGCGACACCGATCTCGCGTTCCAGACCTTCATGATCGCCCGAGCCGGGGCCGGCATCGACGGGCTGGAGTCGTGCAAGGGGCGGCGGGTCGCACTCGGCTCGCGCGACTCGGGCCAAGCACGCATCCTCCCGCTGCACTTCCTCCAGCGCGAAGGCATCGAGGCGAGCGACGTCGAGTTGGTGATCTTCGACTCCGACGTCGGCAAGCACGGCGACACCGGACGATCCGACCTCGACGCGCTCCGAGCGGTGCTCGACGACCAGGCCGACGTCGCAGCCGTCGGCGGCAACACGTGGCAGGCGCTCCTGGCGGCAGGCGATGAGACGGTCGCGGCCCTCACGGTCGCGTGGGAATCCGAGCCCTACAACCACTGCAACTTCACCGCCATGCCGAGCCTCAGCGACGAGCGCGCCGAGGCATGGGTCTCCCACCTGCTCGACATGGATTGGGACAACCCCGATCACCGACCCATCCTCGAGATGGAAGGGCTGCGCGAGTGGAAGCGGCCCGAGCTGAGCGGCTACGACTCGCTCATCGAGGCCATGGCGGCGCAGGGCATCGCCGACGGCTGGTGAGCTGATGTCGCTCGACCTGACACTCCGGTTGATCGAGGCGGTGAACGCGACGCCGGCTGGAAGCACGACACTCGTCGATGTCGACGGCCCTGCCGACGTCGCGATCGCCAACCGGTGGACAGCCGCGACGGGGAACTCGCTCCTGGTCGTCCACCCGCACGCCGTCGAGATCATGCGCGGACGGATGGTCGACCCCATCGGGGCGCTGCCCGAGAATCGGCGGCCCGGCTACCGGCTGTGGGTCTACACGAACTTCCACTGCAACCTGGCGTGCGACTACTGCTGCGTCAGCTCGTCACCTCGAGCGGCACGCCGCGTGATCAGCGTCGAAGAGACCGCGGCCTTGGTTCGGGACGCGGCCGACACCGGCGTCCGCGAGCTCTACATCACGGGTGGCGAGCCGTTCATGCTGCTCGACCTCGACGAGCGGCTGCACGCCGCGACCTCGGCGCTGCCCACCACCGTTCTCACCAACGGGATGCTCTGGCAGGGCGAGCGCCTCCGGCGCCTCGATGCCCTACCCCGCGACCGCCTCACCTTGCAGGTCAGCCTCGACTCGGCGACGCCCGAACTGCACGACCGCCACCGGGGCGCGGGCTCGTTCGACCGGGCGCTGGCCGGCGTCCGGCTCGCCCTCGACCTCGGCTTCCGGGTTCGGGTCGCTGCCACCCTCGGCCACGATGCCGGCAACTCCGAGTCCGAGCTCGGCAGCCTGTTCGATGGCCTCGGGCTCGACGACGACCAGCGCGTCGTGCGGCGCGTCGCCCGCCAGGGCGAAGCCAACGCCGGGTTGACGGTGACGCGCGCCTCGCTGGTTCCCGAGGTGTGCGTGACCGCTGACGGCGTCTGGTGGCATCCGGTCGCAGCGACCGATCCGTCCATGATGGTGGCCGACGCGTGGTCGCCGCTCGATGCGGCGGTCGAGGCCATCCGCGACGAGTACCGGCGGCATCGCCTGCGCAGCGACATCCTTGCGAGCACCTTTCCCTGCGCATGAGCGGCATGAACACGGGCACGGCATGAGAGTCCTCGTGACCGGCGGTGCGGGCTTCATCGGCTCACACATCGTCGATCAGCTCGTCGAGCGCGGCGACCACGTCCGCGTGATCGACCTTCTGCACCCGAAGGCCCACCATGCGATGCCGGCTTACCTCAACGATGATGCCGAGTACCTGTTCGCCGATCTACGAGAGACCTCCGTGGTGACCGGCGCACTCGCGGGCATCGACGCCGTCTGCCATCAAGCGGCGATGGTCGGCTTGGGCGTCGATTTCGGTGACGTCACCGGCTACGTCGATCACAACGACAGGGCGACCGCGGCACTCCTGGGTTGCCTGCACGCCGCGGGCTTCGACGGGCGGATCGTGCTGGCGAGCAGCATGGTCGTCTACGGCGACGGTCAGTACCGGTGCTCGGCGCACGGCGTGGTCCGAGCCCTTCCTCGATCGGCCCACGATCTGGCCGCGGGTCGATACGAGCCGTCGTGCCCGTCGTGTGGCGCCGCGCTCGGCGCCGAACCGGTGACCGAGGCGGCAGCCGCCGATCCTCGCAACATCTACGCCGCAACCAAGTTGCACCAAGAGCACCTGTGCGCGGCCTACGGGCGCGAGCACGGCAGCCCGGTGATCGCGCTGCGGTATCACAACGTGTACGGCCCGCGCATGCCCCGTGACACGCCCTATGCCGGCGTCGCGGCCATCTTCCGCAGCGCGGTCGAAGGGGGCCGGGCGCCGCAGGTCTTCGAGGACGGACGCCAGCGACGCGACTTCATCCACGTCGACGACGTGGCCCGGGCCAACCTCGCCGCACTGGACGCGCCTGCACACGCATCCGGCGCGTTCAACATCGCTACCGGTGAATCTCACACCGTGCTGGAGATGGCGTCGGCGCTCTGCTCCGCCATCGCGCCCGGATCCTCACTCGAGCCCGCCGTCGTCGGTGGTGGTCGAGTGGGAGACGTGCGGCATGTGTTCGCCTCGCCCGACCTCGCTCGGCAGACCCTGCACTTCTGCTCGCGCGTCCCGTTCGGCGATGGGATGCTCCGCTTCGCCACCGATCCCCTTCGAGCATGAGTCGCAAGCAGCAGCCTCGTTCGGCGGCGGGGTGTGCGGTTCAGTTGGCGGTGATCGCGAAGCAGCCGGTGCCGGGCAAGGTGAAGACCCGTCTCTGCCCGCCGTGCACCACGAGCGATGCCGCGTCCATCGCCGCGGCGTCGCTCGCCGATGTGATGGCCGCCGTTGCCGCGGCGCCGGCGTCTCGCCGCCTGCTGCTGTTCGATGGCGAAGCAGACGCGATGGACGCCGGCGGGATACGGGTCGCCGGGTTCGAGGTCGTCCAGCAGTGCGGCAATGGCCTCGCGCACCGTCTCGCCAACGGCTTCGACGACATGCTCACCGACGGCGCCGGCCCGCTGATCATCCTGAGCGCCGACACGCCCCAGGTGACCGCCGACCACCTGGCGCACGCGGCGGAACGGCTGGTGTCCGGCGTCGATGCCGCCGTCCTCGGCCCGTGCCGTGACGGCGGCTACTGGGCGATCGGCCTGCACCGGCCCGACCGCGAGGTCTTCGAGCGCGTGCCGATGAGCACGCCGAGGACCGGGCATGAGCAACGCCTCCGCCTTCGAGGTCGGGGCTACGCCGTCCACGACCTCGTCGAGCTGCAGGACATCGACACCTTCGACGACGCCCGCCACGTGGCAGCCCTGGCGCCGGCGACGCGGGCGGCGGCAGCGATCCGAGCGGTCGAAGCATCCCTGCCACTGCCGCCACTATGACAGCGAGCGAAGCTGGGCCCGCATGTCACGGACGGCCCGAGCCGTTCCCCTGACCGTTCCAGTCACCTTCGACCGCCCCCGCCGCGCGTAGTACGGGACCGGGACCTCGACCACGCGCCAGCCGGCATCGCCGGCCCGCAGCACCATCTCGAGCGGCCAGCCGGATCGGCGATCGAGCAAGCCCAAATCGAGCAACGCCTCGCGCCGGGCCGCTCGCATCGGCCCCAGGTCGGACAGGCTCCAGCCGAAACGCCGATCGACCCGGCGCGCGAGGTAGCGGTTCGCCACGCGGGCATGTATCGGCCAGCTCCCGGCCGACGGCGGCCGCGCCCCCAAGACCAGGTCGGCCCGGCCCTCGCCCACTGGATCGGCGACCGATGGAAGGTCGCGCGGGTCGAGCGAGCCATCGCAATCCATGAAGCACACGATCTCTGACGCGCACGCTTCAAGGCCGGCGAAGCACGCGGCGCCGAACCCCCGGCGACTCTCAGGCACGACAACCGCTCCCAACGACGCGGCCAACTCTCCCGACCCGTCGTCAGACCCGTTGTCGACGACCACGGGCCGGTAGCCCGATGGCAAACGCTCGATCACCCACCCGATGGCGTCTCGCTCGTTCAGCGCCGGCAACACGACATCGACCACCGCCCCACCGTCCGTGGACGGTCCTTGCCCCCGTCGGCTCTCCGCGCCCATTCACTCGTTCTCGATCAAGGCTGACAGCCCGCGGACCTCGAGCACGCCACGCCGTATCGCACGCAGATGGCGCCCATCCAGCGGAGCTCGGCCTCCACCACGGTGGTGGTCATCGTGCCAGCCTAGGCCGGCGGCCAGGATCTCGGTGATGCGAATGTCAGGGAGCCAATCGATCGCAGCGAAGGCCCACCGAGAAGTTGATGGGAGACGTGGTGATCCGAACCACCTTGTCGGGGGGCTCGCCTCGACAAAGCCGTGCTTGGACCGCGGCCGTTTCGGCGGTCCAACTTGGTCCTGCGGATCGCACCGTGGGCGTCACGAAGCCGATGATGCACACGATGACGACCTGCACGATGAAGACCTTGCGCCCAACTGTGGCTACTCGCCGGGAGCGCTCGACGCCGACGGGATCGATCAACAGCGCCACCGCGCTGGCCAGCAGCAGTATGGGCATCAGCGTGTAGCGGGTCATGTTCAGCGTATATACGCCGATCTCGAATCCGATCTTGCTGGTGCCGCGTCCCCACGCCGGGACGACGAAAGCGATCACCGAATAGCCCATCAGCAATGCGGCCGCGCGTTGGGGTCGACGGCCGGCATGTCGAAACAGGGTGACGAAAAGAGCGATCGTGATGAGGAAAGCCAAGGCCACGACGGGTTCGCCGATGCCGGTCCAGAGTTGATCGAGGGGCCGCTCACCCACCAACAGCGATCCGAGCACTCGCAGACCGAAGAAGTCGATCAGGATCCTCAACGAGTTCGTATCCCCGGGTGGGACGGGATTGGTTGCTACGGCCACCAGTTGGATCGCCATGCCCACTCCGAAAGTCACGGCAACGGTGGCCGAAGCGCGAGTGCGGCGGCCGATTGCGAACCCGACGGCCAGTGGGATCAACAAGAACGACAGCGCAGTGGCCGTGGCCGCGAAGAACACGACCACGCTCCTCATCACCACGTCACGGCGAGTGTCCTGCACCGAGATGAAGGCCCACGGCGCCACCGCCAACACGACCCAGATCGAGTTGGTGATGGTGGCGGTGTTCTCGATTGCCACTGCGGGTCCGAGCACCACCAGGGTGGCCAACGCCAACCGGATCGGCCACGTGGCGATCCATCCCCGGGCCGAGTGGTACACGAAGGCTGCGCAGAGCGCACCGACGGTGACGCCCGCTAGGGCGAGGTAGGAGGCGATCCACGGGGTCGGGAGCCACGCCGTGGGAACCGCCAGCAACCGCACCATCAGTTGGAGGTAGCCGGCATAACCGCGGAACAAGACGGCGAGAGGGTTTGTGGCGTTCGCCTGCTCGACGTAGATCGATGCGTCTTCTATCCAGATCGTGTCCCACGACTTGACGCCGGGTTGGCGCAACAGGGGCAGCACTACCGCGGCCACGAAGAGCAGCCCACCTACCCATCGCGGGAGCCGCTCCTGGTTCGAGGCGGCGTCACGGGTCGAAGCCATAGCCTTCAATCTGTCAGATCGAGCCCTCCGCGATGGCCATACGGATCCAAGGGATCACCTCGTCGAGCATCTCGTCGAGTGAAGTCGTGGCGTCAAAACCGAGAACACGAGATGCTTTGCTCGTTTCGGGAATCCGCTTTTGCACGTCGTGTTCGTAGGGTTCGTCGACGGTGTAGTTGAAGGCCACTCCGGGACCTTTGATCTTGGTCCAGATGGATTCGGCCAACTCGAGCACGGTCGTGCCCTGCGCCGTCGAGAGGTTGAAGTCGTTGTTGCGCGCCGCAGGATGCTCCATGGCGAGCACGATGCCTTTGGCCAGATCGCCGCCGTAGGTGTAGTGCCTGATCTGAGAACCGTCGCCGAGGATGTGCAGGGGATCCTGACCCTTCATGACCTTCTGCACGAGGTCGGGGACCACGTGGCTCATGGCGAGCTTCACGTTGCCCGAGAGCACCTCGACCTCACCCAAAGCCCGACGTTCTCCCACGCCCACGCAGTTGAACGGACGCACGATCGTGTAGGGCAACTGGTACTGCTCCCACGCTGCGCGGGCGAAGTATTCGACGGCCAGCTTCTGGAACCCGTAAGACGACACCGGTGGGGGTATCCGGCGCTCGTCGCCCTCGGTGCTTGGCCAGTGCTCGGTGGACTCGAAGACCATGGAGGACGAGAGGTACGTCACCTTCTGCAACCGCCCCGAACGGTGGGCGCGAATGGCGGCGTCGCACGACGCCGCAATGATCCGTTCGTTGGCGGCCAGCAGGTCGTAAGCGTAGGCGTGGAAGTAGGAGATGCCGCCGATCATCGCCGCCCCGGCGATGAAGTGATCGCAATCCGAAGCCAACCGGACCATGAGATCAAGATCTCGGCAGTCGCCCTCGACAAGTTCATACCGGGGATGAGCGTCGTAGCTCTTGGTGGTGGGCCCGTACTTGGAGAGGTTGTCGATCCCGACGACGTCGTGACCCTGGTCGAGCAGCTCTTGGACCACATACCCGGCGATGAATCCGGCCGAACCGGTGACCAGAACTGTGCTCATTTGGCGTTGTCTCGCTGTTCGTTCAATCGATCGGTGGGGGACGGCCCTGAGTAAGAGTCCTCTTCGGTTCTGGTAGAGGGCGAGCCGACCGTGAGGCCCAAAGCATGGAAGTACCAGTGCAAGTAGTGCGGAAGCCATGTGAGAAGTTTGAAGTTGCTCACTCCGAAGCTGCGATCGAGCCAGATGGTGGGGATCTCGGCCACAGGCAGTCGTTTGCGGCGAGCCTTGGCCACCAGTTCGAGCCCGACCTCGAAACCAGCCTCGCTCTGTATCCCGACTTCTTGCACGAACGCTCGGTCGTACGCCTTGAAGGAGTTGGTGGCGTCATGGGTGCCGACCCGTCCGAACCAGTAGAGCGATTTGCCCGCCCATCGGGACATGGCGCGCTTGAGGAACGGTCCTCCTATCTGCTGGCCGCCCCGGACGTAGCGCGAGGCAGCGGCGATGACCACCCCGCGTTCGACGAGCCGGGTGAGCGAGTCGATCTGCATCGCGTCGTCGCAGCCGTCGGCCATCGTGATGACGACGACATCGGAGCGGGCATGGTCGATGCCGAAACGGATGGCCCATGCCGGGCCGGGCGAATAGGTGTTGAGCGTAGGCACGACGCGCGGGTCGGATTCGGCGAACTTCTCGACGTAGGGGGCCGTGGTGTCATCGGGAGTGTCGTAGACAACGAGCACCTCGCACGGGAGCTCGACCGCTTCGAGGATGCGTTCGAGGCAAGGCACGATCTCTTCGCCCTCGTTGTAGGCAGTGACGATCACCGTGACGCGAGGGTTCATATGAGGACTCCGTTGCCGGTGACGTTCCAGACATCGATCACCGGGAGCGAGGTCTTGAGCGATCTGTACGCCTCGTGGGGAGTGCCGATCACGATGAGGTCGGACTGTTCGAGCACGTCGTCGAGGGCGAACAGGTGAGGATCGTTGGTGACGTGGGGGTCGGTGGTGAGCACCTGGGCGGCACGGAACCCGAGGATGCGCTTGAGCTTGTAGGACAGGCTCGACCGTCGGTCGTCGCTCTCGCTCTTGAAGGCCATGCCGAGGATGCCGACGGTCTTGTCGGTGAGCTTGCCGAACCGCTCCTCCATGCGAGCCACGACGTAGAGAGGAAGGCCCTCGTTGACCATCATCGCCGAGTGCCCGAGGGTGAAGCCGTTGTTGTTGAACGCCGCGAGCTGCATGGTGTCCTTGAACAGGCAAGGCCCGGCAGCGAACCCGGCAGCCGGCAGGTCAGCCGCGCGGGGATAGTCGTCCCGCATGGCCGAGCGAATGCGCTCGTAGTCGAGGCCGTGATCGTTGGCGATCATGAACAGCTGGTTGGCGATGGCAAAGCGGATGTATCGCCAGGTGTTGGTGAAGAGCTTGGCCAGTTCGGCTTCTTCAGGGTTCAAAAAGATGATCTTGTCGGTGAGGTGACGGAACAAGCCTTCGGCCCGAGCCGCGGCGGCATCGGTGCGCGCCGCGACGATCTGGGGTAGCTCGTACAACTCGGTCATGGCCTTGCCTTCGGCTATGCGTTCTGGGCAGAAGGCAACATCGATCTGCAAACCGAGACGATCGATGAGTTGCCGGACCAATTCGGTGACGCCGGGATAGAGGGTTGAACGAAGGATCAGGCACTGGCCGTCACGAAGATGGTCGGCGAAGGCCTCGATAGCCCTCGTCACCGCTTGTGGATCTGGGTTGAGATGTTCGTCGACGGGGGTGCCGATGACGATGATGACGAACTCGACATCGGCCACGGCTTTCGCATCGGTGGTCGCACGCAAGGTGGTGCCCACGGTGTCCTCGAGCATCTCAGCAGCGCCGTTCTCCGCGAAGGGCACCAGGCCCTGATTGACGAGGTCGACGGCGGACTGGTTGATGTCGACGAGGACGGTCGGCAAGCCTTCGTGGGCCAGCGTGATGCCCAGAGGCAACCCGGCGCGCCCACATCCACCGATGATGGCCACCGACTCGTCACTCGGCACGTCTTCCTCCTTGAGGACCGTCGCGCCGCGAGCGGCACGAACGGTCGAAGCCGGCGATTGTAGAGGAACGTTGGTCAGCGAGACGACGCGTCACCGTGCCGCGGCGTCGGGTGGCGGCAATCTCGCACGCGGTTGCGAGGCGCTCACCAATTTGGGGAGCACTGAGGACTCGACGCCGCAGGTGCCAAGATCGGCGACGTTCTCGGGGCGCCCGCCGCCCACCCACCGACCGACAGGAACCATCGAGTGACCAGCACCTTGGGCGAGATCCTGCCCTTCGCCGTCGCAGTGACGATCTCACCCGTCCCGATCATGGTCGAGATCCTGCTCCTGTTCACCAAACGGCCCGTCCCCAATGCCGCCGCGTACCTCGCCGGGTTCCTGGTCGGGGTGGGCGCCGTATCGGGAGTCCTTGTCGCGGTCGCCGGCACGCAAGATCTCGCCGCGGGCTCGGGGCCGACCAAGGCCGCGTCGGCGGTCAGGATCGCGCTCGGTGCTCTGCTGCTGGTCGGCGCGGGCCACCGGTTCCGCCGGCGTCCCAAGTCCGGAGGAGATACCACCATGCCGAAGTGGATGGACGGACTCTCGACGTTCGCACCCGGAAGATCACTCGCCGTCGGCGCCATGGTCGGAGCCGTCAATCCCAAGAACCTGGCGGTGGGCTTCGCGGCCGCAGTGGCGATCGGCTCGGCCGAACTTCCCCGCAGCGGAACAGTCGCGCTCGTCGTGGTGTACGCCGTCACCGCCGCGATTGGCGTCGGGGCCCCGCTCGTCGTCGCAGTCGCCCTGGGCGATCGCGCCCGGCCTGTCCTGGACGGCTGGAAGAGCTGGCTGGCGCAGAACAACACCGCCGTCATGGCGGTGCTGTTCGCCTTCTTCGGCGTCGTCCTGATCGGCAAAGGCCTTCAAGGCTGGTGACCGGTCGTGGCCTCTCCGAACCACTTCGAGAGCGCGCTCGGCAGCTCGGGGTCGGTGAGCACTCCCGCCCAGGCGACGTGTCCGTCGGGGCGGATCAACACCGCGCTCGGCGCGTCCACCTCGCCGACGGTCGGGAGCTCCCACCTGCCGTTGCAGCGCGCGTCGACCAACTGAACTCGATCGGTCCACGGCGTGATGTCGAAGGCACCAGGCTCACCGAGGTTCAGCAACACGGGCCGCGCGTCGTGCAACAGCTCATAGACGCGCGTCGGGCCGACCGCAGTCCCGAGGTCGAGGTCAGGCATTCGGCGCCCGAGCAGCGGGTGTCCGTCACCGAAGTCGTAGTGGATGTCGAGGCCGGACAGCATCGCGGCAGTGCGCTTGCGAGGCTCGTCCATGGCGAGCAGTTCGGCCATCGTCTCGCGGAGGGCCTCGTGCCGGTCGTCGGGTGTCGCCAGCGCGACCTGCGCACTGGTGTTGTGCAGCACCCGCGCCCCGACCGGGTGACGCTCGTCGAAGTAGGTGTCGAGCAGGCCGTCGGGCGATGTCCCCTTGACCACCTGCGCGAGCTTCCACCCGAGGTTCATCGCGTCCTGCGCGCCCACGTTGAGGCCCTGTCCGCCCTGCGGCGGATGCACGTGCGCGGCGTCACCGGCCAGCAGCACGCGGCCGGCGCGATAGGACGCGGCCTGGCGTGATACGTCGGTGAAGCGGGAGAGCTGCGTCGCGGTGTGGGCTCCGAAGTCCGAGCCGTACACCGCGACGAGGGCCTCGCGCAGGTCGTCAAACGTCGGATCGCTATCGTGCTCGACGTCCCTCTCTCGCAGCACGACGCCGTATGGCCCGCCCCCTTCGAGGCGGTTCACCGGGCCGATGCCGCCGCCCTCTCGGCGGGTGCCGATCTCGGGCTGCTCGCGCATCTCGACCTCGCCGATGATCCAACTGGCTGAGGGGTCCAAGCCCGGAAACTCGATGCCGGCGACCTTCCGCACCAGGCTGCGCCCACCATCGCACCCGACGAGGTAGGCCGCACGCAGCGTCGTGCCATCGGACAGCTCGACGTTGACACCCTCCCCTTCTTGCGAGAACCCGACCACCTCGAGGCTGCGGAGCATCCGAACGCCGAGCTCGTCGACCCAGCCCGCGAGGATGCGTTCGGTGTCGCGCTGCCAAAGCGCGAGCACGTAGTTGTGGCGCGTGGGGAAGTCGCTGATGTCGAGTGGGTTGTACGCGTAGCCCACGGCGGGATGGGGCTGGCCTTCCGCGAGGAACCGCTCCGCGACGCCGCGCTGATCGAGCACCTCGATCGTGCGGGCGTGCAGACCACCCGAACGCGAGCCACCGAGGCTTTGGTTGGCGCGCCGTTCGACGACGACGACATCGATGCCGGCCAACGTCAGCTCGGCGGCCAGCATCAAGCCCGTCGGACCGCCACCTGCGATCACCACCGCACGCTCGCTCGACCGCACTCCAGCCATCCCACACCTCCAGATGTTCAGGCTCTGCGCGAGGTTGCGCGAGGAGCGGGCCTCATTCTCAGCACGGTCCGGTCGCTTGCGGCAAGACCCCCTTGACGCGGTAGCCTTTGTAGGCGGGAAGCGTGTCCCACGCGGCGGCGCCGGGGGCGGGCAACGACGCGACGGTGACAGGACCGAGCCCGGCCTTGTCGAAGATCTCCGCGCTGGCGGCCGACTCAGTCCCTGGCCGACTGCAAGCCGCGTGGCCCATCGCCACCTCACAGATAGGTACTCGTTGCCGATGACGTGGAGGACGCACGGCGCGACCGTTGCTCCATGGCCCGCCATGTCCCTCCGCCGCCCCAAGCGCTCCCGCACCGGCTTCACGAAGTTCGCGCCAACCGGTGAGACGGCGCCCCCGACTCGCAGTGCGCGCCATCGTCTCGGCGCTGGCACTGGCCCTCACGCTCGCGTTGCCGGTGCGGCCGGCCAATGCCGAGGACGTGTCCCCGCGTGCCCGTCCCGTGCCGGCACCCATCGACGTCTCGATCACCGACGCGGGCTTCTCGCCGGCATCGTTCACCCTCACCGTCAACCAGACGGTTCGGTTCACCAACGACACCGGGCAGGTCCACACGGTGAGCGCCGACGACGGCACCTTCGACTCGGGACCGATCCCATCCGGCGGCGCCTACGCGATGGCCATCGGCGCGCCGGGGTCCTTCTTGTTCCGTTCGGTCGGCAACGCGCAGCACGTCGGGCTGGCGGTCGTGTCGCTGCTCGACCTCCCCGGTGACCCGGGCACACCTATCGCGGGCGGCGGGCTGCCGCTGATCAAGATCCCCCCGGTTCTCGACTTCGACGACCACCCGACCCTCGCCGTCGTCGCGTCGCGAACCCGAGCGGTGGTGGCGTTCGCCGACACCGCAACCGTCGCCGACGCCAACGCCGCATTGGCCGAGGCCGGCGTCTCGGTCATCGGCACCGTGCCTGGACTCGGCACCGTCGTCGTCCAGGCGGCCGACGACGGTCCCGGCCAGTTCGGCCCCATCGACACAGCCGTCGAGGTGCTGCGCCGGAACCCGGCGGTCGAAGCGGCGTTCCACGATCGGCTGATGGGCACCGACGTCATCCCCCGCCAACCCGAAGACGCCATGCAGAGCGCGCCCCGCGAGTGGGCATGGGATGACGCGCGGCTGGGTGGCTCCGGCGCGCCGACCGTCCCGACCGGCACGGGCGGGAACGCCGGGCTTGAGGCCGGCCGGTTCCCCGGCGCCTGGAACCTCCTCGACGTGACCCGCCAGCGCGGCTCGCCGGCCCAGACGGTGGTGTACGACGGCGGCTTCGAGCGTCAACCCGACCTTCCCGATGCTGGGGTCGAGCTGTGCTACGCGGTGGTCGTCGGGTGCACGGCGAACACGAGCGAGGCCGACCACGGCACCCACGTCGCGGGCACGATCGGTGCGTTGTGGGACAACCTCTCCGAGTCGAACCCCACACGATCGTTGGGCGTGAGTGGCGGTAACCCGGTGGCGCGCCTGTCGGTGGTCGGTTGGGGCGGATCGTTCCCCCGGCCCGAACGCGATGCCCTGCAGCGCAACACGCCCGGCGCGGCCACCGGCGGCACGTACGCGCTCTGGTCAGCGATCCTCGAGCAGAAGCGCGCGGGCGGGAAGTTCCCCGACCTTCGGGTGATGAACTACAGCGCGACGTCGGTGCAGTTCTCGGTCGAGGCGGGCTTCCTGGCCTGGCCGCGGATCTGGGCCGGGCGCACGTGCGGCCCCGGCGTCGGCGACGACGCGTCCGGCACGGGGCCGTGCACGCCGAACACCGAGGACGGCTTCCTCCGCGAAGTCGCGTTCGAAGGCGCTTTGATGCGAAAGGTGGCGCGGTACGCATCGCAGAAGAACGTCCTCATCGCCGCGGCGGCGGGGAACTACAGCGGCCGCATGTGCGAGAGCGCGACGAACGTGTCCAATCCGAACGGCGCTACCTCAGAGTCCCAGGGCGCCACGTGCCCGACCGGCTCGACGTTCACCAAGCTCGACACCCGGCGCGTGTATGCGTTCGGTTGGGCCGAGACGAACTGGAACACCGCCGACGAGCTCCCGATCCTCACGGTCGGTTCGGTCGACCGGGCCAACGAGCGATCGAAGTTCTCTCACGTGAACGCCGACGTGTCGGCCACCGGAACCGACGTCCTGAGCACCGTTCCGACCAACGTCGATCCATCCGGGTACGCGCTCTACAGCGGTACCTCGATGGCGACGCCCCACGTATCCGCGCTCGCGGGGTACCTCGTCGCGTACGAACCGTCGCTGTCGGTCGGCCAGGTGCGCGACGTGATCGTCAAGAGCGCCCGGGGTGACACCAACGAAAGCGTCGGACCGCGCATCGACGCGTACGCGGCCTTGCTCCGGCTGCCGAACGGCGCGCGCGACATGGCTGACCTCAACGACCCGTCCCTCGACGGCAACCGTCGGATCGTGCGCTCGCAAGGAGGCGCGGAGACCGCCGACGAAGTCACGGGCAACCAGATCGACGGTGCCCAGTTGCAGTCCTCGCCCGACGGCCGGGTCGACATGCGAGACTTCCGGCGCTTCCGTGACGCCTGGCTCCAGTGGTGCGTCATCGGCGGGAACCCGGCGTTCACCAACTGCCCGACACAGTCGGCCATCTCCCTCGACGGCGACGCACGCCACCCCAAGAAGGACCTCAACCAGGATCGCTGCGTCATGCTCGCAGCCGGTGACTGCCAGGCCACCGAACAGAACTTCTCCCGGTTCGACCTGAACGGCGACGGGTTCCTCGACCCGCTGCGCACCGCGCCGATCGGTTTCGGCAACGACACCTCCGAGTCGCTGAGCGACCTCGGGATGCTCCAGCGATCGTTCGAGACCTCCGGAGGCTGGGTGAAAGAGGACCTGCCGGCGCTGCTCCGCTCCGGTGACCTCGAGGTGCGCGCCGACGCCCTGTTCGCCGCGGGAGCCGGCAAGGTCGACGTCTCGGTCAAGTACGGGCCCGACGGCAAGATGATCACCGGCACGATCGACCAGCGCGGCGGGGCCGGCATCATCACGGTTCCCACCGACGACGCCGCCTCGCAGATCGAGGTCGTGGGCCGGGCCGACGTCAACGGCACGACCGTCGAGTCGGCGCTCGAGCTCACATCGCTGAAGTACGGCGACGACAAGCGCGTCGACCTCTGTGTCCCCCGCGTCGAGCTGCAGGCCGCCGACCCCGCGCTGTGGAGCGGCGGCGGCGACAGCACTGCGGTCAATGCCACCTTCCTGCGTTGTGACGGCAAGCCGGTCGAGGCCGAGCGCGTGGCGTTCAGGGTCGAGCGGGAGGACGGGACGCCGGCAACCTCGACGCTGTCGGCGCCGGCGGGCACGACCGACAAGAGCGGGCGGGCCACCGTCGACCTGACCGCAGGCGCAGCCGACGAGAAGGTCGTCGTGCTCGCCGAGATCACGGTCGAGGGCGTTCCGGGAACGCCGCCGCAAGTGGTCACCGCCAAGACCAATGTCGCGGTCGACCGCGGGCCGCGGCTGATCTACCGGTGGGAGCAGTACACCGACTCCTGGAACCTCAGGGATCGCTACTCCGACGCACAGGGTCAAATCGTCACCGACTACCGGGGCACCGCGCCGGTGGTTGCCGAGCGCCGTGGCGCGCTGACGCCGTACCCCGGCGGCGACGACGGGCGATCAGGTGTGTTCGTCGACGAGGCCGTGAACGAGGGCACGATCGACTACGAGTGGACGAATGACCTCGGTGGCAGCGGCACCGGAACCAAACGCGTGCCGGCCTGCTGCGACGAGGTGAGGCGGGCGCAACTGACCGACAACCTCGTGGCGGACTATTACAACCCCGACGGCAGCCCGAAAGATCCGCAGGTCCTCGCCAACACCTGGCTCGACATCACCGACGACCGGGTCGTGGCCAACAACCTGGCCGACATCAGCGCGGTGGGGTACGAGTACACCGAAGGCCCGAGCGATACCGACTGCCGCGTCGGCACCCTCACGTGCGACCCTTTGTACAGCTTCAACCAGCTCGGCTTCGACGAGCGTGAGGTGGGCTCCGCGTTCGCGTACGCCGACGATCTCACCAAGCCGGTGTCGTTCCAGCGCAAGCCCGACGGCACCTGGAGCACCTACCAGTGGTGCAGCGCTCGAGCCGCCTACCCGTTCCCGCCCCACGACGTCGTCAGCCCCGACTGGCGCAACGACGGCGAGGCATGGTCGAAGTTCCGCGTCATCGCCACGATCACGACCGATCCGAACATGACCGCGGACGACCTCCAGCTCCCCCCCTCCGACTGCACCGACAACCCTCTCCCGCCGACCGCCGCCATCGCCCGCGACTTCGTGACGGCACGGGAGGGACAGGTCGTGCGGTTCGTCGACGCGTCGAGCGATCCGAACAACGACGTCG
>JACPNV010000087.1 GCA_016185305.1 Actinomycetota bacterium | reverse complement strand
TTCGCATCGATGGCACCGCGTTCGATGAGCAGCTTGAGAGCGGCGTTGGCAAACGCGACGTCACCACCCGGCCGGACCGGCACGTGCAGGTCGCACATCTTCGTCCCGAACCACGCCGACTCGAGGTTGGACGGCACCCAGTACCGATCGAGGCCGGGTTCGAGGTACGGGTTCACGACGACGACGCGGCAGCCGCGCTTGCGCGCCAAGTAGAGGTGCTTCATGAACACCGGCTGGTTGTTCGCGGGGTTGGCTCCCCAGATCACGAGAAGGTCGCTCTCGAGCACGTCGACGAGCGAGCAGGTCGTCGCGGCGACGCCGATGGTCGACTTGAGCGCGAGCGTCGAGGGCGCGTGGCACACGCGCGCGGCCGAGTCGACCGACGCCATGCCCATGGCACGCGCCGCCTTGCCAGCCACGTAATACGTCTCGTTGGTGATGCCGCGACTCGTCAGGTAGAGCGCGACCCGATCCGCGTTGCCATGCGCCGCGACGGACGAGGAGATCGCGCTCGCCAGCGCATCGATCGCTTCGTCCCAGTCGATGCGCCGGAAGCCCGCCTCACCGCCGCGCCGCCGCGCCGGGTAGCCCAGCCTGCCCAGCGCCCGCAGCTCGTCGCCGGTGCGTCCTTCGAGCAGCGACACATCCTCCAGCAGCACGGGGTCGAACGGGTCCGCGGTGTTGAGCTCGAGCAGCCGAAGCCGCGTCGTGCACAGGTGTACGCCATCGATCGTCCAATCGTGGAGACCGGCAACGCCCAGCGCGCATCCGTCGCACACGCCTCTGGTGAGCACGTCGAGCGCGTACTTGGGATGGCCCCGGTTGTCCCACGCCACCTTGGCCATCTCGAGGTAGTGGTTGGGCTTCTGCTGGCCGACGCCGTACGGGGCGAGGCCCGCCCACAGCTCTGGTTCGATCGGCAGCTTCATGTGCCGCTCACGTTCGCGCAGCCAAGTGGCTGCACGCCATTGCGGGTACCTTCGGGCCATGGCCGATTTGACCCCTCCGTCGCTGCATCCCGATGTCGAGCGCGTGGCCTTCCTGCTCGGGACATGGGAAGGCTCCGGTCATGGGGAGTACCCGTCGATCGACCCGTTCGACTACGAGGAGACTGTCGTCTTCGGTCATGCGGGCAAGCCGTTCCTCACGTACGCGCAACGCACGCGGCACCTCACCGAACAACGGCCGCTGCATGCCGAGACGGGCTATTGGCGCGTCGTGCACGCCGGCGAGGGCCCTGTCTGGTTGGAGATCGTGCTCGCACACCCCACCGGGTTCACCGAGATGGCGACCGGCACCGTGGACGGCGGCGAGATCCACCTGGTCTCGACCTCGGTGGTGAGGACGCCGACTGCCAAAGAGGTCACCGCCATCGAGCGCAGCTTCCACGCCGACGGCGACACCTTGCGCTACGAGCTGCGCATGGCGGCGCAGGGCCACCCGATGACCCACCACCTGTCGGCCGAGCTCAGGCGTAGGAGTTGAGCCGTCCGTCGCGGGCGAACCCCGCGAGCTGGAGGTTGGCGCGCGCCGCGGTCTCGACGGCGAGCGACGACGGTGCACTCACCGCGACCACTGCTCGGAACCCGGCGGCCCACGCCTTCTGCACCATCTCGAACGACGCCCGGCCGCTCACGTAGAGGCCGAGCCCTTCGGCGGGCAACGAACCGTCGAGCAGCAGGCGGCCCACGACCTTGTCGACCGCGTTGTGCCGGCCGATGTCTTCGCGCACGACTGTGGGCTCACCCTTGTTCGTGAACGCAGCGGCGGCATGGACTGCCCCGGTCGCGGCGAACAGCGGCTGCTCGGGCTTCAGGCGATCGGGGATGGCGGCGAGCACGTCGAGCGCGAGCGGCTCACGAACGGGCAGGCGCTCGAGGCGAGCAACCAGGTCGGCGATGCTCGCGGATCCGCAGATGCCACACGACGAGCTCGTCGCCGTGAGGCGGGGCGCCGGCACCGGGGCCTGACCGCCCGTCTCGACCGACACCACGTTGAACTCGGTCTCGACCGCGGAATCGGTCCCGCAATAGCGACATTGCTGCACTGACGCACCAGCGAGCAGGCCCTCGGTGAAGCAGAACCCGGCCGCCAGCTCGAAGTCGTTTCCCGGCGTCCGCATCGTCGTGGTGACGTGTACCTCGTCGAGGTGGATCGCCAGCGGCTCCTCCACGATGAGCTCGTCGGGCACGCGCGACGACTCACCGTTCTGGAACCTCGTGGTGAGCACCTTGGCGATGCGACCCCGTGCCATCGGCAGCCAGGGTACTCACCCGACCTGAACTGACAGCTCGTCAGGTATCGGTGGCAAGATGGCGGCCGGCAGGTCGAATCGACATCGACGCCCCCAGGGGGACGACCGAACATGCGAGCAGCGTTGCTGGAAGAGGTGGGCAAGCCGCTGGCGGTCCACGACGACGTGGACATCGAAGCGCCGCACGTGGGCGAGGCACGGGTGCGCGTGTACCACTGCGGTGTCTGCCATTCCGACCTGAGCCTGGTTGACGGCGCGTTCCCGCCGTTCTGCCCGGTGATCCTCGGGCACGAGGCCGCCGGCGTCGTGGAAGAGGTGGGGCTCGGCGTCACGTCGGTCGCGCCCGGCGATCATGTGGTGCTGACCGCGTGCCCGCCCTGCGGCCTGTGCTACTGGTGCGTGCGTGGTGAGTGGAGCCTCTGCGTCCACAGTCACGCGCTCATGACCTCGAGCCATCAAGACGGTGGCACGCGTCTGAGCCGCAAGGGCGAGGTGGTTTGGCGCGGTGTCGGGCTCGCCGCGTTCGCGGAGGAGGTCATCGTCCCCGCCGAAGCCGCCGTCAAGGTCGCCGACGACATCCCATTGGGTGTCGCGTGCGTGCTCGGGTGCGCGGTGCAAACGGGCGTGGGTGCGGTGCTCAACACCGCGAAGGTCGAGGAGGGCGCGACGGTGGTCGTGGTCGGCCTCGGCGGCATCGGCCTGTCGATCGTGCAGGGCGCCGTGCTGGCGGGCGCGTCGCGGATCATCGTGGCCGATCCGGTGGCGCAGCGTCGCACCGTCGCCGGCGAGCTGGGCGCGACCGACCTGCTCGACCCGACCGCAACCGATCTCGCCAGCGAGACGATGGGCATGACTCGCGGGATAGGCGCGGACTACGTGTTCGACGCCGTCGGCCGGGCGGCGATCGTCAACCAGGCGATCAATGCCGTGCGGCCCGGTGGCGCCGTCGTGATGGTCGGCGTGCCGCCGCTCGACGAGAACTACACGCTCGAGACGCCGGCGGTGTTCATCTCCCAGCAGAAGCGGTTGCTCGGCTGCCTCCTCGGCAGCGTGAACTCCCAGTACGAGATCCCCCGCCTCGTCGACCTCTGGCAAGCCGGCCGCCTCGACCTCCAACGCCTCATCACCGCGCACCGGCCGCTCGAGGAGATCAACGACACTTTCGACGACCTGCGCGCGGCACGGGGCATTCGCACCGTCCTCGACATCTCCGCGTAGCGATCGTTCTTTCGTCACCCACCTACGCCAGTCATGGGCCAGTGACGAAAGAACGGGGGGCGGCGCCTGGAAGAGCCATGCAACCTGCCGAGTAGCCTGGGCGCCTATGAAGATCCCCGAGAAGGTCTCCATCGAGGGCTTGGAGGCCAAGTGGTCCGACCGGTGGGAAGCCACCGAGCTCTTCACGTTCGACCGCTCGCGCACGCGCGACGAGATCTTCTCCATCGACACGCCGCCGCCGACGGTCAGCGGCAGCCTGCACATGGGCTCGGTCTTCGGCTACGTGCAGACCGACGCCATCGCCCGCTACCGACGCATGCGGGGCGACGAGGTCTTCTACCCGATGGGCTGGGACGACAACGGCCTGCCCACCGAGCGGCGGGTGCAGAACTACTACGGCGTGCTCTGCGACCCTTCGGTCCCCTACGACGCCCACTTCATGCCGCCGGCAGAGCCGCCCAAGCCGGCCATCGCCATCTCTCGCCGCAACTTCATCGAGCTGTGCCACGCGTTGACGGCGGAGGACGAGAAGGCGTTCGAGCACCTGTGGCGCACGCTCGGTCTGTCGGTCGACTGGTCACTCACCTACGCGACGATCGACGAGAACGCCCAAGCCGTGTCGCAATGGGCGTTCCTGCACAACCTCGACCGCGGAGAGGCCTACCTCTCCGAAGCACCAACGCTGTGGGACGTCACCTTCCAGACCGCCGTCGCGCAGGCCGAGCTGGAAGATCGTGACGAGGTCTCCTTCTACCACACGATGCTGTTCCGCCAGCACGACGGCACGCCGATCAAGATCGACACGACACGTCCCGAGCTGTTGCCGGCATGCGTCGCGGCCGTCGTCCACCCCGACGACGACCGCTACAAGCCGCTCGTGGGTCACGACCTCACCACGCCACTGTTCAAGGTGCCGGTCCCGGTCCGGACCCATCCCCTCGCCGACCCCGAGAAGGGCACGGGCATCGCGATGGTGTGCACCTTCGGCGACACCACCGATGTCGTGTGGTGGCGCGAGCTCGATCTGCCCGTGCGTTCCATCGTCGGCCGTGACGGCCGGTTGCAGCGAGAGACGCCCGGCTGGATCGACGACGGCGGCGGTCGCGCCGCCTACGAGGCGCTCGCGGGCAAGTCGGCCCAGGGCGCGCGCGACCAGATCGTGAAGCTCATGAAGGAGAGTGGCGACCTCGACGGCGAGCGCCGCAAGATCACCCACGCGGTGAAGTTCTTCGAGAAGGGCGACAAGCCGCTCGAGATCGTGACCAGCCGCCAGTGGTACATCCGCAACGGTGCCCGCGACGAAGCGCTGCGCGACGCCCTGACCGAGCGCGGCCGAGAGCTGCGATGGCACCCCCCGTTCATGCGTGAGCGCTACGAAGACTGGGTGAAGGGCCTGGCGACTGACTGGCTCGTCTCTCGCCAACGGTTCTTCGGTGTGCCGCTGCCGATCTGGTACCCGCTCGACGGCGACGGCGAGCCGGTCGTCGACAAGCCCATCGTGCCGACGCGCGACATGCTGCCGGTCGACCCGTCGAGCCACACGCCGCCGGGCTACGACGAGTCCCAGCGCGGGAAGCCCGACGGCTTCGCCGGCGACCCCGACGTGATGGACACGTGGGCGACGTCGTCGCTCACACCCCAGATCGCGACGGGGTGGGCGTTCGATGACGACCTGTTCGCTCGCACGTTTCCGATGGACCTCCGCCCCCAAGGCCCCGAGATCATCCGCACGTGGCTGTTCTCGACCGTCCTGCGCAGCGAGTACGAGCACGGGTGCCTGCCCTGGAAGCACACGACCATCAACGGTTGGGTGCTCGACCCCGACCGCAAGAAGATGTCGAAGTCCAGGGGCAACGTCGTCACGCCCATGCCGTTGGTGGAGGAGTTCGGCGCTGACGGCGTGCGTTACTGGGCATCGTCGGGTCGGCCGGGCACCGATACCGCAGCCGACCCGAAGCAGATGCGGGTGGGGCGAAAGTTCGCCATCAAGATCCTGAACGTTTCCAAGTACGTGCTGGGCGTGGGCGAGCTCGAAGGCGAGGTCACCCATGCTGTCGACCGCTCCCTGCTGCTCTCGCTCGCCCGAGTCGTCGAGGAAGCGACGACCGCCTTCGAGTCGTACGACTATGCCCGCGCGCTCGAGCGCGTCGAGCAGTTCTTCTGGGACTTCTGCGATCACTACGTCGAGCTCGTGAAGGCGCGGGCGTACGGCGGCGAGGGCGACGCGGCCGCGGCATCCGCGCAGACCACCTTGCGGCGAGTGCTGGGCGTGCTGCTCCGATTGGCCGCACCGTTCATGGTGTTCGCCACCGAAGAGGTCTGGTCGTGGTGGCAGGAAGGCTCGGTGCATCGCCAGCCCTGGCCGACCCTCCGCGAGGTGACCGACGACCTCTCCATCGATCAGGCCGAGGCCGACGTCTACCCGCTCGCGGTGTGGGTGCTCGGCGAGGTCAACCGGGCCAAGTCGGCCGAGCACCGGTCGTTGCGTGCGCCGGTCGACAAGCTCGTGGTGCTGGGTCCCGCCGAGCAGCTCCCGAAGATCGACCTGGCGCGCGCCGACATCGTGGCGGCCGGCTCAGTGGGCGCGCTCGAGCTCGACGAAGCGGCCGAGCTGTCCGTCGAGGTCGAGCTCCAGCCCGAAGAGGAGAGTGCGTAAGCGCCGAGCCGCCACCGCCGTGCCGCACGGCCCCATCGCCGGCAGCTACGTGCGGGCGTCCATGAACATGACCTTGAGCTTCTCGAAGGCCTCGATGCAGTGGCCGGCGCCGAGGCAGACGCACTCGAGCGGCGCGTCGACGAGGTGGACAGGGATCTCGGCCTCCTCCTCGAGACGAAGATCGAGCCCGCGCAGCATCCCGCCGCCGCCCACGAGGTAGATGCCTTGCTGGATCAGATCTTGCGCGAGCTCGGGCGGAGCCTGCCCGAGGCAGGCGATCACCGCGTCGACCATCGCCGACACCGGTTCTTCGATGGCCTCCCGCACCTCTTCGGCTGAGAGCACGACCGTCTTGGGCAAGCCGCTCATCAGCTCGCGCCCTCGGACCTCGGCGGCGTACTCGTTCTCGGTCGGCCACGCCGAACCGATGGTGACCTTGATCTCCTCTGCCGTCCGCTCGCCGATGGCGATGCCGTACTCGCGCCGGATGTAGGTCTGCACGTGCGCGTCGATGTCGAACGACCCGACCCGGACGGCCTCGAGCGCGACCACGCCACCCAGGGAGATGAGCGCGACCTCCGACGTACCGCCGCCGATGTCGACGACCATGTTGCCGAGCGGCTCGTTGATGGGCAGCCCGGCGCCGATCGCCGCCGCCATCGGCTGTTCGAGCAGGAACGCCTCCGATGCCCCGGCGCGCTTGGCCGCCTCGAGCACGGCCCGGCGCTCGACGGCAGTGATCGCCGACGGCACGCAGATGACGACCCGGGGCCGGTTGAACCGGTTGACGCCCACTCGCTGGAGCAGCAGGCGGATCATGCGTTGGGTGATCTCGAAGTCGGTGATGGCGCCCTGCCGCAACGGCCGCACCGCGACGATGTAGCTCGGCGTGCGCCCGATCATCTGCCACGCCTCGTGCCCCATCGCCAGCACGTCCTGGGTGCGGCTGTTCAGCGCGATGACCGATGGCTCGTTGAGGACGATCCCCTCGCCGCGCGCGTACACCAACGTGTTCGCGGTACCGAGGTCGATGGCGAGGTCGCGTGCCAGCGGATGCTCGTCTCAGCGCTTCGAGGCACGACGGCGCGGGCGGGGCTCGTCCGGCACCGATGCCTGACGAACCTTCTGCGCAGTGCGGATCTTGTCCGCCAAGCCATGGTTGTTGTGGCTCGGCACGATGGGCCGGAGAGGTTGCGGCTTGCGCTTGCGCTCGATCTCTTGGTGGGGATCGTGCGCCAGGGCCGACATCTCGCGGCGGAACTCGTCGATGCTCGACATGAACGTCGTCGGCTTCCGTGAGCGCAGCCACATGTAGAAGATGGCGGGCACGCTGATGATCACCACGATGAGCAGGAACGACGCGTTGCTCACCGTGCCTCACCCCACTCGCTGTTGTTCGTCATCTGTGCCTCCCGGCCCGTCGTCGGCAACGACAAGCTTGGTCGGTGAAGCGGGTGTGGCGCTAGCTGAGCGTTCGACCTCGGTCACCGGTTGGGATGCCAGCCCCCAACTCTCGCCGCCGGCCCAGGTCTCGCGCTTCCAGATCGGGGCAGTGGCCTTCAACGTGTCGATGCCGAATCGGGCCGCTTCGAACGCCGACCCGCGGTGGGGTGAAGAAGCGGCGACGAACACCGACGACGCACCGATGGGCACGACACCGACGCGATGCAACAGGACCAACCGTCCGACGTCGGGCCACCGGCGCCGGGCCTCGGCCGCGATCTCGCGCAACCGGGGTATGACGTGCTCGTCGTACGCCTCGTACTCCAACCGCTCGACGCCCTCACGCCCCTCGGCGTGGTCACGGGCGGTGCCGCTGAACGTCACGACCGCGCCGCAGGAGGGAAGCACCGCCCACTCTGCGGCGGCGGGCAACGGCAGCGGCTGGTCGGTGAGCGCGATCCAGTCGTCACCGGAAGGGGGCGGGTCCAGGTTCGGCATGGCGCGGTGATTGTAGTTGGGCCGGCCGTGAGTGGAACGGGCCCGCGGCACCACGGCGCGAGGTGGTCAGTAGGGTGGCGGTCGTGGGATCCGAGGGTCAGCCAGGAGACGAGTTCGGCTTCCAGCCTCCCCCGCCTGGAGAACGACCGTGGCGGCATCCGTCCGAGCTCGGGAGTGCGGGCGGATCAGGTCGCCCCTTCTCGCTCGTCACCCCGCGGCCCGAGCCGGCGCGAGGCAGGGGCCACACCCTTCTCATCGCTTTGGTCTCGGGTCTCGTTGGCTCGGTCGTCACGCTGGCGGTCGTCGTGCAGCTCGGCGGCTTCCAGAAGCAACCTCCCAGCCCGGCTGACGTCCAACGCTACGAGGTCGCCGATTCGCGCTCGTCGCTCTCGCCGGTCGAGACCGCCGAGAAGGTCATCCCGTCGGTGGGGCGGATCGACGTGAACGGTCCGAAGGGTCAGGTCGCCGGCACTGCCGTCGTGTTCCGGAGCAACGCCCAAGCCGGTTACCTCATCACCACAGCCGACGTGGTGGATGGCGCCGAGCGCATCTCGGTCACGATCGGCGAGGGCCCCTCGCTCCCCGCCCAGTTCATCGGTCGCGATCTCGACAGTGACATCGCGGTGGTGAAGGTCGACGCGCCCAACCTGCCGACGGTCGTGCTCGGGCGGCCGGCGTCGAAGCTCCAGATCGGCAACCCGGTCATCGCGGTCGAGTCCTCTTCCGCCTCGTCGGCGGCGCGAGGAGCGAACAAGGTGCCGGTGGGTACCATCAACGGCCTCAACGAGCGGCTCGCCAGCGACAACCCGAACGTGAAGACGCTCTACGGGATGGTCAAGACCAACCTCCGGCTCACCTCGGAGGCAACCGGTTCACCGCTCATCGATGCCACCAACGGTTCGGTCATCGGCATCGTCACCAGCCGTGGCTATCGGGCGCCGGCCGACGACGGGCAGGCGCTGGCGTCGTCGACTGCCAATCCCTCGACGACCACAGACCAGGGCATCATCCGGTTCGCGACGCCGATCGACTATGCCAACCGGGTGGCCGACCAGCTCATCAAAGATGGCCGGGTGCGCCGCCCGTGGCTGGGGGTGAACGGCGACGGGCTCATCGTCGACGAGGCCAAGCGTCTCGGTCTGAAGGGTGGCTTCCGCATCACGAACATCGAGAACAACAGCCCGGCAACCGAGGCGCGGTTGCACGTCGACGATGTCCTGCTGTCGATCGACAACGTCGACGTGAGCTCGCTCGACGACCTCACCATCGCGTTGCGCGAGCACCAGCCGGGCGACACGGTCACGATCTTCTACTTCCGCGCCGGCGAGCGGCAACCGACGTACGCGACGTTGACCGAGCGCAACCCCGGCAGCTGAGCGGTGCGCCCGTGCCGATCAATCCGGCCGGCGGCGCCGTCTCGCCAGAACCACGATGCCCGCGGCAACAAGCCCCGCGGCCGCACCGACGGCGGCGAGCGAGAGCTGTCGGCGGCGCCGGGCATCGATCGACGTGAACGGCCCGCCCGCGTACGCCGCGACGAAGGCTTCCTCGTTCGTGTCGGCCGGCGACCAGCCGGCGGCTCGTAGTCGATCGCTGGCGACCACCCACGGTTCACGCAGATAGGACGCCACCGCCCGCGGGTAGCCCCCGCGCCGAAGCCGCGCCGCTGTGAGCGCGTCGGCGACGACCGGCGGGACGCGCACCGGCGGGGGCGGCCCCGCCAGCTCCGGCAGGGCCTCTGCGGATATCCAGCCCGCGGGGGCCACGTTGAACGGCCCGTCGAGTCGGCGGGAGCGGGCCAGGTCGATGGCCGAGGCCAAGTCGTCGTCGAGCAGGTACTGCTTGGGCGGGCCGACATCGCCGGACCGCCACCTCGTCGGAACCCACGGCGAGGCGCCGAGCCACGTGCGCCTCCCGTCGGCGGTCGGGGACGCGGGCGCGGCGCTTCGGGGCACCGTGATCGTCGGCCGGAGGACAGCAGCCGTGGCGGCCGGGTTCGCCCGGCGCCACTCGAGAACGAGGCGCTCGATCTCGCCGAGCGCTACGGCGTAGGCCACGCCGGGAACGGGCCGAAGGGGCGCGTCCTCGGTCAGCGGGACGGCGTTGTTGCCCCACGCGCCGTAGACCATCGCACTCGACAGCACGACGACGTGGGGCACACCCGCCGCTGAAGCCGCTTTCAGGACAGCCCGAGCAGCACGCACGTCCGCCACGTTGCCGGTGCCGTCGAGCGCTCCGGGCGCACTCGCCCCGGCCATCGGCGCACCCAGATAGACGACCGAGGTCGCGCCGGCGAGCACGCGTTCGAGGTCAGCCATCGCGCTGGTGGGGTCGAGCCCCGTGACCCGAGCCGCTCGCCCGTTGCCGGCGGTGCTGGGCTCGCCTGCCGGCGGACCCACGACCACGACCCGTTCCACCTGTTCGTCCCGCCCGAGTCGTTCGAGCACGCCGGCGGCCACCGCTCCGGCATCTGGACGCTCGGTTCCGATCACCACCACGGTTCGACCCACGACCGCAACGTACCCGAGCGCGGGATCGCATCGGGGCACCGGCCGCGTACCATCTAGTCGTGAGCAACGAACCGCCCCGCGACCCGTTCGGTGACGACCCGGGCGATGCTGCCAACGATCCCTTCAAGAGCATGCCGCCGATGTTCCGCGACCTGTTCGGCATGATGCAGCAGCAGGGCCCCCTGCCGTGGGACGCCGCCAAGCAGTTCGCGTTCAACGTCGCGACCAACGGTGAGAGCGAGCCGAACGTCGACCCGCTCGAGCGCATCAAGATCGAGCAACTCGCCCGGGTCGCTGAGCTCAAGGTGGCCGACCTCACCGGTCTGCCTTCCAGCCTCACCGGCCGGGGCATCACGCTCGTGCCGTGCAACCGATCGATGTGGGTGCAGCGAACGCTCGACGACTACCGGCCCTACTTCTCGCTGCTTGCCGATTCCCTCCACGACACCAGCGCGGCCGGTGGCCCCGCTCCCGAGGCCGACGCCGCCGACCCGTTCGGATGGATGGGTCCGCTCATGAAGATGCTCGGCCCGACGTTGCTCAGCCTCACCGCGGGCAGCATGGTCGGGCACCTCGCGCAGCGAGCACTCGGGCAGTACGACCTGCCGATCCCCCGCCCGCCCAACGACGAGCTCCTCGTCGTCGTGACCAACCTGCTCCAGTTCGGCGACGAGTGGAGCCTTCCTGGCGACGACCTCCGGCTCTGGGTATGCCTGCACGAGATCACCCATCACACGGTGCTCGGCCTCCCCCACGTTCGCAAGCGGCTCGACCAGACGCTCCGGTCGTACCTCTCCGCGTTCGACGCCGCGTCGGGTGGGCTGGAAGAGCGTCTGAGCGGGCTCGAGATGGGCGATCCGAGCGGGTTGCAGGACATGCAGAAGCTGTTCGAGGATCCGCAGGTCCTGCTCGGGGCGATCCAATCCCCCCGCCAGGCCGAGTTGCTCCCCCAGATGGAAGCGATCGTCATGGCCGTCGTCGGCTACGTCGACTACATCATGGACGAAGCCGGCCACGGCCTGATCGGTTCGTACGCCATGGTGACCGAAGCCCTGCGGCGGCGACGGGTGGAGGCGGCGAGCTCGGATCGCTTCGTCGAGCAGCTCTTCGGTCTGCACCTGACCCAGAAGCACTACGACAAGGGCCTTGCCTTCGTGAAGGGCATCGTCGAGCGGGCCGGCAAGCCCGGGCTCGAACGGCTGTGGCGCTCCGAGCGCGAGCTGCCCACCCCTTCGGAGATCGACGCCCCCGGCCTCTGGCTCGCCCGCATCGACCTTCCGGCCGAGTAGGAGCCTGTCGGGGCGCAGCCCCCTGGTCGTTCCGCGGTCGGTCAGGGCTCGGGAGACGGGCGCACGATCGGCAGCTCGCTCGTGGTCCGGTCCGGGGACTCCTCGAACGGCAGCGGGACCTCGACGACCGTGCCCTTCAGCGGATCGGACGTGGCCGGATCGGACGTGGCCGGATCTTCCGCCGGCGCCGCCGGAACCGAGGCCCACTCGGCGGTGCCGGTCGAGTCGTTGGCCCACGACGGCGGGGACGGCGCCGCGCGGTGGTAGCCGGGGCCCTTTGGAGGCGGCGGTGCCCCCGGATCGAACAAGCCGCCTTCAGGCGCATCCGACAGCGTGTTGGGAAGCGGCACGTCGGGTTGGCCGAGCAGACCGTCAGCCCCGTCCGCCACCGTCGGGTCGGTCGGGCCGATCGCGGCCGGGCCGATCGGCACACCCGGCGGTGAGCCCGCGAGACCGGACAGATCACCCATGGGGTTCGACAGCTCCGCGCCGGCCTCGTCACCGTCACCGCCGCCGACACTCGGCTTGCGCCGGGCGCGGATGGCTTCCACGCTCCACGGCTTCGGCTTCTTCGGCTTGGGCTGGCGCCGCCCGGCGACGACCTCGGTCATCTCGTAGAGCCCGAGGAGGTACGACACCAGCGCGAAGGCCGAGACGCTGGCGATGATGACGATGCCGGCCCACAACGGGATGTCGAGGACGACCGGGACCAGCGCGCCGATCGCCCACCAGAGCTGGAACCTCGTCTCGAACTTGGCGAAGGCGCGGCCGCGGTTGGCATCGGGCGCGTCGCGCTGCACGAGCGAGTCGAAGCCCTGCTTTTGCACGTTGGACGTGAGACCGACGGTGAACGCGAGGATCGCCGCGCCACCGAGGCCGGACCCGGCGTCGCGCAGGAACAGCGTGACGACCGCCGCGATCGCCGTCGCCCCCAGCGCGATCTGGATCATCCGCTCTTCAGGCACCTTCCTGCGGAGCGGGGGCGCAACGAGCGACCCGAGGAAGTAGCCGAGCTGCGCGGCGCCGACGAGCACACCGATCCAGATGATCGGGCGGCCCTCCTGCTTCACCCAGAAGGCGAGCAGGAAGGTGAGGAAGCCCATGATGCCGCGCGACAGACCGGTGGCGGTCGCCGCCAGGAAGATGCCGGCACCATGGAGCTCGGCACGCTCTGCTGTGGTCACCTCCTCCTCGGCCACCTGCGTCCTGGGGAGGCTCCACGCTTGGCTGGCGGTGAGCAGGAAGCAGATGGATGCGAGGAACAAGATGGCAACGGTCTTGGCGTTGCCATCGTCGAGCTTCAAGAAGGGGATCTTGACGATGAGCACGGCGAGGCCGGCCAGCGCGCCGCCGGCAACGGCGGACAGCGCGCCCAACGACGTCAGCTTCGAGTTGGCCTCGACCAGCTCCTCGTCGTTGTTCACCGTCGTCGGCACGAGCGCCGACTTGGAGATGAGGTTCACCTTCGAGAACACCAACATCAAGAACGCTTCGGGATAGAAGTAGATGTCGTTGAGGTTGCGCAGGAGCAGCAGCGACAGCATGGCCCGGGCGACGGCCGCGCCGAAGATGACCCACTTGCGCCCGCCGGCCGCCCGGTCGAGCACGGGCCCGATGAAGGGTCCCGCGACGAGGAACGGGGCGAACGTCAGCACCAGGTAGCCGGCCACCCGCCACTTGCTCTGCTGCGGGTCGGTCGAGAAGAAGACGGTGTTGGCGAGACCGATGGCGAAGAGCGCCTCGCCCATGACCGAGAACGCCTGCCCCCGCGCCAGGCGGGCGAACGGCGTGATGACCCCCCGCCGGCCGAGGTCGCGGGGATGGATGCGCGGCTCGGCGTAACGGCCGGCTCCGCGCCCACCGCGCTCGCTCGCGGCTCGGGGCGGTGGGGGCTGGGGCGGTGACGGCTGGGGCGACGCGCCGGCGTGCTGGCCGATGGGCCGGCCCGGGCGGTAGGGCGCCGTCTCGTCGCGACCAGCTCCAGGTGGCGTCACGGCCCCCATGGTAGGAGGGGGGTCAGCGCTCGCGGGGTGGCTCGAACTTGTAGCCGAGCCCGCGGATCGTGACGATCCGCCGGGGCTTGGCCGGGTCGTCTTCGACCTTGGTCCGGAGCCGCTTGATGTGGACGTCGAGCGTCTTGGTGTCGCCGACGTAGTCCGAGCCCCACACCCGGTCGATCAGCGTCTCGCGGGGCAGGACCCGGCCGGCGTTCTCGAGCAGCAGCGCGAGCAGCTCGAACTCCTTGAGCGGCAGCCGCACCTCCTCGCCGCGCACGAACACCTCGTGGCGCTCGTGATCGACCTTCACCTCACCGACCTCGACCACGTCGATGCTCTCGGGGAGCTGTGGCTCCGCGTCGTCGGGTGTGCGCCGGCGCAGCACGGCCCGCATGCGGGCCACGAGCTCGCGCAACCGGTACGGCTTCGTCACGTAGTCGTCGGCGCCCACCTCGAGGCCGACGACGGTGTCGATCTCGGAGCCCTTCGCCGTCACCATGATGATCGGCACCGACGACTTGCCGCGGATCTCGCGGCACACGTCGATGCCCGACACCTTGGGCAGCATGACGTCGAGCAGGACGAGGTCAGGATGAAGCTCGTCGAACAGCTCGAGCGCCTCGGCGCCGTCGCGGGCGACCCGTATGTCGAACCCCTCCCGCTTGAGCCCCACCGAGAGCGCGTCGACGAAGGAGTCTTCGTCCTCGACGATCAACACCGACGTGCTGGTGACCGAAGCGGTCGTGGACATTCCTCAGCCTGCCTTTCGTGTCTCGTCGGCCCGGTGGGGCTCGTCACGCGCGAACGGTTCGCCGCCGAACTCGCCCGACGGCCCGAGGGCGCCGGCGCTGGATGGGTGTGCCCATGGTTCACTGCTGGGACTGCTCTGCGCTTCGAGGGGCGTCGCGGCCGGGAGGCACAGCGAGGCGGCCGGGAGGCACAGCGAGAACGTGCTGCCCTTGCCGAGCCGCGACTCGACGGTCACGTCGCCGTCGTGATTGTGGGCGACGTGTCGAACGATCGCCAAGCCGAGCCCGGTTCCGCCGGTGCGGCGGCTCCGGGCCTGATCGACCCGGTAGAAGCGCTCGAAGATGCGCTCGATGTCGCGTGCGGGGATGCCGATGCCGTGGTCCCGCACCCAGAAGCGCGCGTTTCCCTCCTGCAGCGAAGCGCCCACCTGCACCGGCTGGCCGGAGTCCGAGTACTTGATCGCGTTGTCGAGGAGGTTGGACACCGCCGAGGTGATCTGGCGGCGATCGCCCTCCACCGCGAGGGACGCGTCGACCGTGACCACTTCGAGAGGGATGCCCGCCTGCTCGGCGGCCGGCCGGATGCGCGCCATCGCATCGGCGACGACATCGGTCGCGGCGACGGTCGCGAACTGCGGTGCTTCTTCGGACTCGATGCGACTGAGCTCGAGCAGATCGTCGATCGTGCGGCTCACGCGCGCCGATTCGTTCACGATGCGCCCGGCCAACCGCTGGGTGACGTCGATGTCGTCCTCGGCGACCAGCGTCTCGGCCAAGAGGCTGATCGCTCCTACGGGTGTCTTCAGCTCGTGGCTGATGTTGGCCACGAAGTCGCGGCGCATGTCATCGACCCGGCGCCGCTCGGAGACATCTTCGATCACCACGACCGCGCCCGTGAGCGCTTCGCCGTGGAGCAGGGGATTCGAGGTGATGACCAGCATGCGCTTGGGCGGGCCGAACAGCTCCACCGCTCGGGTGTCCGCGTGGCCCTGCATGGCGTCCGCCATGACTTCCTCCACCGCGGCGGCGACCAGCGCGTCGCCGTGCCGCGCCGACTCGAAGGCGTTCGCGACGGCGTTGCTGAACACCGTCGCGCCCGTGCTGTCGAGCACGAGCACGCCGTGCGGTATCGCGTCGAGCGCACCCTCCAGCCGCCGGAGAGCAGCGGCGTCGAGGTCAGAGCGTGCCTGGGAGCGCCGTGACTCCTCGCCGGCTCGCTCCTCGACGAGGGCGAGCCGCTCGTGCCGCCGCTGGCCCCGGACCCAGAGAACCCCGGTCGCCACGGCCAGGACGAGCGCCGTGACGGCGAGGATGGCCTCAGCCACCGCCGGCCTCCGCGCCATCGGGCGGCGGCGCCAGGCGCAGCGAAGGGACATCTCCATCGCGGGCTTCGGCGGTGGCGGTCGCGGCATCGGCTTCGCCATCCGCCTGCTGTCTCCGCGCCTGGGCTCGCGCGGCGCCCGCGTGCTCAGGCATCCATCCGGTCACCATGTACTGGACGCGATGGCCGATGTTGACGGCGTGATCGCCGACCCGCTCGTAGTAGCGACCGACCAGCGCGAGCTGGACTGCCGGTTGCAGGGCGAGGGTGGTGCCGTGATGCGATTCGAAGATCGACTGGATGAACTCCTTGTGCAACGAGTCGAGCCGGTCGTCCATGTCGTCGAGCGCGGCCGCGAGCCCGGCGTTGCCATCGTCGTAGGCATCGATGGCGAGCTTGAACAGCCGCGTCGCCTCTTCGCTCATCTGCTCGATCAATCCCCGCACCCGCGGTTCGAACTCCGCGCCGTACAACCGCCGTGCGGCTTTGGCGACGTTCACCATCAGATCTGCGGATCGTTCGATCTCCGACGTCAGGCGGATCGCCGTGATGATCCCCCGCAGATCGATCGCCACCGGTTGCTGGAGAGCAAGGATCTGGTAGCAGCGCTCCTCGAGCTCGAGCGTCATGTCGTCGAGCACGTCGTCCGCTTCGATGAGCAGCTGCGCGCCGTGGAGGTCGGTCGTGAGCAAGACCTCGGTGGCGCGCGGTATGAACTCCGTCGCCATCGCGGCCATGCGGACGATGTCCGCCCGCACGTGGTCGAGCTCTTGATGGAAGATCCGCTTGTCGGGCATGGCCGGCCCCTCTCTCGCAGGAGGTTCCATTCTCTCACCGCACCTCGGCGGCGAGGTGATTCGGGTCGCCGGTGACGAGATAGCGAACCCGGGTCCCGATGAGCGATGCGTGGTCCGCGATGCGTTCCAGGGCGCGGCCGGCGATGAGCGTGCGCAGCGCGATGGGCACGGCGTCAGGACCGGACAAGCGGAGCAGCGCCTCGGTGAGCTGCTCGTAGTAGAGATCCATCGATCGCGGGCCGGAAGCCAGCTCGATCGCCAGCACCAGATCCTCGTCGCCCCACGCGCGGAGCGCGGCGCGGAAGAGCTCGACCGCTTCGTCGGCCATCACACAGAGGATGTCGAAGGTCCGCTCTGACGAGCGCAGCAGCGCGTGATCGGGCGCAAGCTTCGCGACGCGCAGCGACAGGTCGCCGACTCGTTCCAGCTCGGCGATGACCCGGATGACCGAGACCACGAGCCGCAGGTCGCCGGCCTTCGGACTCTCTCGAGCGAGGATGTCGTAACAGCGCTCGGTCAGCGACACGTTCATGGCGTCGATGTCGTCGTCGGCCGCGATCGCCTGCACGGCCAGCGGCACCGAACCGGTCAGCAGCACCTGCCGCGTGCGCTCGAGGTTCTCGTCGACCCGTACCCCCATCACCTCGGTCTGCAGGCGGAGCTGTTCGAGCTCGGCCGAGTACTGCAACCGGAGTGGGACGGGGTCGGTGGTGGCCTCGTGATGTTGACCGGGGCCGTTGCCGTTGCCTTCGGCGGGAGCACTCGCCCCGTCAGCCGAACCGGCCGGTGACATAGTTCTCTGTGCGCTCGTCCGACGGGTTGCTGAAGATCTTCTCGGTCAGGTCGAACTCGACGAGCACCCCCGTGCGCTGCTCGGTCTCGGGGCTCACCTCGGCGGTGAAGAACGCGGTGCGGTCCGACACCCGGCCGGCCTGCTGCATGTTGTGGGTCACGATGATGATCGTGTAGTCCTGCTTCAGCTCTTGCATCAGGTCTTCGATGCGGGCGGTCGCGATCGGGTCGAGCGCCGAACATGGCTCGTCCATCAGCACGACCTCGGGTTGCACCGCGATGGCGCGTGCGATGCACAGCCGCTGCTGCTGCCCACCGGACATGCCCATGGCCGATGTGCCCAGCCGGTCTTTCACCTCGTCCCACAGCGCCGCCTTGGTGAGCGCGGACTCGACGATGTCGTCGAGGTCGCTCTTCTTGGCGCCCGAGATCTTCGGCCCGAACGCGACGTTGTCGTAGATCGACTTCGGGAACGGGTTGGGCTTCTGGAACACCATGCCGATGCGCTTGCGCACCTCGACCGGGTCGATGTCGTCGCCGTAGAGGTCGACGCCGTGGTAGGTGATCGTTCCCTCGACGCGGCAGCCGGGGATGAGATCGTTCATCCGGTCGAAGCACCGGAGCACGGTCGTCTTGCCGCAACCGGACGGCCCGATGAACGCGGTGATCTGGTGGCGAGCGACCTGCAGCGTGACGTTGCGGACGGCGAGATAGCCGCCGTAGTAGACGTGCAGGTCGTCTACGTCGAAGACGGCGGGGGCAGGTGCGGGCTCGGCGACCCGGTCGTCGAGGACGACCATGTCGGCTGGCCCCAGCTCCGCATCGTCCGGTGACTCGTTCGGCATCGACAACGGCGTTCCTCCTGGGGCGATCTCGCCCACCAGCGCGCGACCGTAGTTCTCGTCAGCCATGGTTCTGCCACTCCCAGGAAACCGTGAGCATCGCGGCCTTCTCCTGCCTCAGACGCATCGGGCGTCGACGTTCGTCCATGTCTCACCCACCCCGCTTCCGTGCGTAGCGGCCGGCGACGACCCGGGCGATCACGGTGAGCACGAAGACCAGCAGGATGAGCGTGAACGCGGCCCCCCAGGCCCGGTTCTGCGCGTTCTCGTACGGCGACTGGGCGTTGGCGAAGATCTGGGTCGAGAGCGCGGTGTTCGAGCCCGAGAACAGGTTCGGGTTCGGCGCGGTCACCACGCCGATGGTGAACAGCAACGGGGCGGTCTCGCCCGCGGCCCGCGCGACGGCGAGGATGATGCCGCTCATGATGCCCCCGAAAGCGGCCGGGAGCACGACCGTGAGGATCGTGCGCCACCTTCGGTTGCCGAGCGCGTAGCTCGCCTGACGCAGGTCGTCGGGCACCAGGCGCAACATCTCCTCCGTCGACCGGATGATCACCGGCAGCATCAGGCACGCCAGACCGAGAGCACCCGCGAAAGCCGAGAGGCCGAAGACCAAGACCCAGATCGTGTAGATGAACAGACCCATCACGATCGAGGGCACGCCGGTCATCACGTCGGACAGGAACCTGATGACCACGGCCAGCCGCCGGTTGCCGCCGTACTCGTGCAGGTAGATCGCGCCGAGCACCCCGAGCGGCACCGCCATCAGCGTGGCGGCACCCGTGATGAGCAGCGTGCCGTAGACCACGGGGCCGATGCCGCCCGCGGCGGAACGAGTGACCACGGGAAGATCGGTGGTCAAGAAGTCGAAGCTGAACTGCGATGCGCCCATCTGCACGACGTAGAAGATGACGGCACCCAACGGGACGAGGAGAACCAGGAACGAGCCCCACATCCAAACCGTCGCGATGCGATCCTTCACCGAACGGGACCGGGCGATCGACGCCTCGAGGATGGAGCGCACTTCGGCGTCGGAAGTCTCGGGCGTCAGTGGAAGCGTCACGATCAGACGCCTTTCGTCCGCAGGTCGAAGCGCGTCACGACCGAGCGAGCCGTCAGGTTGACGGCGATCGTGATGGCGAACAGCACCACGCCGAGGCCGATGAGCGCGGACCGGAACGTACCGCTGGCCTCGCCGAACTGGTTGGCGATGTAGGCAGGCATGGCGTCGCCGGGGTCGAAGACCTGCAGCGTGATCTGCGCGCTCGACCCGATGACGAGCGCGGCGGCGATCGTCTCGCCCATGGCTCGCCCCAAACCGAGCATCACGGCGCCGACGATCCCGCTGCGCGACCACGGGATCACCGAGGCACGGATCATCTCCCATCTCGTCGCGCCGAGCGCCATGGCGGCCTCGCGCTGCTGAGCCGGAACGGTCGCGATCACCTCACGGCTGAGCGACGTGATGATGGGCGTGATCATGATGGCGAGGATGATTCCTGCCGTCATGAAGCTCTTGCCGTCCGGCTTGCCTCCGAGCACCGCGCTGAGCACTGGCCACGAGCCGACCGTACCGGCGATCGATTCATAGACCGGCTTGATCGCAGGAGCGAGGACGAGCAGACCCCACAAGCCGTAGACCACCGACGGGATGGCGGCGAGAAGGTCGACGACGTAGGTGATCGCACGCCGCAGCCGCCGAGGCGCGACCTCGTTCGTGAACAGCGCGATGCCGAGGCTCACGGGCACCGACAGCAAGATGGCGATGAACGAGACGAGAACCGTGCCGTAGATGAAGGCGAGGGCGCCGAACTTGCCCTGGTTCGGGTTCCAGTCGTTTGACCAGACGAAGCTCGGACCCTGCTGCTGGAAGGCCGGGAGCGCTTCCTTCGTGGTCGAGAGCGCGATGAGCCCGAGGACCGCCAGGACGGTGATGCCGGCACCAAGCGCGATCCACCCGAAGACGGCATCGCCCCGCCCCGCGCCGCGCGACGAGCGCAGCCCGGTCAGGTCAGCGTTGCCCCCGCCGCCGGGGCGCCGTTCGAGCAGGGAGACGCGAGCGCCCGTCTCGGGGTCGGCGCTTCGATCAGGCATCAGCTCATACCGGTCCGTCAACCGACCTGCAGCTTGGCCAGCTGGGCCACGGCCTTTTGCTGCATGCTCTGCGGCAGCGCGGCGAAGTCCACGGCGGGGGCCAGCGCCTGCCCCTCGGTCAGCGCGAAGTTGATCCAGCCTTTGACATCGTTGCCCTTCGTGGCATCGGGGATCTTCTGGTAGGTGATGATCCATGTCGGAGCGGTGATCGGGTACGCGTCGTCGCCGGCCGCGTCGAGCGGGCTGTAGGTGAGGTCATCCTTCACGTCAGCGCTGGCAACGGCGGCCGATGCTCCTGCGAGCGTCGGGGCGACGAACTTGCCTGCCTTGTTCTTGATCGCCGCGAACACCAGGCCTGCGCCCTTGGCATCGGAGAAGTCGACGTAGCCGATGGCTCCGGCGGTGCTCTTGACGATCTGAGCCACACCGTTGTTGCCGTTGCCAGCTTGGGTGTCCGCCGGCCACTGGACCGTGTCGCCGGCGTCGAGCGTCCAGTCGGGGCCGGCCGCCGTCTTCAGGTACTTCGTGAAGTTGCTCGTGGTACCCGATCCGTCGGAGCGATGAGCGACGGTGATCGCCGTGCTCGGCAGGTTCACACTCGGGTTGTCGGCCTTGATCGCCGCATCATCCCACGTCTTGATCTTGCCCTCGAAGATCTTGGCGAGCGTAGGGGCGGAGAGGTTCAGGCTGTTCACACCGCTGAGGTTGTAGCTCACGGTGATCGGTGCAGCGACGGTCGGGAAGTAGAAGATGGCACCGCCCTTGTACTTGCCCAGCTCCTCGGGCTTGACCGTGCTGTCGGTGCCGGCCCAGTCCACCACCTGGTCGGCGAGGTCTTGCTTGCCCTTGCCCGAGCCCCCTCCCGCGTAGTTGTTGATCACGCCGGGCGCCTTGGCCTTCATCGCCGTGATGGCCTCTTCGTCGAACGCCTTCTGGAACGTCGAGCCGGAGCCGTTGATCGTGCCCGAGAGCGTCGAGTAGTCGATCGACACGCCCTGCGGTGCGGTGGCACCCGTCGTGGACCCCGTGCCGGTCTCGGTCGTGTCGGCCTTCTTCGAGCACGCCGCGCTGAAGAGCAAGACCGCGGCAACGGCGGTCGCGGTGAGCGCAAGACGGCGGGACGGTGAACGCAAGGTGGCCTCCTCGGTGACCTCGACCTCGGTGCGGGGCCGATTCGTATCTGTCCCGCGCAACCTAGGGAGGCCGGGTGACGGTCAGCCCGCTTCGCGGTGAACGTGAGATGAACGAGAAGGAAAGGTTCGGCGCCGAGCGCCGCGAGCCATTCGGGTCAGGCGATGCGCCTGCTGGCGCCGCTCCGCACGACCACGACCGACTCGGTGCGGCCCGGCCCCTTGCGCTTGGCCCGGTACATCGCCTGGTCGGCCGCGTCGAGCAGGTCGAGCGCGTCCAGCGGCGGGACTCCAGCGGCGATCCCGATGCTGGCCGTGAGTCGATCGACCTCTGGCGTCGCGTTGGCGATCGAGTGGTGGATGCGCGCCGCGAGCTGCACCGCTTCTGCCATCGAGATGTCGCGGCACAGCACGACGAACTCGTCGCCGCCGAAGCGGGCCGCGACGTCGTCGGAGCGGACGACCGCGGCAAGCGCCCGGCCGATGTTCGCGAGCACCCGATCGCCCTTCAGATGACCGTGCTCGTCGTTCACGGGCTTCAGCGAGTCGAGATCGATGAAGAGCACGGCCACCGGTGCGTCACCGCCTGCGCGCTGGCACGCTCGGTCGAGGGCCCGCCGGAACGGCTCGCGCGTGGGAAGGCTGGTGAGCGGATCTCGGCCCCCCGCCGCCAGCGGGCTGTCGGCCCACGCGGTCGGGTCGATGAGGGTCACGACGCCGCGCTCGCCCTCGTGGCCCGCGAGCGGCTCGAGTGCGCCGTGAAGAACGCGTCCCCGCATCCGTTCGTGTAGCCACGAGCCGTTCCAGGGCCGTCCCGACGAGACCGCGCGGCGCAACTCGGCCTGGAGCCGATCATGGTCATCTGGGGCGACCTGCTCCAACCACGAGCTGCCGTCAGCGGGTGCCAGCTCGTGCCACCGCGGGTTCGCATAGTGGATGCCGAGCGAGCCGTCTACGAGCGCGAGCGCGACAGGTGCCGCATCCACGATCTGTTTCGCTGCGTCGAGCTCTACCTGGTGCATCACGGAACTACTTCTCACGACATCGACAACGACCGCTCCAGGCCGGCCCGCCGCCTCGAGCTGGCAAGGGGAGGATACGGCCCGCCGTGGGTGGTTGGGTGGGTTTGCTGTGAACTTCATGTGCAGACCTCCTTGCGCATTACCGCATCACCAAGCGGCCATTGCCTGGGGGGCTGTCGCAGTATGTGAACCACTACTCGTGCCACATCCTGGACCCGACGTGGGGCCACGTCACGATCAAGATGTCGGGTCGGTCCTTGAAGTACGACACCGAATGGAGATGCTATTGGGCGACGAGCAAGTCGCCTCGCGATCACTGTCGAGCGACGCCCGCGGGGCGGAGGGCCGCTCGCCGCCAACCACAACAAGGCCGACAGAAGAACCTCGACGTGTGTGAACCAGAAGTCACCGCCGCCATCGATGCCTGCCCGCGGAGCCGCGTCGCACAACGAGCGGGCCGCGGCACGGGCCCCCGACATGGCCTTGGCAGCACGAAAGCGGACTCCACGTCGCCGACTTCGCTCTCGTGGGCGCGAACACCGTGACCTCACCGAGCTGCGACCGCCATTTGATCGCGTGCTCCAGGAGATCGTTCTTCACCGACGACAGAACCACCGAGCCGTCCCAACACAGGATCCCTGAGATCGCCGCCGTAGTCTTCCCGCACCGCGAGGGACCCAACAACGCCACCGCACCACGGTCCCCTTGACGCGGCGGCCCCGTAGCTCGGCGGGCGACCGGTAGGCTGAGAATCGAATCGTGAGCACCCAGGCCACTGCTGTCGACCACCCAGAAGAAGTCCTCCGCAAGTGGCTTGCCACGCAGACGTTCGGGAGCTTGCACGCACTTCAAGTGGCCGTCTCGCGGGACCTGGACGCCGACGACCGAGAGTCGTGGTTCTTCGACCTCGTCCTGCCGAACCCAGCCGAAGGCCAGGACACCTGGCCCGTCGAGGAGTTGAACACCTTGCACCTGGCAACTCGCGACAAGGCACTCGCGGTCGGTCTCGCCTGGCCATGGTACGTGCGGTTCCGGCCCGAATCCGAAGAGCCGCAAGAGGAAGCCGACGGCCAAGCGCCTCACTGATGCAGCGAGAGATCAGACCCGCCTGGCTCGTTCGCCTCGCGGAGGAGTTGGGTGGCGTCGGCGCGGGTCAGGGCCAGCCGCGAAACACCAGCGGAGCAGTCCCGAACGGTTCCGACGCCGAGATCTACGGGCTGGCCCGCCACGTATCTCATTCGTCGATCAAGCAGGTGTGCTCTTACGTATCGGGCGACAACCCGCCGAAGCACCTTGGTTCGGTCGTGGACCGCTTGCGACTGAACGCAGACCTCTCCGCCGTCGCCAACGCGTTTGTCGAGCTGCAACAGCAGCGGGAAGAGGCCGACTACAACCACCTCGCCGACTTCACGCGCCCAGGCGTGCTCGCACTCGTCGCGCGGTCAATGCGAGCGATCGAACTCGTTGACCAAAATGCCGGCTCTGACGACTTCCGCGCGTTCCTTGGGCTGATCACACTGCGCACGTCGATTGGTCAGACGTGACCACCACCGGTCGTCGAGGGACAGCCACTCTTTGGCATGAGATAGGCACCTCGCCACGAATGGCGGCCCCGTAGCACGCGGACGTTGACTCCTGAATCGCGGCTGCTCCATAGAATGACTGATGGAAGGACGTGACGGTGGCCCCGACGTCTTATCTTGAGCGGCTGAGCAGCGAGCTGGACGACATTGAGTCGGCGTTCGTCGAGATCCTTCGCGGGTCGAGCATTCGTAACGTGAATCCGAATCGACCGGGCGACTCGGTCGTGGTCATCGACGCTGCTGACTGAGGCTGGGGTCCGAGCGACGCGGCGGGAACCACCGAGACCGAGCCGGCGGCGCCTCCCCGACTCGAAGCCGTGATCGGGACACCTGCACCGCGCTCGACTGCGTCGACGTCGCGTTCGTCCCCGATGGCATCCTCGACGAGCTACCCACTCCATCCCCAGCTCGGCGCCAGCCGCATCGGCAGCATTGACCTCAACAAGGCCCGGTCACGCCACGCGCTCGCCGCTGCTCTCGCCCGCGCTGTGTAACCCACAGGCTTCAGCGTCGGTGAGTTCACCCGGTCGGCCCAGCCGGTGATGGTCAGGGACGAGGTGGCGGGGGTGGGTCGGGTCTTCGGCGGCCGTGGCGTTGTGACCAGAACGTGCGGCCGGATGCGGTCTGGAACCAGACCCAGCCGTCGTCGGCGACCCGGGCCCGCCAGTGGTGGCGGTGGCAGATGCCGTGATGGCAACGACAGACCGGGATGAGCAGCGACAGGTCGGTGCGCCCGCCTTGTTCGAACGGGTCGGTGTGATGGATCTCGGTCCAGCGGATCGGCTTGTCGCACCCGGCGAAGCAGCAGCCGCCGTACATCGCCGCGAGGGCGCGGCGTTGCGCGTCGGTGGCGAGCCGGACCCGGCGACCCATGTCCAACGGGACGCCGAGGCTGTCGACCACGATGGCGAACAGGTCAGGGTCACACAACACCATCCGCTTGGTGCCGTCCTGCAGGCGCACCCCGTGCTCGTCGGTGACACCCAACGCACCGAACAAGCCCCGACGGATCCGCGCCGCCGTCTCCGCCGACGTCTCGGCCGGGAACTCGGTCGGGAACTCGGTCGGGAACTCGGTCGGGAACTCGGTCGGGAACTCGGCGGGGTGATGGCCGCCGGGCGCATCGTCGACACGGGTCGCTTCTGTCTCGGCAACGTCGCCGTCCGCTTCGACGCCGGCCGGTTCGTTCTCGGCCGGTTCGTTCTCGGCCGGTTCGTTCTCGGCCGGTTCGTTCTCGGCCGGTTCGTTCTCGGCCGGTTCGTTCTCGGCCGTGTCATCGACCGGTTCGCTGGCCTCTGGCGCGTCATCGACCGGTTCGTCGCCGGCCGGTTCGTTCTCGGCCGTGTCATCGACCGGCTCGCTGGCCTCTGGCGCGTCATCGACCGGTTCGTCGCCGGCCGGTTCGTTCTCGGCCGTGTCATCGACCGGCTCGCTGGCCTCTGGCGCGTCGCCGTCGGGTTCGTCGCTGTCGGGTTCGTCGCGGTCGGGGTTGGTGGGGTTGTCGGTGTCGTGTTGTGGGAGTGGTTGGCCGGCGTGGAACACGAGGGTGATCTCGGGTCGGGCCGGGGTGGTGGCGTGGATGTCGCGGGCGCCGCCGTCGCGGACCAGCTCCGCTAACGCCATGGCTCGCAGGGTCTTGCGGGGCGGGACCGCGACGTCGGGGTCGAGGTGGTGGGCGTGGGTGAACACCTTGAACAACTCGTCGGCTTTCAACTCGACCCCGTGGGCCAGAGCGGCGCCGATGTCGTCGGTGAACGTGCCGTGCAGGTGCAACAACCCATCGAGGGACTTGGACAGGTGCAACTCGTTGCGGGCCAAGTCCCGGTTCGGGTCATAGCCGCCGTCTTGGTCCAACAACGCCACGATGTCAGCCACATCGCGGCGCCACCGGTCAACCGAGCAGTGCTCGGCCATGTCCAACAACTCGCCCTGCAGGCCCGCGACCGCGTCGGCGACCCGCTCGTTGCACGCATCAGCCAACGTCTTGGCGTGCTGCCAACCAATACGGCCCTGGGCCAGCGCGGCGGCGACCTCGGGCAACAACTC
>JACPNV010000085.1 GCA_016185305.1 Actinomycetota bacterium | reverse complement strand
GTCACGAGCGCGGTCTTGCCCTGGAGTGCCAGCTCCATCGCGTCGTTCCCCCTCGAATCGCGCTAGATCGTCTTGATCAGCTCGGCCGGCCACGCGCGCGGGTCGACGCGCTCGTGCCATTCCTTGATCTTGCCGTCCGGCCCGATCACCACCCCCACGCGCTGGGCACCCTTGGTCGGATCGGGGTTGGCCCCGTAGGCGGTGCCGATCGTGCGGTCGGTGTCGCAGATCAGCGGGAAGTTGAAGTGGTTCGTCTCGGCGAACTTCTTGTTGTCGTCCTGGCTGTCGAACGACGCGCCGACGATCGCCGCGTTCTTCCGGTCGTACTCGGATTTGAGGTCGCGGAACCCGCTCCCCTCTGCCGTTCAGCCAGGGGTGTCGGCCTTCGGGTAAAACCACAGCACCACCGTCTTGCCCTTGTAGTCGGCGAGCTTGACGGTCTTGCCCTCGTGGTCGCGGCCCGTGAAGTCGGGCGCCTTGTCTCCGGGGTTCAGCATGGTCCCTCCTGGTGCGGTCGTGATGGTTGTGATGCTACGGCCAGCGATGACGCGTCGCAAGGGGCAGCGCGGGTACGGTACACTCCGCGGAATGAACGACAAGACTCCGCACGCTTACGTCATCCAGGGTCGGGGCCAGCGCGATTACGCCGATTGCGTGGACGCGCTGGCCAAGGTCCCCGCGCGAACGACCGTGCTGCCGTTCATCGGCGGCGAGGACGAGCTGATCAGCAAGACCCGCGACGCCGACGCGCTGGTCACCTCGGCCTCTCCGATCACCCGCTCGGTCATGAGCGCGCTGGAGGGGCTCAAGACCGTGGTGCGCACCGGCGTCGGCTACGACGTCATCGACGTGCCCGCGGCCACCGAGCTGGGCGTGATCGTGGTGAACATCCCCGATCTCTGGGTGCGTGAGGTCGCCAACCACGCGCTCGGTCTGCTGCTGGCCTGGAATCGCAAGATCATCACGCTGGACCGGCAGATCCACGCGGGCGTGTGGACGTCGGGCGTTCCCGGCGGCGCGGGCTCGCTGCACGGCGAGACGGTCGGCATCGTGGGGCTCGGCAACATCGGCAGCGCGTTCGCTCGACGGATCGCCGCGTTCGAGACCACGGTCATCGCCTGCGATCCCTACGTGGACGCCGCCCACTTCGCCAGGCTCGGCGTCGAGCGCGTCTCACTCGACGCGCTG
>JACPNV010000086.1 GCA_016185305.1 Actinomycetota bacterium | reverse complement strand
GCCGATGATGCGCGACCTCACCCAACTGTCCGGTGACGCGCTCGACAAGGCGTTCCTCGAAGACATGATCCCCCATCACGGGGTGGCAGTGATGATGTCCCAGCAGCTTCTCGGCAAGGGCCTGGCCCAGCACGACGAAGCCACACAGCTCGCGACGTCCATCCGCGACGGCCAGAGCGCCGAGATCATGAAGATGATGGGCTGGCTCGGGTCGTGGTTCGGCGAGGGCATGCACGGACCCCGGTGAGCCGGCGGGGTCGCGGGGTGCCACGGCAACGATCGCTAACGCTAGGTAGCGGATCGAGCGTGAAGCGAGCAGCCGGCGAACAAGGTGGACGCCCCGGGCCGCCTGACGTCGTGGACCCAAGGGCCCGACCTATGATGTGTGGCCGATCTGCACGCACCGGAGGCATGGAAATTGGCGAGCAGTTGAGACCGATCGTGCCTGTCCGGACGGGCGTCGTGTTGCTGGTGGTCGTTCTCGCGTCGGCAGCCTGTGCGACGGGCCAGTCGAGCGGGGCCGATGGCCGTGAGCGTGTCGGGGGCCGGTCGAAGGGGTGCGCCGTACCGGATCGCGAGTACGCGCGGTTGCGTGGCGGCGGCACCTTCCCCACGGGCGGATCGACGCGTGCGTTCAACCTGCGCCTGCCGGAGGACCGGGGCGGGCCGGCGCCCCTGGTCGTGAACCTGCACGGCGCGCTCGGCAACAAGGACCAGCAGGACCGGTCGTCGCAGCTGCCCGAGCTCGCTGTCCGCCGCGGCATGGCGGTGCTCTCGCCGAACGCCGGCCAGGGGACGATCTGGGATCTCCGCGTAGACGGACGCGATGCGGGCGCGCTGTTGGCGCAGATCGACGACGTCGAAGCGAAGGTGTGCATCGACACGAACCGCGTCTACCTCGTCGGCTTCTCGATGGGCGGCATGATCTCGCAGGTGCTCGCGTGCTCCAACGCTGATCGCTTCGCCGCGATCGGCGATGTCGCTGGCTTGATCGACGTCGAGACGTGCTCCCGAGAACGGCCCGTGCCGCTCATCGCCTTCGAGGGAACCAGCGATGATGTGGTCCGGTTCGATGGCTCCTTTGCTGACAACGTCGCGCTCTTCCTCCCGAGCAAGGCCCGCACGTCGCGGATCGACGTCGCCCGACGATGGGCGGAGAAGAACGGCTGCCAATCCGAGCCCTCCGAGAAGTCTGTCGCGGCCAACGTGCGCCGCTTGGAGTATCCCTGCCCGGCGGGCGCCGAGGTGCAGTTGTACGTGTGATTGACGGCGGGGGCCACAGCTGGCCCGGCGGTCCGTCTGGTGTCATCGGCCGACCAACAGGGACGACGATTCCGACCCCGCAGCTCAATGCATCCGAGCGCATCCTCGACTTCCTCGCGGAGCATGCCCGAACCGCGTAGCCGGGCTCTTCGGGAATCAGAACACGAGCGCCACCCAAACCCTCGGCGACGCGCTCGACGGTGCCGGGCCCAACCGACCAGGCGAACTGCGCGCCCTTGGTGCCTGTCTCGAGCACCTCGTTGAAGCGCCGGGGCACGAGATCGAGGCCCTGCGAGACGTCGCCGCAGTGATGAGCGAAAGACAGACATCGACAGCCCGTCGCAGCGTGCGCTTTTTGAACGAGGCGGCCGGGCGTTCACCGAGGTAGCTCTCGAGGACGGGTCCGAGCCAGGCGCGGCGGAACACGCCGGCGAGCTTCCAGAACACTCTCGGTGAATCGAAGGTCCACACCCCGCCGCCGTTGCGCACCCACCACCTTTCGCCGACGGTGATGGGATAGTCGGTCGACGGCGTGCCGTGTGACGGCCAGGAGCGCCGCCGGCTACAGCACACCATCACAACCCAGCAACAGCATCACCACCCAGAACGCGTGAACTGATCGTTGGAAATGGCGGAGATCAGCAACCGGCCGGTTTGCATCCGGCCGGTTGCCTGCGTCTCGAACGCGATGATCGGAGCTCGGCATGAAACGGACGGCAGTCGCGCTGGTTGCTGTGGGCCTCATGGTCGCCGCGTCGTGCGGTGGCGGGTCGTCGAACGGCTCGCCCAGCTACGAGGCATCGTCGTATCGGGGTTCGTCATCGACCGAGGATCGATCGACGACGACCGAACGGGCACGATCGACGACGACTGAACGGGCACGATCGACGACGACCACCGAGCGCCGATCTACGACCTCCGCGAAGCCGCGATCGACGACGACCACCCGGCCTGCGCCGGCAACGACCACGGCCGCGCCGAGCAACCAACGGCCCGCTCCGATTGGGGGCGAGCCGCACCGGCACCTGGTGGTACCCGCCGCCGGACAAGTTCTCAGCGGGCAACGTGTGGTTCTTCGACTCGGTCGGCGAGAAGCTTCCCTACGGTTGGCGGCAGGGTTACCAACCCGCGGGCGCCTTGCCCCCGTCGCAGATCCAGTTCAGCTTCACGTACACGACATCTGGTTCGGGCTCGATCGCTTTGAGTTTCCCATCGGGCACGCGCCAGACGGTCACGCTGCTCGGTTACGACGAGAGCACCGATGTCCTGCGGGTGAACTGGGAGGGTTACGAGCAGGTCTGGTACGGCTGCCAGTCCGGTCAGATGGCAGCGGTCGCGCTGGCGGCGTGCCGCTGATGACACGGCTGCGCGCTGCCCCTGACGTCTATCACCGCGGTCGGTGCGTCCAAGATCGTGACCGGTGTGGTGCCGACCAGCGCCCTGAACTGGAATCGTCCCAGGCCTCCGGCAACAACCGCCGAGCCGCGTGGTTCGCGGCACGACGCGACGCCTTCCTCGCCGCGATGGCGTAAGAGGCTGCGCCGATAGGCGCGGCCGTGGCCCGGGCGGCCCCGGCGCGCAGCGCCAAGAGCGGGAGATCAGCGCCACGAACCGCGACGACCGAAAACCGTGACGACCGAACCTATCCGCTGAACCTCTGAAGCAAACCGGAAGCGAACCTGAAGCAGCGCCGCCGACGTATGCGGAGACACCCAACAGGCCGGACCGGTGCCAAGCCGTCCGGCCACCCGAACGAAAGGAAGAACCATGCACGTCAACCCGCTTCCCGCCCCCATCGCGCCCACCGCGTCCGGACACGAGCTGAACAAGAAGGGCGACGTCTGGATCTGCGTCGAGAACGGCGACGGATCCCTGAAGTGCCGACGCGCCCCGGTCCCCAAGCCGACCGCCGGTCGCTGAGCCGAGGCGGCGAACGTGTTCCCACCCGTCTTCGAACCTCAGCCGAAACCGTTGCACGATCCTGTCACCACTCGCGTGAAACGGCGCAAGCCGCGGAACCAGATGACGCTGAACTGCATCCCTGACGGGAGCGCCGACGAGCTGCTCTGCGTCCCGATGCGCTGACCGTCACCCGGGCAGCCCGCTCGCCACGGCCGGGCTGCCCGCGGCGGTTGCCTTCCAGCGGGCACTGAACCGCCAGTACAGGTAGGTAGCGGCGCCGAGGGGGATGGGCAGCAACCAGGTGGCGTACCGGTAGAGCGCGATGGCGGCGACGAGCGCGGACTGCTGAACGCTGGGGACGGCCGGGCCCAAGATGGCGAACAAGGCGGCTTCGGCCGCTCGGGCCACGGCTGCGGCCTTTCGGCGCAGCCTCTTATCTCCACACCGTCTCCACGCCGGCTTCATCCCGCCTCGACCACGGCGCGGTCCGATGCTCGGAACAGCTCGACGAGAAAGGACTCGACATGACCAGACACAGGAAGATCGTTGCCGGTGCGGCGGTCGCGGCGGCGTTCACCTTGGGCGCCGGCACCGCGGCATTGGCGATCGCCGGAAGCGGGCAGCCGTTCACCGGTGGCCAGCAAACGGGTTCGGGAACGGCGACCTCGCAGATGCCGGGCGGCATGGCCGGCGGCTCGATGAGCGGTTCGGGCCAGATGGGTTCGATGGGCTCTGGCCTGATGGGAGGCATGGGCTCCGGCCAGATGGACTCCGGCCTGATGGGAGGCATGGACTCGGGCCAGATGGCGAGCATGAACTCGGGCCTGATGGGGACCATGGGCTCGGGTGAGATGGGCCAGATGATGGCGGACGCCCAGGTGGACAGCGAGTTCGCGTACCTGGTCAAGATGATCCCCCATCACGAAGAAGCGATCACCGCCGCACAGCAACTGCTCGCCCGCAGCGACCGTCCAGAGATGAAGGCGTTCGCCACCAGCATCATCGACACCCAGACCGCCGAGGCCGATCAGATGAAGGCCGATCTCGCCAACTGGTATCCCGGGCGTGACACCACCACCGACTACACGCCGATGATGCGCGACCTCACCCAACTGTCCGGTGACGCGCTCGACAAGGCGTTCCTCGAAGACATGATCCCCCATCACGGGGTGG
>JACPNV010000001.1 GCA_016185305.1 Actinomycetota bacterium | reverse complement strand
AGGATCTCCGTGAGCATCCGCCGTGATCCGGCTGGCGCCTCGCCGTCGACCTCCTGGTAGCTGTTCATGACCGAGCGCGCGCCACCGAGCTTCACCGCCATCTCGAACGGCAGCAGGAAGACGTCTTCCAACTCGCGCGGCCCGACATGCGCGGGCGCGAAGTTGCGGCCACCCTCGCTGAACGAGTAGCCGACGAAGTGCTTGACCGTCGCGATCACGCCATCGGTGAGATCGTCGCCCTGCAGGCCTTGCACGTACGAGGTGACAAAGCGGCCGACGAGGTACGGATCTTCACCGAGCGTCTCCTCCACCCGGCCCCAACGCGCGTCGCGGGCCACGTCGGCCACGGGTGCCAGCCCCTGGGTGGCGCCGACCGACCGCATCTGGCGCCGTATGACATCGCCCACCCGCCGGATGAGCTCGGGGTCCCAGGTCGCCGCGAAGTTCAGCGGTGACGCGAACGAGGACGCGCCCTGGAACATCGCGCCGGTGAGGCACTCCTCGTGGCAGATCGCGGGAACACCGAGCCTCGTCTCCTCGATGAGCCGGCGCTGCAGACCGTTGATCATCCGCGCACCGTCGATCGGGTCGATGGGTTGGCTGCCGAGCGGCCGGGTGATCTGCCCGATCCCGTGCTGCATCTGCTCCCAGGGATCGTCGACCCGGCCCGGCCCGAACGAGAACTGGCTCGGGGCGACCTCCCCCGACTCGGGATCGAGCGTCAACCACACCGACGTGAGCTGCGCGACCTTCTCGCCCAACGTCATGCGCACGAGCAGGTCGTCCACCCGCTCGTCGATCGACAGGTCAGACCGGCGGAACGCCTCGATCATGCTCATACCGACTTAGTTTAGATACTGAACTAATCTGGTCAAGGGCCAGCCGTTCAACCGAGAGCGGCACGTCCAGCGCATGGACTCGATCAACCACTCGACTTCGTTTGGAGACTGAACGAAGTCAGCCGAACGGGAGCCGTATCATGAACGACGCCTTCACCCCCACGCCCGACGACCGCTTCACGTTCGGCCTGTGGACCGTGGGAAACCGGGGCCGCGATCCTTTCGGCTTCGAGACGCGGCCGGCGCTCGACCCGGTCGATGCCGTCCGTCGGCTCGCCGACCTCGGCGCGTACGGCGTGAACTTCCACGACGACGACCTGGTGCCGTTCGGCAGCTCACCGACCGAGCGCGAAGCCATCGTGAAACGGTTCCGCGAGGCACTCGACCGGACCGGGCTGAAGGTCCCGATGGCGACGACCAACCTCTTCAGCCACCCGGTGTTCAAGGAAGGCGCGTTCACCGCCAACGATCCTGGTGTCCGCCGCTACGCCGTCGCCAAGACGCTCGACGGCATCGACCTCGGCTGCGAGCTCGGCGCCCGTGTGTTCGTGATGTGGGGCGGACGGGAAGGCGCCGAGGCGGAAGCCGCCAAAGACACCCGCTCCGCCCTCGACCGCTACGCCGAGGCGGTGAACCTCTGCTGCTCGTATGTCCGCGACCGCGGGTACGACCTCCGCTTCGCCATCGAGCCAAAGCCCAACGAGCCCCGCGGCGACCTGCTCCTGCCGACGGTCGGGCACGCGCTCGCGTTCATCAACGAGCTCGAGTGGCCCGAGATGGTCGGTCTCAACCCCGAGTTCGCGCACGAGACGATGTCCGGGTTGTCGTTCAGCCAGGCCGTCGCGCAGACGCTCTGGCACGGCAAGCTGTTCCACGTCGACCTGAACGCGCAACGCATCGGCAAGTTCGATCAGGACCTTCGATTCGGCAGCGAAGGCATCCGCGACGCCTTCTACCTCGTGAAGCTGCTCGAAGACGCGTCGTGGGACGGCATGCGCCACTTCGACGCGCACGCCTACCGCACCGAGGACGCCGATGGCGTGTGGGACTTCGCCCGCGGCTGCATGCGCACGTACCTGATCCTGCGCGACAAGGTGCGTCGCTTCCACGCCGACCGGGAGATCCACGAGGCGCTCGCCGCCGCCCAGGCCGACCGGCTGCGCGAGACGACTTCGCCCGGCGGCCTCGGTGCGGACGCCATCGACTCGCTCCGAGCCACCGCGGCGGGTACCGACCTCGCCGCGCTCGCCGGCCAGGGCTACGGCCACGAACGCCTCGATCAGCTCGTGACCGAGCTGCTCCTCGGAGCGCGCTGAAGTCGTGCGCCAGAACCTGGCGGTCGTCCTCCGGCAACTGCACGGGACCGGCGCAGCATCGAGAGCCGACCTCGCCCGCGCCACCGGTCTCACCAAGGCCACGGTCTCCGCGCTCGTCGGCGAGCTCAGCGACCTCGGGCTCGTGCGCGAGGTCGACGGGGCCGTCGGGGGCCGAACGGGCCGGCCGGCAACGCTCGTCTCGGTCTCGGGCGAGCGGGCCGCGGCGATCGGCCTCGAGGTGAACGTGGGCTACCTGGCCATCGCGACGGTCGACCTCGAAGGGCGCGTCGCCCATGAGCGGCTGGTCGAGATCGACCGCGATCGCGCCACACCGGGCATGGTCGTCACCCGCCTCGCCTCCCTCGCCGCTCGAGCGGTGCGAGCGCTCGCCGTCGAGGGTCGCCGGGTCATCGGGACTGGTCTGGCCGTGCCCGGCCTCGTGTCCCAACCGGAGGGCAGGGTTCTCGTGGCACCCAACTTCGGTTGGTCCGACCTGCCGCTGACCGAGATGCTGCGGGATCGGTTCCGGCGACGCAGCATCGAGGCCGGACCCGTCGCCACCGACAACGAAGCCACCATGGCCGCGCTGGCGCATGTCGCGACGATGCGCGCTCGCGAGGTGGATTCCTTCCTCGCCGTCTCCGGCGGCGTGGGAGTCGGTGCCGGCGTGGTCATCGACGGCGAGGCTTTCCGCGGTTCGCACGGCTTCGGTGGCGAGCTCGGCCACTTCGTCGTCGATCCCGGCGGCCGGCGCTGCCGGTGCGGCAACCGGGGATGCCTCGAGACGATCGCCGGCGAGAGCAACCTGCTGCGCGCCGCAGGCGTACGCCGCGGGGCCGGCGGCACCGGGCTCGACCGCATCGAGCAACGCGCCCGCCGCGGCGACCCACGGACCGTGGACGGCCTCGAGCACGTGGGCGAGGCGCTCTCCCTCGGGCTCGCGGCTGCCGCGAACCTGTTCGACCCGCAAGCCATCGTGCTCGGCGGCTCGTTCGCGCCGCTCGCGCCGTGGCTGGCGCCGGTCATCGAGCGTCGTTTGGCCGACCAGGTCCTGGGCCACCGGTGGGCGCCCATCCCGGTCGTGACGTCGTCGCTGGGGCGCGCTGCGGCCGTGCATGGCGCGGCCCAGCGGGCACTCACCTCACTGCTCGCCGACCCCTCGATCGTCGCTCGCCGTTCCCGTGGTGGAGACGACGCGTGACGGTGCAGATCCGCCACGGTTGAGGGCAGCGCCGACTCGCCTACTTGTACTGGCCGAGCACCTGCGCCGAATCGGGCGCCAGCTGCAGCACCGCGGCGCCGCCGATCGTGACGGGACGGGTGGGAATCGTGTTGCTGGTCGGGTTGAAGCCGCGGAGGCGCCAGGCAAGGCCGAGCGCTTGGAGGTAGCCGAGCTTGTTGTCGATCTTGAGCCCGCCGCCGAACGCGCCCGCCACGCGCAACAGCGTGTACGGGTTCTTCGACTCGGTCATCTTCTGGAGCAGCGCGGCGAGGAAGGTCCGCTGGCGCACCACGCGCGACAGGTCGGACTGGGGGTCGGCGACCCACTTGCCGTTCTTCAACTCCTCGTAGTACCGCGAGCGGACGTACGCGAGCCCCTGCACGCCGTCGAGACGCTGCACGCCCGGCTGGTCGACCTTGAGGCCCGAGTTCACATCACGGGTCGGGAACGGGAAGTTGACGTCGATGCCACCGACGGCATCGACCAGACCGGCAAAGCTCACGAAGTTGATCTCCGCGTACTGGTGCACCGGGATGCCCAGGTTCTGCACGGCCTTGATGAGCGCGGCCGGGCCACTCTGGTAGACGGCGTTGATGCGCGTCTTCTCGTTGGACTTCGGGTTGGTGACGTACAGGTCGCGCGGAATCGACAGCAGCGACGAGCTCGACCCTTCGACGCGCAGGATCATGATCGAGTCGGTGCGGCTGGGGCCGGTCGGATCGCCGGGGCCGAGGAACGCTCCCGCGTTCGGATCGGCGGCGGTCATGCCCTCGCGCGAGTCGGTGCCGACGATGAGGTAGTTGGTACCGGGGCCGGTCTGCGGCGAGAGGGCGCTGGCCACATCGACGCGGGGAATCGTGTTGAACTGCCACCAGCCGAACACGAACAGGCCGCTGCCGAGCAACACGGCAAAGGCCAGCAACGCCAGCACGAGGCGCTTGGCGAGGCCGCCGCGGCGGGATCTGCCGGCCTTGACGGGTTTGGCCTTGACAGGCGCCGGCCTCGGCGCGGCCGGACGCGCCATCGGCGGCGGCGGGGGCGGAGCCGGGCGGTAGGCGCGCGGCGGAGGTGCCGCCGGCGGGGCGGCGCCGGGGGGCCCGCCGGCTCGACTCGGGGGCGCTCCGGATCGCTGCCACCCGACGGGGCTCTCGTCGGCCGGCTTTGACGCCATCAGCGGCGCACGGGGAGCGACGTGCGTCGGGTCGTAGCCAGCTCCGGGTCGCTGCGGATGCGCGGGGTCGGCGGCTCGGGTCTGCTCGGGTCGGGGCGCCTTGGGCGACTGCGACTGGTCGACACGCACGAACCCGCCGGCACGATGGTCATAGACCACCGGCTCGTCGTCGATGGTGGGCAAACGGTCGAGTTGGCTCCAGACCTGATCATCGGCCGGCGGCGGAGGCGGCGCAAACGGGTCATAGGCCTGCGTGTGATCGTCGGACGTCAAGGGATACCTGGCTTCGCCGCTGACAGCAGCACCGGGAACGTCCGATGATACGGCGCCCCCCGCCAAGCGCCCAGTTGCCTGGGGGGCTGCGCCCCCACGCACGCTCCGCTGACGCTCCGAGCGCTCCCCATCACCGGCGGGCTCCCTGGCGGTCGCGCCGCCGACCGGCGCTTGCCGCATAGCCGACAAATTGTCGATCCGTGGCCGCAAGCGCCTAGTTGCCTGGGGGGCTGCGCCCCCACGCACGCTCCGTTGACGCTCCGAGCGCTCCCCATCACCGGCAGGCTCCCTGGCGGTCGCGCCGCCGGCCGGCGTACCGTCATAGCACCCGGCGCCCCGCCATCTCGAGCTCTGGTGGCCCCACTGGCCTTCGACGTCAGAGGAGAGCTCGACCACGAACCTCCTGACGCACCAACAGCCGAACGATTACGCGTTGTCCGGATGCGAGCGCGGGTCGCTCACTGCGGGACGATTATCGAGACCGAGGATGCCGGCATCGTGTAGTTGTAGGCGTTGGTGGCGACCGTGCTGATGTCGGGTTGGGCGACGATGTTCGCTCCCCCGCCGGCGGTCAGGGTGTAGACCTTCGCGCCCGTGAACGCGTTCGGGTGGGCGAGGCGGATGCCCGCCCTCTTGGCGGTGGTGGCCTTGTTGATGGCGATGATCACCACCCGGTTCGGATTGGTCGAGTCGGTACTCGCGTACACCGAGCCGGTGGCGTTGTCCGACGCGACCGCGCTGACCGACACGTTGCCGAACGACGAGCCAGAGCCGTCATAGTTGCGGAACGCGCGGAAGGCGGCGTAGGTGTAGCTCTCGTTGCCGTTGAGCTCCCACATGTTGGCCAATGAGACGTTCTCGCGGCCGAAGATGCCGAGCACGTCGGCGGTCGCGATGGCGCCGCTGATGACATCGCCGCCCCCGTAGTTCCATTCGGAGAAGCCGAGGCCGATCCCGGGGTCGCGGGCGGCGATCCGGTCTTTCATGCGGGGGATGAGCTTGATCGCCCCGTAGTTGTACTGGTCGGGGTTGGAGATCCACGAGTTCTCGACGAACGTCGGGTCCCACAACGACCGGGGCGCCTGCACGCGGGCGGCGGCGACGCTTGCGCCGCCGTCGGCGACCGTGATGCGCTGGCCCCCACCGGTGGCCTCGGGATACCAGTGCAGGTCCATGACGTCGACCAGCCGCCGGCCCGCGGCGGTGTCGGCCGCCTTCATCTGGTCGAGCCACCAGTCGAGGAAGTTGCCGTTCGCGCCAGCGTCGGGAGCACCCTGCAAGGTCTCGAAGCCGTAGAAGCCGTAGTTCACCGGGCCGACCACGGGTGCGCCCGGCATGACGTTCTTGATCGCTGTCGCGAACTGGATGTTGCGGTTGGCGAGCTCGGCATAGCTGGCGTTGCTCGGATGGACCTCGGCGTGCGTCGCGGACCACAGGTCGGGCTCGTTGTCGAGGCTGAACATGATGTTGGCGTTGGGCGCGTTGACCTTCAGCCAGTTCACGTACTCGTCCTGGTAGACGTAGTCATCCGCGGGCGGCGGGTTGGTCGTGAACGAGCCACCCGGCTTGGCCGCGCGGTTCTGCTCGAAGCGCGTCGACAGGTAGTTGGCCCCGGAGTTGCGGACGTCGTCGCACCCGTTCGGGCTGTTCTTGTCGGCCGCCACGTAGTCGACGATCGGGATCGTCACGAGGTTCGCCGCACCATTGGCCGTCGCGAGATCGATGGTCGGCTTGACCGCGGCACCAGGCGTGTTCGATGAGGAGAGGTAGCCATCGTTCTGGAAGCACCAGTCGCTGCCGGCGTTCGACGCGTTGTTCTCCCAGTTGTAGGCGGTCCACCGGTTGCCGCCCTGGCGAACCAGCGTCTGCTTGTTGGCGGCGATGTTGCGGGTGCTGTTGGCGCCGTAGATGAACGGCGAGATCGGGTGCACGCCCTGGTTCGAGGTGATCGTGAAGGAGACGTCGGAGGCACCCGGGTCACCCGGCGTGATCGGGGGCGGCGGCGGTGGAGGCACCGTGCAGGCGTTCATGGCGACGACCGAGCCAGCAACGGCCAGCGTGACCGCCGGCTTCCACCATCGTGCTCCTCGCACCGCAGTCCCCCGAACGTTCCGACCAGATTGGATGAGACGCTACCTGGGCCAAATGGCCTATGCCGCCCGATCAACCAATCGACGGATCGAGGGAGCACCTTGAACGATTTTGACGAGCGCGTTCGGGGGCCTCTGGGCGCAACGCCGCTCAGCCGCAATCACAGCAGTCGCAGCAGTCGCAGCAGTCGCAGCAGCAGCAGCAGTCACAGCAGTCGCAGTTCTGCCACCAGTGCTGCTTCTGGTTCGGGTCCGGGATCGGTGCCCCCATCGGACCCTGGGAAAACGCCCCGCCTGCGTCCGAGTCGAAGCCGGTCATGCCGAGCGACGTCGTCGACGCGGCGGCCGTCGCCAGGCCGGCGAGGACCGCGAACCGGCCCAGGAGCCTCAACGCGCCCGTGGTCCCACGAAGGTCGACATGTGGTCGGTACAGCCGCACCCGCCGGCGACGGCCGCCCTCGCGCGGTTCATGGCGGTGGCCGTGCCGGTGGTCGTGAACTGAACAGGTGCGAGTGTGGTGGAGGTGGAAGCGAGCGTCGCCCGCGCGCCACAGCTGGTCGACCAGCACGGCTCGCGCCAACACCGGACGCACGAGTGACAGGTCGTCGAATGCGTTCGCCAGTTCCCGGTGGGCATCGAGGAAGATCGCTCGCGCAACGGCGCGACGATCAGCGGGCTCGACGCAGGTGGCGACGAGCGGGTTGAACCGTCCGGCGGCGACGTCATCCACTTCGTCATCGACAGCATCGAGGACGTAGGCGATGCGGCCGAACGCCCGCCCGAGTCGGAGGAGGGGCTCGTGGTTGTCGGGTTGGCCGGCCAGCACCGCCGTGTGTGCCACTGCCGCGGCGGCGGTTGCTCGCGTGCCGTCGAGTCGGCGGCCGCTGACCGGAGCGTGCTCGTCTGGAAGTTCGCTCGGCGACCGGCGCGCTCGCCCGCCGCGCTCCACCTTCGGCTCACGCCGCGGGACAACGACGGCACCTTGCCCGGTAACCCGTCGCCGTCGAGCGCGTGGTCATCGAGCTGGTCGCCGCCATGGTCAGGGACACCGCGACCGCGTGTTGCGCGGCAGGCTCGGCGGCGGCGATCACGTTCGCGGTCCGCATGCCTCGCAGCGGGCATGGAGCGGCTCGGCTACGTTCGAGCGCCCCATCGCGCTGGGCGTCGACGAGGATCGAGAGGACGGCCGCGTCGACGTTCGTGGTGACGCGGGACGCGTGCCCATGGCCGTCACGCAACGCGAGGCAGAGGCCGCACAGGTGGCCCATCCATTCCTTCTGCAACTCCGGCCCGAGGACATGGCGGCAGGGCTTCGCGATACCGAACACAGGTTGGCCAGCGTTGCACAGCCGGCTCGTCGAGTCGTGCATCCAGAGCGGCACGAACGGAGCAACATCGAGGACGGACACGGTGCAGCGCCCTGCGGGGCGAGTGCGGCCCCACGTCCATCCCGGCACATCACTGGCTCGATCCAGGGCCTCGCCCACCTACGCGTCTCATAGACTTCCCCCGATGAAGAAGAACCGAGGGCCAGGCGGCCGCAAGTCGGGTGGCGGCCGCGTCACACCCAAGGGCGGTTCGTCGTCCTCAGGACGGGCCACCGCGACCCTCGACCGCGGCCATGGGCTGCCCCATGGCATCCCCGCCCGCACGAGCGTCACGTCGCGACGCATCGGCGCACGCGTCGAACGGGGATTGGTGAGCGCTCGCCGCGAGCTGCCCGCGACCATCGATCGGCCACCGTATGCCGACAAGGCGGACGGGATGCCGCCCGCGTTCAAGGGCCCGAACACGCGCACGGCAGACGAGATCGAGAGGATGCGAGTCGCGGGCGACCTCGCGGCACAGTTGTTGCTCCGCGTCGGTAACGAGGTGCGGCCCGGCGTCACCACCGACCATCTCGACGAGGTCGCGCACGACGAGTGCATCCGGCTCGGCGTGTACCCCAGCCCCCTCAACTACAAGGGCTTCCCCAAGGCGATCTGCACGTCGGTCAACGAGGTCATCTGCCACGGCATCCCCGACAGCCGGGTGCTGAAGGACGGCGACATCGTCAACGTCGACGTGACCGTGTACGCGAACGGGGTCCATGGTGACACCGACGCGATGTTCCTCGTCGGCGATGTCGACAAAGACTCGCGCCGCCTCTGCCGGGTCACACGCGAGTCCATGTACCGCGCCATCGAAGCGGTGAGGCCGGGCGAGCCCATCAACGTGATCGGCAAAGCCATCCAGCAGCACGCGCACCGAAACGGCATCGGTGTCGTCGATGAGTTCGTCGGTCACGGCATCGGCCCCGCGTTCCACACGTCGTTGCAGATCCCCCACTACTACGTGCCCGCGGCGACGACGGTGATCGAGGAGGGCATGACCTTCACCATCGAACCGATGCTGACCCTCGGTTCGCCTCGGCTGCACCTGTGGGACGACGCCTGGACCGCGGTCACCAACGACGGCAGCCGCAGCGCCCAGTACGAGCACACCATCCTGGTCACAGCCGACGGCGCGGAGATCCTCACGGCGACCTCTGACGGCCGGTGCGCGGCCGACGTGTTCGCGATCGACTGAGCTGTGCGCCCGCCGCCAGCGCACCCGCACCGGGCGATGTTCGCGGCCTTCGACCAGTTCCCGTCACCGAAGGGCGCGGCGGTCCACATCCTCCACTCGTCGCAAGCGTTGTTCGAGAGGTTCGGCGGCGGTCTGCTCTACGTGATCGGGGGCGGGTCACTGCCGCCCTACCAGTTCGAGGACGGCATCGAGATCGTCCGCTTCACGGACGAGGTCCCCAACCTCCTGCAGCGAGCCGAGCTGTTCAGCCGGCGGCTGGCGGCGACCGTCGCCATGCACGCGGACACGCTCGAAGTGGTGCACGTGCGCGATCCCTGGAGCGCGATCGCCGCGCTGCACGACCCGAACCGGTGCTACCGCGTGCTGTACGAAGCCAACGCGCTGCCGTCGATCGAGCTACCGGCCGCGTACCCGGCGATGCTGCCGTCCACCATCGCCAAGGTCCGCGAGCTCGAGCAGTTCTGCTTGCAGCACGCCGACCGCGTGGTGACGGTCTCGGGTGTGCTGCAGGCGAAGCTGCTCTCGCTCGGGGTCGATGGGGAACGCCTCGCGGTGGTGCCGAACGGCGCTGACGTCGTGGCACCCGAGCAGCGACCCGCTCGACCTGACGGCGCCCCCAGTCGCTATGTGGTGTACGTCGGCGCGCTGCAGACCTGGCAGGGCGTCGACCAGTTGTTGCGCGCGTTCGCACGTCTCGCCGACCTCGACGACCTGGGCCTGGTCATCTGCTCGGCGACCCGGCGCAAGCGAGCGCGACCGTTCCTCCGGTTCGCGCGGCGCCTCGGCGTCGACGGGCGTGTCGACTGGCGCTTCGGGTTGCGCCACAACGAGATCGCCGCGTGGCTCGCGCACGCCGAGCTCTCGGTGGCGCCGCTGGCAGACTGCCCGCGCAACGTCGAGCAGGGTTGCTGCCCGCTCAAGGTGCTCGAGTCGATGGCGGCGGGCACACCCGTGGTGGCGTCCGATCTCCCGGCGGTGCGCGAGCTCGTCGTCGACGGCGAGCACGGCCGGCTCGTACGCCCCGATCGACCGGCCGAGCTGGCCCGCGCCACCCGGGTGATGCTCGAGTACCCCGAACGTTCGCGAGCCATGGGCGACGCGGCACGCGAGCATGTGGCATCCACCTTGACGTGGGACCACAACCGGCAACGCCTCGATGCGGTGTACGACGATCTGCGCGTGCCAGCGCGGTAGGGTCCCGCCATGTTCGATCGCAAGGACAAGAAGGCGATCGCCAACTTCCCGCCCCACCACCAAGCGCTGGTCAACGAGCAGCAGCTCGTCGCCTCGCTGTCGCGCAACGACTGGCACGGCCTACTCGTCAGCTTGAAGCAGCACGACCAACTGGTGAAGAAGCACCGCCTGCCGCCCCGCTCGCTCGACTTCGTCCTGCCGTTGCTCCGCATCCTCTTGGAGGACGTGCCACGCGACGGCTACCTGGGCTTGCGCGCCGACCTCCGGGGCGACGACGCGCCGGGCAAGGTCGGCCAGGCGCAGAACATCCCGCCGATCAATCGAGGCGTGAAGAGCATCGAGCAGACGTATCACTTCGATCCGTGGTTGGCGCTCGAGGCCAAACTCGCCAACCGCGCCAAGCTCGACCTGTGGGTGGCCGATCTCGTGCGCGTCCGCAAGATCCACAAGCGCGGCAGCAGCGGCAAGATGAAGACGAAGTTCAAGCGGAAGTCGATCCAGAAGGTTCGCGTTCGCCTCTCCGTCCCGGCGAGCTGGGCGGTGGTTGCGCCGGCCAGCGGCGTGCCGGGTTGGTGCCGCATCACGATGGAACGGGAAGGCGACCGCATCGTGCTCGACGGTCGCTCGAAGTACCCGATCGTCGTCCCCGACCGGAAGCACGGGATCTTCACCGCCGCATCCCCGCAGGTGCCGGGCGCGCCCACCCAGGGCCAGCTCAACAACGTCTTGCTGCTGATCGGCGAGGTCTTCCGCTGGATACCCAAGACCCAGCAGGTGGCATCGTGACGCGCCGCGCGCTGGGCACCGACGAGGGGGTGCGGCATCCATGAGTCCCGCGGGAGGCGGGCGCGTGGCGGTGCGCGTGTGCACCACCACGACGGGCTTCTTCGTTCTGGCCCGGTGCGAACGTCCGGCGCGGATCGCCTGCAATCGCTGCACGCGATCCATCTGCAACCGCCACATGCTGCAGCTCCCGAACGAACCGGTGCCGGTGTGCCCGGAGTGCTATGCGGCGGCGCGAGGGTTCGTCGACGACCCGATGGACGAGTACTGGACCGTCGGCTTTCGCCGCAACTACTACTGGAGCGCGTCGGAAGCGACGGGCGACACGCTGTTCTGGTCCGAGTTCGACTCGTACGACCAGATGGCCTTCGACCCCGAGCTGTACGGCGGTGACGAGTTCGCCGACGACACCGGCGACGACGGCTCGTTCTTCGATAGCTGAGCTTGTCATGCGTGTGCTCTGGCTCACGGAGAACTACCCGCCGAGCCGGGGCGGGATGGCGCAGTCGTGCGATCGGATCGTCGGCGGGCTGCGCGCCGCGGGCGTGACTGCCGACATCGCCCATCTCAGCCGGTCATCGGCGGCCGTCTGGTCGTCCGTACCGAAACAAGGTGGCCGGCTTCTCACAGCGCCGCTGGACGACGACGCTGAGCACGCGCTGCATCGACTCTGGACGGCAGTGGCCGCTGAACACCAGACCGATCCCTATACCCACATCGTCGCGTTCGGGGGCGCCTATCCGGTGCTGGCAGCACCCATCTACGCCGCCTGGCTCGGCGTTCCGCTCGTCACCCTGCTGCGCGGGAACGACTTCGATGCCGGCGTGTTCTCGATGCGCCGCCGATCGTCTCTTCTCGCGGCGCTTCAGGCGTCCGTTCGCGTCTGTGTCGTGAGCCGGGCGAACGTCGACCGGGTCCGCTCGCTCATGCCGGGCGCCGAGGTCGTCCACATCGCGAACGGCATCGACACCTCGGCATGGAGCGCGCTGCCATCAGACGTCGAGAAGGCAGCCGCGTGGCGCGACGAGAACGTGCCCGCGGGCCGGCGCACGATCGGGCTCATCGGCCAGCTCAAGCGCAAGAAGGGCGCGCTGTTCCTCCTCGACTCGATGGCGCGCACGGGTCTCGCCGATCGCTTCCACGCCGTGCTGGTCGGCGACCTCGAGCCCGCGATCGACGACTGGCTCTCGGACCGCGATCGACCAAAGGCGATGACCCACACCGCGCTGCCGTTCCTCGATCGCTACGAGCTGCTCGGCATCCTTCCGGCCTGCGATGTCGTGGCGCTGCCGTCGTTCTACGACGGGCTTCCTAACGTCGCCCTCGAAGCGGCCGCGCTCGGCATCCCGTTGCTGGCATCCGACGCCGGCGGCCTCGGCGACCTGGTGGACGGCATGATCGGCTGGTCGTTCCGCGCGGGCGACGAGGACGCGTGCAGGGCGGCCCTCGTGACCGTCGCGTCCGCGTCCGGCGACGAGCTCGATGCCAAAGGCTCGGCCGCCGCCGCACGCGTGGCGGACAGGTTCACCGTCGAGCGAGAGACGCTTGGGTACCTCGAGGTGCTCGGGCAGACAGCTCGCGGTGCCTCGTCGTGATCGCCGTGTACGCCACGGGAGGCGGTCTCGGACATCTCACGCGGGTTCGCGCTGCGCTGCACACGCTGGGCCGCGCCGATGACGACGTGACGGTGCTCGCGGCGTCGTCGTTCGCCGGCGATCGGCGGGTGGTCCAAGCGTGGACGGTCCTGTCCCCGGCGGCGCCGCTCGACGCGACGCCCGATCCGTGGCAGCTCGGCGACTGGCTCGCGTCCGCGCTGGATACGGTTCAACCCGACGAGCTCTGGATCGACGCGTTCCCGAGCGGGTTGTTCGGCGAGTTGCACGCCGCGGTCGTCCGGTCAGACGTGCGCATCGTTCACCTCGCCCGGTCGCTGCGCTGGACGAGGTACGCGCGGCTCATGGCACCAGACCCGCTTCACTTCGATCAGACCTACGTGGTCGAGCGGCTCCAACCCGAGCACCTCGCGACCGTGCAGAGCCTGTCGACCGCGGTCGCTGATCTGGTGCTCCACGATCCGCCCGCCACCGCGGATCTCTTCGCCGCGTCTGCGCTCGAGGCGACACCACGACCCCGCTGGCTCGTTGCCCACGCGGGCACGCGAGAAGAGGTCCTCGAGATCGTCGCCTTCGCGCGCGACATGGCCGACGCCGAGGACCTCGACGCCTCGCTCGTCGTCGCCGCGCCTACTGCCGTCGACGGCCTCGCAACCATCGACACCTACCCGGTCTGGCCACTCTTCCCGCTCGCTGACCGCGTCGTCACCGCCGCCGGCTTCAACACCATGCGCCAGGCGAGCGCCCTCGGGCTCGGCGACCGCCACCGCGTCCTCCCGCTCCCCCGCCGCTTCGACGACCAGTTCGAACGCGCCCGCCGTGCGCGCGCCTGAACCGCGCGACGAACTGGGCCGGCCCGCGCGCCGTTTCCGGCGCGGCCCACGGCCCGGTTCGGAACCCACGACGGCCAGCTATCCCAATCCGGCGCGCAGTGCGAGCAACTGGACGAGGGCGGCATGGTCGATGGTGCCGCCGCCGTCGTAACGGCCGATGCTTCCACCGAGGAGCATGCCCGTCCGCGGATCGCGGGCGGTCGTCCACGCCCGTTCGAGATAGGAATCGAGCGCGTCGACGATCCGATCGTCCGGTCTTCGATTGTGCAATGCCAGAAGGTCACGGAAGAAGATGCCGTTGAACGCGGCGGGCTGGCGCCAAAGCCCGTCGTCGTGGCCGTAGAAGTCGAGGGCCGCGCGCGCGGTGACCCCCGCGTGGTCGAGCCGACCCACGTCGCCGTCCAGCTCGTACCACAGGACGTCCGCGCCGATCGGGGTGCCTTGGTTGTAGCTCCAGTGCGTCGGCTCGACCTCACCCGTCGTGCGGATGTTGTCCCAGTAGAGTCCGGTCGGCGAGCGAAGCCGCGACGCGAGGAACGCGTCGCACCGTTCCGCGAACGAGCGATACCGCTCGTCGCCGGTCGAGCGAAACAGCCCGAGTGCGATCTGCGCGGCGGGTGCCGTCGAACACGTGTGCAGGCTCTCTTTCGGCTCCTCCACCCAGAACACCCCACCTTCGGATCCCTCACCTTCGGCGATGAACGTGAAGATCTCCTCGACGTGAGCGAGATGGGCCGGATCTCTCGTTCGGTCGTGGAGCCGCAGCAGATCGAGGGCGATCCAGCAGTTGTCGTCGTAGTAGCGCGTCATGACGCTGGGGTTGGGTCCGTAGGCCCCGCCGATGCGGTACCGCTTGAGACCGGTCAGCAATGCGCCGACCGGACCCTGGTCACCGGTGAGCCCGGCAACATCGATCGCCGCCGCGAGCACCTGGCTCACGGGCCACAGCGATGCGCCGGCCGAGCCCCGCGCCGGCCCGTCGAGGGCGCAGAAGGCGTCTTTGATGCGGAACAGGCAGTTGTCGTGCAGCGCTCGCCATGCCTCGACGGCGCGCTCGCCCGGGGTCGTGATCGCTTCGCCGTCTGGCGCCACGCGGCCCCCGCTCCGCTTGAACCAGCTCACGGGCTCAGCTCACGCACGGGTCGCCGTTCCATGGCCACGTACCTTGCCACTCGAGCAAGGCCAGCGCGACCGCGTCCTGGTCGGCTGGTGCTGCCAGGTTGGGTTGCACCCCGACGAGGTTCGAGTAACCGGCGTGCTCGGCCGTGTTGTTCCATGTCTGCTGATCGAACTGGTACGCCCCGAAGAACTCGCCGCTGGCCGAGACGGCGTCGTACTCATCCCCGCTCTCGTTCTGGCGCAGGCACGCGAGCACCTGCGCTTGCTCCGCCGCGACCGGCGAGAGGGAGGTGCCCGTCGCATTCGGGTTGATGGTGGCGCGAGTCGTCCCCGTAGCCGGCACGATGACCGGTCCGGCTTGGCCCGACCATCGCAACACCACGAACCCGAGCGCGGCAACGGTGACGAGCACCAGCGCGACGACGCGACGCAACGGCAGATTCAAGCCCACCATCCTGCCGAACTTGCGGAGAGCGGCGCGGCGCGCCGGGCCGCTCGGGCCTCCGACACGCAAAGTTCGCTGGCAAATGGTGGTGCGGCGGACTTCGAGAGCGGCAGTTGTCATCGCTCTGTCGTCACTCGCGCGTGCAACGTCGTGTGATGTCGTGCGCCGGTGACGAGCGGGGCCCTTCTTGTCACAGGGGGTGGGGATACTCGAACGCAGCGCCGGTCGCTCGCGTCCCGGCACCTCGGCCCCTTGGGCCCACAGCACCGCGACCAGGCGAGAAGGCCGTGATGGCCCAGTCATTCTCTACCCGCCGGTCCCTGTGACCGCGGGATCGTGCTGGCGCTTCGGCGGCCCCGGCGTCCGCCGGCCAGTGTCGAGTCAGGGTGCGGTAGAGGCCATTCAGGTCCATCGGTGTCAGCTTCTGCAGCAGGACCCGCCGACGTACGGCACCACGTGCAGGCGGATGTACCGCTCGTACGACGCGTAGGTGCTCTCCTCTAGCGTCGGCGGCAGCTGGGTGGGCAGCCACTCGTCGACGAGGAAGTCGGCCACGGTCAACCGATCGGGACGCACGAACGTGCCTGACTGGAGCGCGGCCAGCGCCTCGATGCGGGCGGCCTCGGCTTCCTTGCGGGTGCGGAACCCGCCCCTTGGACACCTGCTTGCGGTCGCCGGCTCCGTCGGTGACGTAGACGTAGTAGGTCCAGGTGTTGCCGCGCTTGCGGACGTTGTTGCGGCTCGACGATGGCATCGGGCCCTCCTTCGGCACTCGGCCGACGTAGTGCCTCACACAAGAGGGGACGCGCTCGACGGCGGCGGAAGGACGACCCTGAGCGGTGGTCGTCGCTGGCCCGACGGTCGAGGCAAGACCTCGACACGCAAGGCCCTCATCCTCGCGCACCCTCCGACCCGATCGCTACAACCCTCCGACGGCCGTTCGCTGACGACCAGAGGGGCTGTTCCCCACGCAGTTTCCCAGATTGGCAAGTTTCCCGAACTGAGAAACTCGTATAAATGGAAAACTAAGAGCGAGTTTCCACATACAATGGCTGGCATGTCACAGACACAGGGGCAACTGATCGAGGCAGCACTGGAGTTGCTCGCCGAGCGGCTACCACCGGGATGGTCGGTCGAGCGCGCCGAGGGCCAAGGGGCGGGGTCGGGCGAGGGCGACGCCCTGTTCACGTTCAACTCGCAGTTCAGCGGGACCTTCGGGAGTGTCATCGTCGAGGCGAGGCCGAGCTTCGCGGCCGCCGATGTCGAGCGGCTGCTGGGCGGATTGACACGCCGGCTCCGTGAGGCATCAGGCGACCGCCCCATCCTGCTAGTCAGCGAGTTCCTCTCGTCGCGCACACGTGAGCTGCTTGCGGAGGAGGACATCAGCTACCTCGACCTCACGGGCAACACCCGACTCGTCATGCGCAACCCACCGATGTTCGTGGAGACCGCTGGCGCCGATCGCCGGCCCCGCTCATCGACATCGAGGCGAAGCGCAGGGGTCAGCGGCGTCGAAGCCGGGCGAGTAATCCGGTTCCTCGCCGAGATCGAGCCCCCGTACGGCGTCATCGACATCGAGAAGCAAACCGGGATCAGCCGCGGCTACGTCAGCCGCATCCTCGACCGTCTGGCTGATGAAGCCTTGATCCGCCGTGAGCCCCGCGGTCCGGTCGAGGAAGCGGACTGGCCGGCCATGCTCCGGCTACGCGGTCAGTCCGTCGATCTGTTCGGCGTCAACACGATGAGAGGCTTCGTCGCCCCGAACGGCGCGCGCGGCGCCTTCGAGGCGTTGGCCACGTCGAAGGTGGCACCGCGTGTGGTTGTGACGGGATCTTTCGCCGCCGTCCAGACGGCTCCGGTCGCGGCGCCCGCGCTGCTGGTCCTCTACCTCAAGCCCCAAGGAGGACTTCCGTACTTCGACGAGATCCAGTCGAAGCTCGGGCTGCTGCCCACGGATGAGGGCGCCGATGTCGTGCTGCTCTGGCCACCGAACGATCGAGTCGTCGAAGACACACGGCCGGTCGACCGGGTCGAGCTCGTCAACTTGCCCCAGCTCGTCGTCGACTGCCTCGGTGGCAGCGGGCGGATGCCCGCCGAGGGAGAAGCGCTCATCGAGTGGATGCAACAGAACCCCGAGACGTGGCGATGGAAGTCGCTCGCTGACTACCGAGAACGAGCACGACGATGACCGTCGACCCGCTACACCTTGCGGCTCGGCGCGTGCTGCTCGACGCCTTGGAGGACCTCGCCGAGCACCGGGACGCCGTCATCGTCGTCGGCGCACAAGCCGTGTACCTACGTACGCGGGTGGAGCTATCGGGTGTCGCCGAATACACGACCGATGGCGACCTCGCCCTGGCCAGCGATCGCCTGGCGAACTCGCCCCTCCTCGAGGACGCCATGCGCGCGCGCTTCAGCCACGCCGGTCGGGCGGGCGCGGAGGAGCCGGGTGTCTGGACGCAGACCGTCGAGATCGATGGCGACCAAATCGAGGTCGCCGTCGACCTCATCGTCCCTGCGGGCGTCGCGCCGCCAGGTGGCACGCGAGGTGCTCGGCTCGGGGTGCATGGCAAGCGCGCCGCCCGCAAGGCGGCCGGACTGGAGGCCGCGACCATCGACAACGACTTCCTGCTGATCGGTGCCCTTGACCAGGACGATCACCGAACGGTCGACGCACGGGTCGCCGGACCGACGGCGCTGCTGATCGCCAAGGCGCACAAGATCAACGACCGACTCGCCGAGGACGCTCGGCCAGACCGGCTGAAGGAAAAGGACGCGTCCGACGTTTACCGGATCTTCCTCACAACCCCGCCGGGTCGCGTGGCAGAGGTCATGTCGAGCCTGCTCGATGACGAGCGTGTCGCCGGTCCGGCGCAGCGAGGGATCGAGATGCTCCGAGCGCAGTTCGGCGTGCGACGCGCCCCCGGAGTGGAGTTGGCCGTGCGGTCGCTTCGAGTCGCCGTGCCCGAGGACCGGATCCGCGCTGTGTGCACCGGCTTCATCGACGCGCTGGGTGCATAGCGTTCACCCTCCCTCCGACAGGCCCTGTCGCTTGTCATCAGAATGTCCGCGAAAGTCCCGGGTACTGGGTGGTACGGGCGGGTACTGGCGGTCAAGGCGACCTAGCGAAAATGGCCCTGACCTGCACTGACGGGTGCCCGCTGGTACTGGTCGGAACAGCCCGATCATGGGTTCAAGTCCCCCCACGGACACGCCGCTCGGCGCATCCCCTAACCTCCAGCCGATGGAGCGATTCGGCAGGGCACCGGTGCTCGGAAGCACCGAGACGTCGTGGATCCACCCCGACGGGCCGATCTTCGAACCGGGTGATCGCCCCGATCCGTCCCAAGCCGAGGGCACCGACCTGCTGCCCCAGATCGAGCACATCGTCGTGCTGGTGATGGAGAACCATTCGTTCGACAACTACTTCGGGATGCTCGGCCGCGGCGATGGCTTCACGCTCGACGGCGACGGCTCGCCCACCAACGCCAATCCCGACTTCGACGGCAAGCCGGTGCGCGCGTTCCACTTCCCCGCGACCACCCAGCCCGAGCTCGAACCCTGCCCCGACTGGAACGCCTGCCACATCCAGCACAACGGCGGAGCCAACGACGGGTTCGTGCGCAGCCGCAGCCGCTACACGGCCATGGGGTACTGGACCGAAGCCGACATCCCCTTCTACTACGGCCTGGCCAAGACCTTCCCGCTGTGCGATCGCTACTTCTGCTCGGCGCTGACCCAGACGTTCCCCAACCGGCGGTTCCTCTGGAGCGGCACGTCGATGGGGATGATCGTCACCGACATGCCCGACCTGGCCGAGGTGCCCCCGAACGGGACGCTGTTCGACAGGCTCAACGACTACAGCGTCGAATGGCGCAACTACTTCGGTGACCTGCCCGAGCCGGCGCTCTACCCACCCGTGTGGTTCGCCAACGACAGCATGGGTCGCACCTATGACGACTTCTACGCGGACGCGAAGGCGGGCACGCTCCCGCCGTTCGCGCTCGTGACACCCCGCACCGACCTGAGCGAAGAGAACCCGCAAGACATCCAGGACGGCGAGGCGTTCGCCGCGTCGATCATCAACGCCGTGCTGCAGAGCCCGTGCTGGCCGCGCGCGCTCCTGGTCTGGACCTACGACGAGCACGGCGGGTTCTATGACCACGTGCCGCCACCCGAAGCCGTCCCTCCCGACGACGTGGCGCCCGCTCTGCTCGAAGGCACCCACGAACCGGGTGGATGGGACCGTCTCGGTTTCCGCGTTCCCTGCGTCGTCGTGTCACCGTTCGCGAAGCATGACTACGTGTCACCGATCATCCACGACCACACCTCGGTGCTGCGGCTGCTGTCGACCAAGTGGAACCTCGGCGCGTTCACCCGCCGAGACGCGAACGCCAGCAACCTCCTCGATTGCCTCGACCCATCTGGCGCCACGCCGTTCGCGGAGCCACCACCGCTACCGCGGCCGGGGCTCGAAGCCAGCGAACCGGGCTCGCCGCACGATCCCGTCGTGCCGTCACCCGACGCGCACACTTCCGGCGACAAGGCACCCGCCGTCGCCAAGCTCGGCGACCCCCACCACGGCGAGCACGAGCCCCCGGTGGCCGACACCTAGCCACCGCGAAACTATGGTTGGCGGCGACAGCAAACCAGCGGTCGACCAGGAGATGCGCTCGATGCAGGCGGGTTCGGTCCAGCGAAGGTTCACCGTCATCCTCTCGTCGGCGGCCGCGCTCGCGCTCCTCGCCAGCGGCTGCCGGGTCAGCAACACCATCAACACCCCGAGCGCGGAGGACGCCATCGCCGCCAAGCTCCAATCGCTCAACCCCGAAGCCGCCCCCTACACCGTGACCTGCCCGCCCGACATCACCGCCAAGCAAGGCGCCACGTTCACCTGCAGCGTCACCGGTGCCGACGGCACGACCTTCAACGTCGTCAACACCCAGACCGACGATCAGGGAACGTTCGACATCAGACCAGAGACCGAACCGGCTTCGTCCCCATCCACCACCACCGGCGAGTGAACGGACGAGTGCCGAGTCGCGCCCTCGCCATCGCAGCGATCGTGGCCGTCCTCGGCACCGCGTGTGCCACCCGTGCGCTGTCTGCCTCGGACCTCAACGAGAAGATCGCGGCCAAGATGCGCTCACAGCAACCTGGCCTCTCGGAATTGGCACTCGCGTGTCCCCCCGACGTGCGCGCAGAGCAGGGTGCCAGCTTCACCTGCACCTTCACCGCGGAGGGCGGCTTCTCGGGATCGGTCCAGGTCACACAGACCGACGACGCCGGCTCGCTCTCCATCAAGTACCCCGCGCCGCCGGGCACGACGGCAGGCCCGCGAGCCTCATCACCTGGCACCGTCCCGGAAGGCTGCGTGCCCGATGGTTCCACCGCGCCGCCCGGACCGCCCGCGGACGATCAGGCCAAAGTCATCCTGTTCACCAGGACGGCCGGCTTCCAGCACGACTCGATCCCGAAGGCAGCCGACGCGCTCTCCAAAGAGCTGCAGAACCGAGGGTTCACCGTGATCACGACCGACGATCCCCAAGTCTTCACCGCCGATGCGCTCGAAGGGCTGAGTGCCATCGTCTTCCTCGACACGACCGGCGACGTCGTGAACGACGAGCAGCAGCTCGCCATCGAGCAGTACGTGCGGGGCGGGGGCGGCTGGGCCGGCATCCACTCCGCCGCCGACACCGAGTACGAGTGGCCGTTCTACGAGACCTTGCTCGGCGCGCGGTTCGACCGGCACCCTGAGGTCCAAGAGGGTGTGGTGGTCGTCGAGGACGAGCAGCACCCGTCGACGGCCGCGCTCCCAGACCGGTGGACGCGATCCGACGAGTGGTACGACTTCCGGTCCAACCCGCGCCGATGCGTGCGCGTGCTCGCCACGGTCGACGAGTCGACCTATCGCGACGGCCGGATGGGCGCCGACCATCCGATCATCTGGTGCCGAACGATCGGCAAGGGCCGATCATGGTTCACGGCGCTCGGCCACCCGACCGAAGCGTGGGACGACCCGGCCTTCGTGAACAGCGTGGCCGAGGGCATCGTGTCGGTGACCCCCACCGTGCCCAACCTCTGCTGAGCGTTCCTGAGCTCTGTTGCCGTGCGCGTACACTCCGCCGACGTGCGCTTCGACGACGACCGTGCCCGCGCCCTCATCGATGAGGTGTGGGACCGCGAGATCATCCCCGCGCTCTGCCGCTACATCCGAATCCCGAACGTGTCGCCCGCGTTCGATCCTGATTGGAAGGCGCGCGGGCACATGGATGCCGCCGTCACGCTCGTCCACGAGTGGTGTGCGAGCCGCCCGGTCGACGGCTTCGAGCTCGAGCGCCTCGACCTTGGCGATCGCACCCCCGTGCTGTTCGGCGAGGTCCCCGCGACCAACGCCACCGATGGGCCCGCCGTCTTGCTCTACGGGCATCTCGACAAGCAACCGGAGATGACCGGCTGGCGCGACGGCCTCGGCCCGTGGACGCCGGTGATCGACGGCGACCGGCTGTACGGGAGGGGAGGCGCCGACGACGGCTACGCGAGCTTCGCCGCGTTGACGGCGTTGCAGGCGGTCGAGGCCGTGGGCGGCCAGCACCGCCGCTGCCTGGTGCTCATCGAGGCGAGCGAGGAGAGTGGCAGCCCCGACCTGCCCGCGCACGTCGACGCGCTCGCAGACCGCATCGGTGAGGTCGACCTCGTCGTCTGCCTCGACTCCGGTGCCGCGACCTACGACCGGCTCTGGGTCACGACATCGCTGCGCGGCCTGGTGAACCTGCGCGTGGACGTGCGCGTGCTGACCGAGGGCGTGCACTCCGGCACGGCCGGGGGCATCGTCCCGTCCACGATGGATGTCCTGCGCCAGTTGCTCGACCGTGTCGAAGATCCACGTACCGGCGAGGTGCTCGTCCCGGTGCTGAACGCGGAGGTTCCCGACGAACGAGTGGAGCAGGCACGAGCGACCGCCGCCGAGCTGGGTGACGGCGCGGCCGCCGACCTGCCGTTCGCGGGGACGACGAGGCCGCTCGGCGCCGATCCGGTCGAGCTCCTCCTCAACCGGACCTGGCGTCCTTCCTTGGAGGTCGTCGCGGCCGGCGGCATCCCCGAGATCGGGAAGGGCGGCAACGTCCTGCGCCCGTCGACGGCGTTGCTGCTGTCGTTCCGGCTGCCGCCGGCAGTTGATCGAGACGAAGCCACCGATGCGCTCGTCCACGCCCTTGTTGACCATCCGCCGTTCGGTGCTGAGGTCAGCGTCGACGTGCAGGCGTCGGAGGCGGGGTGGGCGGCTCCGGCGACGGCCCCCTGGCTGGCCACCGCCATCGACAGGGCCTCGATGGCCGCCTTCGGCACGCCGGCGCGGGCCATGGGCGAGGGCGGCACCATCCCGTTCATGGCGATGCTCGGCCGTCGCTTCCCGGGGGCGCAGTTCGTGGTCACGGGCGTGCTCGGCCCCCAATCCAACGCGCACGGACCCAACGAGTTCCTCCACGTCCCCTACGCCAAGGGCGTCACCCTCGCCGTGGCCCAGATCCTCCACGAGCACGCCCGTCACCGTTGACCGCATGTGGTCAGATTCGGTTTCGGGGACGCGCGAAACGCTTGACTTCTCCGCTGAATGTGTTTCTATTCACAACGAGTCATCGACCCGGTTGCACGGGAGGTCCCCTCACCTCCCGGCGAGAGGCCCAGCTTCGTGCTGGCCTCTCGGTTGCGCCGGGACGGGGAGGAGCGAATGACGGCCGTCTCCGGTGAGATCAAGCCGGCGCCCCGAAAGCGCCCGCAACGGCGGCGCTTGCAGAATCCCAACCCCGCCATGCGCGTGCGGCTCATGGAGGCCGCGGCGGAGCTCCTCCGGCGCCAGGGGCTCGGCCAGCTCAGGATCGAAGAGCTGGCCCGCGAAGCCAACGTCTCGGTCGGCACCGTCTACCTGTACTTCGACGGCAAGGACGACCTGTTCATCCAGTTGGTGAAGGAGTTCACCGAGCGGCTGCGGCAGCGCATGTCTGACGCCGACGGTGGCGAAGGCCCGGCGCTGGAGCGGCTCTCGCGGCGGCTGGCCGCCTACCTCGACTTCGTCGAGGACAACATGGACGGGTTCTTGCACTTCCGCAAAGGCGGCGCGCTCGACACCAACCTCGGGCCACTCGAGCTGTGGGCCCTCGACGTCCACGCCGACGACGTGCGACCACTGCTGGAGGAGGCGATCGCTGCCGGCGAGATCGCGCCAGCCGATCCTGGCCTCCTGTCGCAGGCTCTGGTCGGGGTCATCCAACACATCGCCGCGCACTGGGGGGAGACCGGTGCGCGACAACCGCGCGAGGAGATCGAGCATTTCCTCCGCGTCTACACGACCTTCGGGCTCAACCCGGCCGGCGACCGCACCGGCGGCGCTGCTTAGCCGCGAGGCCCCGAGGGGGGTGGCAGCGAACGCTGCCACCCCGAACACAACCACAAGGGGGTTCACATGTTGGGGAAACGAGTACGCGTAGCCGTCGCGGCCGCGATGGTCATCGCCACCGTCGGGGTGGGATTGGGGGTGGGCGCCAGCCCGGCCAGCGCCGCCACCTCGACCAAGACGGTCCGGTACGGGCCGTTCTCGATCCCGGCCGCCACGGCCACGGCGATGGGCGCGATCAACAACAAGCTCAACATCGCCGTGGCGAAGCCTTGCGGCGGCTGCTACATCACCGGCATCCAGGCCAACCTCACCTACGCCAACGGCACGACGGCGAACGTGGACACCGGGCCGGCGCTGCACCACATGGTGATGTCGAGCGCGTTCCGCTCCGATCCGACGTGCTCGGGCAACCTGCTCGGCCTGATCGGTCAGCGCTTCTTCGCATCCGGCAACGAGCGAACGCTCGTGACCTTCCCGCCCGGCTTCGGCTACTACACGAGCTACTTCGACAGTTGGAACATGATCGTCGACCTCATGAACATGGACACCGTCAAGAAGGACGTGTACATCGACATGAAGTACACGTACACGACGAGCACACAGACATCGGTGAAGCCGGTCTGGCTCGACGTCGACCAGTGCGGTGATTCGGAGTACACGATCCCGACCGGCCAGTCCGACTCGCACTGGACCTGGAACGTGAACGTTCCGGGGAAGGTCGTGGCGATCGGTGGGCACGTCCACAACGACGGCGTGCGCATCGAGGCGACCAACGACTCCACCGGCAAGAGCATCTGCAACTCGGTGGCGACCTACGGCGCCAGCCCGCCCTACATCGACATGATGGGCATGCCGTGGATCTCGTCGATGTCGAGCTGCATCGCCAATCCGGTCACGACGGTGAGCTCGGGCCAGAAGGTCCGAATACACAGCGTCTATGACTCCCCCACCGTGCAGAACGACGTGATGGGGATCATGATCGCCTACATGGCCTAGCGCGACGCACGACAGCGCGGGGAACCTCCCGACGTGGAGGCTCCCCGCGCCTCGCGCATGACCGCCGGCGGGTCAGCGGAACGTGGCCGCCGGACCCTCGCTGGAAGCACCGGAAGGAAGGTCGCCGGTCAGGCCCCGGTCGCGCAGGATCGGCAGCACGCCCTCGCCGAACCAGTACGCCTCTTCCAGGTGCGGGTACCCGGAGAGGATGAACTCGTCGAAGCCGACCTCGGCGTACTCCACGATGCGATCGGCGACCTCTTCATGGCTGCCGACGAGCGCGGTGCCCGCGCCGCCTCGCACCAGGCCGATGCCGGCCCACACGTTGGGGTGAACGACGAGCTTGGCCCGATCGCCCCCGTGCAACGCCGCCATGCGTTGCTGCCCGACCGAGTGCGCCTGGGCGAACTCGGCCTGGGCCTCGGCGGCCGCTTCGGAGGGGATGGTCGACAGCAGGCGGTCGGCCTCGGCCCATGCTTGCGCCGCGGTGGGCCGAGTGATCGTGTGGAAACGGATGCCGAAGGACAGCGTTCGACCGTGCTCGGCCGACAGCTTCCGCATGCGCTCGACCCGCTCGGCGACCATCGCCGGCGGCTCGCCCCACGCCAGGTACACGTCGACGAACCGCGCCGCGATCTGTTCGGCCGTCGGTGACGCTCCCCCGAAGTAGATCGGAGGTTGCGGATCGGGCGCGGCGCGGACCGTAGCGGCGGCCACGCGGTAGTGGTTGCCCTCGAAGTCGAACGGCGTGCCGCTCCACGCGCCCCGGACGATCTGCAGGAACTCCCCGGTTCGTTCGTAGCGCTGATCCTTGTCGAGCCAGTCGCCGAACCGCTGCAACTCCGCGGGTTCGGCACCCGTCACGACGTTGAGGAGGATGCGCCCGCGCGACATCCGCTGGTAGGTCGCCGCCATCTGGGCGGCGAGTGTCGGCGACAGCAAGCCGGGGCGGAACGCGACGAGGAACTTGACGCGCTCGGTCTCGCGCACCAGGGCCGCGGTCACCAGCCACGCATCCTCGCAATAGGTGCCCGTGGGCGTGAGCATCCCGTCGAAACCGAGGCGGTCCGCGGCACGCGCCACCTGCGCGAGGTAGTCGATGTCCGGTGCCCGGGCATGGGCACCTTCGGCCGTCGGGATGAGATCGCGACCGTCACCGCCGGTCGGCAGGAACCAGTGGATCTGCAGCCTGGTCACGGGGGCCGAACCTACACGCCTCGCACGTCAAGGTGTGCGGAGGGCGATGGTGAAGCGATCGCCCGGCGCGACGATCGCGTTGATCTGACCGGTGTGGGGGCTGCGCATGGTGTCGGTGACGATCACGTTGATGGTCTGGCCGCCGCCGAGCAACCCGGTCGTGGGCGTGACCCGGTAGCCGCTCGATTGGAGGGTCAGCGTCCACTGGCCGGCCTGTTCGCCTGCGTTCGTCAACTGGATCTGCGCGCTGCCGTTGCGCGGCACGAGCAGCGCTCCCGACGACCCTTGGGAGTAGACGACGTTGATCGCCGCCGGCACCAGCGGGACCGTCTCGCTCGGCGGCACGGTGATCGTCTCGGTGACGAAGGTCGTGGGAACGCTCGTGCTGCTCGTCGTCGACGACGAGCTCGAGCTCGTGGAGGACGAGGTCGACGACGAAGACGACGAGGCCGACGTCGAGGACTCCGGCGGCGGTGGCAGCGATGTCACCTCCGGCACCGATGACGGCGCGACGGTCGTGGGCGTCGTGGTCGCGAGGGGCGCCCGCGCCAGCTCGCGCGGTCCCTTGCCTCCCGTGAGCCCGGCGGCGGCCAGGCCGGCGAACACACCGACGACGGCGACTCCGGCGATTCCTACGCTGAGCAGCACGCGGCCCTGGGTGCTCTCGGGCACGCCAGCCCTTCTCGGTGATCCGTCCCGCGTGCGCGGGTCGCTGTCGGTCAAGGCATCAGTTGTAGTCGCCGCGGGTCAGCTGTAGTAGCCGACGACGTCGGCGATCATGTGCGTGCTGCCCACGTTGTTGAACAGCGACACCTTCCCCCCGGCACCTACCTTCACGACGACGAGGTTCGGAACGGTCTGGCCCGCGACGAAGTTCAGGTTGGAGGCCACCGGCATGCCCTGCCCCGCCGGCCACGCCGTCACGTGCGAGGCCGCCGTCGGCCCGTCGACCGTGACGTTCAGGACCACCGCGGTGACGCCGGTGGCCGGCACACCCCCTACTTGGGTCACCTGCACGTCGCGGGTCTCGCCCGCACTCCACGGCGCGGCCGGACCGCCGATGCCGAAGCGGCTGTCGACGATGCGGCTGCCGGCGAGCGCGGCGTAGCGACTTCCCGCACCCGGCCCGAACCACCCGACGACATCGGCGACCACGTTGACCGAGCCTTGGTTGTTGAAGATCGAGACCTTCCCGTTGGCGCCCACCGTGGCGAGCACGAGGTTGGGAACCGTCGTGCCCGGGGCGAAGTTCAGCACCGACGCCATCGGCCGGGACTGGCCGGAAGGCCACGCGGTGAGGTGCGACGGCGCGGTCGCGTCGGTCGCGGTCACGTTGACGAGCACCGCCGACACGCCCGAGGCGGGAACACCGCCGACACCGGTGACTTGCACGTCGCGGGACTCGCCGGGTCCCCACTTCGTGTCGTAGCCGCCGGTGTTGTCGCGGGAGTCGAGGATGCGGGACGGAACGACCGGGTTGTAGGTGTCACCGGTGCCACCGTCGTAGTAGCCCAGCACGTCGGCGATCACCTGCACCGTGCCAGCCGCGTTGTACATCGAGATCTTGCCCCCGGCGCCGACCTTCACGATCACCTGGTTCGCGACGGTCTGGCCGCCCACGTAGTTGAGGCTGGAGAGCAACGGCTTGGCCAGACCGGCGGGCCAGACCGTCAGGAACGACGGCTCGGTCGGAGCGGTCACCGTGACGTTGAGCACGACCGAGCTGACCCCGGTGGACGGGATGCCCGCCGACCCGAGCACGGTGACGTCTCGCCGCTCGCCGGGTCCCCACGGCGTGCGGTACCCGCCGGTGCCGTCGCGCGAGTCGAGCAGCCGCGCTGGCGCGAGGGCGTGGTACTTGCTCGGCGCCACGGGCGTGACGAGGTCGCAACCGGTGGTCAGGGTGCGCCGGGCGTCCCAGCCCTCGGCCATCCACGCCTGCTGGGGAGCGACCCACCCCCCGGACCCGTCGCCGCCCGTGAAGTACAGGCGGCTGACGTTGTCAGCGCCGCCGACGAACAGCCCGACCCGAGCCCGGCCCGAACCCGATGAGTCGCAACTCGCCATCTTCGTGAGCTGCCAGTCCCAGAGCCCGGGGCCGCTGTCCCAAACCTGCTGCGGCGGGTCGACGCCGACGCCGATGCCGTACGCGATCGACAGCGTCGTGCGCAGCCCCCCATAGCCGCGGAGCAACGCGAAGTCGCTGCGCCCGTCGCCGTCGTAGTCGGCCGCGGAGACCTTGGTGCGCTCGGCGTCCCAGCCGCCCGCGCCGCTGTCCCACACCATCTGGGGTGGCGAGATCGACGGCTCACCGCTGCCGCCCGTCGTGCCGGCCGCGACCCAGAGCTGGGCCCTGGACGGATCGACTTGGACGAAGAGCCCCGCGTCGCCCCGGCCGTCGCCGCCGAAGTCGCCCGCCACCACGCGGGTCGTGTCGCCGTTCGCGAAACCAACCGCTGACTGCCACACCGGCGCCGGCGCGGCGAGGCCGCCCGGGCCGCCGGCACCGATCCAGATGGCCACGATGGCGAAGATCCCGGTGGTCACCAGACCCAGGTCCGCGTACCCGTCGCCGTTGTAGTCACCCACGGTCACCTTGGTCTTGGTGAGGTCGAGCGCGCCGGGATCGCTCCGCCAGACCAGGCTTGGCGCGCTCAGCCCGGCGCCGGAACCCGCAGCCAGGAAGACCATCGTCGATCCGCCGTCGAGCGAGTACAGCAGCAGCAGGTCGCTGTTGCCGTCGCCGTTCACGTCGCCCGCCGCGAGCTTGAGGCGATCCCATTCCCAGCCGAACCCGCCGCTGTCCCACACCAGCGACGCGGCGGACATGCCGCCACCGGCCTGGCCGTAGGAGATGAGGAGCTGGCTTCCCGATGCTCCCGGACCGGACAGGAACGCGACGTCACCGCGGCCGTCGTCGTTGAAGTCGGCCTTGGTCCGCGCCGCGCTCATCTGGTCGTAGTCACAACCGTCGGCCGCTGGCGGGCCGGCGACGTCGGGGCAGTTGTCGATGCCGTCGACGACACCGTCGCCATCGGCGTCGGCACCCACGCAAGCGGCGTTCTCGTTCGGGAGCATCGTGCCCCACGGCATCTGGTTCCACGAGGTGTACCCGCGCGAACCGAGGGCGGCGACCGGCGAGCCCCCGGCGCAGGCATACATCTCGCCGGGCTCGGTGGGCGTGCCGTAGCGAGCGAGGTCTTCCTCGTAATGGAGGTGCGCCGCGGACACATTGGTCGGCTGCACGTTGCCCGACCATCCCGACGCCCCGATCTGCTGGCCCTTGGTGACGTTCTGGTTCACCGCCACCGAGACCGACGCCATGTGCATGTAGCGCGTGTACCGCACGACGTTCGTGGACGGGTCGACATGCATGATCGAGACGTAGTTGCCCGCTCCGCCCCCGCACGAGGTGTTGCCGTTGACGCAACCGGAGGCGACATCGACGACTCTGCCGCTGCCGGCTGCGACCACGCTCGTGCCCACGGGCATGCCGATGTCGAGCGCCGCATAGGCGTGGTAGCCCGCGCAGTAGTTGCCCGGGCTCCCAGGATTGCTGTACGTGCACCAGGTCTGCGCGTTGCCGACCCACGGCATGAAGTCGGGCGTTTCGATCGCCGAGGCCGAACCGAAGCTCGCCGGCTGCGAAGACTCTGCCGCGCGAGACGCCGGTTGCTGGGCCCGTTGCTGGCGCACCTCTTCGAGGTAGGCCTGCGAGCGCGCTTCGACTTCGGCACGCTTCTCCGGCGAGATCGTCTCGATCTCATCGGCACTCGCACGATCAGGAGTGCTCGCAGACTCGGTCGAGCCAGGCGCAAACTGCGCGCCAGGCGCCGTCGTCGTCGACGACGGCTCGGCCGGCGCGGACACCCCCGTCGATCCGACCGAGGTGGAGGGCTCGGTGGCGCCGGGCGCCGCGGCAATGCCGGCGGCGCGAGCAGCGGGCGGGAGGGCGAAGACGGGGGCGACCATCAACAGGAGGGCGAGGACCAGCCGGGTTCGCTTCACTGGACCTCCGGGCACACGGCGGGCAGGGACATGCCGCCCGCCCGCCGGCGCGGCCGGCGAGGGTGGCGGGTCCGCCCGGTCGGTCCAGTTGTTCCCGAGGATCCGATTCCCTGCGTGCCTTTCGGCAGCCGGGGACCCCGTCCGAAAGGTCGCCACGACTTCGACATGATTCCGTAACACCTTAGACAGGTGACCGCAACGGAGGGCGAATCGTCGGCAATGGAGCCGAAAGCCGCAGGTCAAGCCCCATCTCCTCCCGCGACAGCCCCGCGGCGCCGCACCGCCGGGGCCCCTACAGCAGGCGCGCACGTGTTGCGAACAGGGGCCAAGATCATGACCAGATGACGGGCGACGACCGGCTGCTCGGCGCAGCCGCCGCGAACCTGGCCGCGTGGCATACGTCCTCGGTCGCGGCTCTCGGCCTCGCGAGCACGACCAGCGAACGATGGTGGACGTGCGCGCTGCCCGGGCCGACGATCTTCCACTCGGCCATCTCCCTCCGGCCGAGCTCGCATCGAAGGTGGTGGGTGCGGCGGCGCCACCTCGCCGAGTTGCGCGACGTCCTCGCTCAACCCGAGGCCAACCATCGGTCGGTCTGTGACTCGTGGAACGAGCTCGACCTCACTCGCCTCGGCCTTTCCCGTCAGGCGGTGAGCCCGTGGTGCGCCCGCGAAGCACGGCCTCCGCCACAGATCGGCGACGGCGACGCTGCCGCCGCGCTCGCCATCGAGGTCGTGCGCGATCGCGGCACCCTGCTGGTCTTCGAGCGAACGATGGCTCAGGCGTTCGAGGTGCCCGTGCTCATCCCCCCGTTCGGCGTGCACGCGCCGCCGATCCTCGACGATCCGTCCATGCAGGTGTTGCTCGGCCGCGTCGGCACCGAAGCCGTGTCGATCGCGATGACGTACCGATCTCGGGGCGTGCTCGGCGTGTACGGCGTCGGCACCGTGCCGGACCATCGCGGGAACGGCTACGCCACCGCCATGGTGCGCCACATCCTCGACGGCGAGACGGAGTTGCCGGCGACGCTGCAACCCTCCCAGCAGGCCGAAACGATGTACCGCAAGCTCGGCTTTCGCCCGATCGGCCGGTTCGCGCACTGGGTCTGAGCCGGCACGCGCCGGTCATCGTGCGGCGCCGACGAGTGCCGTCGTGCCCGGTGTCAGCCGCCCGTGGTCGGCAGCGACCGCACGTACGCGACGACCGCCTTGATCTGGTCGGGTGTCAGCTCTGCGGAGAACGACTTCATCTGGCCGAGACCCGCGGTGACGATGGCGATCTCGTCCTGCTCGCTGGCGAACCTCTTCGTCGAGCTCTCGCCGGCGATGGCCGGGCCGTAGATCCCCTCCCCCTCCTCACCATGGCACGACGCGCAGGCTTGGCTGTAGAGCTCTTTGGCGTGTGCGGGCGACAGCGTGGCTGGGGTGCTGGCCCCGCCGGTGGCTTCCGGCTGCGGGCGCGTGACCGACGGCTGGTTGGTGAACAGCATGGCGACGAACACCGCCACCGCGAGCAGGCCGAGCACCTCCACGACGATGGCCACCCGCCGCAACACGGCCGTCGCGTCAGCCGCCGAGCTGACCGGTGAAGAAGTACACCGCGCTCGAGAACCAGACGGTCATCAGCGCGGTGAAGACCAGGCCGCCGGCGACGGGAACCAGCCAGCGCGGCACCGACGTGATGCGGACCGCCAGCATCTTCGTGACGAACACGCCGTAGAAGAACGCGCCGGCCGCCGCGTGGATCAGCACCCGCGGGCTGCGGAGCGGCTGATCGGCGAAGCGGAACCCGAGCGACCAGAGGCAGTGGTAGGCGACGGGCAGGCTGGACACCAGTGCGAGCGTGCCTACGATCCGGTGCGCATCGGTGAGCCACGGGGGAACGGTCGCGGGCCAGCGGATCTTGTCCCGCAGGCGCAACGCCGACAGGAGTTGCAGCACCGCGAAGAAGACCGCCAGCGTCGTCATCCACGACTTGAACGCGAGCATCGAGCCCGGCGAGAAGCCGAACGTCGGCTGGCCGGCCGGCGGGTGCCGGGACGCGTACACCCCGAGGAAGAGCGAGACCGCCGCGCCCGCGACGACGACGACACCGAGCTGCCAGTTGACCTTCGCCCTCGATGCCTTGGTGGTGCCGGGAAGCACGTAGGCCATGCCCGACATGCTTCCATACCCAGCCCGGCGGCGGCGGCAGCGTCCACGCGTGCCACGACAACGAGCTATACCCTGCTCAAACCGAAGGCGGGATGGACAACGGCGGGATGGAAGGGGAACGAGATGCTCGAACGTCTCGGCCGCATGGCGGCAAGGCGGCACTGGAGGGTGATCATCGCCTGGATCGTCATCGGCCTCGTGGTCGTGACGCTGGCCGGGAAGTACGGCGGCAAGACCAACGACAACTTCGCCATCCCCGGCACCACCTCCGACGCCGCGCAGAACCTGCTCCAGCAGAACGCGCCCGGTCTTGGCAACGCCAACGTCAACGTCGTGTACCAGGTCGCGACGGGATCAGTGACCGATCCCGCCAACCAGGCGGCCATCCAGAACGCGATCACCGCGCTCAAGGCCATCCCGAACGTCGCCAACGTCAGCGACCCGTTCACCCCGATCCTCACCGGCAGCATGACGCCCCAGAACTTCGACGCGTTCGTGCAAGCACTCGGGGCATCACCGGACGTCAAGGCCGACCGGATCTTCCCCAACTCCCTCTCGGCCGACGGCAAGACCGCGCTCGTCAGCGTGCAGATGAACCAGCCTGCAACCGAGCTGCCGAAGGACAGCTTCGAGCAGGTTCAGGCCGCGGCCCGCACCGCGCTGCCGCCGGGCATGACCGCCGAGCTCGGTGGTGCGCTGGTCGATCTCCAGAACCCTCCGCCACCGGGCATATCGCAGTACGCCGACGAGATCGGCCTGCTGTTCGCCGTCATCATCTTGCTGATCGCGCTGGGCTCGCTGACCGCCATGGTCGTGCCGGTCGGCGTCGCGGTCTTCGGCATCGTCATCTCGAGCTCGCTGCTGGCTCTGGCCGAGGGTCGCTGGTCCATCGGCTCGGCAGCTCCCGAGCTCGGTCTCATGATCGGCCTCGGTGTCGGCATCGACTACTCGCTGTTCATCGTCAACCGGTACCGCCAGAACCTGGGCGAGGGCATGGACGTCGAGACCGCGGTCGGGCGAGCAGTGAGCACCTCCGGGTCGGCCGTGCTCTTCGCCGCGATCACGGTCTGCCTGGCGCTGGTCGGCCTCACCCTCATCGGCATCCCGTACGTGTCGACGCTGGGGATCGCGGCCGCCATGTTCGTCGCCGTGACCGTGGCCGCCGCGCTCACCGTGCTGCCCGCGCTGCTCGGCCTGCTCGGCCGCAAGATCGACGCCCTCCGGCTGCCGTGGCACAAGCCAGCCGAAGAGGAGACGCCCGACAAGTTGAACAACAACCTGTCGGCCAAGTGGGGCCGCGAGATCTGCAAGCACCCGGTGATCTTCGCGGTGGTCAGCGTCGGTCTCCTGCTGCTGATCTCGGTGCCCCTCCTCCGCATCCAGCTCGGCATCCCCGACGACAGCGTGCAACCCGGCGAGCTGACCCAAACCAAGGCGGTCGACGAGATCAGCCAGGCGTTCGGCGCCGGTCAGAACGGGCCGCTCCTCATCGTCGCCGATCTCGGGCCGTCCTACGCCGCCGCGAACAATTGCTCGACCGGCCAGCCGAGCGCCTCGGCCCCCGCTCCCACGACCGCCCCGGCACCCGCGACACCGATCCCGCCGGCGGCAGTCGCCGCCTACGTCAAGACGCTTCCCGCCGAGACGCAGACGAGCCTCAAGAACGTGATCCAGGCCGCCAACGTCCTGCTCGGCACGCCGGGCGTGAAGTCCGTGACCCCGGTGCCGTGCACCGGCCAGCTCGGCGTGGCGATCGTCGTGCCCACGACCGGGCCGAGCGACCCGGCGACGACCGAGCTCGTGAACACCCTCAACCAGAACGTGATCCCCAAAGCCGTACAGGGGACCGGACTGAGCCCGTCCAACGTGTACATCGGTGGCGCCACCGCGATTCTCATCGACCTCACCAGCACCATCTCCACGCGCATGCCGTACTTCGTCGGCGCGGTGCTGATCCTCAGCTTCTTCCTGCTGATGATGGTCTTCCGGTCGGTGTTCGTCCCGGTCAAGGCGGTGATCATGAACCTGCTCTCGATCGGCGCCGCGCTCGGCTTCCTCGTCGCCGTGTTCCAGTGGGGCTGGCTCAACTGGGTGTTCGGCGTGAACGAGACGCTCGCCATCGTGGCGTTCATCCCGGTGATGATGTTCGCGGTCCTGTTCGGTCTTTCGATGGACTACGAGGTCTTCCTCTTGAGCCGCATCCACGAGGAGTGGCTGCTGACCAAAGACCACCGCGCCGCCGTCGTCAACGGCATCGGCTCGACCGCTCGGGTGATCACCGCCGCAGCGCTGATCATGATCTCGGTGTTCTTGACGTTCGCCTTCAACCCCAGCGTCGTCGTGAAGATGCTCGCGTTGGGCATGGCCGCGGCAGTGTTCATCGACGCGACCATCGTCCGCATGATCGCGGTGCCCTCCGCGATGGAGCTCGCCGGCAAGGGGGCGTGGTGGATCCCGCACTGGCTCGACAAGGTCATGCCGCACATCAACGTCGACGCTCCAAACGAGCCGATCGGAGCGCAAGTCGGCGATGGCGATGGCGACGACACCGACGGCGAGCCGGTCGCGGCGCCCACCTCGTAGGTCGGCTCGGTTACAGCAGCGCTTCGATCCGCTCGGGCGGCCGGCCGATCACGGCGCGGTCGCCCTTCACGACCACCGGCCGCTCCATCAGACGGGGATGCGCGGCCAGCAGCGCAGCAACGCTGTCGCGGTCGGTGTAGTCGGCCGCGTCCAGCCCGAGCGATTTGAAGTGCGGGTCCTTCCGGACCAGCGCCGCCGGCGGATCGTCGAGGATGTCGAGCAGCTCCTTCAACTCGTCCTCGGTCAGCGGGTCATCGAGATAGCGAACGGTCTGGTAGTCGGCGCCCCGCGCCTTGAGGATTCCGTCGGCACCGCGAGACTTGCTGCAGCTGGGGTTGTGATAGAGCACGAGCTTGACTGCCATGCCGAGCAAATCTAGTTGCCTGGGGGGCTGCGCCCCATCCACAACAAAATTGCCGATCCGTGGCCGCAAGCGCCTACCGACCGCCGACACCGCTCGGCTCACGCCGGCCAGACAGTGCCGACGCGAGGCACGCACCGCCATAGACCGCGATGGCCAACCAGAACACGATGTCGCCGGGATCGCGGAGGTAGCGGGCAAACGCGAGACCGAGCGCGACTGCCATCAGCAACGTGACGGCGATCTGGCGGCGCGGGTTGTAGCCGATGAGGCCGATGTGCTCGAGGACGAACTCGACCACGGCGGGCAGCGGTAGCACGACGATCACGGCCACCAGCACGACGCTGTCGTTGGTGAAGCTCGGACCCACAGCGAGGCCGGCGATCATCGCCACGAAGGTCAGCGGGTACAGCGCCAGGCAGCGCCTGCAGACGTGCGAGCGACCGATTCGAACGCAGCGGCCGTAGTCGTCGGGGTAGTGATGCGAGAGCCACAGCGGCGTCACCCGCCGGTCGGCGTACGACACGGGCTCACCGTAACCCCCGCAGGGCGCGGAGATCGTAGGGAGGGCGGCTGAGCATGATGACTCGATCGACGCCGAGACGCTCGTACTCCTCGCGCTGGGCGTCGCTGAACGTCGCAGGCGAGAGCGCGCTGTTCACGGTGACCAGGAAACGATCAGGATCACCGCCTGCCCGGGCGTGTGCTTGCCGAGCGATCGCCAACAGCGTTTCGAGCTGTGAGCTGGCGGCGTGCATGTTGACGCCGTCAGCATGCTCGCCTGCCAGCGCGGCCATCTTCGGCCCGAACGCGCCGACGACGATTGGAGGCGGCGGCTCGGGCCGCAAGAAGCCCGTCGCGCGATCCAACGGATAGAACTCGCCGGCGTACGGCTCCGCGGCACCCGTCCAGATCTGGCGGAGAACGTGGATCGCCTCGATCACCTGGCGGCGGCGTACCGGATCGCCGGGCGTCGCGTAGCCGAGGGCCTGCTGCTCGGCCGGGTACGGCAAGCCCCTCCCGCCCCCCGCACCGATGCCCAGCATGAGCCGGCCGGCGCTGACTTCCTGCAACGTCGCGGCCATCACCGCGAGCACGCCGGGTCGACGGTTGGCGACGTTGAGCACGTTCGGTCCGATGACCACCCGTGGCACGGTGGCGGCGATCGCCGTCAAGGTCGTCCAGCATTCGAGCACGCGATCCTCACCGTGCGCGGACCCGGCGAGGTGGTCCCACAGCCATATGCCGTCGATCCCGACGTCGGCGGCAGCGATCGCCGCGTCGCTCACCTCCTCCCAGTGCGCACCGAACGGATCGAGCAACAGATCGACGGCGAGGCCAGCCACGCCGCGAGTCTTCCAGGCATGGCCGCGCGCCGCGCGGTCGAGGCGGCGCTCGAGGGAGAGCTACGCGGGCTCGGGATGCTCGTCGTGCGGCTCTTCCGATTCGCCGCCACGCGGCGAGATCGGGATGTCCTTGTAGGACCGCCACCAGGCGATGAGGCCACCGAACACCGCCGCGGCCGACGCCGCCACGAAGGTCCACCGGTTCCGGTTCGACTCCTCCAGAACCGACACCGAGCGGTAACCGGTGATGGCGGCGAAGGCGGTCATCCCGGCGACGGCACCGAGGAGGTAGCCACTGAGCGCCCCGACGAGGGTGTACACGAACCGGCGCCACATCAGCCGTGCCGAGCCTCTCAGAGGTAGGTGCCCGGCGCCGCCTGGCCCGGTGCCAGTTGGCCGCGCATCTTCTCGAGCTGCTGGCGTGCGGCCATCTGCTGCGCGAACAGGGTCGCCTGGATGCCATGGAACAGGCCTTCGAGCCAGCCCACGAGCTGGGCCTGCGCGATCTTCAGCTCGACCTCGGTCGGTGCCTCTGAGCCGTTGAACAGCGGGGCGAGCCGGGCCAGCTCCTCTTTGAGATCGGGTGAGAGCGCCGAGCCCAACTCCTCCACCGAGCGGTCATAGATGTCTCGCAGCGCAGCCCGCCCAGGCTCGTCGAGCGTGGTGTTGTGCACCTCGTCCAGCAGTTGCTTGATCATCGAGCCGATGCGCATGACCTTGGCGGGCTCGGATACGAACTCCTTGTCGTCCTCGCTCGCGGCGTCGCCGTTTGTGGCGACGGTGGGGACGATGAGCTCGCCGTGCTCGATCTGCGGTCCGTTCAAGGTCGCGTCGTCAGCCATAGTCGCGGTACACCCTACCGACTCACGCGCGAGCGGCCAGCAAGGGGACGAGCATCTCGTCGGCGGTCAGCGAGCCGTGCCGGCCCACCAGCACGTACGGGCCGGTGTCGTCCGGGTCGAAGAAGGCGACCGGGTCACGGGCCACCAGCGCCACGTCCCCCAGCCGTTGGCGGGCGGTCTCGGTCACGGTCGGGCCGAACCAGCCGGCCTCGATCGCCCCGGTGGCGGTGACCACCCATGCCTCGTGCGCATGGTGGCGGGTGGCGAGCTCGTGCATCTGCTGGATGCGCCCGGGTCTGGCGTGCAACCAGCGGAACCGGCCCTCGCCAGACAGCATCGACGACGTCGCGAGCAGATCGGGATGGATCCGCACGATCCGCTCGCCCACGTCGACCTGACCGTGATCTGCTGTCACCACGAGCGCCGCTCCCGGCGGAAGCGCCTCGATCAGGTCCGCCACCAAACGGTCGGCAGCCCGCAGCTCGGCGTCGTAGTGAGCGCCGAGCCCGTATTCGTGCGCCACCTTGTCGATGCCTTCGTAGTAGCAGTAGACGAACGGCTCGTTGGCCCGCAGCAGCCGGGTGGCCTCGGCAACCATGGTCGACGCGACGCGGTAACCGTCGAAGCGCACCCCTTCGAGGTGGGCAATGGTGAACCCCGACCGCTTGAACTCGGCCTTGGTGACGACGGCCGGTCGCTGCCCGAGGAACGGCTCGACCGGCTGGACCTTTTCCGGCGGGTGCAGCTCGCGGGCATCACGGCTGTGGATCGACCACCGGAGCACGTTCAGGATCTCGCCGTCGACGTCCATCCGGTACCCGACGATTCCATGGAGGCCGGGAGTCAGGCCGGTGGTGATGGACGTCAGCGCCGACGCGGTCGTGGACGGCGCGATCGTCGTGATCGCACGGCCCGCCATCGCCGCCAGCGTCGGTGCGACATCGAGCCGGCTCTGCAGTTGGTTCCACCCGAGACCGTCGAGCACGAACAGCACGACCTGGTCGGCCCCCACCACTTCGGGCGGAAGCCAGGTCGGGGTCTCGATGGTCGGATCGAGCAGCGCGGGCATCAGGTTCGAGATGCATGCTCCGCCGTAGTCCGGCACTAGCGGTTGGTCGTCCACCGGCATCCTTTCGCGCCCAGCAGAACCTAGCCGCTTCGTCGGTCGTTCTCACCGGCGGTCGAGACCGGCCGAGCCGGCACCGTACGATGGGCGAATGTCCGGCACGGAGGCAGCGTGAAGGTTTCGACCCGAGGTGACTATGCCTGCCGGGCGTTGCTCTCGCTGGCCTTGCACGCCGACACCGAGGGCCCGACCTCGGTTCGCGACATCGCCGATCGGACCGCGCTCCCCCAGCCCTACCTCGAGCAGATCCTTCTCGCGCTCAAAGGAGCTGGCCTGGTGCGGTCCAAGCGCGGAGTGGGCGGCGGGTACGTCCTCGCCCGGCCGCCGTCGGAGATCACCCTGGCCGACATCTTGAGCGCAGTCGAGGGTCCCATCGTCGCCGGCGAGTTCGGCGAGCCGCACCAGAACGGCGCCTGCGACCACGAGGGCCAATGCGTCCTCATCGCCATCTGGAGCGAGGTCGGCGAGCACATGCGGCGCTACCTGGGTCGGATGACGCTCGACGAGATCGTTCTCATGGCCCGCGGCGAGGCCGACTGGCCGGTGACGATTCGTTGACCCGGTTCCTCGGCACGGATGCGGCGATTCATGACAGGCGGGCAAGAACCGATGCCAGGTCGGCGGGAAGCGGTGACTCGAACACCAAGCGCTGGCCGGTCGAGGGATGGTCGAAGCCGAGCGTCGCGGCATGGAGGAAGGGTCGCCGCATCGGCAGCGACTGCCGGTAACCCGCGTAGCGCGCATCGCCCACGACCGGATGGCCGATGGACCGCATGTGCACGCGGATCTGGTGGGTCCGGCCCGTGAACAACCGGCACGAGACCAACGCGACCTCCGCAGGATCGTGGTACTCGTGCTCGACGACATAGCCGGTACGTGCGTCCTTGCCTCCCGCGGCGACGGTCATCTTGGTCGGGTCGCGATGCGAGCGGGCGATCGGCCCGTCGATCTCGCCGGCGGGCGCGTCGAAGCGACCCCACACCAGCGCGACGTAGCGGCGCTCGACGGTGCGCGCGGACAGTTGGCCGACGAGCGACTCGTACGCATCGAGCGTGCGAGCGATCACGAGCAGCCCAGAGGTGCCCCGGTCGATGCGGTGCACGATGCCGGGACGGCTCGCGTCGGGCCAGTCGACGCCCACGAGATCGGGGAAGCGGCCGACAAGGCCGTTCACGAGCGTGCCTTCGGCATGACCGGCACCGGGATGTACGACGAGGCCAGCGGGCTTGTCGACCACGATCACCAGCTCGTCCGCATGGACGACCGCAAGTGCGACCGACGGGTCGCCGACGATCGGGTTCGCCGGTGCTCGAGCCGGCCGGTCCGCGGCGACTTCGTCACCTTCTTCGAGCCGCCGTGACCTCGTGGACACCACCTCGCCGTTGATGGTGACCGAGCCCGCCTCGATCAGCGTGGTCGCTTCTGAGCGGCTGCAGCCTGTGAGCATCGACACGACGCGGTCGATGCGCTCGCCGGCCAGGGCGGCGGGAACCTCAACCGCTGAGATCGGCTTGTCGATCGGCTCCCGCTGGTCGTCGTTCATCCTCGGGGCTCCAAAAGAGCATGGTGACGATCAGCAGCACCACGCCGACCACGACCGCGGCATCGGCGCCGTTGAACACGGGCCACCACTGGAAGTCGATGAAGTCCACGACGCGTCCGGCGAGGAAGCCCCCGCCGAGGTCGCGATCTCGCAGCAACCGGTCGATGAGGTTGCCCGCCGCTCCCCCCACGATCAGTCCGCGCGCCACTGCGCCGAGCCTGGTCGTGTCGCGGCGCTCGCTGAAGAGCACCCAACCGACCACGACGACCGCGATCGCGGCGATGAGCTGGCCCCGATTGCCACCGAGGCTGAACGCCATGCCCGTGTTGAACGCAAGGCGCAGTTGCAGGGTCCACAGCACCTCGATCGTGCGGCGGCCGCCCAGCTCGCTCAGTGCCCAGTTCTTCGAGAGCTGGTCGATGACGAGAACGGCCGCGACGACGGCACCGAGCAGGGTCCAGTGGGGACGGCGGGCATCGGCGGCTGTCACCGGTGTCGCTCCTGCTGGCGCCACATCCGCCGATCAGCTGAAGCCGCCAACCTTGTACTCGACCCGGACACGGGCCCAGGGTATGACCCTGAGGCGCTCTTTCGGGATCGCGAGCCCGGAAGCCTCGCAGATGCCGTAGGTGCCCTTGAAGATCTTCTCCAGCGCCAAGTCGATGTCTTCGATGTTGGCCCGAGCCTGCGCGGAGAGGGCGAGATCGAAGTCGCGCTCGACAGCCATCGTGTCGCCTTCCCCCGATTCCTCGTCGAACTGGACGTCGCCCGGCTCACGCTCGGCCGCCAGTTCGTCCGCCTCGGCCTGCAACGCGTCGGCCTGCTGGGTGTAGGTCGCCCGTTCGGCCAGCAAGAGCTCTCTTTGTGAATCCAGGAACTTCTTGTCGAACGGTGACTTCTTGAGTGCCGCCTTGGCGGCCGGTTTGGTCGTTGTGGCCTTCACGGGTGCTTTCTTGGTCGCTGCTCTCGCGGGCGCCTTCTTGGCCGCTGCCTTCGCGGGCGCCTTCTTGGCGCTGGTCTTCTTTGCCGCCTTCTTGGCGGTGGTCGTCTTCTTGGCAGTCACGTTGGTCGATGCCCTCGATGTTGCTGTCGTTCTGTTGGGCTTCTTCGCGATCTTCGCGGGGGTCTTGCTGCGTGCCCCCCTCGCTGCGGCCTTCTTTGTGGCCGTGGACGCAGCAGGCGCCTTCCGGGCGCTGGAACGAGATCGGGCTGGCGACTTCTTCGCCACCGACTTCGCGGTCGGCGACTTCCCCGCGGCCGGTTTGCCGCGGGAGCTGCGAGTCGTCGAGGTCTTGGTGGCTCGAACCATGTACAGCTCCTTTCCCACCCCGAAAGGGTGCCGGAGAGTATGCCCTTGGCAGGAAGCCGTCAATTGCTCGCCCGATCGCACTCGGTACGACGACACCGCTGGCGGGCCGGCGCACGATGGCCCGATGCCCCGCTGTCCCAGGCGCTCCGTCATCGTCGCCGAACACGACCAGCTCTTCGACGGGCGCGAGCACCAGCGCGAGCGCGTCGGTGTCGAAGGCGACGCCGTCGCAACGATGCCCCGAGGACGGCGCCCGTCCCGCCATACCTGGTCGCAACCACTTTCTGGCCCAGTGAGCGGCACCACTAGGCTGACCGGGTGAAGCCCGCCGAAACGCCGTACCCGACCGTCGATCCACGCGCCGACTATCCCGCCATCGAGCGGCGCATCCTCCAGACCTGGAACGACCACAAGACGTTCGAGCGCTCGGTCGAGAACCGGCCGTCGGGCGAGAACGGCAGCAACGAATACGTCTTCTACGACGGGCCGCCGTTCGCGAACGGGCTCCCCCACTACGGCCACCTGCTGACCGGCTACGTGAAAGACGTCGTGCCCCGTTACCAGACCATGCGCGGGCGCCGGGTCGAGCGGCGCTTCGGCTGGGACACCCACGGGCTCCCAGTCGAGATGCAGGCAGAGAAAGAGCTCGAGGTCTCCGGGCGGGCGGCGATCACCGATTACGGCATCGAGAAGTTCAACGACTACTGCCGCACGTCGGTGCTGCGGTTCACCGCCGAGTGGGAGCAGTACGTCACCCGGCAGGCCCGGTGGGTCGACTTCCACAACGACTACAAGACGATGGACCTCGACTACATGGAGTCGGTCATCTGGGCCTTCAAGCAACTCTGGAACAAAGGCCTCGTCTATGAAGCCAACCGTGTCATGCCCTACTCCTGGGGCGCGGAGACCCCCCTCTCCAACTTCGAGATCCGGCTCGACGACGCCACCCGGCCCCGGCAGGACCCCGCGATCACGGTGTCGTTCACGCTGGTGCCGCAGGCGAACGACCCCGGCCCCATGAAGATCCTGGCGTGGACCACCACACCGTGGACCCTGCCGTCGAACCTCGCGCTCGCGGTCGGTCCCGACATCGAGTACGCGATCCTTGAAGAGGACGGCGACCACTTCATCATCGGCGACGCAGCACGCGGGAAGTACGACGCGCAACTCGAGGGCACCAGGCTGCACGGCACCGTGAAAGGTCGCGACCTGGTGGGCCGCACCTACGAACCGCTGCTGCCGTTCTTCGCCGACGCGACCAATGCGTTCCGCATCATCCCCGCGGAGTTCGTCGACACCAGCGAAGGCACGGGCATCGTCCACATCGCCCCCGGCTTCGGCGAGGATGACCAGCGCGTCGGCGAGGAGAACGACATCCCGCTCGTCGTTCCTGTCGACGACAGCGGTCGCTTCACCGACGACGTCCCCGAATGGGCCGGCGAGAACGTGCTCGATTCCAACGTCGCGATCATCCAGCATCTCAAGGCGTTGGGTGTGGTCGTACGCCACGACACCATCGAGCACAACTACCCCCACTGCTGGCGCACCGACACGCCGATCATCTACCGGGCGTTGCCGTCGTGGTACGTGCGCGTGACCGACTTCCGCGATCGCATGGTCGAGCTGAACCGGGGCTCTGCGAACACCAGTGGCATCAACTGGATCCCCGAGAACGTGCGCGACGGCCAGTTCGGCAAGTGGCTCGAAGGGGCGCGTGACTGGTCGATCAGCCGCAATCGCTTCTGGGGCGCGCCCATCCCGGTGTGGAAGAGCGACAACCCCGCCTACCCGCGCATCGACGTGTACGGCTCGCTCGACGAGCTCGAGCGCGACTTCGGCGTGCGCCCCACCAACCTCCACCGTCCCTTCATCGACGAGCTGGTGCGTCCGAACCCCGACGACCCGACCGGGAAGTCGATGATGCGCCGGGTTCCCGAGGTGCTCGACTGCTGGTTCGAGTCCGGCTCGATGCCCTTCGCTCAGGTGCACTACCCCTTCGAGAACGCCGACTGGTTCGAGCACCACTTCCCGGGCGACTTCATCGTGGAGTACGTCGCCCAGACGCGGGGGTGGTTCTACACGTTGCACGTGCTCGCGACGGCGCTGTTCGACAAGCCCGCCTTCGAGAACGTCATCTGCCACGGGGTCGTGCTCGACAGCACCGGCCGCAAGCTCTCGAAGCGGCTGAACAACTACCCCGACCCCGAGACGGTGTTCGAGACCATGGGCTCGGACGCCTTCCGGTGGTACTGGATGCAGTCGCCGATCCTCCGGGGTCTCGACTTCCGCATCGACAAGGACGCGGCGGGCGTGGCCGAGGTCGTGCGCTTGGTGCTCAACCCGATCTGGAACGCGTTCAACTTCTTCACGCTCTACGCCAACGCCGACGGCTACCACGCGTCGATGCGTGCCGACTCCACCGACGTGCTCGACCGCTACATCCTCGCCAAGACCCGCCAGTTGGTGGACGACGTGCAGCAGTCGCTCGACGACTACGAGATCGCGGTCGCGTGCGCACAGGTCCGCTCCTACCTCGACTCGTTGAACAACTGGTACATCCGACGGTCACGCGATCGGTTCTGGGCGCCGGCCGGTGACGACGCCAATGACGCCCAGGCCAAGCGCGCCGCCTACGACACGCTCTACACCGTTCTGCTCACGCTCTCGAAGCTCACCGCGCCGCTGCTCCCGTTCCTCGCCGAGGAGATCTACACCTCCTTGACCGGTGACGAGTCGGTGCACCTCACCGACTGGCCGTCAGCCGCCGCGTTCCCGGCCGACCCCGAGCTCGTGGCTGCGATGGACCGCATCCAAGACATCGCGTCGACCGCGTCGTCGCTGCGAAAAGATCGGGGCATCGCCAACCGGCTGCCTCTCGCGCTGCTCACGGTCGCCGGTCGCGATGTCGAGCGGCTGCGGCCCTACGCCCCGCTCCTCGCCGAAGAGGCCAACGTGAAAGCCGTCGAGCTCACCGACCAGATGGCGGCCTACGGCACCTTCCAGCTCAAGCCCAACGGCAAGGTCCTCGGCCCCAAGCTCGGCGCAGACGTGCAACGGGTCATGAAGGCGGCACGCCGCGGCGACTGGACCGACAACGGCGACGGCACCGTCATCATCGAGGACTTCTTGCTGGGCGAGGGCGAGTTCGACCTCACGCTGCAGTCGAAGGACGGTGACGCGTCTGCGGCCGTGCGTACCAACGACGCCATCGTCGTGCTCGACGTCGAGCTCACCCCGGAGCTGCGAGCCGAGGGGCTGGCTCGCGGTGTCGTGCGCAAGCTCAACGAGCAGCGCAAAGACCTCGGTCTCGCCGTGACCGATCGCATCGCTATCACGATCGAGAGCGACGACGACGAGATCCGTGACGCGATCGTGGCTCACAAGGAATGGATCGCCGGCGAAGTGCTCGCCACCAGCCTCGAGCTCGGTCCCGGCACCGCCATGCTCAGCATCGACGGACGCCCCGTCCGTGTGACGATCACCCCGGCCTGACCCGAACCGGGCCCGCCACCGCGCCGTTTCCGGCGCGCGCCATGGCCCGGTTGCCCTCCTGTCCCGAACCGGGCCCGCCACCGCGCCGTTTCCGGCGCGCGCCATGGCCCGGTTGCCCTCCTGTCCCGAACCGGGCCCGCCACCGCGCCGTTTCCGGCGCGCACCGCGGCCCGGTTGCCCTCCTGTCCCGAACCGGGCCCGCCACCGCGCCGTTTCCGGCGCGCACCGCGGCCCAGTTGCCCTCCCGTCCCGAACCGGGCCCGCCACCGCGCCGTTTCCGGCGCGCACCACGGCCCAGTTGCGTTCGCTACTTGCGGCGGAAGCGGCGGGGTCTGCCGTTCTCGTCGAAGTCCTCTTCGAGGAAGCGGGTCATGGCTTCGTCGGTGAGCGGGTCGAGCGGCGGCATGAGATCGCCTCGCTCATCTCCCCTGCCTTCGCGGCCCTCGCCGAGGAGCTTCTGCTGGTCGGCCGCACTGATCTGCAGCGTGGGTGGCCCGTCGTTGTCGACCCGATCACGGATCTCCGACGGCGTCTCGAGGAGCTCGGGGATCTTCACCACCGGGAACTCCGCCTCAGGATCGCGCTTGGCCGTCGTGGTTCCGCTCGACACGCGCACCACCGTCGGCGAACTGTTGGACGGCGCCGTCGGTGCCGTCGGGTCTGGCTTTGCCCGCGGCGCTGGTTCGGAAGGAGCGGGACCTGCCAAGGACGGGGGCGAGCTCGGCGTGGCACCCACGGTGGGCTGGGGCGACACGTCGTCGACCGTCGGAAGTGCCGGCTGCGGCGCGCTCGGGATGGGAGGCACCGAGTCGGGCTCGGCCTTGAGCGACGGCATCGGATCGGCCTTCAGGCCGCTGTCGTCGTTCAGCAGCGCGGCGAGCGTGTTGACACCCTCCTGCAACCGCTGGCGATGCTCGGTGAGGTACTTCTCGAGCACCTCAGAGTCGGCTCGCAGCAGATCGCGACGGCGCTCGAGCTCGGAGACCGTTGCCGTGATCTTCTCGGACCGCTCGCGCACCAGCTCGTCGGCGACCTTCTGGGCTTCGATGAGCAGGCGCTCGGCTCGGGTCTCGGCGCCGGCAACGATCTCTGCGGCCTTCGTGCGCGCGTCGGCAACGACGTTCTTCGCGGAGGCCTGCGACTCCTCGACGTGGTTGTCCGCGGTGCGCTGGGCAAGCAGCAGCATCTTCTTGAGCGCCTCGGTGCCGTCGTCGGCATCGGCGGGAGCCGCCGGCACCGACGCCTCGGCCTGCTGAACCTTGACCTGCTCGAGCTCGGCCTTCGCCTGCTGGGACTCAGAGAGGTAGGCCGCCTTCTCGCGCTTGGCTTCCGCCACTCTCGAGTGAGCCACCTCGGCTTGCTCGACGGCCTGCCGGGCTGTGTCTTTGAGCTGGCTGACCTGCCCGTCGATGAGGCGCAAGTAGTTGTCGACCTGCTCGGGGTCGTACCCCTTCTTGACGATGTCGAACTCGACGTTGGCGAGAAGTTGAGGCGATTCGCTCATAGGAGCGACCTTAGTCAGCCCCTCTTGCCAACTCGGTGATACCCATCACGTCATGTCATTTCACCGGCCGGCGCTCGCTCAGCAGATCGCTTGCCACACGATGATGATCGCGAAGAACACGACCATGAAACTGAGGTCGAGACCCATGCCGCCGAGCTGCACGACGGGGATGATGCTTCGCACCGGTGCGAGCACCGGCTCGGTCGCCCGGAAGCAGAACGAGTTGATGCTCTGCCACACGCTCTGGGGGTCGACAGGGATCCAGGAGAAGATGGCGCGAGCCAACAAGATGAGGATGTAGATGCTGAGGGCGGCGCAGACGATCGCAATCATGACTCGGAGACCTTCATGGCTGGAGCGACGCTAGCGCTAGCGGCCTCGCCGCCGGTCGCGGCGTCAGTCGGCGAGGCCACGATCATGGAGCCGGCGACGCTCATCGGCCGACACGGTCACGCCTTCGGGCACCAGCAGATAGACCTTCGCGCTCACCTTCTCCATGCCGCCGCCCCGGCTGTAACAGACACCGCTGGAGAAGTCGAGGAACCGCCGAGCGAGCTTGCCATCGGCCATGCGGAGATCCATCACGACCGGCTGGTTCCCCAAGAACTTGTCGGCGACATCTTGGGCGTCGTCGAAGTCGCCGGGCGTCACGATGTGCGGTTTCGTGTTGGCAGGAACAGCTCGCACCACGGGCCTCGGTTTCGGTGATGGGGCTTCGGCACCCGCTCGGGCGGGGACCTCAGCCGGCTCGTGGGCAGCAGCGGGCCGGGCGGGCTTCGGGGCCGGCCGCGGCGCTTTGGGTGCCGCCCTGGCCGGTGGCGGGGGCGCCGGAGCGGCTTTGGTGGGAGGTGGCGGCTTGGCTGCGGCCGGTCGCGGTCGCCCGGGCTTGGAGGCGGGCGGCGGTGGCGGTTTGGCTGCCGGCGGCTTCGGTCGGGCGGGATTGGCCGCCGCCGTGACGGGCCGGGACGGACGTGAGGAAGGCGGCGGCGCGGCCTTCGGAGGCGGCGGTTTGGCCGCAACGGCGGGCGGCCGGGGCGCGGCGGCTCGGGCCGGGCGGGGCGCGGGCCGGCTCGGCGCGGCACGCTCCTCGGCCTCGTAGCCCTCGTCGATGTCGTACTCCTCGTACTCGTCGTCGGGACCGAGGCCCAGATAGAGCATCGTTTTTCGCCAAATGGTCGGCATGTCGTCTCCTGGCCGGTCAGGCCGCCTGTCCTGGCAGGCACGTTCCCCCGCGCACGCGGCTGGCGAACCCGCCTACTTTAGGCGTTCCTCCTGTTCACGCCGCATTCCCGGTCGAGGACCGAACAGATCCCGGCCGATGCGGACCATCGTGGCCCCTTCCCGCACCGCCGTCTCGAGGTCCGCGCTCATGCCCATCGACCTCTCCGTGAGGTCGAGACGGTCGGCCAACGTCGAGACTTCGGCGAAGGCGCGCGCGGTGGCAGCGAGGTCACCGGCGACGCCGAGCGTCATCAGCCCGCGCACGTCAAGGCCGAGCCCGCGGAGCTCGTCGACCAGCGTCCCGACTGCTGCCGGCGCGCACCCACCCTTTTGCGCTTCCGCGGACGCGTTGATCTGGACGAGCACGGCCGCGCCGGGAAGGCGCCGAGCGATCTCGGCTCCCAGATCGGGGCGATCGACCGTGTGCCAGAGCCGGACGAAGGGGGCGAGGCCGCGGACCTTGTTCCGTTGCAGACGGCCCACGAAGTGGAACCGAGCGACGTCGCGCTCGGCGGCCGACATCGCTTCGGCCTTGCCCACGAGCTCTTGCGCATAGTTCTCACCGATGTCGTGCAGCCCGGAATCGAGCGCCGCCCGCAGCACCGAGAGATCGAAGGCCTTCGTGACCGCAACGAGCGTGATCGCGGCAGGATCGCCGCCCGCTGATCGGATGCGGTCGCGCACGTGCTCCGCGCGGGCGCCGACATCGGCGGCGCTGAGGCTCGGTCGGTCGGCGGTCGCCATCACTGCTCTCGCCACACGACCGTGGCCATGCGCCCGTCTTCTCGTCGCGCGCGATGCGAGAAGTAGTCATCGGCGCGGCACGCGGTGCACGGACCAGATCGGCCCGACCGAACGCCCGCCCCCAACAGCGCGGCCCGAACCGCGCCGGGAAGGTCGAGTGCCGGCGCACCACTCGCGGTCTGCCTGCGCACTTCTGGACCGTACTTCTTCGCGACCCTCCCGAGCTCGGGCGGGCCGAACTCGTAGCACTCGTGGTGGATGCACGGTCCGATGGAGGCGGCGATGTCCGCCGCTCCGAGTGACTCCATCGCGGCCACCACATTCTCGATGATGCCCGCTTCCAGCCCACGCCAACCTGCGTGCGCGACACCGATCACTCCCGACGGGCTGTACAAGACCACAGGCGCACAATCGGCGGTGTGCACCGCGAGCGCGATGCCGGCTTGGTCGGTCACCAACGCGTCGGCGACGGCACCGCGCCGCGTCTCGAGGCCATCTGATCGGACGGTGAGAACGTCGGCCCCATGCACCTGGCGCAGCCAGGCCCAGGGAAGACCCGTCACCGCGTCACGACGACGCTGCAGCGCGGCCCGGTCGACGTCGACGCCGAGATCGCCGTCGGCCCGAGTCGTGGTCGTGAAGCACACGACGGCATCGCCAACGCATGCCATGTTGCGTTCGGAGAGATGCGCCGGACCGTCGGGGTCCGCTATGGCCACGCTCTCGTGCCTACTTCAAGAACGAGGGGACTTCGAAGTCGTCGTCACCCTCGTCGAGATCGACGTCGTCGTCGTCGCCAGCGAACACGTCGGTGACCGGCTCAGGCGGTGGGATGCGGCCGGTCGTCGTGAGTGCCGACGCACCGCTGCGGGACTCTCGGCTGTCGTCCCAGCGGTCAAAGCCCGCGGCGATGACCGTGACACGGACTTCGTCGCCCATCTCGTCGTCGATGACGGTGCCGAAGATGATGTTGGCGTCGGGGTGGGCGACGCCGTGGATGACCTCGGCCGCCTCGTTCACCTCGAAGAGGCCGAGATCGCTGCCGCCCGCGATGGTGAGCAGGATGCCGCGGGCTCCCTCGATCGACGCCTCGAGCAATGGACTCGAGATCGCGGCGCGGGCCGCACTGAGGGCCCGCCCTTCGCCCGAGCCATAGCCGATGCCCATCAGCGCCGAGCCCGCGTCCTGCATTATCATCTTCACGTCCGCGAAGTCGGTGTTGATCAGACCCGGCGTCGTGATGAGGTCGGTGATGCCCTGCACCCCCTGGAGCAGAACCTCGTCTGCCATCTTGAACGCGTTGAGGACCGACGTCTTGTCGTTGGATACCGTGAGCAACCGATCGTTCGGGATGACGATCTGGGTGTCGACCTTCTCCTTCAGCCGCTGGATGCCTTGCTCGGCTTGCACCGCACGGCGTCGACCCTCGAACCCGAACGGGCGGGTGACCACACCGATGGTGAGAGCACCGAGGCTCTTGGCGACCTCGGCGATGACCGGCGCCGCCCCAGTGCCGGTGCCACCCCCCTTGCCGGCGGTGATGAAGACCATGTCGGCACCCTTGAGCACCTCTTCGAGCTCGTCGTTGTGCGATTCGGCCGCCTGCCGGCCGACCTCGGGATCGCTGCCCGCGCCGAGGCCACGGGTCAGCTCGCGACCTATGTCGAGCTTCACGTCGGCGTCGCTCATCAGCAAGGCCTGCGCGTCGGTGTTCACCGCGATGAACTCGACTCCCTTCAGGCCGGCGTCGATCATGCGGTTCACGGCGTTGCAGCCACCGCCGCCGACACCGACGACCTTGATGACCGCCAGATAGTTCTGCGGATTGCCGGCCATGTCGTTCGTTACCTCCGGTAGGGGGTCAAGCGGTTGCTGCACTCGTTCGGCGCGACCGTGGTCACCCTCTATTCGACCACGTGCGCCCGACTTCTTTGTGGACCCTGCACCAGAACTTCGTTTGGCCTTCGCCTTCGCCGCCCGGGTCTTGTTGTCTCCCGCGGGTGGGTCGGGGCCGGGCAGATCCTCGGCTGCCGGCCGCGATGCCGCCCGTTGGGCAGCTCCAGAGGCAACGGTGCCGGGCGCGCCGGAGCCGGCCCGTCGGCGCGGACGGGGCGCCGGCGGCGGAGGGGGCGGCGGCGGGCTCGCGGAGGTCGGTTGCTCGCCGGGCGCTGAGCCGGGTGGCGCCGACTCGACCGGTGCAGAACCCCCGACCTTGGTGATGTCGAAGAGCCGAGGGTCGGTCATCGGTGTCGCCCGTCCTCGGGCGCGACGGCGAGCCGAGGGGCAAGACCACAGACAACGAAGAGAACGAAGAGCAACGGAACGACGCCGAAGACCTGACCGCCGAACGAGCTCGGCGCGCCCGGCCTCACCCTCAAGTAGAGGCTCGAGATGAAGTCGAGGTTGACATCAACCTCTGCGAGCGGTTGAAACGTTAGAGGCATGCGGCATCCCTGGTCAATACCGGACTGGTCGGCACCCGAAGATCGAGCCGGCACAGGTCGCGGAGGTCGGCCTGAGCCAGCATGGTTCGCAGGGCGCCGACCTTGGCATCGAGGCTGTCGTCGGCCCGACCCAGGTTCACCGTTCCCCGAGGCAACAACTTGAGCTCGACCGAGCCCTCCGGCGTGACGGTGAGCATGCTGGTGCGGCCGCTCAGCGGGGCGGTGAGCTTTCCGGCGACGGCCAGCGCACCACCAATGCGTCCGTCCACGGTCTGGCCCGCGGGGACCGGCGCCACGCCGGCGATGTGGGTCACGAACACGTTCGAGATGTCGGGCGTCGGGCCGAGCACGCGTCCCGTGCCGTCCACCGCGAGCCAGCCACCGGCGCCGTCTTGGAGGAGGGCTGCCAGCTTGCGCTCGGTCACGCTGATCGTGACCGAGCGCGGCCAGCGCCGTTGCACCGTCGCGGTGTCAACCCACGGAAGCTGCTCGACGCGCTGGGCGATGGCACGCTCGTTTACATCGAGCATCCGCTCGTCCGGCCCGATCGCGGCCGCAGCCCGGATGTCGTCGACCGAGGTGTTCGGCCCCCCGGTGATCTCGACCGACCGAGCCGACAGCAAGCTGCTGTTGACGAGGAAGTAGCCGGCAGCACCCAGCGAGACGATCACGACAAGAACGACCAGGCGCCGTAGCCGTTTGCGCTTGTGCCCGAGCTGGACGGCGTCGCGTCGGGCGCGGATGCGCGGGTCGATCCGGCGCTGGCCGGTGTCGTCGACGTAGAACGCGCGGGCGGCGGCATCGCTGGCGGGCTGTCCCGCTTCGGCTGCCTGCTTTCGCTCGGCCCGCCGCTCTCGGCGGCTCGGCTTGTCCCGCTTCGCCTGGCGGGGGGCCGACGCTCGATCACGCAGCAACGTCGGCATCAGCCTCTTGTTTCCCGCCCCGGCGGAACCCCACCATCGCTGCCCTCGTCGGGCGCGCCGTCGACCGGCCGGTGCCTCGAAGGCGCGTCGGGCTCCGCGGCGGCGAACCCGACGAGACGCGTCTCGGGGACGAGCTCGACCCCGGTCTGTTCGCGCACCAGCTCGCGGACCTGGCCCATCAGCGCGAGCACGTCGTCGGCCGAACCCCCAGGGTCGGCCTGGATGAAGTTGGCGTGCTTGGTGGACACCTGGGCCGTGCCGACGCGATGTCCCTTGAGCCCGCATTCCTCGACAAGCCGCCCCGCCGAATCGCCGGGCGGGTTGGTGAACACGGAACCGGCGTTGGGCCCACCGGGCTGGTTCTCGCGCCGCCAGCGCACGATCTCGGCGATGGCCGCCGCGGCCTTCTCACGATCGCCGGCCGCAAGCTGGAGGTCGGCGCGCAGCACGAGGTGATTCGGTGCGACCGAGGAGTGGCGGTAGGAGAGGTCGAGAGACGCACGCGTCACCTCCCTATCCTCGCCGGTCAGGAGATCCAGCACGCGGACCCTCGCCAGCGTCGCCGCCATGTCCGAGCCGTGCCCGCCGGCGTTCATCCGCACCGCGCCACCGATCGATCCGGGCACGCCGACCGCCCATTCGAAACCGGTCAGACCGGCCGCGGCGGTCTGGCGAGCGACCACCGGCAATGCGGCCGCGGCGCCGGCTCTGACCGATGTTCCCTTGATCGTGACGGTCGCGTACGCGTCGCCGAGCATCAGCGCGAGCCCGTCGAAGCCGCGGTCTGCGACGAGCAGGTTCGAGCCCTTGCCGACCACCAGCAACGGCACCGACGTGCGGGCAACGGCGTCGCGCACGCGGCCGAGCATGTCGTCATCCTCGATACGCACGAAGAGGCGAGCGGAACCGCCGACCCGGTAGGTAGTGAACGGCCCCAGAGGCACGTCACGCTGCGCGAGTCCACTGAGGCGGTCAGCCGCCTGCTCGATCGCTGCCGCCTTCATCGATCGCGCCGTCGTTCCTGCACCTCGTCGGGCATCGTGGTGAGGTCGCCGGCGCCGAGCGTCAGGCAGAGGTCTCCGCGTCGCAACGTGTTCACAAGGTAGTTGCGGACGTCGGCACGTTGCGGGAGGTACGCAACGTGCTGCCGCGGGTGGGCGTCAAGCACTGCTTGCAGGATGAGCTTGCCGGAGACGCCCAGCCGCGGGGCCTCACCCGCGGCATAGTGAGGAGATCCAGCTCGATCTCGACCGCCGCCGCCCCGGTCGACACGGAAGTGCACCCCCCGACCCGAGCGCTCGACATCGACCATGCGGTAGTCCGCACCCTCGGCCGTACCGTAGGTCAGCGCACCGAGCCCGGACCCCGCGCGCGACGCACCAGGATCGTCGGCGCACACCAGGCGCAGCCCTGGTGTCGCTTCGAGAAACGACCGGAACGCCTGCTCGAGTTGCTCGAACCCGCCGTAGTGGTCGAGGTGGTCGGGCTCGACCGCTGTCACGATGGCAGCCTGCCGCGGAAGGGCAAGGAACGAGCCGTCGCTCTCGTCGGCCTCGACCACGAACAGCTCTCCGGCCCCCCATGACGCGCCCGAACCGACGTCGTTGAGCTCGCCGCCGATGATGAACGACGGCTGCAAACCGGCCTCGCGAAGCACGAGTGCGAGCATCGACGATGTGGTGGTCTTCCCGTGGGTGCCGGCCACGGCGACGGCCGATCTCGTCGCGAGGATTGCCACCATGACCGCTTCGCGGCTGCAGACCGGGATGCCGCGCCGCCTCGCTTCTTCGAGCTCGGGGTTGTCGCTGGGTATCGCCGTCGACACCGCCAGGAGCTCTGCACCCGCAGGCACGTTCGCGGCGTCGTGGCCGACCGCGACGTCGACCCCGTGCGCTCGCAGCGCAGCCAGGCCGGACGAGTCGCGCTGGTCGCTCCCTGTCACGGTGTGGCCCATCGCCACGAGCACGCGGGCGATGGCGCTCATCGCCGCGCCACCGACGCCGACGATGTGCACCCGCCGGGTACTCGACAGGTCGGCGCTCGCGTCAGAATCGGCCGCGGTGGCGTACGGATCGACGGGGGCGTACGGATCGACGGGGGCGCCCCCCGGCTCGCTCATCGCAGCTCGTACCTCTCGACGAGATCGGCGACGGCGGCGGCGGCATCGCGCCTCGCAACGCTCAGCGCCGCGGCGCTCATCGACAGCCGGCGCTGTGCATCGTCGACGAGCGGCGCGAGCTCGGCCTCGAGCCGGTCGGTGTCGAGCTCGTCGTCCGGCACCCGTATTCCTGCGCCCGCGGCGACCAGCGCGTCCGCGTTGGCCGTCTGATGGTCACGGGTTGCGATCGGAAGCGGAACCATGATGGCCGGCAGGCCTACCACGGCCAGCTCGGCAACCGTCGCACCGCCAGCTCGCGTCACCGCCACGTCCGCCGCCGCCAGGAGGAGCTCCATCTGGTCTTCGTACTCGACGGGCTGGTAGACGAGACCACCAGCTCGAAGTTCGGGAAGACCGCGCGCGTACTCCGCCCAGTCCCGCCGCCCCACCGCATGGCGGATGGCGACGCCTGCTCGGTCAGCCCATCGATCGACGAGACCGCGCACGGCGGTGTTGACGCGGCGCGAGCCCAGCGAACCGGTGAAGACGGCGACGACGACCCGGTCGTCAGGCAGGTTCAGCTTGGCGCGCGCGTCGCCGGCGTCAGCAGCTCGATCGACCGCCAGCACCTCGGCGCGCACTGGGTTTCCCGTGACGACAGCGCGAGGAAGGTCGGTCGACTCGAACGGCACGGCGCAGGCCTTGGCAAAGCGGCCGGCCAACCGGTCCGCCGCGCCTGCACGCGCATCACGGGCGAGCACGACGATGGGGACACGGAACAACGCGGCACCGACGACGCAGGGAACCGCGGCATAGCTGCCGATGGCCACCACCACCTTCGGTCGCATCCGGCGCACCAGGGCGATGCCCCGGAAGACTCCCGCCACGATGGCGGCGATCGCCCGGACGTTGTCGAGGGTGAACCGGCGCTGGATGCCACGCCCTGGTAGTCCGGTGAACATGAAGCCCGCTTCTTCGACCAAGGTGCGATCGTCGGCAACCGCACTGCCCACGAAATGGATCACGCCAGAGGGTCGCCCGCGTGCCACCAGCTCCTTGGCCACCGCCACACCCGGCAGCACGTGACCCGCGGTGCCGCCCCCCGCGAACAGCACTTCTTTCTGAGAAGGTGTTCTCTTCATCTGCTGCCGAGTCTGGCACTAACCGGCGGAACGCAGCTTCGCCCGGCGATGACGGCGCGGTGCCGGCTCGTCCCCGTCACCTGCGGCTGCCGCGTCCGTGTGCCGGGCCACGTTCAACAAGATCCCCATCGCGATCATGCTGACCACAAGCGACGACCCGCCGAAGGAGACGAACGGCAGCGGGACGCCGGTGATGGGCAGCACGCCCACCGCGGCCCCGATGTTCACGAACGCCTGGAAGAGGAACCACGACGTGATGCCCGTCGCAACGAGCATGCCGAACCGGTCGGGCGCCTTCATCGCGACGCGGGCGCCTACGACACCGAAGGCGATGAACACCGCGACCACGACACAAGCACCGACGAGACCGAGCTCTTCGCCGATGACGGTGAAGATGAAGTCGGTGTGCGCCTCGGGGAGGAAGCCGTACTTGGCCCGCCCGGCGCCCAGCCCGGTTCCGTAGACGCCGCCGTTCGCCAAACCGACCTGGGATTGGAGTGGTTGGTACCCGGTGTTGAGCGGATCGGCCCAAGGGTCGGTGAACGCAAAGAGGCGGCGACGGCGGAACGGGGTCAGCCAGAGGAAGAGCGCGCCGATCGCAGCAGTTCCGCCGAGCACGAGACCGAGACGCCATCCCGGAACGCCAGCCACGAACAGCAGGGCGAAGATGATGGCGAAGATCAACATCGTCGTGCCGAGGTTCGGTTGCGCCATGATCAGCCCGGCGAGGATGACGAAGACGACCATCACCGGTCGAAGGCTCAACTGCGTCTCGTCGATCCGGTGGGCGCGGCGCGTCAGCAGATCAGCAACGAACAGCAGAACCGCGAGCTTGGCGAGCTCGGAAGGCTGCACGCGGAACATGCCGAAACCCAGCCAGCGAGAGGCACCGTTCACCTCCACGCCGAGACCTGGCACGAGGACGAGCGCGAGCAGCCCCATGCTGAGCAGCAGCAACGGCCCTGTGACCTTCCGCCAACGGCGGTAGTCGATGCGCACGACGACCAACAGCGCGATCGTCCCCAGGCCGAGCCAGAGCGCCTGTCTGGTGAACTGCGACCATGGCGAGCCGGTGTCGTCGAGTGAGGACACCCCAGACGCGGACAGCACCATGACCAGTCCCGTGAGGTTGAGGAGGAGGAGCAGCGCCGCGAGCGCGAGGTACGTCCCCGTGCGCCGTCCGTTCGGGCGGCGCGAGGACAGCGTGTCGGCGGCCGCCGCGTCGACGCGGTCGAGTTGGAGAACGTTCAGACGCGGGTGACTGGACACGAGCACCTTCCCCTTCCCTTTCTCTTTGCCTCGGCCTTGTTTGGAGACGGCCCTCATGGTCGCCCCACCTCCAGCAAGTCACGAACCGCCGCCGCGAACGCGTCGCCCCGCTGTGCGTAGCTGTCGTACCAGTCGAAGGACGCGCAGCCCGGTGACAGCAGAACCGCATCGCCCGGCCGGGCCAGCTGTTCGGCGGCCTCCACCGCTTCAGGCATCGATGCGGCCACCACGACGGGGCGGCGAGGCGCAAACACGTCGTGCACCTCGCCCGCGGCGTCGCCGATCGCTATGACCGCTCGGATGCGATCGAGCTCTCGGCCCATCGGCGAAAGATCGAGGCCCTTGTTCCGGCCACCCGCGATCAGCACGACCGAGTCGAAACCTCGCAGCGCGGATTCGGTCGCGTGCGGAGCAGTCGCCTTCGAGTCGTCGTACCAGCGAACCCCACCGCTCTCGGCTACGAGCTGCACACGATGCGGCAGCTGATTGAACCTTCTGAGGACGGATCGAACGACATCGACCGGAACTCCACCCGCGATCGCGGTCGCCGCCCCCGCGAGAGCATTCGCAACGTCATGTGGGAGTTTTCGTGGAAGGTCGTCGACGGGGACGAGCGCGACGCCTTCGTCGGTGACGAGCAGGCCAGCGGCGACGTGGTAACCCACGGGCTTCCGCACGCTGAACGATGTCGTCCGGTTGGCGGGCACGACGTTGCGCATGACGACAGGATCGTCGGCGTTGGCGATCGCCAGCCCGAACTCGGGCAAGTGGTCCCAGATGCGCGCCTTGGCGCGCTCGTAGGTCTGGAGCGAAGCGTGGACGTCGAGATGGTCGTCGGCGAAGTTCAGCCAGGTTGCAACCCCTGGCTCGAAGCGCTGGGTGTGCCCGAGCCGGAACGACGATGCTTCGACGACGAACACGTCGGCAGTCGGGTCGTCGATCGCGCTGACGAGCGGAAGTTCGGTGTTGCCCGCCATGACCCCGCGACGCCCGCCGGCGTTGACCATGTCGGTGACCATCGTCGTCACCGTCGTCTTTCCGTTGGTGCCGGTGACGGCCAGCACCGGCCGGTCATCCCATGCGCGAGCCAGATCGAACTCGCTGAGGATCGGCACGCCTGCGCTCGACGACGCCGCGAAGAGCGCATGGTGCTCGGGGATGCCGGGGCTCGGGAACAGCGCGGTCGACGCTTCTACCAAGTGTCGCAACCGGTCGACGGTCGGCGCTTCCACGAGCTCCACACCGAGAGATTCTGCTCGGGCGCGCTGCGCCGGTGAGGGATGGTCGTCCACGACCACGACGGCGAACCCCCTTCTGACCAACGCCGCCGCTACGGCGTCACCAGTGATGCCCATACCGAGCACCAGACATCGGCCAAGGGGCAAGGCGGTGGTTTGCGAATCACTCATAGCAGTAGGACTTTGCACGGAGCCGCCAGGGCTCCGTGCAACGGCAGGCGGCGGATCATCGCCGCCGAGCGGATAGGGACTGTGGAACTTGCGGAGCCGCCAGGCGAAGCAAGCCGAAACGCGGCAGCGGCTCCGTGCAACGGCAGGCGGCGGATCATCGCCGCCGAGTATTACGGCAATGGCTTGTCGAGGGCGCCAGTGCCGATGAAGTCGTAGTAGAAGATGCCGAGCGCGAGTGCGACCGAGAGACCGGCGAGGATCCAGAAGCGGATGATCACGGTGGTCTCGGGCCAACCCTTGAGCTCAAAATGGTGGTGGATCGGTGCCATGCGGAAGGGTCGCCGACCGTTGAACAAGCGGAAGCTCGCGACTTGGATGATGACCGACAACGTCTCCATGACGAACAGGCCGCCGATGATGATGAGGAGCAGGTCGGTGTTGAGCGTCAGGGCGAGGCCGGCAAGTGCCGCGCCGATCGCGAGCGCGCCGGTATCACCCATGAAGATTCGCGCCGGCGCAGCGTTCCACCACAGGAAGCCGATGCAGGCGCCCAGCATGCATGCCGCGATGACGGCGAGGTCGAGGGCGTGGGGTGTGTCGTAGAGCGACTCGTTGCGGAAGGACCAGAAGCCGATGAACACGAAGGCCATGAAGCACAACGTGGCGGCGCCGCCGGCAAGGCCGTCCATACCGTCGGTGAGGTTGACCGCGTTCGTGGACGCGTAGATCAACACGCCGGCAAAGATGACCCAACCGACCTTGCCCAACTCGTAGCCGGGAACGTTCCAGCGAGTGAACGAGAGCGTCGTGTTCTGAGCGGTCTTCGTGACCACTGCGACCGAGAACGCAACGGCGACCAGCAGCAGACCGATGGTCTTGGCTCGCTTGCTCAGGCCCAGGTTCCGCTCCCGGCGGACCTTGATGTAGTCGTCGAGGAAGCCCACGATGCCCGCGCCGATGATGGCCGCCATCGTGAACATGCCGGTGTAGGTGAACACGCCCGGTCGCGCCGTGAACTTCAGCAGCAGATCGGACACGACGTAGGCGAAGGCGGCGGACGCCACGATGGCGAGACCGCCCATGGTCGGCGTGCCCGCCTTCTCCTGCTGCACCTGGTTCAGGTCTTCCTGGATCGGCTGCCCTATCCGGCGCGCCGTCAACACTTGGATCAGGAACCGGGTTCCGACGAGCGACACGCCGAGCGAGAGCGCGAGCGCGAGCAAGAGGCGGATCATGGTGCCGCCGCCCCGCGGCGCAGAAGCGAGCGGGCGACGTCACGATCGTCGAACGGCACGACCGCATCGCCGATGGTCTGGGTCGTCTCGTGGCCCTTGCCGGCGAGCAGGACGATGTCGCCCGCGGCAGCGCCTTCGAGAGCGAGGGCGATGGCGCGGCGACGGTCTTGTTCGAGGAGGAGCTCGGCGGCCCGGCGGTCGGGCACGCGATCGAAACCTTGTTTCACTGCAGCGATGATGGCTCCTGTCGACTCCCCTCGGGAGTTGTCGGCCGTCAGGACTACTCGATCGGCGAGGCGTGCCGCCACCTCACCCATCGGCCCGCGCTTCGACGCGTCCCGGTCGCCGCCGCACCCGAACACCACATGTACGCGCCCACCTGGGACGACGACCTCCCCGGCGGCGCGCAAGAGCTGTTCGAGCCCGTCGGAGGTGTGGGCGTAATCGACCGCGACGGTGAAGGGCTGACCCTCGTCGACGAGCTCGAAGCGACCGGGCACCGTGAGCGGCTGCGACAAGCCGGCGGCGATGTCCGGTGGCTCGAGGCCCAGCACGAGCGCGACCTCTGCGGCCGCCAGCGCGTTGGAGACGTTGAACCGGCCGCCGAGCTGGAGCTCGACAGGTGCGCCACGCCACTCGAACCGGCTCGAGTCCACATGCACCTCGAGCCCGGTGGCATCGTCGAGCGAGTAGCCAACCGTCGGGACCGCCGCCGCGTCGCGCAGGATGCGGCCGTACGGGCTGTCGAGGTTGACCACGGCTCGATCGGCATAGCTGGGCTCGAACAGCGTTCGCTTGGCGCGGAAGTACTCGTCCATCGTGCCGTGGAAATCGAGATGGTCGCGGCTGAGGTTGGTGAACACCGCGACGGCAAACCGGGTGCCCGCCACTCGGTGCAAGGCCAACGCGTGCGACGACACCTCCATCGCGACGTGGGTGACACCTTCGCCTCGCCGCGCGGCCAGCCATCGTTGGAGGTCGGGTGATTCGGGCGTCGTGCGCACACCGGTGAGCGTCCCGAGCAGAGCAGACCTGAGGCCCACGGTCGCGAAGATCGTGTGCAGGAGCTGCGTGACGGTCGTCTTCCCGTTCGTGCCGGTCACGCCGACAACGCGGACTTCGTTGGCCGGCCAGCCGTACACCGCTGCCGCGGCGTGCCCCATCGCAAGCCGCGCACTAGCGACCGTCAACTGCGGCACGTCGACATCGAGCTCGCGCTCGACGAGGAGCGCCACGGCGCCAGCGCCGACCGCGCTCGACGCGAAATCGTGCCCGTCCGCGGCCGCACCACGGACGCAGCAGAACAACGCGCCGGGCTCGACGGCGCGCGAATCGAACGCGACCGAGCGAACCTCGACCGTGAGATCGCCGGTGGCGTGACGGACGTGCGGCGCTTCACCGACCGCCGCCCCGGCCGGCACACGGTCGAGCTCGGCGATCAGCTCGGAGAGCCGCATGGGCGTTAGGTCTTTCTCGCGACCGCGGAGGAGGTGGTTGCGGGCGCGGGAACAGGCGGCAGCAACGGCATCGGGATGAAGCCACCCGGCGGCAAGCCGGCGGGCACCCCTCGCACCCGGCCATCGGGCAGGGTCTCTACCGCAAGCGTGTCCTCCGGCAGCGACGGGTTCGAGGCGCCCGTCATCGCCTTCTTGGCCTGCGCTTCGCTGTCCGCGGGAACGCCGCCAGCCGGGGCGTCGGTGACCGGCGGGGGCACCCCCAGGCGCTTGAGGGCGAACTCGGTGATCTTGGAGAAGACCGGCGCAGCAACGAGACCGCCGAAGATCTGCCCACCCGCGGGCTCGTCGATCATGACCAGCACGGACACCTTGGGTGCCTCGGCGGGTGCGAAGCCGACGAACGTCGCCTGGTACTGAACGACGCCGTCGGGTCCCTCGTAGCCGCCACCAGGCTGGGGCTTGCGAGACGTTCCCGTCTTGCCGCCGACGGTGTAGCCCGGTACCGCGGCCTTGGTGCCGGTGCCCTGCGCCACCACGCTTCGCAAGATGACGTTGAGCTTGTTGGCGGTGTCGAGTGAGACAACAGTCCGCGGCGGCGGGTCGGGTGTCGGGCGCCTCACGCCGTTGGCGTCGACGCTCGCCTGCACGAGCTTGGGGGAGATGTAGACACCTCCGTTGGCGATGACGTTGTACGCAGCGAGCATCTGCATCGGCGTGACCGACACACCCTGGCCGATCGGCACCGTGGCCGCGGTCGTGGCCCACCACTTGTCGAGGGGAGGCACAACTCCGCTCTGCTCACCGGGAAAGTTGATTCCCGTCTTCTCGTCGAAGCCGAACCGCTTCATGTACTCGACGATGCGTTCCCTGCCGAGGCGCTGGCCGATGAGAATCGTGCCGATGTTGGACGATTGCTCGATGATGGTCTTCACCGGCCACGCCACGGCGCCCCGCTCCTCGGCATCGGTGAACGTGGCATCGGCGATCTTGAGCTCGGTCGGCAAGTTGATCACCGTGTCGGGATCAACCTTCTTGTCCTCGATCGCGCCCGAGACGGTCGCGAGCTTCATGACCGAGCCGGGCTCGTACACCGTGGTGAGTGCGGCGAAGTTGCCGTCCGGTTTCACCTCGTTGTTCTCGTTCTTGGTGACGCTGACCGACGCGAGGACCTCACCGGTGTCGGGCTTGGTCACGATGGCCACGCCACCTTTGGCTCCGACCGAGGAGACCTGGTCGGTGAGCATCCGCTGCACCTCGAACTGCATCGACCGATCGAGGGTGAGCACGAGATCGTCACCCTTGGTCGCTGGTACGAACTGGTAGTCGCCGACCGGGATCGTGCGCCCGGAAGGCGACTGCTCGAGCATGAGCTTGCCGGGCGTGCCCGCCAGTTGGGTCGTGTAGAGCTTCTCGAGTCCGGCGATGCCAACGCCTTCGGGGTCGACGCCACCGACAACCGCACCCGCGATGTCGCTCGAAGGCGAGTAGCGCTTCGGCTCCTCCACGAACGCAACGCCCGGCAGGCTCAGCGCCTCGATCTGCCGAGCGACGCTCTCGTCGAGAAAGCGAGCGACGTAGGAGAAGCGGTTGTCCTTCCTCATCTTGTCCTCGATGCCAGCCGGGTCGATGCCCAGCACCGAACCGAGCTGTTGCGCTTCACCGGGTGGGTCGACGATCAGCTTCGGGTCGACGAAGACCGACTTCTGCGGCAACGACAACGCCAACTCGACGCCATTGCGGTCGAAGATCGTGCCACGATCGGCGGCGAGGATCTCCTCCCGAACTCGTTGCGACATCCCGAACTCCTGGAACTGCTTCGGGTTGAGAACCTGGAGGTTGGCGAGCTTCACGACCACCGTCGCGAACAGCAGGCAGAAGATGACGACCAGACCGACGAGGCGGCGGCGGGTATGGGTGGTGGAGGTTTTGAGTGGCGTCGTGAGAAGGCGGGGTCCCTTCGGCGGGCTGGTGCGCCTGATGAAGATGTCGACGATCGCGTGCAGCGACCGGCCGACAGCCAAGCCGATGTCTTTGAGAGCCCCGAAGGCCGTTGCTGGCACCGAGGCCGTGCTCGCCGGCACCGCCGCGGCCACCGGGCGCGAAGCCCGGCGTGGCGTCGTCGTGCGCGCGGTGCCGGTCTTCGCCGTCGCCGATCGAGCCGGGGGCCGGCTCGAGATCGTGATCGTGGCCCGGCGGGACCCGCCGGCGTAGGCGGCCGCACGGGATGCGGCCTTCGGCGCGGTCGCCGCGGAACGACTCGCGGTCGTTCGCCGGCGGTGCGGTGCAGACCGGGCCGCACCAGTCGAAGCGACACGCGCGGACCTCTCGTCGGCCGGCTCTCGCGACGACTCGCGGCTGCGGCGGCGTTCGGCCTTCCGGACCGCCATCTGCCGAACACGAAGCGTCTCCTCCTCGAGGCGCCGTCGGCGCTCGGCCGCCGATACGCGCCGCAGCGAACCGCGGTCGGGGGGAGCGGTAGCCGTTCCCCGCCTCGTCCGGCCGTCGATCGGGCTCATCGCTTGGCTCCCGTGGCCGGATGCGCGGCGGTCGTCGGTGTCGTCGCCGGCTTGGTCGTGGGTGTGGTCGGCCTGGTCGTCGGCGTCGTCTTGGCGGGGGCGGTGGTCGGGACCGGCGCTCTCGCAACAGTGGTGGGCGCGGCCGCGGCCGACGTCTTGGGCACGACGGAGGCCGGCGGTGCTGGCAGCGTGGCCGGCGGCGGCGGCGGGGCGGTCGTTGACGGAGACGGCAACGGGTCCGTGTTCGGGTCCCATGCAGCCTTTGCCTCGTCGTCAGGCTTGGGCTGCAGGTAGGCGATGTCGTTGGGCTGGATCATCCCGAGCCTGGTTCGGGCCGCTTCGGCGATCTTGTCCGGCGACTCGGCATCGGCGAGCTTCAAGCGAAGCGACTTGGCGTAGTCCTCCTCTGCCGCGATGCGCTTGTCGATCTCGTCGAGCTTCGCTTGGTTCTGCATGCGCAGGGTCTGGAAGACCACGACGCCGAACACCACGAGGAACAGGGCGAACAGAAGGACCGTGCCGAGCTTGGTGAACATGGACCGGCGGGCCCGCCGCCGGCGCACGATCGTGAGATCGGGCCGGAGCGGTGCGGGCGCTCGTTCCGGCGCGGCGGCGGGGCGCACCGCGGTCACGCCGCATCCTCCAGCCGCTCGGCCGCTCGCAACCTCGCGCTCTCCGCACGCGGGTTCGCCGAGACCTCTGCCACCGTCGGCTTGCGCGCGCCCTTGCGCAACAGCTTCACCTTCGGCGTCGCACCGCAGACGCACGGCAGGCCCGGTGGGCACACACAGCCGCCCGTCTCGGCGTTGCGAAGGCGGTCCTTCACGATGCGATCCTCACCGGAGTGATACGCGAGCACGGCGATGCGGCCGCGTGGCTGCAACAGGTCGACGGCGCCATCGATCGTGTCGCCGAGGGTTGTCAACTCCTCGTTGACCTCGATGCGGATGGCTTGAAAGGAGCGCTTGGCTGGATGGCCCCCGGTGCGACGCGCGCCGGCTGGGATGGCCGAGCGCACGACATCAGCGAGTTGGCCCGTGGTCTCGAGGGGCCTCGCAGCGACGATCGCCTTCGCGATGCGCGGTGCGAACCGCTCGTCGCCCAACTCGCGCAGCACTCGGGCCAGCTCGCCTTCCTCGTAGCCGTTCACCACGTCGGCGGCCGTGCGCGGCTGGCGCTCATCCATCCGCATGTCGAGCGGCCCGTCGTTGCGGTAGCTGAAGCCCCGGCTGGGGAGGTCGAGCTGCGGCGAGCTCACGCCCAGGTCGAAGAGGACGCCCGCGACCTTGCCGTAGCCGAGATCGTGGACGATCGCCGACATCTGGTCGAACCGGGAGCGCCGAAGCGTGACCCGATCGCCAAAGGGCTGGAGGCGGGCCGCCGCCGCCTCAAGAGCGCTGCCGTCCTGGTCGAGGCCGATGACCGAGAGGTGGGGGTGCGCTTGCAGTACAACGGCCGCATGGCCACCACCCCCCACGGTGGCATCGACCACGACCCCCGGCGGGACCTTCCCGAAGATCGCCTCGATCTCACGGACCATAACGGGGTGGTGAACGTAGGTGGTGGATTCCCCCGCCATGCCGGTGCCTTCAATGCTCTTGGGATCGGGTCGGTGACAACTGGTTCCCCTCGATGTCAGGCCACGCCAACAACCGTGTCTCGCCCGCGCCTCGATCGGTGATCGGCGAGACTCGATAGGTCGATGCGTTTGACGTGTCGGTACGTGTGCTGAACTGCGCAGCCGCCAGGCGGAGCAGCCCGACCGCGCGGTCGAGGCTCCGTGCAACGGCAGCCGCCGGATTATCGGCGGCGAAATAACTGGTGCAACTCGCTCGTCGGCAGCCCCCCGGAAGGCGGGCGTACGTCGGGATTTCTCCCCGAGCGGACTAGATGGGAAGCGGGCGGAGTAGGGGCCTTCCATCTTGCTCCCCGGGAGGCTGCCGATGAGCGAGTTGCGTGTGAGCGTTCCGGTCGCTGTCACTAGATGCCCAGTTCGTCGACGGCACGCAGCAGCTCCGCGTCCGCACCATCTGCCTCTTGCTGCCAGCGGTCGGCGCTCCAGATCTCGACTCGATCAAGCACTCCGATGATGACGGCATCGCGTTCGAGGTCGGACTTCTTCCGGAGCCACTCAGGGATGCTGATGCGGCCTTGCTTGTCGACTTTGACCTCCACGGCGTTGGACGCGAACGCACGCAGCGCGCTGTTGGGTGCCGAGCCTTCACGGAACTTCTCCCGCAAACGCTCGGTGACGTCGTCGAAGCCGTCAGCGGTCCACAGGCCGAGGCACCGTTGGTACTGGGTGAGAAAGCCGCGTTCCGCGAACTGCTGCCGGTAGCTGCTGGGGAGGACGAGCCTGCCCTTGTCGTCGAGCGAGTGCTCGAACCGACCGACGAACACCTGGGTTTCCTCACGTTCCTACGCCTCCCCTGACCTGCGGGGGATGGGGTTGCGGACTGCCGGGTGAGCTGCGCGTTCTGCGGGCGGCTCGCGGCGTGACGGTGTCGGGCGTGGCGGTTCGGTGCCCTTCCGGTCGGGCGCACCCGCCGACCTTCCGATTCCCCGAGCCGCCTGGGTTCTCCAATTCACTACCTTGGCTACCCTGGCGCCCCATTTCGCCCCACCCTACTCCCCCACCCTCCCCTCGTCAACCATCGAGAACCCAATCGATGATGGCTGCGAGCTGTGAGCGGCCGGGAAGGAAACGACCGATCCCGACCGAGATGAAGGACGGCCTTCCGCGCTCATCAAATGAGGGCGTTCCGCTCGGAAAATGAACGACCAGCCAGGGACTTCGACCGCTCGCCGGGACAGCGAGGAATCTGTCCGACGGCGCGACACTCGGCAGGTGATCCTCCGAGACGTGCGCCGTGTCGCGGTTGACGTGGTGCTCGTGTACGCCGGTGGAGCGGCTGGCGCGACCATGGGCGCGTTCCAGCGAGAGTTAGAGGGCTGTCTGTTAGACATCCACAAATCGGTGGTCTACCATTGACGGATGACCACTACTGCAATTCCGAGCCGCCGATTGCGTGAGGGCGACTTCGCGCAGGACAGCCATGCAGCCAAGTACCGAGGCGAGTTCGACGCCCATCCCGAAGCGATGCGACAACTGATCCACGTGCTGAACGAGCCTGCCAACGAGCAACGCCTACTGGATGCCGAGGCCCACGGGATGCCTGCCCTCGCCGGCATCGTCCGCCAAGTCGAGGGTGATCCCTCCATCGAGACGGTGCTGAAGGCTGGCACCAAGGGCTACCGCTTCCGGCAGACCGTCGGTGTGGCGATCACGCTGAAGATGTCCCGCCTCGGCTGGAAAGCGACAGGGAGGAAGGGGACGGTGAAGAACGCCCGCTACTTCACCAAGGCCGAGCACTACGAGTCCGACCGGCCGCCTGCAGCAGACGCCAAGCAGCGCGCGCTTGCGGCGTTGGACGCGATCGAGCACATCGGTGACGACGACGAGCGTGCGGAGACGGGTCACATGCTGATGGACGCTCTGAATTCGACCCGCCGTGAAGAAGGACGACCGTTCTAGTGATGATCCTGCTGGACAGCGGTCCATTGGGCTTGCTCGCCAATCCGTCGACGAAAGGACCGGCACCGGTCGCTCGTGAGTGGGTAAGGGTCCGGCTTGCGGCAGGCGACAGCTTCGTTGTGCCGGAGATCGCCGACTACGAAGTTCGTCGTGAGCTCCTGCGAGCTGCGAGAACCGCCGGCCTCGATCGTCTCGACGAGCTGTGTGCTGGGTTTCAGTACGAGCCGCTCACGACGCCCGTGATGCGCGATGCCGCTCTCCTTTGGGCGCAGGCGCGTAATGCCGGAACCCCGACCGCGCACGACCTCGCTCTGGACGGTGATGTCATCCTCGCCGCTCAAGCCCGCTCACTCGCCGACTACGGTCAGTCAGTGGTGGCGACGACGAACACGAAGCATCTGGAGCGCTACGTAGACGCTCGCGAGTGGAGCGACATCTGACGTCACGACGAACTGGTGTCGCGGAGCGGGGCGTGGTGGGCTGGTTTGGCGTGCCACTGGTGACAACCCCTCTCGGGGCGCGTCAGCAGAGCGCTTCGACGAAGGCGGCTTCGATCTCGTGAACCGGCGCGTCAACGGTCGCGACGTCGATGGCGCGAAGAGCTTCTCGTGCCGGCACGTCGAGGTGCGACCCGAGTACGGCGAGCACCGGTTCGACGTCGAACGAACGAAGCACGACGCCCTGGAACCGAGCCAGGTGGCGTGTGCGCCGTTGTGAGATGCCAACGAGCTTGGCGCCGTCGACTGTCACCTCACCGGCGGCGAGACCGGCGAAGCAGACGAGCCGACCGATCTCGGTGCTGCGCATCGCGCCGTCGTACACCCGAGCGTCGACGACCCCCAGCGACCGCAACGCCGCCACCCACCGCTCGCCGAGCCACAACGCGCTCTTCGACACGTCGGCGACCCAGAGCGGATCGTCGCGGGGCAAGAAGACGTCGATCCACACATGGTCGCCCGGAACGAGCAGCACGGCTCCCCCGCCGCTGCGGCGTACCATGATGTCAAGCCCTAGTTGACGTGCCGCTCGTTCGTCGATGTCGACCGCACGCTGCGTGCTTCCAAGCACCATGGCCGGTCGATCTATCTCGAGGAGCCAGGCCTCACGACCGCCACGGGGCCGTGCCTCTGCCGCGTGCAGCGCCTGCGCCGTGCCACGCCGGCGCTCGACCTTCCACACCGGTGTCGTCACCGGATCACCACACGGTTCACGACCACCTCGGCCAAGCGTTCGGGCCGGGGAGGAAGCACCAACGATTGGCCCGCGGGCACCGTCACCTGCCCCTCGGCGCCGGCCTCGATCGGCTCGGTGAGGTCGTCGGCGAAGTAGCGATCCGATGGCCCAAGGTCGGTGGGCAGCGTGAACAGCGGCTGCGCGGCGAGTGCCAGCGCGGCCGACCGTCCGACGCCGGTTTCGAGCATGCCGCCGACAAAAACGCGCAACCCGTGGTCGACCGCGAGCCGCGCGACCGCGTATGCCGGCCGCAAGCCACCGAGTCGGGCCGGCTTGATGTTGATGACGTCGGCAGCCGCCTGGTCGATGACGGACTGCAAGGTCTCGATCGACGGGACCGACTCGTCGAGCGCGATCGGCACTCCGGTGTGAGCCCGCGCTTGGGCGTGCACCACGAGGTTGGTCGCCGAGAACGGTTGCTCGACATAGGACAGATCAAGCGGCTCGAGCTCGGCGAGCGGATCGAGACCAGCGCGGTCGTAGCTGCCGTTGGCATCAGCCGCGAGCGAGATCGACGACGACAGGGCACGCACCGCACGCAATGGCTCGACGTCGAACCCGGGACAGATCTTGAGCTTGATCGACGACCAGCCCTCAGCGAGCGCGTCGCGAGCCCGCGCCACGACACGGTCGAGCTGGCCGACGTGCCCGATGACGAACGTCGACGGAACGCCGGCAGCTCCTCCCGAGAACGGCGATGCGCCGGCGAGATCCGCGAGCGCGACCTCCAGCGCGCACCACGCCATCGGATGCTCGGGATCCGGCGAGACGGCCGTTCCCGCGCTGGCCGCAACTCGCACCGCCGCGTCAGTCGAGAGGTACGCCCACGCCTCGTCGGTGCACTCCGCGGTGTAGGTCGGCGCCGACAGCGCCGAGCACTCCCCCCAGCCGTCCCGCCCGCCTCCGCGCACATGCACGAGCACGACGTCGCGTTCGTGCTCGACGCCGTGCGCGGCCGCGAACGGTTCGATCAAGGGCAGGCGAACGCGCAACAGCTCCACATCTTCGAGCGCCAGCGGAACTTCGATCGCCGGGATCACCACCGCATTCTTGCGACATCTGTCCGCCGTGACGGCACATCACCGTCGTAGAGCGATGGACCCGGCCCTCCGCGACCCGGGGCCCTATGCGGAGAGCGCGGCGTCGGCATGCACCGAGCCAAGGTACTGCTGCCAGATGTCGGGGATCTCGCCGAGCGCCACGAGCACCCAGCTCAGGTGGCGGGGGGCCTCGGGCCGGCGGCGCAGGTGCATCGCCGTGTCTTCGAGCAGCCGGTCGCGCTTGGTCGTGTTGCAGCGCCGGCAGGCGGCGACGACGTTCTCCCAGATGTGCTGGCCACCGCGGCTGCGGGGAACGACGTGGTCGATGCTCTCGGCCCGGCGGCCGCAGTACTGGCACCGGCCGTCATCCCGCAGGAACACGCCGCGGCGGCTGAGGGCCGCCCGGCGCTGGTAGGGCACCCGCACGAAGTAGCGGAGACGGATGACGCTGGGGACCTCGACGTCGAGCTTCTCGGAGTGCACGTGCTCGCCGGACGCGTGGATGAGGTCGGCCTTCTGGTCGAGCAAGAGCACGACGGCCCGCCGGCTGGAGACGACGCCGAGGGGCTCGTACGTGGCGTTGAGCACGAGGGATCTCCCCATTGCGGGAGCAGAGTAGCCGGGGCCATCGGGCTCGTGTCGGCCATTCGCCCTGGCCGGGGCGTCGGCCCGGCACACCCGCTCGGCCACAGGCGTTGCGGCAGGTAGGGTCGAGCCTTCATCTTGAACCCGGAGGAGCGATGGCATTGAAGGTCGTCGGGGCCGGAGTCGGCCGCACCGGCACAACGTCGCTCAAGGCCGCCCTCGAGCGACTGCTCGGCGGGCCCTGCTACCACATGATCGAGACGTTCGGGAGACCAGACCACCGTCTGGCGTGGAAGCGGGCGTTCGAGGGCAACGCACCCGACTGGGAACGATTGTTCGACGGCTTCCGCGCCGCGGTCGACTGGCCTGCCGCTGGTCTGTGGGACGAGATCCACGCGGCCTTCCCTGATGCCCTCGTCCTGCTGTCGGTGCGCGACGCCGATGCGTGGTGGGAGAGCGCCTCCAAGACGATCTTCCTCGCCATGTCGCAGGATCAGCCTCGCCCCGGCAGCGATCGCGCCGAACCCGACGGCATGGCCGAAGCGATGATGGCCCGCTTCACTCCCGACTTCCTCGACCACGACGCGGCCATAGCCGCCTACCTGGCCCACAACGACCACGTGCGCGCGACCGTCCCCACGGATCGCCTGCTCGAATGGCATACCGGCGACGGGTGGGAACCGATCTGCGACGCACTCGGCCTGGCCGTGCCCGATGACGAGTTCCCCCACGCCAACACGACCGACGACTTCCGAGCGATGATCGGGCTGGAGGCCAGCGACTGATCAACGCGCGACGTTTGGCCAGGCTCGGCACCAGCGAAGGTAGGCCACGAGGTCTGCTGGCTCGGGCATGCGCTCCGGATCGCCGTACATGGTCTGGAGGCGGAACCGAAGGTACGCGCGGTCGGGCCACGGGAGGAACGGGGCGCGGCGCCACCAACCGTGGGGTGCAAGGACGAACAGTTGCCGGATGGCTGGGCCCCACAGCGACGGGAGCGAGCCCAGCGCAACGATCACCTTGACGACCCCGGCGACCTTCACGGCCGTCGTGCCTGCTGCTCGCGCCACGTGCCTTTGGGAACGCCCGGTTCTTTCGGCAGGCCGAGCACCATCTCGCCGAGGATGTTGCGCTGCACCTGTGACGTGCCCGCGTAGATCGTGCCGGCCCGCGCGTTGTAGAAGGTGCCCACCCACGAACCGCCGCTCGCCGGGTCGGCACCGACATCGTCGGTCTGGAAGGCGTTGGACGGCCATCGGCCCGACGGTGCCAGCGCGTCCGCGCCGAGCAGATCGGTCGCGAGCTCGGTGACGACCTTGTGGTACTCGCTCCAGTAGAGCTTGAAGATCGACGCGTCGGGGCCGGGATGACCGCCGGCGAGGAACCTCGTGAGCGTCCGCATCCCGAGGTAGCGCATGATCTCGACCTCGCTGTAGCACCATGCCAACCGCTGCCGGATCAACGGGTCGCCGGCTTTGCCGCGCCCCCTGGCGAGCTCGAACAATCGATCCAGCTCGGCGCGGAACATGACCGGGAACGTCGCGGCCGCCTCGCCCCGCTCATAGGAAAGCAGCGTCATCGCGACAGCCCAGCCGTTGTTCACACCACCGACGACGTTCTCTTTGCGCGTGCGCGCTTCGGTGAAGAACGTCTCGTTGAAGTCGGTCTCGCCGCCGATCATGACGATCGGACGGATCTCCACGCCCGGCTGGTCCATGGGCACGAGCAGGAACGAGATGCCCTTGTGCTTGGCGACGTCGGGGTCGGTGCGGGCGAGAACGAATATCCAGCTGGCCAGATGGGCCGCCGATGTCCAGATCTTCTGGCCGTTGATGCGCCACTCGTCGCCGTCGAGATCGGCCCGGCACCCGAGGTTCGCGAGGTCGCTGCCAGCGTTGGGCTCGCTGTAACCCTGGCACCAGAGGTGCTCGCCGCTGATGATGCGGGGCAGGAAGGACGCCTTCTGCTCGTCGGTTCCCCACTGCAAGATCGTGTTGCCGACCATCTGGATGCCGAAGACGTCGGTGCTGCCGCCCGCGGGCACGCCCGCCCGATAGAACTCCTCCCACATCACGACTTGTTCGAGCGGCGTGAGGCCCGCGCCCCCGTACTCGACCGGCCACGACGGGGCCAGCAGGCCGTTGTCGCGCAGGACGGCGCGCCACGCGACCCGGAACGCCTCGGCCTCCTCGCCCGGCAGCGCACCGATGCCCGTCCAGCCCTCGGGCAGGTGCTCGGCCAGGAAGGCCTGGATCTTCTGGCGGAAGGCCTCTGCCTCAGCAGAAGAGGTCGGATCCACGCCGGCCGAGCGTAGCAAGGGGTCGCCGGGAAGCCCTGACCCACAGTCAAGTCTCGCGAGCAGGCCGGCGCCGCCTGGTCGATGCCCGGCTCAGCCGAAGACGTCGTAACCGAGCCCACGGAAACCGACAGCCGCTGCGCCCACCAGCTGCCCGCCACCCATCAGGCCGGCGGGGCAGATGGTCGTGCCGAGCGAGAAGTCGAGCTTGGCGCGGTGGTCGATCTCGCGCTGGGCGGCGACGAAGAAGGGCGCCCCGAAGCCGAGCGCCACCGAGCCGGCCACCACCGCGAGCTGGAGGTCGAGAAGGTTGGCCACGGTTGCCACGGCGCGACCCACCATCGTGCCGGTGCGCTCGATGACGTCAGCGCCGGCATGGCGGGCCGGCTTGCCGGTGAGCTTGGCGATCGCCGTCCCCGACGCTTCCGCCTCGAGGCAGCCGTACGCGCCGCACTTGCACGCATGACCGTCGGGCTCGACGGTGACGTGGCCGATGTGGCCGGCGTTGCCCTGCCGGCCGTCGAGCAACCGCCCATCGAGCACGATCCCCCCACCCACGCCCGTCGACACCACCATGCCCAAGAAGTTGCGCTCACCCGCGGCCGCGCCCCGCCAGCCTTCGCCGACCGCCAGCGCCTTCGCGTCGTTGTCGACATAGGTCGGCAGGTCGACCAGCTCAGCCAAGCGCCGCCGAAGGGGGAACCCGCGCCAGCCGGGGATGTTGACGGGCGAGACCGACTCGCCATGCCAGGTCATCGGCCCCCCGCAGCCCACGCCGCACACCATCGGCCCAACGACACCCCGATCCTGGCCGAGCGCCCGCACCTCGGCGATCATCTCCCCCAGCGAGACGAACAACGCATCAGCACCGGCACCGGGCGGCGTCGGAATCTGCGAATGCTGCAACAGCTCGCCGTTGCCGTCGACCAGACCCGCCGCCATCTTGGTGCCGCCGATGTCGATGGCGAGGACGACCTGTTCACCAGGGGGGCGAGCCACGAGCCGTCAAGCTACACGGCGGCTCGCGCCCGAAGCGCGACACCGCCGCCTTGCTCTTGGGCCCAAGAGGGTCAGCGGGCGTGGCGCCTTGGGCCGCTCGGGTCACGGACCCACCGATCGGCAGATCCTCTACCCTGAAGGGACCACTTGGCCGCACCCGGCGGCGGACGGGTACCGTCGTCACCTGCCGGCGAGCACGACAAGCGGCGTCGCCTTCCATCACACCGAGGAGAACGATCGTTGGCCACCCAGCAGACCGCGACCGCTCAGACGCCAACGTTCGCCGATCTGTTCGGTGGGGTCTCTGCGAACATCCAACGGGTGATCCAGGGCAAAGCAGCAGTCATCGATCTGGTCTTGCTCTGTCTCGTCGGTGAGGGACACCTGCTCATCGAGGACGTGCCCGGAGTGGGGAAGACCAGCCTGGCGAAGGCCCTGGCCCGATCCATCGACTGCTCGTTCGGCCGGGTCCAGTTCACGCCCGACCTGTTGCCGTCCGACGTCGTCGGCGTGACCGTGTGGAACCGCCAGACCGGCAACTTCGACTTCCGGCCGGGGCCGATCTTCGCCACCATCGTGCTCGGCGACGAGATCAACCGGGCCTCGCCGAAGACCCAGTCCGCCATGCTCGAGGCGATGGCTGAAGGTCAGGTCACGGTCGACAACGCGACCTACCCGCTCGGGCCACCGTTCATGGTGATCGCCACACAGAACCCGATCGAGCACGAAGGCACCTACCCGCTGCCGGAGAGCCAGCTCGACCGCTTCCTCATGCGCGTGTCGGTCGGCTACCCCGACCGCGACGCCGAGATCGACGTGCTCGACGCGCACGGCGACCACAACACGCTGGCCGACATCGGGCCCGTCGCCACCGCGGCGGACGTGCAGGGCATGATCAACGCGGTGCGAACGGTTCACATCGCTCCCGCGCTGAAGAGCTACCTCGTCGACCTGGCCGACGCGTCACGGCACCATCCGCACCTCACCCTCGGCATGTCGCCCCGCGCGACGCTGAGCCTGCAACGGATCTCCCGAGCGCGAGCCGCGGCCCTCGGCCGGGCCTACGTCATCCCCGACGACATCAAGGCGCTCGCCCAGCCGGTGCTCGCCCACCGCTTGCTCGTACGCCCCGAGGCGCAGCTCCAAGGCATCACCTCGTCTGACGCGCTGGCCGAGATCCTCAACTCGGTGCCCGTGCCCGCAGGCGCGGTGAGCTGAGAGGTCCAGAGCTTGCCTACCCGCCAGGGCTGGACGATCGCCTTCGGTGGGCTGGCTTTCATCGTCACCGGCCGCGTGCTCGGCTCGCTCGAGCTGTTCCTCGTGGGTGCGACCTTGCTCGCCCTCGTCTTGCTCTGCTCGATGTATGTCGGCCTCACGCGACTCCGCATAGACGTGACCCGCGAGCTGCACCCGCCTCGGGTGCATGCCGGGTCCCCCAGCCGGGTCGATCTCCGGGTGGAGAACATCGGCCGCCGGCGAACGCCGGTGCTCGGCCTGCGCGACGCGGTCAGTGGCACCCGGGGCGCGAATCTCCTCGTCGGTCCGCTCGCGACGGGCGAAGTCGAACGGGCCGCCTACCGCCTGCCGACCGACAAGCGCGGCATCCTCGAGATCGGCCCCTTGCGCGTCGTGCTCACCGATCCGTTCACCATCTCCCGCGTGACGATGACCGCGTCGGGCGTCAGCGAGCTGACCGTCTACCCCCACATCGACACGCTCACCCCGGTGCCGCTCACCACCGGGAACGATCCGATGGCCGGCGCCGAGCACCCGAACGCGCTCGGGCGCAGCGGCGAGGACTTCTACGCCCTCCGCCAGTACCAGGTCGGCGACGACCTCCGCCGCGTGCACTGGGCGTCGACCGCGAAGCACGACGAGCTGATGGTCCGCCAGGACGAGCTCCCGTGGCAGGGCCGGGCAACCGTGCTGGCTGACATACGCGCCGCCGCGAACACGCCCGCGTCGCTCGAGCTGGTGATCTCAGCTGCCGCCAGCGTCGTGACCGCGAGTGCCCGCCGCCAAGACCTCGTGCGGCTGCTCACGACCGACGGCTCCGACTCGGGCTTCGCCGCCGGCCACGCGCACGTCGAGTCGATCATGGAGCACCTGGCCTCGGTCGAGGCGAGCCACGACGCCGCCTTCCGCCGAGTCATCGCCAGGGCCGCTCGATCTTCCACCGGTGGCGCCCTGATCGCGATCGTCGCCACCATGGCATCGCAGGAGATAGAGCAACTCGCTCGCCTGCGGCAGCGGTTCGGCTCGGTCACGATCGTCCAGTTCGACCCGTCGAGCTGGAACCCGCATGCACCCGCCCCTGCCGACTCGGCGCGGTCCAACGTCTTGCGCGTCACGGCCAACAAGCCGTTCGCCGAGCTGTGGAACGGCGCCATGCGGCGCACGCGCCAGCGACCCAGCCGCGACAAGTTCGTGCCCGACCCCGCCTACGATCCCCGGACGAGCACCGACGAACCGTTCGATCCGTTCTCACGGCGCGCGGGGATGCCCCGATGACCAATCCCTCTCAGATCGTGCGCGCAGATGCGCCCGCGCCGGTCGGCGCATGGTCTTCCCGGCTGCCCCAGATGATCTGCGCTTCCCGATGACGGCCACCGCGACCGACAAGCCGACCCGACCCACCCGCCGCTCGCGCTACCAGGTGCCGGCCGAGCTCGCCCTCGCCCTCGTGTCACTCGCGGTGGTCGTCGGCTTCAACCGGGTCTTCGTCGATTCGAGCTTTCTCGGGCCGTTGCTCGTGGTGGTCGTCTACAGCCACGTGATGATGGCGCTCGGCCGGCGGCGCGGGTGGGGCATCGGGCTCTCGGGGCTGGTCGGCTTCCTCGGGCTCGGTCTCGTCGTCACCTACCTGCTCTACCTCAGCTCGGTGCGGTACGGGCTCCCCAGCGGGGCCACGCTCGAGGTCGTGCGGGCGTCGCTCTCGCAATCCTGGAACACCTTCCAGAACGTCACGGCACCTGCCCCCACCGAAACCGGCTTCCTGCTCGCGAGCGCGATCGCCCTGTACTTCGCCGTCTTCCTCGCGGACTGGGCTGCGTTCCGGTTGTGGTCGGCGTGGGAGGCCATCGTGCCCGCCAGCACGCTGTTCATCTTCTGCTCGCTGCTCGGCTCGGTCGTCAACCGAGTCATGGCGACGGGGATCTTCATCGCGGCCGCGCTCGCGTTCATCCTCCTGCACACGGTGGCCAAGAGAGAGACCAGTGCGGGATGGCTGAGCTCCGACATCGACCGCGGGAGCGCCGCGCTGTTCAAGACCGGCGCGCTGCTCGCCGCCTTTGCCGCGGTCGCCGGCATCGTCCTGGGTCCCGCCGCACCGGGCGCCGACTCCAACCCCGTGCTCTGCTGGAACAAGTGCGCGGAGGGGAAGGGCGCGGGCGATCGGTTCACCATCTCCCCGCTCGTCGAGATCCAGACCCGCATGATCGATCAGGCCAACGTGGAGTTGTTCGATGTCGAATCGTCCGAGCCGGCGTACTGGCGCCTGACCTCGCTCGACACCTTCGACGGAAGCAGCTGGCGCTCCAAGGGCAAGTTCACCGCGGCCGAAGGTGATCTCGGGTCTCCTGACATCCCGGCCGCGAACTCGCTCGTCGAGCAGAAGTACACGATCACGGGCCTGGCCCGCTTGTGGCTCCCCGCGGCCTACCAACCCGTGTACGTCAGCAAGGAGGCCTCGGCTCGCTACCAAGCCGACTCGTCGACGTTGATCGTCGACACGCAGCTCGAGACGTCCGACGGGCTCGCCTACACGGTGAAGTCGAAGATCCCCGCGTTCACGCCCGACCAGCTCCGCAACGCCGACACGTCCATCCCCGAAGACATCAGCACCCGCTACCTGTCGCTCCCTGCGGACTTCTCGCTGAAGGCGCGCGACGCAGCGCAGGCGAAGACGGCAGGCAAAGACACCACCTACGACAAGATGCGGGCGTTGCAAGACTGGTTCCAGGGCCCGGAGTTCAAGTACAACCTCAAAGTGCCGCCAGGAAGTGGCGAGCGCGCCATCGACGACTTCCTCGACAACAAAGAGGGCTATTGCGAGCAGTACGCGGGCACGATGGCGGCGATGGCCCGCTCCCTCGGCGTCCCGTCTCGGGTCGCGGTCGGGTTCACCTGGGGCGAGGCCGATCAGAACAATCCGAACCTGTACCACGTGCGGGGTGAGCACGCCCACGCGTGGCCCGAGGTCTACCTGGGGCAGTACGGCTGGGTGGCCTTCGAGCCCACGCCGGGCCGTGGTGCTCCGAACATGCAGTCCTGGACCGACGTCAAGCCAAACCAGGTCGGGCAGGACCCGAACGCCACCCCCTCGACGACTGTCGCTCCCGGCGGCTCGGTTCCGGGCACGACGCCCGCCCCCACCCCGGCACCGGCCCCGCTCGACCCGAACGCGCTGAACACCAACTCCGGCCAGACGTCGGCGAGCGACAACGAGGCAGCAGGGCTCGACCTCAGATGGATCCTCGGCCCGCTCTTCGTGCTGGTGTTGCTGGCCGGCGCGTACGCCCTCGTGGTGAGCAGCATCCGGCGCTCCTTCGCCCGGCGCCGAAGACACCGGGCCACCGAACCCAGCGCCCGTGTGCGCGTCGCCTGGCAGGAGTCCGTCGAAGACCTCGAGCTCGTCGGCGTGGCGCCCCTGGCCGCGGAGACCAACGACGAGTTCGCAGTCCGAGCTGGCGCCACGATCCCCGAGACGAGCGCGGTGCTGATCGATCTCGCCCACCACACCGACGCGGCCACCTTCGCCGAGCACCTGGTCGACGGGGAAGCCGCACACCACGCGGAGGGTGCCGCGTCGACCATCAGCACTGCGGTGCGCGAGCGCACGACCTCGGGCCGCCGATTCGCGAACCACCTCGACCCCAGGCCGATCTTCCGCCGGCGCAAGGGCACACCGAGGCACTCGGCCACCAGCAACCGCTAGGTAGCCCACCGCCAGCCCCGACCGTCCACAAGACCAACACGTCGCCGTCGGTCGAGCTTGGATCTACTTCTCGTCGTCGCGGCGGAAGCGGTCGCGAACCCGTTGGGAGCGATCACCGAAGTAGTCGCGCATGCCATCGGCTCGCATGGTCTGCATGAGCTGTTCCCAGCTTGCCTTGCCCATCTTCCGCAGGCTGCTCTCGACGGCCATAGCGGAGAGCAGCATCGCCAGGAAGCCCACGAACGAGAGCACGATCATCGAGACCCACAGGCCGCCGATCAGCATGCCCAAGCCGGCGATGAGACCGAAGATGCCCCACTTCAGATGGCGGGAGGCGACGGTGTAGACGGTCGTGTCAGCGATGTCGCGCGCGAGGGCAGGATCGGTCTCGTAGAGGTTTGCCTCTATCTCAGAGAGGATCCGTTGTTCGTCCTCGGAAAGCGGCACGCTTGGTTCCCTTCGATCGGTCACCCGACGGGGATGCTTTCGTACAGTCTCGCGCAGACCGCTTCGATCAACAACGCGTAGCCAGCGATCCTTCCGTCACTGATGATTCTCACCGGCTCCTACCCCGATCCTGCGTTGAGCTGACTGTCGTCGCTTCGCGAACCATCCCGCGCGAACGTCGAAGGCTGCACCCTCTATCGGAAGGTCGCTCCGAGCGCTGAGGGATTCGACGGAGATCCCGTGGAGGGGACACACGCTTCGTCGGGTTTGATCATGGCTCCCGGTGCGGACCCCATTGCTGATCGCCCCGGCGCTTGCGGCGGATGCCGCCGGGACCGGCGAGGGTCGCCGGCCCGATGATCTGAGCACCGAACCGGTCGCGGATGGCATCAACCGCGCCCTCGGCCCCGGTCCAGGCTCGCGAGACCGCCCCGGTCGGCTCGGTGCCCGCGGCACGGTCGGGCAGCACGTCGTCGAAGCTGAGCTGTTGCGGGCCGCCCTCGGCCAGGCCACTCACACTCATCCCGAGGAGGCGGACCCCGGGCGCCGGATCGATCTGGCCCAGCAGCACCCTCGCGCTCTGGGCGACGAGCGCGGTGCTGCCGGTCGGCTCGGCCAGCGTGACCGAGCGCGTGATCGTTCGGAAGTCATGGAAGCGAACCTTGAGCGTGATCGTGCGGCCCACGACGTCGTGCGCCCGCATCCGGGCGCCGACCCCGTCCGCGAGCCGCACGAGCTCCCGCTCCAGCGACGCCCGATCATGGCGATCGTGGGCGAACGTCTCTTCGTGGCCGATGGACTTGACCCGCCGCTCGGGCTCGACCGAACGCTCGTCGATGCCGGTTGCGAGCGCGTGCAAGTGGCGGCCCTGGGCCTGGCCGACCACCCCCACGACGATGTCGAGCCGGAGAGCGGCGAGGTCGCCCACCGTGCGCACACCGAGCCGGTCGAGTTTGGCGTGGGTCGCAGGACCGACACCCCAGAGTGCCCCCACCGGGAGCGGGTGCAGGAAGTCGAAGAGCTCGTCCCGCTCGACCACCTTGACGCCCAGCCCGGGCTGCGGTCCCTGCGGTGACGCGGTCGGCTTCGCGGCCTCGGACGCGAGCTTGGCGACGAACTTGGTGGGGGCGATGCCCACCGAACAGGTGAGCCCCTGCTCGTCGCCGACCCGGCGCCGGATCTCCGAGCCGATCCGCACCGCCGAGCCGAACAGGCGAAGCGAGCCGGTGACGTCGAGGAAGGCTTCGTCGAGCGAGAGCGGCTCGACCAGCGGCGTGTACGACCTGAAGATCGCCATCACCTCGCGGCTCACCTCCGAGTAGCGGTGGAACCGCCCCGAGAGGAACACGGCGTGAGGGCAGAGCCGCTGCGCTCGCACCGAGGACATCGCCGAGTGGATGCCATAGGCACGCGCTTCGTACGACGCGGCTGCGACCACACCCCGCTCGCCCGATCCTCCGACGATGACCGGCTGGCCGCGCAGCTCCGGCCGGTCGAGCAACTCGACCGCCACGAAGAACATGTCCATGTCGACGTGGAGGATGGCACGTTCGGCGCGATCGCTGAGGGCCTCGCCACGGGTCGGCGTAACGGTCACGGCCGCCGAGGGTAGGCGGCGCAGAGCGGGCGCGGCGTCAGCGCCGGGTCACGACGAGGTTGCCGAGCCGCTCGCCTTCGACGTGGTAGGCGAAGCTGCGGCTGCCGACCCACCGCTCGGCGAGGTACTCGCGCAACGGATCGACGACCCAGGGATGGTTGTCGCGCACGAGGTCGGCGAGCTCGTCGGCCGGAACGTAGCGCACGTCGGTGACGATGCCATCGGGGTCGTCGCAGTGCAACGAACCCTCGAACGCCACCGCGGTCCACACCTCGACGCGAAGGTGCCACCCGAGCCCAGGCGCGTGCGCTTCTATCTCATAGGTCGGCCCGTGCCACTCGGTGACGAGGAGGCCGGTCTCCTCCACGACCTCGCGCGTGAGGCCGGCCAAGAGCTCTTCACCTTCATCGATGACGCCACCGGGCGGGCTCCAATCGACACGGCCGCCGCGTCGTTGGTTCTGCACGAGCAGCAAGCCCGCATCGGTCTCGATGAGGGCGCCACCAACGATCCATTCCTTCCAGGCTGCGGCTCCGCTCATCACGGCGAGGCTATTCGGCGCCATGTGCGAACCGAGACCGAGCGCTACCTCGCGATCCGCTTGCCCCGCCGCAGCACCCGGTCGCGGAGGCCCCACCAGGTCACCAGCACCAGCGCCTCCACGACGATCTTCCCCGACATCTTGGACTCGCCGCGGACCCGGTCGGTGAACGAGATCGGGATCTCCACGATGCGACCGCCGTTCTTCTTGATCTCATACGCCATCTCGATCTGGAACCCGTACCCGTCGGCCTTGATGGTGTCGAGCTCGATCTTCGAGAGCGCGTCGGCCGCGTACGCCCGGTAGCCGGCAGTCGCGTCGCGCACGCCGAGCCCGAGCACGAGGCCGGCGTAGACGTTGCCTCCACGGGAGAGGAACTTGCGGTGCCACTTCCAGTTCGGGATGTGCCCGCCTGGCACGTAGCGGGAGCCGATCGCCAGCGAGGCGCCGTCCTCCACCGCATGGATGAGCGACGGCAGGGCCGCCGGGTCGTGCGAGAGGTCAGAGTCCATCTCGATGAGGATGTCGAAGCCCTCCTTGAGACCCTCGGTGAACCCGGCGCGGTAGGCGCTGCCGAGACCGGACTTCTTGGTGCGGCGCAGGACCGAGACACCGCCGTGCTGATGCCCCCAGCCCTCGGCCATGCCCGCCGTCCCATCCGGGCTGCCATCGTCGACGACCAGGATCTCTGCGTCGGGCGCGGCGTCGCGCACCTTCTGCAAGACCTCGAGGATGTTCTCGACTTCGTTGTAGGTGGGGAGGACGACCAAGGGACGCACGGCGCAGACTGTAGGGGCCGGTGCCGCGGGTGTGGAATCGGGGAATGCCTTCGGGTCCGCGTACGATCTTCCCCATGCCATCTCCGGAGGAGCAGAGCGCGGCCCCACCGAGACTGGCGCGCATCGTGGCGTTCGTCGCCATCCTCGCGGCCGGCGCGACGGGCGGGTTCATCGGCTACAGCGTCACCGACCTGCAGTGCGGCACCGGATGTTCCGCCGCCGTGCCTGGCATCGGCGGCCTCGTCGGGGCGACCATCGCCGCCGTAGGGGTCGCGGTCGTCGCCATGCTGGCGTTGCGAGCCATGGGCGAGTGGAAGACCATCCAGCAAACCGGCGAGTCCGGCAACTGGCGGGACGACAAGGCGCTGAACAGGTCGCGGACCGGTCCTCCTCGGACCTCGTCCGGGAACCGGCCCCAGCCCCGCGTGCGCTGAACGCTGACCACTGCCCTCGCCAACCGGTTGCGGTTCTGCACCTCGGTCAGGGCCGCCCGCCACGGTTCGAGAGGAGAACGGTCGGGAGCCGCGGCGCGGTGCTACACGAACCGGATCACGCGAAAGCCCTCGGCGGCGCCGAAGCCGGCCTCGGCACCAGCCGCGGCCGCCCGGGCTCGGACGAGCTGGGCCATCGTGTCGGCTTCGTCGCCGAGCTGGCTGCGGTGGCAGCGCAGAGCCTCCACCTTCACCTCGAGCGTGTCGGAGACGTCGATCCAGGTGTCGGGGGCCAACGTGCCGGACAGGAAGATCTCTTCGACCTGGTGCGGCGGCCCCGCGTCGGGAAAGTAGTGGGGCCGGGCGGCGGCCGGTGCGCACGAGTCGAGCACCGCGAAGCCGACGGATCGGTGATCGAGATGGTTCACGTAGCTGGCCCCGAACAGCACGGCGGTCGGGTCGGACGTCATGACGATCGCGGGCCGCAGGGCGCGGATCCGCTCCACCAGGCGTCCACGAGTCTCCAGCACGCTCGCGAACTCGCCGTCGGGGTAGCCGAGGTTCTCGTGCGACGCGATGCCCACGACTGCGCACGCGGCGGCGGTCTCCTGGGCGCGGGTCGCCGCCAGCTCGGCCGGGTCGAGGCCGGCATCTTCGGTTCCCTTCTCGCCCAGCGTGCAGATGATCAGGTGGACCTCGCGGCCCTCCCGGGCCCAGCGGGCGAGCGTGCCGGCGCTCGACACCTCGGAGTCGTCGGGGTGGGCGTAGATGGCGAGGATCGTCGAGCCGCTCACGGCGCCGTCGCGATCGCTTGGCACGAATCGAGAAGCACCGCGCTCGGGGGCCTGACAGTCGGGTCTTCGCCGTACCCGTCGTCGCCGGCATCGGCCTCCGCCACGGCGCGCCTCATCTCCGGCGTAGGCCAGGTGACGGTGCCGGATCGGAGATCGATGATGCCGTCGTGGCTCACGGACGCGGACCGTACCGCACCTCGACCCGACATCGCGGCCCGCCGCTCGCGGATGAGCGCAGCGGACGCTCGGTCGGCAAGGATGCTGCCATGGACACCGGCGGCGGCCTGACCAGCGCGACGGATCCGACCGATCTGCTCGAGCTCGCCTGCTCGCTGGCCGAGCAAGCGGCCGCGCTGCTGATGGAAGGGGTCGGCAGGACTCGGGCGAGCGTGCTCACCAAGTCGTCCGCCACCGACATGGTGACCGACATGGACCGCGCCTCGGAACGGCTGATCGTCGACGGCTTGCTCGCGGCCCGGCCCGCCGACGGCATCCTTGGCGAGGAGGGCACCGACCACAGCGGGTCGAGTGGGGTCAGGTGGATCGTCGATCCCCTCGACGGAACGACCAACTACCTCTACGGGCACCCCGGCTTCGCGGTCTCCATCGCGGCGGCGACCGAGGCCGACGGCGTGGTGGCCGGGGTTGTCGCCGATCCCATGCATGCCGATCTGTTCAGGGCATCCAGAGGCGGCGGCGCCCGGCGCAACGGCGCGCCCATCGTCTGCTCGGCCGAGACCGATCTGCAGCAGGCCCTCGTCGGCACGGGATTCTCCTATGACCCCGACCGGCGGCGGCGCCAGGCGGCTGTGCTTGGGCAGATCCTCCCGCACGTGCGCGACATCAGGCGGATGGGCGCGGCGGCCGTGGACCTCTGCTCGGTGGCCTGTGGCCGCCTCGACTGCTTCTACGAGAAGGGCTTGCAGGTGTGGGACTACGCCGCTGGCTCGCTGATCGCGACCGAAGCGGGCGCACTGGTCGGCGATCTCGACGGCAACCTGGCCTCCACGACCTTCACGTTGGCGGCGTCGCCGCCCCTGTTCGCACCGATGCGGGCACGATTGGTCGATGCCAAAGCACAGCACGCGTAGCCCGGGCGGGCGCGGCATGCCCGAGCCCGCCCGCACAAGCGCAGAAAAGATCGCAGGTATCAGCCCCATCCGGTCGTCGATCGGGCACCATTAGGGAGTGGGAACACGCATCCTGGCGGTTGAAGACGACGAGCGCATCCGCACCGCGGTCAAGATGGCTCTGGAGGACGAAGGCTGGGTGGTCGAGGAAGCCGACAACGGCGAGGACGCCCTCGAGTCGTTCTCCCGCCACCCGACCGATGTCGTCCTCATCGACATCATGCTGCCGGGCATCGACGGCTTCGAGGTGTGCCGCTCCATCCGCCGCAACAGCGATGTGCCGATCGTGATGGTCACGGCGCGCGCCGACACCCATGATGTCGTCGCCGGCCTCGAGGCCGGCGCTGATGACTACCTCACCAAGCCCTTCGCACCCAAAGAGCTCTCTGCTCGCATCAGGGCTTTGCTCCGTCGGGCCCGCACCAGTGACCCGGGCATCTCTCACCTGAAGTTCGGCGACCTCGAGATCGTTCCCGAGGAAGGAATGGTCCTGCGCGACGGGCAAGAGGTGCATCTGACCAAAACAGAGTTCCGGTTGCTCGTCGAGTTGGCCGCCAGCCCGGGCCGGGTCTTCAGCAGAGAGGTGTTGCTCGAACGGGTGTGGGGCTACGGGTACTTCGGCGACGGCCGCCTGGTCGACGTCCACATTCGGCGGCTGCGGATGAAGGTCGAATCCGACCCAGCCAACCCCAGACACGTGGTCACCGTCCGGGGCCTCGGCTACAAGCTGCAGACCTGATTCCCCTTCCTGAGCCGAAGAGGCGGCCCGCCTACCGTGTTCGCTGGTTCTTGATCCAAAATGTCGGTCATGCGGTTCTTGCCCGCAACCCGCCGCCTCGGTCTTCGAGCCCGACTGACGCTGATCTTCGCGCTCGGCGCCGCGTTGCTCTCGGCCATCTTGTCGGTCACGACCTGGGAGCTCACTCGCGAGAACCTGCTCCTGCAGCGCTTGGACGCAGCACGCCAGAGCGCGATCGCCAACGCCACGTTTGTGAGCAAAGAGCTCAAGCTGCCACGGGCGGCCGACGCGTCCAACTTCGAGAAGCTCCTCACCTCGCTCCCCACGCCTGAAGGTGCGCAACCGGTCATCTCCTACAACCAGGATGTCGGCGGGAAACCGGCGGCGTACGCCAAGGACCCACTGCAGTTCGGCCTCAACGACCTCCCCGAGAAGCTGCGCGTCACGGTCACCAGCGGCCAGGCCGCAACCATGCGGTACTACGCACGAAAAGACAACAACCCGTACCTCGCGGTAGGTATCCCGATCGCGTCCAGCAACGCCAGCTACTACGAAGCGGTCCCGCTCCAAGACGTCGAGAACGCGCTCGACGGGCTCGGCATCTCCTTGCTGGGTGCCGCCGCGCTGACCACACTCGCCGGTGGCCTGTTCGGCTTCTGGATCAGCCGGCGAGCGCTCGCACCGCTGACCGAGGTCGGCACCGCAGCCGGGGCCATCGCCGGCGGCCGCCTCGACACGCGGCTGGAGGTCAGCGGCGACCCCGACCTCGACACGCTGACCGTGTCGTTCAACGAGATGGCCGCCGCGCTGGAGAGCCGCCTCGACCGCGACGCCCGCTTCGCCTCCGAGGTCAGCCATGAGCTGCGCTCTCCCCTCATGACCCTCGCCGCTTCGATCGAGGTGCTCGAGAACTCCCGTGACGAGATGCCTGAGCGGGCGCGCACCGCGCTCGACCTCATGCGCGCGGACGTCGAGCGATTCCAGCAGCTCGTGGAAGATCTGCTCGAGATCTCCCGGTTCGATGTCGGGGCCATCACGTTGCACCTCGACGAGGTGCTCGTCGTCGACTTCGTCATCCAGGCGGTGGGTGCCGCTGGAGCTGGTGGGATCAAGGTCATCTACGACGAAGACGTCGGCGAGGCCGTGGTGCGCCTCGACAAGCGGAGGTTCGTGCGCGTGATCGCCAACCTGCTCGACAACGCCGCCAAGTACGCGGGCGGCGCCACCTCGATCCAGATCCAGCTCGCCAGTCGCAACGCGGGCGAGGGGGGCCAGTCGCACGAGGTCGTGCGCATCGCCGTGGAAGACTCCGGCCACGGCGTACCCGCGGACGAGCGCACGATGATCTTCGACCGCTTCTCGCGAGGTGGCGAGGGCGGCAACCGCGGTGCCGACAGCGGCGTTGGCCTCGGGCTGGCGCTGGTCGACGAGCACGTGCGCCTCCACGGCGGCACCGTGTGGGTGGAAGACCGGCTCGACGGCAAGGCCGGCGCTCGGTTCGTGATCGAGTTGCCGGCGGTGCCCGAGAGCGAGCCGCACCTCGCCGAACCGGTGGCGGTATGAGGCGCGCGCGATCGATCCTTCTCGCGAGCACGATCATGGTCGCATTCGGCCCGCTCGCGGCCGGATGTGGCCTGCCGCAGGACGGCGAGCCCCAGAAGTTCGCGCTCCCCGCGCCGGCCGACCAGGCCCTGCGCCAAGCGAGCACGACGACCACGAGTCCGGCAGCGACCAAGCTGCAAGACATCTACTACCTGAAGAACAGCGAGAACGAGAACGACGAAGAGCTCGTCCAGGTGCCGGTTCCGATCAAAGTAGCCGCGTCGCAGACCGACGAAGCGAAGGCGGTGCTCGAGGCGCTGAAGACCGTCCCGCAGGACCGAAGCCAGGATCTGCGCACGTTCCTCGGTGAGAGCACCAAGATCAACTCGGTGAGCCTCCAGAACAACATCGCCGACGTCGACCTCGTTCTCGGCGTCCAGGGCCAGGCGCAACGGCTGGCCATCGCCCAGATCGTGTTTGCGCTGACCGATCTCGAGGGTGTCAACGCGGTGCGCTTCTTCGTGAACGGCGAGCCGTCGACGCCCGCAGGCGGGCTCGGCGCCACCGGCGAACCCCTCACGCGCGACAACTTCCAAAAGCTCAACGAGGCGCTCCTCGCGGCGTCGCCCACAACGGTTTTGCCGGCGCCGGGCGGCTGACACCACCGCGCTCACGGCCCGTCCCCCGACCGCTTCACTCGATCTCGTCGAGGTCCCCCGCTCGCATCCAATCCTCGATCGCCATGCCGAGGTCGTCGGTCCCGAGCTCGATGTCGCCCGCGGCGTCGGACCGCGGCATCTCGATGTCGGCGTGCATCGCAGCAGCCGGCGGGGATGTGCGGTCCGGGGGTGCGGCGAGTCGAGCGGACGCTGGTGACCACCGGGGCGCGCCGGCCGGGATGCCGCGGGGCGTCGGGACGAGGCTGGTCGGGACCGAGGGCACCTCGCGCGGGATGGTGCGGACGGGAGCGGCGCCGGAACCGGGAGGCGCTGGCCGCGGGCCCACCCACGTGCCCAAGTGCGCCGGTCGCGGACCGTGGTACGCAGGAAGATCGAGGACCGTCCAGCCAAGCCGGGCCATCTCGGTTGCGATGGCGGCGACTGGACCTTCCTGAAGCTCCTCCCCGCCGATGCGCAACGACTTGACGAAGATGCCGTTGTGGAAGCGAAGCGCACCACCATTGCGGTCGACGATGGGCGCGACGTTCGAGCGCAACGACCGGACGACCGCTGTCGCATCGTCCAACGCGAGGGCGTAGTGGCCACGGTTGCTCCACGCGGAACCGATCTCGAACAGCAGCGGACCGGTGGCCCGCCGGGGCACAGGTTGGCCGGAGAGGATGGCCACCCAGTTCGTCGGATCGGCCGTGATCGAGTCGAAGAGGTGCCGCCGCTTCTTCGTGCGGAAGAAGATCACGACACCGTTGAGGCCGATGACCAGACCGAACACCAAGACCAACAGCACCACGAAGAGTGCACTGCCCGACGCGTCTGACGAGCTCGCGCTGCTGGCCGCGAGAACCGAAGCGATCTCGTTCACCGGTCGCCTTCTTCGACCCTCATCGACTCACCCGGCAAAGAAGTACTCGGCCACGCCGTGATAGATGTCGGCATCGACTGTCTTCAACCGGCCGACCGCGTCAGACATCGGCACGCGCACGATCTTCCCGCACTGCAGCGCCACCATGGTGCCCCACGCCTCGGCATGCACGGCATCGATGGCGGCCACACCGAAACGGGTGGCGAGCACGCGATCGAACGCCGTCGGCGTGCCGCCGCGCTGCACGTGGCCGAGGATCGTCACGCGGGTCTCGTAGCCGGTGTGGCTCTCGATCTCTTCGGCCAAGGTCTGGCCGATGCCGCCCAAGCGCACATGACCGAACTCGTCGATCTCCTTCGACACGAGCTTCATGGTGCCTTCCTTCGGCGTTGCGCCCTCGGCGACCACGATGATCGACGCGAACCGGCCGTGCTGCTCGTGCCGCCGCTTCAACGATTCGGCGACGTGGTCGATGTCGAACGGCTCTTCGGGGATGAGGATCATGGTGGCGCCGCCGGCGATGCCCGACCAGACGGCGATGTGGCCGGCGTGGCGCCCCATGACCTCGACGACCATGACGCGGTGGTGCGACTCGGCGGTCGTGTGCAGGCGATCGATCGCCTCGGTCGCGATCTGCACCGCCGTGTCGAACCCGAACGTGAGCTCGGTTGCCGAGAGGTCGTTGTCGATCGTCTTCGGAACGCCGACCACATGCATGCCGAGCTCGCTGAGCTTGTGGGCGACGCCGAGGGTGTCCTCGCCGCCGATGGCGATGAGAGCATCGATCTTCTCCCGCTCGAGCGTGCGCTTGCAGGCATCCACACCGCCGTCGACCTTGAACGGGTTGGTGCGGCTCGACCCGAGGATGGTGCCACCCCGGGGCAACGTCCCCCGGTACGCATCGACCGAGAGCGGCCGGACGACGTCCTCGATCACACCTCGCCACCCGTCCTGAAAGCCGACGAGCTCGTCTTCGAAGATCCGCTCGGCTTTGCGAGCCACAGCTCGCATGACTGCGTTCAGGCCCGGGCAATCGCCGCCGCCGGTGAGCATCGCTACACGCATTCGTCGCCTCCTTCGGGTTCATCGCTCTCGCTGCAACCGTACTCAGCGACCCGGCCGGATTCAGCAGGGCGCGACCGGGCAAGGGACTTTTGCCGATCCTGAGCGGCTGGCCCGCTATCTTTCGGCGCCATGCCTGTCGTCGTCGCCATAGACGCCGGTACCACGGGCGTCCGCGCCATCGCCTTCGACCACGGCGGCAACGCGGTGCAGTCCGCGTACCGCGAGTTCCCGCAGTACTTCCCTCGACCCGGATGGGTCGAGCACGATGCCGTCGAGATATGGGACACGATCCAGGCGGTGTTGGCCGAGCTGCACGCCCGCATCGGCAGCGAGAAGGCAGTCGCGGCCATCGGCATCACCGACCAGCGCGAGACCACCGTGGTGTGGGACAAGCGCACCGGCGCGCCGCTGCATCGAGCCATCGTGTGGCAGGACCGCCGGACGGCTGGGCTCTGCGACGAGCTGAGGGACGTCGATGGCAACCTTGCGCTGGTGCGTGATCGAACCGGTCTCGTCCTCGATCCGTACTTCTCCGGCACCAAGCTCCACTGGCTGTTCAACGAAGGGGGCATCGAGCCCGGCCCCGACGTCGCCTTCGGCACCATCGACTCGTGGGTGCTGTGGAACTTGACGGGCGGGGCCGTGCACGCCACCGACCCCTCCAACGCCAGCCGCACCTTGCTGTACGACATCGGTTCGCTTTCGTGGTCCGAGCCGCTGTGCGAGCTGTTCGGCGTGCCTCCGCACATCCTGCCTGAGGTGCTGCCCTCCAGCGGCGTGTTCGGCCACACGGTCGAGTCGGTCGCGGGCTTCGGCGCCGGCGTGCCGGTGGCGGGGATCGGCGGTGACCAGCAGGCGGCGCTGTTCGGGCAAGCCTGCTTCGAGCCAGGGATGTCGAAGAACACCTACGGCACGGGGTCGTTCGTCCTCATGAACGTGGGAGACACGTGTCCCGAGCCCGTCGATGGCTTGCTCACAACGGTGGCGTGGTCCATCCCGGGCGAGAACGGAGCCACACTGACGCACTACGCGCTCGAGGGCGCCATCTTCGTGACGGGCGCAGCGGTGCAGTGGATGCGCGACGGCATCGGGATCATCACCGACGCGGCGGAGACCGGTCCGCTGGCGGCGTCGGTCCCCGACACCGACGGCGTGATGATCGTGCCCGCGTTCACCGGGCTCGGCTCGCCGTGGTGGGATCCCTATGCTCGCGGCACGATCGTGGGCATCACGCGCGGCACCGGCCGCGCCCACATCGCCCGGGCCGTGGTCGAGTCGATGGCGTTCCAGACGCGAGACGTCGTGGCGGCGATGGCCGCCGCGAGCGGGACCGAGCAGCAAGCGTTGCGCGTCGACGGCGGTGCGTCGGCGATGGATCTGCTCCTGCAAATCCAGGCCGACCAGCTCCAGGTGCCCGTCGCGCGCCCGATCGTGCAGGAGACCACGGCATTGGGCGCGGCCTATCTCGCCGGGCTCGCCACCGGCTTCTGGTCCTCCCTCGACGAGATCACCGCCAACTGGGCCCTCGACCGCGAGGTGCATCCTGCCATCGACCGGGCGACGGCCGATGCGGCGCACGCGCAGTGGCTGCGCGCCGTCGAGCGCGCCCGCGACTGGGAGCGCTGACGCCGACTACCCTCCCCCAACCCCGAACTGGGCCGCCACGCGCGCCGTTTCCGGCGCGTTCCATGGCCCAGTTCGGAGAAGTTCAGTCGAGCGAGGGCGGAGCGGCCGGGTGCAGCGCTCGGGCCTCGAGCCGTCTCAAGTCACGAAACCGGGTGTCGACGATCCGTGCGAGGGCGCTGCCTGCCGCCGTTCACGCGCACGGAACGCCATCCCCTCCCGTCCGAGGACCAACGCCAGCTCCGCCTGCGGCAACGGAGACCACACGACGTCGTCGGGGCCGCTGTCGCCGTTGGCCACACGAGCCGACGATTGGCTGCCCTGCAAGAACGCGAGCAGCCAGCCGGCCGAAGGCACGTCCGTGCCACAACACGAGACGACCGACTCTTCCACCGCCGACACGACCGCGCCCCACGACGCGCCAAGTTGACGAACGGCGTGCCGGCACAGCTCGGCGATCGCTTCGTCGGTGGTGTGCGCACCGACGAGGACCGCGGCGGTCTCGAGGGCGTCGAGGCGTGGGTCGCGGAGCGAGTCGGCGACCGCCGTCACCTGCTCGATGTCCACGCCGTCCACCTCCGCCACCTCGGTGAGGAGCAGCCCGACCCAATCCTCGTCGGCCAGCTCGACCACGAGCTCGTCGATGGCACGGCCCGCGCCCCGTTCGATGATGTCGATCCCCACCACGTCGCCGCCCACCGCCCCGACCCGGCTCGCCACCGCGCCGAGCGCGCCAGGGCGATCGGGCAGCCACAATCGAAGCACGAAGGTTGCCATGGCTGATGACCGTACGGGCGCGGCATGAACAGGATGTTTCGAGCAGGTGAGCGGAGAGGAAAAGACTGCCCAGCTCACGGCCGTCCGGCCGGGGCGCAGCGTCACGCCCGACCGTTTCTTGACCGTACGGTCAAGAACTCATAGCGTGGGCAGATGAACCGCCGGCTGACCACACGCGGCAAGGAACGGCGGCGTCAGCTCCTCGAGTTCGCCACGCAGCGCTTCGCCGACAACGGCTACCACCCCACGTCGGTCGCGGAGATCGTGCAGGGACTCGGCGTCGGCAAGGGCGTCTTCTACTGGTACTTCGACAGCAAAGAGCAGCTCTTCATCGAGATCCTGCGCGAGGCCCAGCAAGACCTGCGGCGCACCCAGCAGCAGGCCATCGAGGGCGAGGACGACCCGATCGCGCGCATCGAGCTCGGCATCCGCTCGACCATGCTGTGGTCCGCGGAGCACGAGAACTACTACAAGCTCACCCAGTTCGCCATCACCGAAGAGCGCTTCCTCCCCTCGCTCCGCAAGGGCCAGGAAGTCGCCATCAAAGATGTCATGCGACACGTGCAGGACGGGATCGATCGCGGCCTCATCCGCGACACCAGCGCGGACTACATCGCCCAGGGCATCCTCGGCCTGTCGACCCAGCTCGTGCGCGTGTTCATCCACGAGAAGCACCGCTCGCCCGACGAGGTCGCCGATGAAGCGATCGCGCTGATCCTCGACGGCATCCACACCGGCGATCGCAGCGCGGCCGCGCCGATTTGAGCCGGCGGAACTGGTCAGGCCTCGAGTTTGTCGAGGGCGCGCTTCAGGTTGCGGACACCTTGGTTGATGCGCTGCTCGTTCTCGATGAGCGCGAACCTCACGAACCCCTCGCCGCCGGGACCGAACCCGACGCCAGGTGACACGGCGACCTCCGCCTCGGTCACGAGCATCTTGGCGAACTCGACCGACCCCATCTCGCGATAGGGCTCTGGGATCGGCGCCCAGACGAACATCGTGCCTTTGGGCGGCTCGAGCTCCCAGCCGATGCGGTTGAGCCCGCCGCACAGCGCGTCGCGGCGCGATTGGTAGACCTCGCGCACCTCCTTCGGGTAGTCCGGCGTCTCGTTCATCGTGACGGTGGCCGCGATCTGGATTGGTTGGAACGCCCCGTAGTCGAGGTAGCTCTTGAGCTTGGCGAGCGCCTGCACGACCTCGCGGTTGCCCGAGAGGTAGGCGACACGCCAGCCGGCCATGGAGAACGACTTGGTCATCGAGTAGAGCTCGACAGCAACCTCCTTCGCCCCCTCCGCCTGGAGGATCGAGGGCGGCATGTAGCCGTCGTAGCCGAGGTCGGCGTAGGCGTTGTCGTGCACGACGATGACCTCGTTCTCTCGGGCGAAGTCGACGACCTTCTGCATGAAGTCGAGGTCGACGCACGTGGTCGTCGGGTTGTGCGGGAACGACATCACGATCACCCGCGGCTTGGGCCACGAGTAGTCCCACGCCTCCTGCAGGCCGTCGAAGAAGTCGAGGCCGGTGCCGAGGCGCACCTCGCGGATGTCGGCGCCAGCGAACAGCGGGCCGTAGATGTGGATCGGGTACGACGGCGACGGCACGACGGCCGCGTCACCTGGCTGGAGCAGCGTCCACATCAGGTGAGAGAACCCCTCCTTGGCCCCGATCGTGTTGATGACCTCGGTATCGGGGTCGAGCTCGACGCCGAACCGCCGGAGGTACAGGTCGCTCACGGCTTGGCGGAGCTTGGGGATGCCCCGGCTGGCGGAGTACCGATGGTTGCGAGGGTTGCGGACCGCCTCGCACAGCTTGTCGACCGCGATGTCGGGCGAAGGCAGGTCTGGATTGCCGAACCCCAGGTCGATCACATCAGCCCCGGCCCGGCGGGCCTCCACCTTCAGCGAATCGATGATGGTGAAGACGTAGGGGGGTAGCGAGGTGATGCGGCGGAACTCCATCGCCCCAAACTACAGCGCCACCGCCACTGCGCCGAAGGCGGGTTTCACCGCCGTCAGAGCGAGTCGAGGGCAAGGACGGCGGCGCCGACGGCTCCTGCGTCGGCGCCCAGGCTGGCGGCTTCGACGCGGACCGGAGAACGGTGCTCGTGGGCGAGGACGAGACCGGCGTAGGCCTGGCGGGTCGGTGCGAGCAAGAGCTCGCCGGCATCGGCCAGTCCCCCGCCGATCACCACGAGCTCGGGGTCGAGGATGTTGACAAGGTTGGCGACGCCGAGCGCCACCCACCACGCGAACTGGCGCAGGACCGCAACCGCATCAGGGTCGCCCTCGAGCGCGGCCCGGGTGACGTGCTCGCCGCGCACGTCCTCCGCGTCGCCGCCGGCCAGCGTGACGACCCGGTCGGCTTGGCCGGCCTCGGCTGCATCGCGTGCCAGCCGGCCGAGACCGCTGCCCGACGCGAAACGTTCCCAGCACCCCCGGCGGCCACACGGGCAGGGCGGACCCGACGGATCGACGACCATGTGGCCCGGCTCGCCGCCGAAGCCGGCGGCGCCCCGCTGCAACCGGCCCCCGACGATGATGCCGGCGCCGATGCCGGTCCCCAACGTCACGAGCACCGACTCGGTCACGCCGATCGCCGCGCCCATGCGGTACTCCGCCCACATCGCGGTGTTGGCGTCGTTGTCGACGAGGACGGGAACCTTCCACTCCTCGCGCAGCGCGGGCGCCACCGCGATGTCGATGGCGCCGGGAAGGTTGGGGGCGAACCGCAGCACGCCTTCGAGATCGACGAGGCCCGCTACGCCGATGCCGATCGTGTCGAACCGGCCCCCGACCTGCCGGGCGAGCATGGCGAGCACCTCGCGCGCGGCTTGCTCGATGGCGGGCGCGCCCCGGGGTGTATCCACCCGCACCTGGGCGAGCGACCCGCTCAGGTCGTCGCCGTCGAGCACATGGCCGAGGATCTTCGTGCCGCCGATGTCGAGACCGGCGGCGAGCGCTCGCATGCAGTCAGTACCGCAGCAACGCGCCGATGCGCCCGAGCACGTCGAGGTCGGCGTTGCCGACGCACACGCGGACGGCGCACGACTGGCGCAGCGCGTCGTCGAGCGCTTCCTCCACGGCGTCTTCCACCTGCGCCATCTCGCCCTGGCACGCGGGGCAGTTCCGTCCGACGGTCGTCAGCAGATGGCAGGCCTCGCACCGCCAGCCTGGCTGGCTGAAGCCATCGGACACCAGCAGCGACTGGACGCGATGCTCGCTCAGGGCCGCCAGGACACCCGGCAGCCCGGCGACACCCCGCTGGCTCGTCGCCACCGCCGCCCGCAGACGATCGACCTGCTCTGCCTCTTCGAGCCGATCGACCTCCAGCTCGAGGTCGATGACGGCCTGCCGGATCTGCTCGAGCGACGCCGACGGCTGCACGCCGACCCGCGGGGCGAGTCGCTCGCGGAGGTACGGGTGCAGGTTGCTCTCGAGCTCGTGCGCGATCGGGTCAGGGCAGCCGATCGTGAAGTGCTCGAATCCCCCGGACCGGAACAGGTCGAACGCAGCTGCCGCCGCCTGCCGTAGATGCTGCGATGCGAGCGCCTCCACGTGCGCGTGCTTGTCGCCCTGGTCTTTCTCGCCTCTCGCGTCGTAGTCACGGGGCAGCTCGTCGAGCCGTTCGGAGTGATCGGTCAACTCGCCCATCTCGAACACGAACATCCGGGCCCGCTGCCTGTCGGCGAGCAGCACGCCGAACCGGTTGAACTCGTTGACGAGGCGCTCGAGCTGGCTCACCGCGGGCGCGCTCTGGATCACGACCTTGTTGCGCACCGGGACCGGGAGCAGCACGACCTCCCAGAAGTCGTGCGCCGTGCACGAGAAGATGGCGAGACCCCTCGTCGTCGAGCGATCGATCCCGCCCCGGACGAACTCGGTGATCCGCCGCAGGTCGCTCGCCACCGAATGGGTGCCGTTAGCCCGTGGCTTGGCCCCGCGGACCAGGTGATCGAGCTCTTGCTCGTACTCCTCCCGGCGAGTGTGGTGCCGACCGTCGACGTTCAAGTAGCAGCTGGTGACCGGTGCCTCCTCCCCCCGAAATGCTGCAAGCTCACGGATGGCATCTTCGGTGATGGCGGGCACGGCACCTCCAGAGGTATCGCCGCCGGTGCCCCGGCGGCTGGGGCGAGAGTCGTCGGGCATCGCCTGTCCGATGGTAGGCAGCTCGGTGGCGTTCTGCCGACGGGCTTGGGTGGCCACCGCACGGCCTTCGGTCAGCCGAAGCCGATGGGAGCGGGAACGACCGCCGCTCGCTGGAAGCCGACTTCCTCGGCCCAACCGGCGATGCCTCCATCGTCTGTGAGGTAGATGACCTGCACGGCTTCGGACATCATCCGGAGCTGGTCGAGCAGCCGGCGGGCATCGTCGGACCGGAGGTGTGCGAAGGTGTCGTTCAACACGATCGGCAACGACCCCGCGTACGACACATGGCAATGCGTCTCGGACCGATCGACGAGGAACTGCTCGATGTCCTCCACGCGAGGCGGACCGGTGCGTGCCGCACTGCCGTTCGAGCCCCCGGGTGAACCTCCACTCGAAGCTGTTCCACCCGCCGAGTCACCGTTGCCGCCGACGCTCGCCGGGGCGTTTGCGTCGGTCTGATCCATCAACTCGGACGCGATCTTCAGGAGCCGGGTGGTGGCAACCGCCTCGATCGTCAGTGCCGCATCGACCAGCGCCTCGCGAGACTCGACCCATTCGGTGTACTCGGCGACCTCTTCGACCGCGTCGTCGACCGCACGCTCGAGGCGTTCGAGATCGGGTTCGTCCTGCTCCTCGGCCAGACCGCCGAACAGGGCTCCACCGGCGTCGCCGGCAGCGATTGCGCCGACATCGAACGGATCGCCCGCGGTACCGAGGCCGCGCTGCTGTTCTGCCTCGCCCCTTGGCCCCATCTCGGTCGGCGCGCGTTCACCCGCCTGCACGTCGCCGAGTCCGAACGGGTCGGAGGGATCGAAGGCGTCGTCGATCGAGAGCTCGGTCTCGTCGAGTTCAGGTAGCTCGACGAGGGCGAGCTCGTTGAGCTGTCCGCGCGCCACGGCGAGCTCGGCTTCGGCCGTCGCCCGCTCGTCTCGAATCTCGGCGATCCGCCCTTCGACCGCGGAGGCTTCCTCGAGGAACGCATCCGCGGCGACGACGGTCAGGTCGGCGCTCGCACCTTCGGGAAGCTGCAAGCCGGCCAGCTCGAGCTGGTAGGCGAGCGCATCGACGAGCTCTTCGGACGTCACCTCTCGCTTCGGTACCTGCAGCTCGCGCAGGGCACCCTCGAGGTCTTCGGGCTCGGTCCCGCCCAGAAGGTCGAAGGCCTCCAGGTAGACGTCTTCCAAGCGATCGAGCAACTGGCGGTGCTCGGGGTTCGATTCGATCTCGGCACAGACCGAGGCCCAGTGGTTCTCGGCGGCATCCATGTCGAGCCGGGCCTTGTCGAGTCGTTGCTCGGCCGCATGGTCGATGGCGAGGAGGCCCGCGCCCATCACGTACGCGCTCCATGTGGGGAAACCGATGTGATCGAGGATCTCCTGCTGGCGGGCCAGCGCCTGTTCGAGGCGCTTCTGGCCACCGCGCTTGAACGCGCCACTCGCCTTGGTCTCGGCCTCGAGGACTTCCTCGTGCGCGGCCTCGAGCGCGCTGATGTCGTCGGCTGTGAGCTCAGGCTTGCGCATCGCCTTCTCCGCGTTGGCCAGCTCGTTGCGAGCGATCTCCAGCTGCTTCAACGCGAGACCCGACGCCAGGCCGCGCTTGTCGAGATCTTTCTCGAGCTCGGCAACCTTTCGCTCGAGATCGATGACCTCGTCCGCGAGCTCGTGCGCCCGGTCAGACGGAACGTACTCGATCGGCTGCGGGTTGCGGATGGCGTCGAGCAGGACGGTCAAGGGGCGGGTGTCGATGGCGGACAGCTCTTCGAGGCCTCGGACCATCGTGGTGATGCGGCCCTCGAGCTGCTCGACCTTCAGCGCGAGCTCGTTGCGCTGGCGGATGATCTCACGCGGGTCGATCTGGGGCTCGGCCGGTTCGCCATCCTCGGCCTCTTCGCCGACCACGAGGCGCAGCAACGGGCGGCTCTCGCGGACGGCCGCGAACTCCGCCTCGGCCATCTTCTGCTTGGCGAGCACCTTGTCGAACTCCGCCTGCGACTTGGCGGCCGCCTCTCGGAGGATCCCGAGCGCTTCCCGTGCATCAGCACGCCGGCGGCGGGCCTGATCGAACTCGTCGGAGAGACCAACCGGCGCGCTCTCGATGAACGCCTCGACATCGTCATAGCCTCGGGCCGCCTCACTCAGTTCAGCGGCTGGTGCCGCCTCGACATCTTCGGCCGTCTCGGGCGGAAGCGGCGCTCCTCTCGGAAGGTCGTCTTCGGCGATCAGCACATCGAAGTCGGTCTGGAGATCGAGCAGCTCGAGCGTTTCGCGGCTCAGGTCGAGCAGCACGCCATGCGCCTCGAGCAGGCCGCCGTAACCGGGGTCTTGGGCCTTGGCGAGCGAACGGGCGACACGAAGCACGATGTCGCGGCCGGACGGCGTCAACCCCGTCACGATGGTCACCATCGGGTGAAAGTCGAGCGCGGTGGTCTCTGAACCGTTGGGATCGATCTGCAGCAGCCTCATGGTGGTGTCACCGAATGGTCATGGGAGGGGCGGTCTTTCCGGGTCACTCTCTCCGGTGGTGCTCAGGAAACCGGGATGCGTTGCACTCCCTCGTCGGAATGGGCGGGGTCGCCCGTCGGCGAACCGCCTGCTGATCGTGTGGCGCTGCGGGCCGCGTCCTTCGCCGCGTCGCCGACATCGCGAGCCACACTGCCCACCGCGCTCACGACGTCGGCCACCTTCTCGGGGTCGGCCACGACATCTTCGACGACGTCGAGGAACGCCCGCGCCGCCGCGATCATCTCCATCGCGGCAGCTTGCAGGTGTTCGACCCCCCGGGCCGCTCGTTCGTCGTTCATAGGTCCTAGGTCTGTTGCCGCTCTCCGACGTGGAGAGCAGAGGTTCGCGCCCCGCCACCGGCATCAAAGGTTACCGTGAGTCGGCCGTCGCGGAGTGCCGCGGAGCTGACGCCGCGGCGGCGAAGCGTATCGGGAAGCACGAGCGCCCTTCGGTAAGGGCCGACTCGGACCAGCAACTCGTCGCCGTGCCGGCCCACCTCGAGCTCGTCTCGATCGGCAAAGGCATGCGCTCGGGGTTCACCACGAGCCGCACGCTCGAGCGCTCGGCGTCGGCCAGCAGGTCCTTGACGCCGTCGAGGCGCTCGTAGAACCGATGGCCGGCCCGGTAGACGCTGTCGCCGGCGATCGGCATGCTCGTGAGCCGGCCCAACACCGGCTTGACCAGTCGGTTCAAGCGGCGAGTCGAGGGGAAGATCCGGTCCATGTACCACGCGAGGATGTCGGGCAGCGACAGCAGCCGGATGGTCTCGGCCGTCGGCGCGCAATCGACGACGATCACGTCCCAGTCACCCGAGTCCGCGAACTGCTTGATGTCGCTCAGTGCGAAGACCTCGTCCAGGCCGGGAAAGACCGAGAGCTCTTCGGCCTCGACAGCATCGACGCCGGCCCAGTCGAACAGCTCGGCGAGGTACAGCTGGATCTCACCCCAGGACTCCTCCATGCGTTCCTGCGCGTCGAGCTGCTGCCCGAACAGCGAGCCGCCGATGTTGGTCGGAGTCGTTCGCAGATGGGTGTCGAACGAGTCGGCAAGCGAATGCGCGGGGTCGGTCGAGAGCACCAGCGTGCGCGCGCCGGCGTCGGCACAGCGGACCGCCGTCGACGCCGCGACGGTGGTCTTCCCGACACCCCCCTTGCCCGTGAACAGCAGGATCCGCACAGTGTCAGTCGGGGGCGACCGCGGACTCGACGCGCTGCTTCAGTTGGTCGAGGGCGGCTTTGATGATGCGGCTCTCCGCTCGGCGCTTGATGAACCCGGGGATCGGCACCATCAGATCGATGACCGTTTGCCAGATGACATCGGTGCTGCCGTCCTCGCCGGGCGACGTGTTGAGCTGGTAGAAGCCATCGAGCTCGCTCTCGAGGTCGCCCTCGACGAGCGTCCAGGTCAGCCGGTTCGGCGCCCCCTCGTAGTCGTACCGGAGCCGATAGGAGGTGCTGCGCCCCATCGCCGCCGCCCGGTACTCGACCTCCACGCCCCGACCGTCTCCGTCGCGCTCGACGACATGGGCGGCCTTGAGATCACCGGCCCACTCGGGGTAGGACTCGAAATCGATCAGGGTCTCGAAGACGCGCTGCACGGGTGCGGCGATGGTGATGGTCTCGGTCGCCTGCTCGGCCATGACGCGAACTTAGTGGACCGGACGGCGGGGGAACGTGCCGTGGATGGCCCCCCACAAACCGCAGAGCCCGAGACCGTACATCGATGCCAGCACCGCGAAGGCCAGGGCCGTGTAGGGCCGGATGATCGCGGTTGCCAGCCCGATGGCCGCCTGGGCGCCGAAGGACCCGAGCAGGCTGCGCTGGACGCGGCGTGGGGCCGAACCGGCGAGGAAGAAGAGCCCGCCGATGCCGATGAGGTCCTCTCGCCGTACGTTCACCGCGAACAGGAAGGCGCGGATGAACAGCACGATGCCCAACGCGAACATGATGAGAGAGACGGCGATGAGCACCGACTCCAGCGACGCGCTGGCGACGGCCACGACCGAGGCGACGGCGAGCACACCGGTGCCGATCCACGAGGCCGCGAGCAACGCATCACCGTCGTTCGTGTCGACCAGCACCGGGTGCTCGACGCGTTCGGCCGCCTGGTTGCCGTCACCGGGATCGTCGGTCACGAGCACTCACCCTCACACGCGGCGAGCGCGACCGCCAAACGCCGTGCCAGCGAGTCGTAGGTGAACTCCCGCTCGGTGCGTTCGCGGCCCTTGCGGCCGAGGCGAGCTCGCAGCTCGCCGTCGTCGAGCAGGCTGCGGATCGCGCCGGCGGCGTCGTCGACCGAGCGCGGGTGGGAGACGACGAAGCCGGTCTCGCCGTCGGCCACCGCTTCATGCGAGCCGCCGCTGCGCCCGGCCACTTGCGGGATGCCGCACGCGGCCGCTTCGAGGAACACGATGCCGAACCCCTCCTGCTCGCGTCCGAGCCAGCGATTGCGGCAGAGCATCACGTACACGTCGGCGCATCCGTACAGCGCAGGCAGATGCTCGTCGTCGACCCGGCCGAGGAAGCGAACGGGCGCTTCGTGCTTGCTCGCCAGCGCTTCGAGTCGCGTGCGATCGCGCCCGTCTCCGCCGATCACGACCTGGAGCCGTGGGTGGCTGTGCTTCAAGCGGCCAGCGGCTTCGATGAGCACGTCCATCCCCTTCCGGGGGACGAGGCGGCTGAGGCTGAGCACGAGCTGCGTCGCCGGGTCGACGCCGAACGACGCTCTCGCCTTCTGGCGCTCGGCATCGTCGAGAGGGACGAACCGCTGGGTGTCGACGCCGGGGGGAACGATCGTCGCACGGAGCGAACGGCCCGCGACGTGTTCGCCCTCAGCCGCGGGGTAGCCACCCGCCGCGATGATGAGCGACGCATCACGGAGGACTCGCCCCAACAGCTGCTTCGTCCCGAGCATGCGCCCGGGAATCGTGACCTCGGCGCCATGGAGGATGACGCCGTAGGGATGTTCGAGCCACCGGCTCACGATGCCGACCGGAAACGCGGGGTCAACAAGGACGAGATGGGCGCCCACGTCGTCGCCGAGCGCATCGACCCGCCGCGCGAGCTGCCGGGTGGGGACGAGCTGGCTCGTGTCACCGCGCTCGATCCGGAACGGTTGGGTGCGATCCCAGGCGCTCGCACCGTCGTGGCGAGTGGTCAGGACCGTGACGTCCTCGGGAGGGAGCCGGCGCCACAGCTCCCAGAGATAGGACTGGATTCCACCGACCTTCGGCGGGAAGTCGTTGGTGACCAGGAGGTGCTTCACGCGAGGACCTCGAGGCCGAGCCGGGCCGCGGCCCACGCGGCATGCGCGCTGAGCATGCCGTCGTCGCTGTCGCGGTACCGCCGGATCGTGGCCCGTACACGTTCGTCGGCCGGGTCGCCCGTGTTGCCGAGGACGACGAGCGCGTTCCGCCGGAGGTAGCGCGGATCTCGCCGCGGGAGGTACCAGCGGCCGAAGGTCTCGATCAGCTCGCCGTCGGTCGCGGCCAGGAGCGCGACCACGTCCACGGTCGCGCGCTCCTGGTCGTCATCGCCCGCCGGCCGGGTGGGCCGCCGGTTGAGCGGGCAGACGAGCTGACACTCGTCGCAGCCGTAGATCCGGTCACCGAGCGCAGCGCGGTGCTCCAGCGGGAAGTCGCCCTCGGCTTGCACCAACCATGCGAGACAGCGGCGGGCATCGATCACACCGGGAGCGACGATCGCGCCCGTGGGGCAGCCGTCAAGGCAGCGGCGGCAACCGCCGCAGCCATCGGCGGCGGGCTCCGCGCTCGGGGGAAGTGCGGCGTCGGTCAGCACGGACCCGAGCACGAACCAGCTCCCGTGCCCGGGTAGCAGCACGTTGGCGTTCTTGCCGAACCAGCCGATGCCGGCCCGGTAGGCGGCCTCGCGATCGACGAGGGCGTTGTCGTCGGCAAGCACGAGCGCTCGCCAGCCGTCTGCGCTGAGCTTCCGAGCGATGTGGCCGAGCGCGCTGCGCAGCTCGGCGTAGTGATCGACCGTCGCGTACCAAGCGACTCGGGCCCGATTCGCTCCGGCGGGCACAGATGGGCCGGCCGGGTACGCGCGAGCGGCGACGATGAGCGACCGCGCGCCCGGGAGCGTTCGGCGCGGATCGGTCGAGCGCGACGGGTTGCGGAAGGTGAACTGCATGCCACCGTCGAGTCCGGCATCCTTGCGCTCGTCGAGCGCAGCGCGCGCCCGCTCGAATGGTTCTGCCGTCGTCACGCCGATGGCGTCGAGACCGTGCACACGGCCGATGGCCACGAGCTGCTCGGCGTAGGCACCTGTATCCACCACTCCATGATGGCAAGGCCGGGCGGGTCGCCTCGCATGCGAAGGTTCAGCCGATGCGCTTGTGGCGCAGCATCGGCACGAGGCCGACGTCGGCCATCGCCCGCATCGCGCGGGCCTCGTCGGCGTCGATGACCACGGCGTCGCCGGGTTCTCGCGAGCAGATGAACGTCACGACACAGTCGCCGCACGCGTCGGTGTGCTGCATCACGCAGTCATCGCAACTGATCGAGATCGGCTCGTCGGGCTGGTTCATGGCGGTCCCCCTGCCTGGTTCATGCCTACCCGAGCACCATACGCAGGGGGTATGACGCGGTTGCCGCGAACGCGGTTCGCCCCAGGTCACCGCCGGAAGAGGGCGAGGAGCTGCTCGGAAGAGAGCAGGTTGGCTCCGCCGGCCGATGCGCCCTCGCGCACGCGGTTGTCAGACGAGACGACCGTCACCGGCCGGTCGGCCGGCAGCCGTGCAACCGATTCGATGATCACGTCGTCGGCCTCGACGTCGGGCTGCGTGAACCGCACCTGCAAACCCCGCAGCCGCGACTCCGGCGGCAGGTCACGCCCCGCTTCGGCACCGTCGAAGATGATCGTCACGCCGACGGCGGTTCGCGCCTGCAACGCGCCGAGCGCATCGATCAACCGCTCGCGCTGCAACACGAGGGGGAGCTCGGGCCAGCCAGACAGCGTGACGTTGTAGCCGTCGACGAGCACGAGCATGCTGTCCACGTTCACGAGCGCTTCGGCCGCCTCGACGGAATCGTCGAACACGCCGATAGGAAGGCGAACAGGCCGGCGGCGCGCCGATCGAACCGCGCGAACGTCGCGCCGAGCTCGTTCTTCGACGACGGGCACCCGCAGGTCGTGCGATGCTCGCCCGAGCGCGGCTGCGAGCTGGGATGCTGCCGCCGATGCCTCCGCGATGGCGGCGGCCAGGCTCACCCGGTCGAGCGGTGACCCATTCGATGGGGCCGCCGGCGCTTCCGCCGCGGCGGCCACGCCCGGCTCGGCGCCAGACGGCTCGGCAACCGGGGTGGAGTTCGCGACCGCGCCCCTCGCCTGCTCCCGCTCGGCGGCGATCTCGGCTTCCCGCGCCGTCAACCGCTCGCTCAGCGCCCGCAGCTCACGGGTTCGATCAGCGAGGCGGGCCTCCATCGCCTTGAGCTCGCGCACGGCGCTGGCGCGCTCGTCGAGTGCTTTTGCGGCGGCGGCCTCGAGGTCGCCGAGCCGGTCCTCCGCCTGTCGCCGAGCCGCCAACTCGGCCGCCAGCGACTCACGCAAGGTGCTCACCTGCGCCGCCTGTTCATGCGCCTGGGCCCGCGCCTGCTCCAGCGCCCCCTTCGTCATCTGGAGCTGCTTGGTCGCCCGCCGCTCGTCACGAGCCTCACGCTGGGTTTGCGCTTGGCTGCTGGCGGCCGCCTCCAGCTTCGCGAGCCGCTTGCCCCACCCGGGCGGCCGGCGCAGGAACAGGTCGCCAGCTTCGCCGAGCTGCACGAGATCGACGCGGTCGAGGACTCGGGCCCGGAACACGACGTCTTCGTCGAGGACGCGGCGCGTGACCTCCAGTGCCGCCGGCGGGTACTTGGAGAACTCCAGGTACGGCAGCAGCCGGGCGGGCGCGGGAACCGGCGGGTCTTCGAGAAGGCCGTCGCGCGCCGCCACGAGCGCGGCCTGAGGGCCGCACGCAACGGCGACCCGGCCGGCCGCTTCAGCTCGGTGCCTCCGCATCATCAGCGGAGAGCTCGATGACCGAGGAGGCGTTGCCGCACCAGCGACAGCTCACCTCTTCCACCGTTTCGGTGATGACCTCTTCCTCTTCGACGTCGAGCTCGCCCCCGACCGAGTAGTGGTAGAAGGCCCGGGTCTGCCGGCTGGCGACAACATCGAATCGGGTGAGGTTGCCGCACGCGGTGCAGCGGTAGCGGGTCCGGTGGTCGGGCACCCGGGCCACTGTACAAGGTGGCTTCGACCGAACGCATGTTCTTGACACGAACTCGTGTTCGGTGTACTTCTATCAGGGTGCCTCTCTCACCGAGCAGCACCCTGCCGACCACTTCACCGGCTGTCCCGCCGGCTGACGTTCGACCCGAGGCCGACGACCGCGCGCCGATCATCGGCGGCGGGCAGCGTTCGTTCGACGACCTCGGCACGCCGCTGCATGACGTCACGTTCTGCATCGTCGACCTCGAGACCACGGGTGGCTCCCCGAACACCTGCGAGATCACCGAAGTCGGCGCGGCGAAGTTCCGGGCCGGCGAGTGCCTCGGAACGCTGCAGACGCTCGTGAACCCCGGCCGCGCCATCCCCGTCTAGATCACCATCCTCACCGGTATCACCGAAGCCATGGTGCTCCCCGCGCCGACGATCGACGAGGTGCTGCCGAGCCTGCTCGAGTTCGCCGGCGACGCCGTGATCGTGGGGCACAACGTCCGGTTCGACCTCTCGTTCCTCCGGGCCGCGCTCGAACGCGCCGAACGCCCGGTTCTCGCCAACCGGTGGGTCGACACCTGCGCGCTCGCGCGCCGACTCCTGCGCGACGAGGTGCCGAACTGCCAGCTCGGCACGCTCGCCTCGCGCTTCCGCCTCGACCATCAGCCGACACACCGGGCCCTCGACGACGTGCTCGCGACCGCCGACCTCCTCCACCTGCTGCTCGAGCGGGCCGCGGGCCTCGGCGTCATGGGGCTCGACGATCTGCTGTCGCTCCCGAAGATGGGCGGGCATCCCCAAGCGGCCAAGCTGTCGTTCACCGCCAAGCTGCCACGCGAGCCCGGCGTCTACCTGTTCCGCGACCACCGCGGACAAGTGCTGTACGTCGGCAAGGCTGCGAACCTGCGCGCCCGCGTCCGCTCGTACTTCTCCTCCGACACTCGCCGCAAGATCGGCACGCTGCTGCGCGAGGCTGCTTCGGTCGACCACGAGGTCTGCGCCAACCAGCTCGAAGCCGCCGTGCGCGAGGTTCGCCTCATCCACGAGCACCAGCCCCGCTACAACCGCCACGCGAAAGACTGGAAGAAGTACCGCTGGGTGAAGCTCACGCTCGAAGAGCGGTTCCCTCGGCTGGCCATCGCTCGCGTGGCCAACAACGACGGCGGCCTCTATGTCGGGCCGGTCCCGTCGCAGCGGTCGGCGCAACGGGTCATCGAGGCTATCCAGACCGCATCCAAGATCCGCCGCTGCACCAACCGGCCCGGCCCGACGCGAGAAGCCACCGTCTGCACACCGGCGCAGCTCGGCATGTCGGCCTGTCCGTGCTCGGGAGCCTGCCCCCCCGACGACTACGGCGCCATCGTCGACCAGGTGACACGTGGCCTCACCACCGATCACCACGTCTTGCTCGGTCCGCTGGCGCGCCGGTTGCACGAGCTTGCCTCCGCAGAGCGGTACGAAGAGGCTGCCGACACGCGCGACCGAGCCGAGGCGCTCGTGACGGCGTTGCGCCGGCAGCGCGCCTTGGCGCAGCTCCGGCGCACCAGGACGATGATCATCGAGTGGCCCGGCCACGGCATCAACCGCATCCACCGCGGGCGGCTCGAGATGTCGTGGCGGGGCGCCCAGCCGACGCTGTTCGACGACCTCGCCCCCGACGACCTCGGCACGATCGACGACGAACGGGCCCCCGTACCCAAAGACCTCGTCGACGAGTTGCTCGTCGTGGCATCGTGGCTCGATCGGCGCGCCGGCCAATTGCGCCTGCTGAGTTGCGACGGCGAGCTCGTGAGCCCGGCGATCAAGCTCCCGTCGTTCCAGCCCCGCCGCAAGCCCCCGTGAGCACACGCCGTTCGATCGGAGCGGTCCGCCCGGTACCCTGATCGGCGTGTCCGTACTGGCCGCGATCGCCCTGTTCTTCCTCCTCCTGTTCGTCGTGCTGCTTGTCGTCATCGGCGTGCTGGTCGGCATGGCCGGGTGGCGGCTCGACCGGCGCAACCGGGTCGACGCGGACCGCTCCAGCCCCGCGCCGGTGAGCTGGCTCGTGTTGCCGACCGAGGCGGCGGTGCTGCACCGCCGCCTGCGCGATGCCGCCATCGCCGCCCGGCGCCTCGGCCCGATGGGCGACACACCGCCCGCCGGTTCGGTCGACGACGTGCGCCAGAAGCTCCTCCAGCAAGCGGCCCTCCTCGATCGCGACGTGTACGCCGCGGGTCGCGCTCCCCGTCGCCATCGCAAGGAGATGATGAAGACCATCCGGCCCCAGGTGCATGAGATCGAGAGTCTCACCAAGCGGGTCGCCGGCCTCCGGCAGCGCGCCGCCGGGCCGAACGTGCCCGCCGGCGTCGATCCTCCGCCGATCGCGCTGCACGACATCGCCGAGCGGACGACGTTGCTCGAGAACGCCGAAGCCGAGGTGGCACGGGTGGAACGAGCGAGCGGCCTGCTCGACGCCGAACGCCTGATCCGGGAGAGCCCGCCGCCCCCGTCCCCGCCGCCGCCCTCGACGCTTCGGGCGGGCCCGTCGCAACCGATCCCACCGATGCCCCAGCAACGCCCGCAGCCACAGCCGCGGCGGTCCGACCCGACCTGACCGCCCCGGCCGCTGAACCAAACGCGCCTATCTGCCCCGCGCTCTGCGCCCCCACGCACGCTCCGCTGACGCTCCGAGCGCTCCCCATCGCCGGCAGGCTCCCTGGCGGTCGCGCCGCCGGCCGGCGCTTGCCGCCCCCACAACAACTGTCGATCCGTGGCCGCAAGCGCCTATGACGTCGCGGCCGTGACCAACCGGTCGAGGGCACTGGTCGCAGACCCGTCGTCGAGTGACGCGAATGCGGCATCGAGGCCCGCCGGTAGGTCGTCGGCCACACCCGCGACCACCAACCCGGCGGCCGCGTTCAGCGCCACGATGTCGCGGTGCGGGCCCTTCTCACCGGCGAACACGCGCCGGGCGATCGCTGCGTTGGTCACCGGGTCGCCGCCCTTCACGTCGTCGGGCGTCGCAGGCTCCAGCCCAAGCGCGGCAGGATCGACCTCGTACTCGGTGACGACCCCGTCGCGCAGCTCGAACACCGCCGACGGGCCCGAGGTCGTGAGCTCGTCGAGGCGGTTGTGGCCGTGCACGACCATGGCCCGCGGGAGCTTCCGTTCCTGCAACACGCCGACAACGGTGGGTGCCATGCGCAGATCGCTGACACCGATCACCTGGCGGCGCACCCGAGCAGGGTGCGAGAGCGGACCGAGGAAGTTCATGACCGTGGGTACACCGAGGGCGGCTCGCACGGGTCCGGTGTGGCGCATCGCCGGGTGGAAGAGCCGTGCGAAGCAGAACGCGACACGAGCCGCCTGCAGACACTCGACGACCTTGGGGCCATCGAGCTCCACCGGCACACCCAGGGCTTCGAGGATGTCGAAGGACCCGCTCGTCGACGATGCCTTGCGGTTGCCGTGCTTCAGGACATGCGCACCGGCACCCGCCGCGACGAAGCAGGCCATGGTCGAGACGTTGAGCGCCGCAAACCGGCGGCCCGGCGCGCCCCCGGTGCCGACGATGTCGACCGGATCGAGACCGGCGGGCAGCGCGATCGGCGCGGCCGCGTCGAGCATGGCACCCGAGAGGCCGATCACCTCCTCGACGGCTTCACCCTTCATGCGCAGGGCGATGATGAACCCCGCGATCTGGGCGTCGTTCGCTTCGCCTGCGAGGATCTCGGCCATCGCCGCCGCCGCCTCGGCCTCGGTCAGGTCGCGCCCTTCGGTGAGCGTTGCGAGGATCGACTTCCAGCCCCCGATGTCGCCGAGCGTCGTCGTCATCGGCCGGAATCTAGTCCGGGATCGAAGGTGCGAAGCCGCCAGGCCGAGCACCCCAGCCGCCGGGCACGCCTCCGGCCAACGGCGGCCGGCGCCGCATCACCGGCCCAGCCGCTCAGGCGCTGCGCCGGCCGGCGGCCGCAGCCGCCGCGTACGCGGCCCGCCGGCGCTGGCGGATGATGCGCCGGCGCTCGCGCTCGGTCGCGCCGCCCCAGATGCCTTCCTTCTCCCGAAAGCCGAGGGCGTATTCGAGGCAGTCGTTCTGGACGGGACACACCGCGCAGACCGATTTGGCCTTGCGGGCCTCTTCCTCGTCGTCGGACTGCGGGTAGAAGATGGTCGGATCGAGTCCGTTGCAGGCCGCTTTGGCTCGCCAGGGCTGGTTCATCCGGAACTGCTCGTTTCCTCGCTCAGAAGGTGCGTCTCACTGGGAACATCCGAGTATCGCAACGTCGACCCGGCCCTGTCCAGATGGGAGCGTCGCCCCATCACCCTCGCTGTCTTACCATCGACAGCAAACTGCTCTGAACAGCACCGGAACCGCGGCGACGGACCGCCGGTCAGCCGCCTCGAAGATCTGCCAGGAGCTCCGCGTGACTGGCGTCACCGAGGAGCGTGGCGTGCTGGTACGCGGGATGGGTGACAGCCAGCGCTACCGGCGACGCGGCGAACCGCTCGACCTGCCCCGTACCGAGCGCGAAGTGGACGTAGTGGACCGAGGCCGTCGTGTCGTCGCGGGTGAGCTGCTCGGCATGATCGGGGTCGACGATGCACCGGACCGCCTCTCCCCCGGTGCCGTCGGCGCCCGCCCCGATGCGCAGCTCGACGTCGGCCTCCACCCCGACCAGCCTCGGCAGCCAGTGGCGGAGCTGCTCATCGGCCGTGAGCTCGAGGAACATCGTCGCCGCGAGGTGGCCGGGCTCGGGGATCAAGGGGTTGTAGACGCGCAGCTCGGCCTCGATCTGGTCATCACGCAACAACCGCTCGGCGCGGGCCATCTCTTGGATCTGGAAGCGGATGGTGTCGCGGTTCTCGAACACGAAGCTGACGAGCGGACCGACGCCGACGCGCCGCCGGCTCTTCAAGTCGATGATGAACGAGCGGAAGTCTTCGCGGTCACGCTCGTAGGCGCGCAGGTCGGCGATGTCGTCCACGGTGAGCCTGGTCATCGGGGAGTCACCTCTCTTCTTCGGGGATGCCGTAGGCGCGGGCGAGGAACTGCATCGGGTGGGTTGGCTGCTTGCCGGTCTCCTGGAAGATGCCGCCGTTGGCGAGGTTGCAGTCGCCGGCGACTGCCTCGTTGCCGGCCGCCTCGATCGCGGTCGTCATCTTCTGCGCCACCTTTCGTGACAGCTCGTAGTTCTCGGCGCGATAGCCCCACGTGCCATCGATGGCCGAGCACTCGGCGACGAGCGACACGTCGGTGCCGGTGAGCTTCAGGAGATCGCGGCTGCGGTACCCGATGTTCTGCGCACGGAGGTGGCAGGGCGCGTGGTAGGTCACGGCATCGGGCACCTCACCATCGAACGTCTCGTCCAGCGTGGTGCCGTCGCCCTTGCGCAGCTTCCAGAGGTACTCCGATGAGTCGTAGGTGTGGGACGCGACCAGCTCGGCGTCGGGACCTCCGATGTAGTCGACGTAGTCCTTCTTCAGGACGTAGCTACAGGTGGGTTGGGGCACGACGATGTCGTGTCCGCCGCGAACCGCGTCGGCGAGAACCTTCACGTTCGTGCGACCCTGGCCCACGAAGCTGTCGACGTCACCCGAGTGCAACCATGGTGCACCGCAGCACCGCTGCCCCTCCGGCAACGAGCACTCGACGCCGTTGCGCTCGTACACCTTCACGACGTCGTGCCCGATCGCGGGGTTCTGGTACTCGACGATGCAGGTCGGGAACAGCGCCACTTTGGCTTGCTCGGCGCCCACGGTGTTCTCGCTCGCGCGATCGCGCCTCTTGAACCAGGTCGAGAACCTCGTCTTGGAGTAGGGCGGCAGCACGCGGTCGGCGGCGATGCCGACCACCTTCTCCATCAGTCTGCGCGGCGCCGAGCCCGGTTTGCCGATCGCTCGGTTGACGACGGGCGCGGCCTTCGTGTTGAGCTTGCCGGCGAGGTCTGTCCGCGCGAGCGCCTGATCGGTGAGCTTCTCGCGGGTCGAGCGCCGCTGGTCGCGATGCTTCACCTGCTCGGCTCGCAGCATGAGCCGGGGGAAGTCGAGGTTCCACTCGCTCTGGCCCGGGATGTACGGGCAGTTGACGTAGCAGAGCTTGCAGTTGAAGCACTGGTCGACGACCTGGTCTTGCTGCGCGGGCGACATGCGAGCCGAGTCCTGGTCGTCGAACCCGTCGATGATCTCGAACATCGTCGGGAACGCAGTGCAGAACTTGAAGCACAGCCGGCAACCGTGGCACAGGTCGTAGACGCGTGTGAGCTCGGCGCGCAGGTCGCGCTCGTCGAAGTACTTCGGATGGAACGGGTCATACGTCGTCGTCATGTCGCGACCTTCTTGACGGGACCGGCGGGAGAGCCAGCGGGGGGCGCAAACCGCCGCAACCAGTCCCCCGCCGAAGCACGCGGTCTCAAGTCAGGTTCTCGAGCCCTTCGGTGAACCGGCCGGCGTGGCTCTTCTCGGCACGAGCCAGCGTCTCGAGCCACTCGCCCACCTCGGCGAACCCCTCGTCGCGGGCCGTCTTGGCGAAGCCCGGGTACATCTCTGTGTACTCGTAGGTCTCGCCCGCGATGGCCGACTTGAGGTTGGCCTCGGTCGGGCCGACCGGTTCGCCCGTCACGGGATCGCCGGTGGGTGCGAGGAAGTCGAAGTGCCCGAACGCGTGACCCGTCTCGCCCTCGGCGACCGAGCGGAACAGCGCGGCGACGTCGGGGTAGCCCTCGACATCGGCCTTCTGCGCGAAGTAGAGGTAGCGGCGGTTGGCTTGACTCTCGCCCGCGAACGCCTCTTTGAGGTTCGCTTCGGTCTTGCTGCCGTTCAGGTCGGCCATGGTTGACTCCTTGTGTGGTGGTCTTTCGGGGGTAGGTGCTCACGTGCTCTTTGCCGGCTGGGGTTGTTCGTTCACCTGGTGGCGCGATCAGCCCTGGCCGAGCAGTCGGGGCACTGGCCCCGGAACACGATCTCGGTCGCCGCCACCCGGAAACCCTGGAGCTGCCGGCGAGGCAGGCGAACGTCGTCGAAGTCGGCGTAGATGTCGATGACCTTCCCGCAGGTGTCGCACACGAGGTGGTGATGCGAATCGAGGTTGGGATCGAAGCGAGCCGACCCGGTGCCCAGGTCGAGCTGGCCGATCTCTCCCATCGACGCCAAGTCGTTGAGAGTCTGGTACACGGTGCGCAACGAGATCGACGGCATCTCTTGGCGAACGGTGTCGTACACCGACTCGGCCGTGGGGTGGTCGAGGTTGTCGTGGAGCACCCTGAAGATCGACACCCGCTGCGGCGTGATCTTCAGTCCCTCTTGACGAAAGAGCTCGGTGAGCTCCGCTGGCGACTTCACGGCGGGCAGCCTAACGGTCATGGACCTCAAACTGCAACGATTGTTAGAAAGAAATTGGCGCGGATACGAACCCGTTCGGACTTGGCCGGACTTGGCCCACCCAGGGCCGGCGTCACTCGATTCCCGTCCGCCATCGCGCCCCGCCCGCGGCAGACTGTCCGGATGGGTGATTTCGGCGAGCAGACGTCGGTGGAGCCGGTGACGGACGGGACCTACCGGGCCGAGCTGAGCAGAGACTGGGAGATCTGGGGGCCGATGGGGGGCTACGTCGCGGCGATCGCGCTCCGTGCCGCCGGCGCGGAGGCGGCCTTGCCTCGGCCGGCGAGCTTCTTTTGCCACTACCTCGGTGTCGCGCACTTCGACGCGGTCGACATCTCCGTGACCCCGGTCCGCCGGGGTCGCTCGGCGGAGACCCTGCGGGTCAGCGTGGCCCAGGGCGGCCGGGCGATCCTCGACGCGACCGTCTGCGTCGTTGCCGACGTCGAGGGACTCGACCACGAGATCACCGAACGCCCGGATGTCCCGCCTCCCAGCCAGCTCAAGAACGTCGAGCAGATCCTCGAAGAGCTCGAGCGCAAGAGCGATCCGCCGTTCCCGTTCTGGGAGAACTTCGAGTCGCGACCGGTCGAGTTCCACGAGAAGTGGCCACCGCCCGAGCCGCTCGCTCCCGTCTGGCGCGACTGGCTCCGCTTCTTGCCGACGTCGACGTTCGACGATCCGTGGACCGACGCCGCCCGCTGCCTCTTGCTCATCGACCTGCCGAGCTGGCCGGCCGGGTCACGGCCCCACGCCTGGCAGTGGGCCGAGGGCCAGCCATCGTGGATGGCTCCCAGCCTCGACCTGTACGCGTCGTTCCATCAGTTCGCGCCCGACGATCCCTGGTTGCTGGTCGACGGTGCTGCGCCGATCGCGACCGGTGGACTCCTCGGATGGAACGGCCGGCTCTGGTCGTCCGACTTCCGCCTCGTCGCTTCGGGAGGCGGCCAGGCGCTGTGCCGGCGCGTCCCCGCCGCGCGTCCGACCTGATTGGCGCAACCCGGCGAGCCCCGGCGCAGGACGGTCTGCCCCGGCTGTGACGTGCCACCATCGAGCGCCAGCCCTACCAACCGGTAGATGCGACACGGTGCCGGAATCGTCTCGTCTCCCCTACAGTGACCAGTCGGTTCGTCCACAGCAGTCCACCGAAAGGCGCCCGATGCCCGGTTTGTTCGACCGCTCCGCCAACCTCCGCCGCTTGGCCGAAGCAGAGTTCGACGTGCTCGTCATCGGGGGAGGCATCACCGGGGCCGGCGTGGCGCTCGACGCCGCGTCACGCGGCCTGCGCGCCGCGCTGGTCGAGCGCGACGACTTCGCGTCCGGCACGTCCTCCAAGTCGTCCAAGCTCGTGCACGGCGGGCTGCGCTACCTCCAGCAGCGCGAGATCCGGCTCGTGTACGAGGCCCTGCACGAGCGCCAGCGCCTCCGCCGCAACGCCCCGCATCTGGTGAAGGTCCTGCCATTCCTCATCCCGGTGTTCACCAAGGACGGGGTCATCTCCAAGAAGCTCGCCCGCGCCATGGGCAGCGCCATGTGGACCTATGACCTCACCGGCGGCTTGCGCATCGGCAAGGTCCACAAGCGCATCAGCAAGGACGAGGCGCTCGCGCACATGCCGACGCTGCCTGCCGACCGGCTGGCATCGTCCTACCTCTACTACGACGCCCAGGCCGACGACGCCCGGCTGACCTTGGCGGCCGTGCGCACCGCGGTGATAGAGCACGGCGCCGCTGCCGCCAACGGCTGCAACGTCGTCCGCATCTTGAAGGACGGCCAGGGCAGGGCTGCGGGAGCGCGCATCGACGCGAACGGCGATACGTTCGACGTGAAGGCCCGCTGTGTGGTCAACGCCGGTGGCGTGTGGTCCGACGACGTGCGCGCCCTAGACGAAGCGAAGCATCCCCACTCGATCCGCCCGGCGAAGGGCATCCACATCGTGGTGCCGTGGGCGAAGGTCGAAAACGACATCGCCGTCGTCATCCCCGTTCCGAAAGACAAGCGGAGCGTGTTCGTGGTGCCTTGGGGCGACCTCACCTACGTCGGCACGACCGACACCGACTACGACGGGCCGACCGACGACCCGCAATGCACGCCCGACGACATCGACTACTTGTTGAGCGCGTTGAAGTTCTCGGTGAAGTCGGGCATCACGCGCGACGACATCCTCGGCACGTGGGCCGGCCTGCGCCCGCTGGTTCGAGACGCGGGCAGCGAGAAGACCGCTGACCTCTCCCGGCAGCACAAGGTCGGCATCTCTGGCAGCGGCGTCATCACGATCACGGGCGGCAAGCTCACGACCTATCGCAGGATGGCCGCCGACACCGTCGCCGCGGTCATCGACACGATCGGGCGCGACAAGCTGCCCGGCGTCAGCCATCACACGCGCACCAAGCGCCTGCCGTTGCGAGGCGCGCACGGCTACAAGGCGCTCATCGCCGACGCCGCGAGTGCGAGTGCAACGCTCGACGAGCGCGCCGTCGTACATCTCGCCAATCGCTACGGCGGCGAGGCACGGGCCATCATCGCCATGGCCGAGCGCGACCCGTCGCTCGCCGAACCGCTGGTTCCCGGCCTCCCCTACCTGCGCGCCGAGGCAGTGTTCGCCACCCGGTACGAGATGGCGCGCTCGCTGGACGACATCCTCTCTCGGCGCACTCGGGCGCGCTTGCTCGCTCGCGACGAGTCCGCGGCCGCCGCCGCCGGAGTGGCCGAGCTCGTCGCGGACGAGCTCGGTTGGGACGCCGCTGAGCAGTCCCGCCAGGTCGAGCGCTACCAGCAACTCACGTCGCACGAGCGTGCGAGCGGTGGGTTGCCCGAGACGCACCTGCTCACGTTGGCCGCCGCAGGTGACCGGCCGACCGAAGCAAGGCAGACTCAAGCCATCGACTGATCCCAGCAACCCGTCGGTGCATCGGGTGCCCGCTGCGGGCAACTGCGCACCCACGGCTTCGAGCGCACGGGGGAACCACGTGTCCGAGACCGCCAAGCCGAACCCTCCGCACGCCGTGCCCGAGCCCGGGCCAGGTGCGCCGACCGCGCCCATCGCCATCGCTGGCGGCGCCGGTGGCGCGTCGGCACGACTCGACATCGCACCGGTCGACGTTCCCGAGGGCGTCGTCGATCGGCTGCGAGCGACGGTCCCGGCGGTCACCGTCGATGCGGCCGACCGCGCCGAAGCCAGCCGCGACTGGTGGCCCCTCGCCATGGCGTGGGCCACCGAGGGCCAGGTCGCGGCGATGGCCGCCGTCGTCGTCCAGCCCGACGATGCGGCGCAGGTCGCGGACGTGCTCCGCATCTGCAACGAGTCGTCCATCCCCGTGACCGCGGCGGCCGGTCGCAGCGGCGTGTGCGGAAACTCGGTGCCGCTCTACGGCGGCGTCGTGCTCGACCTGTGCGGGCTCAACGGCATCGAGAACATCGATGACCAGTCGCTGATCCTCGACGTCCTCTGCGGCACGTTCGGCGACTGGCTCGAGCACGAGCTCCGCAACCAGCACAACGTGACGCTCGGCCACTGGCCGCAGTCGATCAACCTGTCGACCGTCGGCGGATGGCTGGCGTGCCGGGGTGCCGGGCAGTTCTCGACGCGCTACGGCAAGATCGAAGACATGGTCGTCGGCCTTGACGTCGCGCTCGCCGACGGAACGACCATCACGACCGGGGGCAGCGCCCGCCAGGCCACCGGTCCCGACCTCAACCAACTGTTCGTCGGTTCCGAGGGCACGCTGGGCATCATCTGTCGAGCGCGGCTGGTGCTGCACCCGGCTCCCGTGCATGAGGCCAGTGCCGCCTTCGGCTTCCCGACCTTCGCCGACGGCCTCGACGCGTGCCGCCGTGTGCTGCGTCGGGGTGCGACGCCAGCGGTGCTGCGGCTCTACGACGAGGTCGAGTCGCAACGGCACTTCAACACCAACGACGTCTCGGTCCTGCTCGCCCTCGACGAGGGTGACCCGACGCTCGTGACCGCGATGATGACTGCGGTGTACGAGGAGTGCCGTGCCGCCATGCAGCTCGACCCCGAGTTCGTCGATCATTGGTTCTCGCGGCGCAACGACGTGTCGCAGTTGGAGCAACTCATCGCCGGCGGCCTCGTCGTCGACACGATGGAGATCACCGGCTCGTGGCGCCAGCTCCCCGCCATCTACACGCACACGATCGATGCGCTCAAACGTGTCGACGGGACGCTCAGCGCCGGCGCCCACCAGTCGCACTCCTACCCTGACGGCGCGTGCCTCTACTTCACGTTCGCCGGCAAACCCGGAACCACACCCGAGGAGAAGGACGCTTACTACCGCGCCGTCTGGGACGCCGGCACGCGCGCCGTCCTCAGCCACGGCGGCGCGCTCAGCCACCACCACGGGGTCGGACTCAACCGGGCCCGGTTCATGCGTGAGGCCCTGGGCACCGGGCTCGACACGTTGATCGACATCAAGCGGGCGCTCGACCCCAACGGCATCCTGAATCCGGGCAAGCTCGGCTTGCCGAGCCCGTTCGGCCCGAACCCCTTCGCCGAGCAGAGCTGGCCGTGAAGACCATCGTCTGGAAGGGCGTGATCCGGGGGGCGGTCCTGGCCGGGGTCATCGGCGCGACCGCGAGCATCCTCGGGCGCAACCTGTCGACCGACAGCACGTCGCAACTGGCGCTGACCGTGATCTTGCTCGTCGGTCTCGTGCTCGGCGGGTTCGCCGCCGGGCGGGAAGCTCCGCGCTACGCCTTCACCAACGGCGCCCTCGCTTCGTTCCTCGCCTTTGCCGTCGTCGAGCTGATCGGCGTCGTGAGCCAGATCGCGCGCGGGCAGGCCTATCGCCTGAACCCGTTCGGCATCGTGTTCCTCGGCGTGCTGTCGGTCTCCTGCGGGGTCGTGGGCGGCGCGCTCGCCTCGGCCGCGGAGCAGCGCCGGCTCGACCGCGAAGCCCGCAAACCTCGAGAGCCCCAAGAGCCCCGAGAACAGGAGGGATCGGCGTGAGCATCCTCGTCGTCGACGTCGGGACATCGGGCCTGCGCGCCGCGGTCGTCACCGACGACGCCACCGTCACCCACGAGCACCACCGCGAGCTGCTGCCTGACTCACCCGCGCCCGGCGTCGTCGAGTTCGACGCGCAAGCGATGGCCGACGCCGCTCTCGAGCTGGCCCTCCAGGCGCTGGCCGAGGCGGGGCCGGTCGACGCGGTGGGCGTCGCCAACCAGCGAGCATCCACCATCCTGTGGGACCGGTCGTCGGGCAGACCCCTCGGCCCCGGCATCGGCTGGCAAGACCTGCGCACGGTCGGCGACTGCCTCGTCCTCCAAGCCGAAGGACTGCGCCTGGCGCCCAACCTGTCGGCGACGAAGGCCAAGTTCCTGCTCGATCAGTACGACCCGCAGCGCGAGCGCGACCTGTGCCTCGGAACGGTCGACACGTGGATCGTGTGGACGCTCTCGGGCGGGCGAGCGCACGTCACCGACCTCTCCAACGCCGCCGTGACCGGCCTCGTCGACCACGAGGCCGGTGGCTGGGACGCCGGGGTGCTCGCCAAGCTCGGCATCCCCGAGCGCATGCTCCCGCGCATCGTCGACTCGAGCGGCGGATGCACCGAGGCGGCCGCGCTCGCCGGCGCGCCCCTGATCTGTGGGATCGCCGGCGATCAGCAAGCATCGTTGATCGGGCAGGGATGCGTGACCAAAGGGCCGGCGAAGATCACCTTCGGCACCGGCGGCATGCTCGACACGGTGATCGGCACGCACCGGCCGGCGTTCGAGACCCGGGGCGAGGGCGGCACGTTCCCGATCGTGGCCTGGCAGCTCGGCGGTGAGCCGACGTGGGGCATCGAAGCAGTCATGCTCTCGGCAGGCACCAACGTCGAGTGGCTGCGCGACGACCTCGGCCTGATCGACACGTCCGCCGCGTCCCACGACGTCGCGCAGAAGGTCGAGTCGACCGACGGCGTGGTGTACGTGCCCGCGCTGCTCGGCCTGGGCACGCCGCACTGGGACTATGGAGCGCGCGGCACGCTGCTCGGCATCACGCGGGGCAGCGAGCGACCCCACATCGTGCGAGCCGTGCTCGAAGGCGTCGCGCAGCGAGGCGCCGACCTGGTGGATGCGGCAGCGTGCGACGCCGGCCACGTGATCGAGCACCTCCGGGTCGACGGCGGCATGAGCCGCAACCCCACGTTCGTCCAGTTGCTCGCCGACGCCGCGCAGCGAACGGTACACGTCTCGCCGGTGGTGGAAGCGACGACGCTCGGCGCCGCCTTCCTCGCCGGCCTGGCGACGGGCATGTGGAAGGACCTCGACGAGATCGCGGCCACGTGGGCGCCGACCACCGTCGTCGAACCCGGAGAGCCCCTCGACCGCGATCGATGGGCGGCGGCCGTCGAGCGCGCCAAGGAGTGGCACCCCGACCTTTCCGGCATCGACTTCTGAGCGAGGGGCCCTGACCGATGAAGCACGTCCACACCCGCGCCGCGCTGGTCCTCGCGGCCGCCACGTTCGTGGCGGGCTCGTGCGCCGCGCAGCAAGACCCCGCGGTCCGGATCACCAATGGCCCTACCGCTGGCCCTACTGCTGGCCCTACCGCGACCGGGTCGACCGCCGGGCCGGCGGCGACAGGGGCGACGACGGGCGCGACGGCAGGCACAACGGCGAGATCCGCAACCACCGCCCGTCAAGCGGCAACACCCGCGACCCCGAGCTCGATCACGGTCAAGGACTACGCGTTTACCCCCGCCGAGCTCTCGGTGAAGCTCGGCACCACGGTCACCTGGACGAACCAGGAGACCGACCCACCCGTCGAGCACTGGGTGCGGTCCGCCCCCGGGCAACCGGGCGGCCTCGACTCCGGCAAGCTGGCACCGGGATCGTCGTACTCGAAGCAGTTCGACGAACCCGGCGAGTACTCCTACTACTGCGAGATCCACAACGTGATGGAGGGAAAGGTCATCGTCGCGCCATGACCTGGGCCCCACGGCAATACTCGGTCTCCTCTGACCGATCCGCCGCCTGACTTGCGCGAGACCCATCCGAGCGACTCGGATTCCCCCTGGCGACGTGGCTGCGCGACCCCATCCCGGGCCATCCACGTCCCCCACCGACCACCGCACACGAGGAACCACACATGGATCAGCCGGGCATCGACCATCGAGCGCTGCACCGCGTGACCGCCGAGGTCGACCGGCAGCACCGCGAGGCCATGCACACCATCGAGCGTCAGATGGACGAGACGATCCCGGGCGAGCCAGGTCCGCGGGGTGGTCACAGCCGGCGCCAGTTCCTGCGCCGCGCTGGCATCGGCAGCGCAACGCTGGCCATCGGGGCGACCACCGTGTCCATCGCCGCGCTGATGCCCCAAGCGACCGGCCAGACGGCGGGCACAGCCGAGTTGACCCCGGGCGACTCGAGCATCATCGGGTTCGCGCAAGGCCTCGAGCTCGCGGCGGTCGATGCGTACCGCGCGGCGGTCGCGACGAACCGGCTCCCGGTCGCGATCAACGAGACCGCCCGCACCTTCGGTCTCCACCACGAAGACCACGCCAAGGCGCTGGGCACACTCGCCGGGAAGGCGGCACCGAACACGGCCAACCCGCAGCTCGTGCAGCTCTTCGCGCCACAGATCGAGTCGGCCAGCAGCGAGACCGCGATCATGCAGGTGCTCTACAACCTCGAACAGGCTGCGGCTGCGACCTACGAGCTGGCGCTGGGCGAGCTGGAGATGGTCGAGACTGCCAAGCCGGTGTCGACCATCCTGCCGGTCGAGGGTCAGCATGCGGTTGTGTGGGGGCAGCAACTCGAGCTGCCCGTCGATCAATGGCTGCCGAACTTCCAGAGCAAGAGCGACGCGCTCGACCCGGCGCGCTTCGCAACGAGCTGACGCGCACGGCACGACGGACCGAGACACGAGGAGATCACAGCAACATGGACATCAACCGCGACGAGGTCCGGCGCCAGCTTCGCGAGTCGCAGCGCGAGCACGATGCCGTGATGCCAAGGTTCCGGTCGGTGCTCGCCCGCGTGTTCGACCCCGCCAGCAAGGTCCCGCCCGCCGACAGGGCCCGGCTGCTCTCGTTGGACAGCGTGCCGTCTCGGCGGGCGCTGCTCGGAGGGGGCATCACCGTCGCCGGGGCCGCCGTGCTCTCGGCGTGCACCGAGCCGCCGAAGAAGGAACAACTCGCGCTGACCGGCACCGTCCCCGACAGCAAGACGACGACGACGCTCGACCCCATGGTCGTGGCCATGGAGGCGCAGAAGCTCGATCTCAACCTGCTGCGAACGGCGCAGTCGCTCGAAGCGCTCGCCATCGTCGTGTACGAGATGGCGATCTCGTCGGGCAAGGTCACCACGCCCGACATCGTGAGCGCCGCCAAGCTGTTCCAGAGCCAGCACCAGGACCACCGGGGGGCGCTCGTGGCGCAGATCGGCCAGGTCGGTGGTGTGCCGTACCGCAACGACAACGCGGGCGAAGTACCCGCGGGTGTGAGTGCCGATCTGTGGGCACAGGTCAACCCGGGTCTCTGGACGTCCGACGTCGAGCCGAAGTTGCAGGACGCGAGCACACTGACCCAGGACGACATCGTGAAGCTGGCGACCTCGCTGGAGGACGTCGCGGCCGAGACGTACACCAAGCTCGGCGGCGCGCTCAGCAGCCCCGAGCTCCGCGCGTTCGTCATGTCGATCGGTGGCATCGAGGCGCGCCATGTCGCCGTCCTGCTCGGTGTGACCTCGCCCGACGATCCTCGCCAGCAAGCGCCGTTCGCCTTCGAGAAGACGGGCAACGCCGTTGCCGAGGACGACTGGGTGGGCACCGGCCCGATCACCAAGGAAGCCAGCACCACGACCACGACTTCGAAGCCGTCGGGGACGACGGCTTCGAGCGGGCCGGCCACGACGGAGCGGTCTGGTTCCGCGACCACGGCCGGCACGGGCTGACCGTCGGGCGCCGATCGAACGGCCACACCCTCGCCGCCCGATGGTGGGCTAGAACGTACGCCATGACTCGATCCTTGATCCGACGACCGGCACGGCGCTTGGCGGCACTCGGGGTATGCCTACCCGTCCTCCTGGGGGCCTGCAGCAAATCGAGCGACACCGCCGCGACGAACGACCAGTCGACGACGACGACGGTCGCGGGTGCCGTCAACGCCGGGCCGACGATCGAGATCCCAGCGTTGCAGTTCTCGCCACCGACGGCCACGGCCAAAGTTGGCCAGGTCGTCACCTGGCAGAACAAGAGCGCCTCGACCCACCAGGTGCAAGCGGTCGCGGAGCCGGGGCAGCCGCCGGCGTTCGAGTCCGAACTGGTGAAGCCCGACCAGCAATACGTCTTCACCCCGACGGCTCCCGGCACCTACGCCTACGTCTGCCGCATCCATCCCAGCCAGATGACCGGCACGCTCACCGTCTCCCCTTGAGGGCTCGCTCGCCCCGCCCGCCGCCCCCGAAGGTTGAGACGACGCTCCCGACGTGGAGACGAATCGCGGCGTTTGGGCGCATTCGGTCGTGCCCAGGTGCAAGAATGAAGCGCTTGATGGTGAGCCGGCCAGGTGGCCGCGGCAGGGCGTGACCCTGTCGAGGAAGGTCGGGGCTCCACAGGGCAAGGTGCTGGCTAACGGCCAGGCAGGGCGACCTGACGGAAAGTGCCACAGAGAACAGACCGCCGATGGCCTGGCGCTTCGCTTCGGCGGGGAGCCGGGCACAGGCAAGGGTGAAACGGTGCGGTAAGAGCGCACCAGCATCCCGGGTGACCGGGATGGCTCGGCAAACCCCACCTGGAGCAAGGCCAAATGTCGGGCATGGGTGACCCGCCCGCCCCGGATCTCCTCGGAGGCCCGGGGCACCCGCTGGTAGGCCGCTCAGATGGATGGCCACCCAGGCGCCGAGAGGCGCCGGACAGAACCCCGCCTACAGGCCGGCTCACCATCAGCACTACATGAAGAGGCAGCCCAACGTGATCAGGATCATCGGTTTGCTGTTCGGCTGTCCACGTCCGGATCGTCGGTCGTTTGCACGATTCGCACGGAGGTCCAACGCCGCCCCCTTTCGGGTCTGGGTAACCTCGCCTCCGTGACCGACGACGCAACGAACGAGCACGAGCGACCGCACGGTTTCAACCTCCTTCCTCGCGATCTCACCGAAGAGGAGCTCGACGCAGCACCGGTGCTGAAATCACTCGACGATCTCGTCATCGAAGACCTCACGGACGAGGAGTACGAGGCCTTTCTCACTGCACTCGGCTTGTGAGCCCGAGAGTGAGTTGTGGCACCCGGCGGCACGCGGAGCAGAAGCTCAACGCAGCTCTCACACAATTTGACTCCGGCTCCACGCCACCTCGCCGGTGCTCGACGAGGCGATTCATGGCCAGTGGAGGCCCTCATACGGATCGGGGTTGTCTTCCGCCCATTCGTGGAGACGTTCGGCGAGATGCGCGGGCAGCGCTCCTCCAGGCGGGAATGACGACTTGCAAACGAACACCACAAGTGTGCAGCGTTCGTCGTCGTTCTGCCGTTGTTCGACGAGCGCGGCGAAGTCAGCGAAGTTCTCGGTGACAATCGTGCGCTCTTCGTTCACTGCCCTCTCGAACACTTCCTCGTCAGGGCTGCCTTGCATGTCCAGCTCGAGGACAGCGACCGCGTCGTGGCCCTTCTCGCGAAGCGCCTCGGCGACCGCGTGGGGAAACATCTCGTCGATGAGCCACTTCATCAGGACAGGAGATCCTCGCGTCTTCTGATGAGCTCACGGATCCGGTCGGCCTCCCGCTTGTCGACTTCGATGCGGTGATCGACCTCGTCGGGATGGGCGGCGTAGAAGTCGACGGCGAGCCGAACCTGAGCGACGGACAATCCCGAAGCATCAGCAACGGCGCGGATCCGCTTCTCACCGCGGCCCTTGACCTCTGAGACGTCTCGAATGATCTCCCAGATGTCCGGCCCCGCCACGAGGCCAGCCCGTCGGCCGGTCGGTCCGTCGCGGTAGACGATGCCGGGAAATCGCCGGGTGACGATGCCTTCGTTGAGGAGCGTGGCGACGAGCGCTGTGACGGACGTACCGCTGGCATCGGCTTCCTGGTCGAGTTGTTCGAGAAGGTCTTCGGGGAGCCGGAACGACGTCGGACGGGCCATGATCCTCACCTCGTTGTAGTGCTAGTCGACTACAGCGTAGTGCGACCGGTCGCTCGTCACTCATTGGTATCGGTTCGAGCGCGTCGAACAATCGACGAGAGACCATCGCCAATCCGTCCCCGTCCCGCGGCAGTCCCGCGGATGGGTTCGAAACCAACGGACGCGACTGGACGCAGTGGCACGAGATGGAACAGCGAATGCCCACGTCAGCGGTCGATTCGGCCGTCGACCAGCAGCGTCACGCGACGGCAGTTCACTTCCCCGCCTACAGGCCGGCTCACCATCAGCACCACGTTGTCGATGTCGGTGCGTAGGGTCAGCTCTTGCTGATCGAGGCCCTCAACTTGAGCATGGAGCGGCTCGGCCACTTGCGGTCCGTCGTGACGAGGTGATCGGCGTCGAGGTGGTCCGCGGTCGCGATCACCAGCGCGTCAGGAAGCTTCAGCGAGCGATACCGAGCCCGGATCGCAGCTGCCGCGATCGCGATCTCGGCGCCAAGTGGCTCGATGTCGATTGGTACGCGATCGGCAAGATCGCGCACGGCCCTCACCGCGGCCGTGCCCTCGCGTGAAGGACCGACCAAGATCTCAGCGAACGCCGACGCCGGCACGACGAGACGGTCGTTTCGGGTGTCGGCATCACTCAGGGCCTTGTGCGCTTCGGCGTGGTGTGAATCGGTGCTGTCGAGGAAGCCGATGATCACGCCGGCATCGAAAACCGTCAGTCCCATTCGTCGCGCAGCTCGGAGAGCTCGTCTGGTGCGTAGACGCCGGTCAGTGCTCCAGCGAACTCCGCGAGGACGTCGACCTCACGCTCGAACACAACACGTCCGGGCCCTTCGGCGCGCGCGACGAGGCGTTCGCCAACTTCGAGTCCAGCAGCCCGAAGGGCATCGGTCGGGATGGTGACCTGGTGCTTCGAACTGACGCGGGACGTGCCTCTGCGACGATTCTTTACATTTGTCATATGAGTAAAGGATAGCCCGTCGCAGGCCTTCCGCACCTGTTACAGTCCCAACCCACCGCCACCGCTCCTCGACGGCGAAATGATGGATCAGACCCGCTACCAGCGGCTGGACCGAGATTCGTCTATCTCGAAGCAGGACCTGTGTCGCGTCCCCAACTATCCTCAGCGACTGAGGGCCGCCATACCAAGTTCCACGGCGAACGGGACATCTTCGTCGACGGGAGAGTGAGATCTACGAACAACGACGCCGACTTGTCACGCGGCACAACATTGCGGTGGTGAGCGTCGCTATCGTCCTGACCGCGGGATGCGTCCAACAAACCAACGCGACGGGCAATAGCACGAACTCGGCAACATCGGCGGGCACAGTCTCGTCCACGAGTTCGGTGGTTTCGAGTGTCCCCGAACATACCCAGACCGCAAGCACAGCCGCGCCTAGCACCGCAGATCCCGCAGCGGTCCGCAAGCTGGACTTCGGCAACATCAAGCTTGAATCGGATGCGTGTCAGTGGCAGGGGATGGACTTTCCCACGCAGCTTGTCAATGGATCAGTCGAAACAGGAACCGCGGGCGCATCCGACTATAGGAAAGTCTCGATCACGCAGCAGCCTGTCTTCGGAGAAGTCACTGGCGACGGCAGAGAGGATGCTGCCTTCCTCACGGCCTGCAACCAGGCCGGAAGTCTCTCGGCAATCGTGGCCCAGGTGTACTCAGTCGACGAAACCGGTCAACCGGTCCGGCTCGCGTCCGTCCCATCACCGTCGGGCTTCGCACAGCCGACCGAGCTTAAGGCGGTGGCTCTACGAGCGTCTTCCGGTCAGCAACCGGCTGCGCTTGTGCTCACAAGGTCCATCTCGCAACCCGGTGACCCACGCTGCTGTCCGTCGGGCCAAGACGAGGTCGCCCTTGTGTGGAACGGCACGACGTTCCAACCCCCAGCCGAGCCAGCACGACTCGACCAAAACTCACTGTCGACATCGGGAATCGCTCCTTTGCGGTTTGGCGATACAGTCGCGAACGCCGAGTCGCTGACAGGGAAAAAGGCCCAGCCTGCGTGCGGCGGCGGCATGCCGCTACAACAGATTACGGAAGTGAAAGGGCTTCAACTCTGGTTTGCCGACGGCAAGTTCTCTGCATATTCAGTTGGCGATGCGTCGTTCACCACCACTTCAGGGGTTCGAGTCGGAATGCCGATCGAGGAGGTGAAACGTCGCGTTCCATCGGCGGAACAATACTTTGCTGGAAGCGAGCTTGACGCGTCGCTCGTGGTCAAGTCCGGCGCGTATTCGGTGATATTCACGATTGACGACGGGCTGGTCAGGATCATCTCCGGCGGTAAGAATATCGGGCCCCGCATCGGATTCTGCTGAGGTCAAAGATGGCTCGGGATGAGTTGTTCGACCGTCGAGTCCGAAGTTCCACTCCTGATCATTGCTGACGATCTTCTACATACTACCGGCACGGACACGTTGAAGTCAGGCTTCCAAGTTGGAACCGTCCCGGCGGCATTCTTGTCCGACGAGCGGAATGTGCCTGCCTTGGGTGTTTCAGAGCGGGCGGGTTCACATGATGTCGGGCAGGTGCGCGCAGATGCGACTTCTGGGCAGCCAGTGTTGGAAGGCCGGGTAACGAAAACCCTTTCCGAGTTGGAGAAGAGCGACCAGGCGCCCCCCACCTCAATGCGGTCTCGCTGAGTCAAGTTGGTCCTCGGCCGACACTCCCCGCCGAAGCCTCGCGAGGCTTTCCCGAATGCAGTGTCCCGTCGTTCCTCCGCAATGCGCCCCACCACTGTCTCGTCGATGAACGCTCTCGGCTTGTAGTTGTTCTCGGCCAACCTCCAACGTCCTCTCTCGGCTGGCTGGCCAGTGAGCCCTCTGGCGTCAGGTCGCGAGGAACTTCGCCGCGTCCCGTCTGACATCGCGTCGCCCTTCTCGCAACCCGTCATCGGATTCGGTGTCGCCATCGCGCTGCTCCGGCCGTGGCACGAGCGAAGAGCGCGCGACGGAATCGCGCAGGTCGATCACCTCGTCGACTGTCGCAAGGGACCACGCAGCCGCGTTTCGGCGAGCGAACCTCTCGGGATCGAACCAGCGCCCGACGAGCGGCCACGACAGGTAGCCCTCCAGTCCGAAGTACAAGACGGTGATGAACGGGAGCTGGAGATGGCTGCGGTACACGAGCACGCGGCTGACCCACTCGGGCCGGTAGCGCCGGTTCGAGTCGTAGAGCGACTTGAACGGGAAGAAATGGTTGAACGGGCGCATCATCTGCACGAGCGCGCGGTCGCCCCGAGAGTTGTGGTGGTCGTCGCGGTACAGGCGAGCCATCACCGCGAAGTTCACGGAGAAGCGCTCTGCCCCGCGTTCTCGCAAGTCTCCAATGGTGCGGGCCACGAGAAACTCGGTCACGCCGTTGGGTGAGGTGGGCTCGCGGCGCATGGCATCGAGGGTCCACGCCGACGGATCACCGGTAACGGGCAGGACCCGCAAGAATCCACTTGGCGTGCCGGTGAACGTTGCCGGCTCTGGCGACACACCGTTCGGATCGTCCCGCCGCATGGCCACAAACAGCTTCGCGCCGGCCGGTCCGTCGCCTACCCGCCGGGCGGTGGCCATCGAGAAGCCGCGCTCGGGGGCGCCGGCCCGCCATCGCTCGCTCAGTGCTTCGAGTTGCTCGGCCAGCTCGGGTGACAGGTCGTGCTCGCTCACCACGAGCAGCTCGTGGTCGCGAGCGATGCGCTGGACCGACTGGCGCAGGCTCTTGTTGCGCTTGCCGGCCAGGGAGAAGTCGGCGATGCGGACCACGGCCTCGTCGCCGAAGTAGAAGTGGCGCAGGCGGCGCCGCCGGTACCGACCGAGGTCCGCGGACGGGACGGACACGTACGCGGGCCGCCATCTGTGCCGCGCGCAGAGCTGCTCGAAGGCGTCGAGGGCGCCGTCCATCTGGTCGAGCGCGCCGATCGGACCACCGGGAGACAGCGCGAAGCCGCCGAGCACGACGAACGGAACGAACGCGTCGCCGCCGGGGGCGAAGCAGAAGCTGCGGTCCGCTCGCAGCGCGAAGTTGGCCAGCGTGTCAGATCCGTGGCGGCGAGCGATGGCCGCGGCGCGACGGCGCTCGAGAACCGTCGGGGCTGGCGGCCGGGCGCGCCTTCGGCCGGCTCCGGTGACCCGCGCCCGGACAGCGCTCCACCGCGCGGCACGACGCCAAGGCCGGCGATAGGTTGCCCATGATGCTCGGGCACGGGACGCCAGCGACATGGCCACCGCGGGCGGGACATCGCGAGTCGATCCCTCGGAGCGGGCGGGAGGGCTGAGGATGCAGGACACGGCGGCTCCTGGCAGCAGCGGGTGATCGGTCACCCATGTAGGGCGTCGACAGGGCGCAAGCGCGCCGCGGCGACGGCAGGGAGTTGGGCAGCAACGAGCGCGGCGAGCGCGGCGGCGATGAGGGTGCCCGTGAGCAGCGGCCACGGCGCGGCGAACGCGAGCGACGAGCCTTGGATGGTGAGCGCGCCGACCAGTGCCCAGCCGCTGCCGGCCCCCAAGGCCAGGCCGGTCAGCGCGCCCTGCGCAGCAAGCAACAGCGACTCGAAGCGAACGGCCGAGCGAACCTGCGGGCGCGTCATGCCGACGGCGCGCAGCACGCCGATCTCGCGGCGCCGCTCGTGCACCGAGAGCGCAAGGGTGTTGGCGATGCCGATGACAGCGACCGCCGCGGCGAGCGCGACGAGGCCTCCGATCGCCGCGAGCACCGTGTCGAGCAGGCTGCTCTGCGCGCGCTTGTAGCCATCGAGGTCGCGGACGCGTGCGCTCGGATAGGTGGTGCTCACGAGGTCGCGCACGGACCGTTCGACGTCGGCCGGCGCGGCACCTTCGCCCACCGATAGGAAGACCTGGTTGAGGGTTCGTTGCTGCACGGGGAAATGCGCATCGAATCCGGCGGTGGACATCAACACGCCGAATCCGTTGGCTACGCCGCCACTGTCGAAGATCGCCCCGACCCGCACGGGTCGCTCGCCGTCGGGGGTCGACGCTCCCGACAGCGAGGTGCGGATCGGCGTGCCGAGCTTCCAGCCTTTGGTGGCGGCCGTCTTGACGTCGACGGCGACTTCGTCGGCCTCGAGGTCGGCCAGCGCGCCACGCGCGTCGTCGACGCGGACGAGCTTCAGCAATTCGTCGATGTCGGCGCCGATCACCTGTGTGGGTGCGCCGTCGATGGTGGCGAAGCCCAGCTCGATGCCGGCCACGGCCGCGACACCGGAAAGCGCTTTGACCCGCGGCAGGAAGCTTCGGTCGAAACCGGCATGGCCGAAGGTGCCGGCATCGACCACGAAGTCGGCGGTGAGGAGGGAGTCGATGGCGGAGGTGACGGTCACCTTGACCGAGCTGACGACGATCGCGAACAGCGTCACCAGCGCGACCCCGATGGTGAGTGCGGAGGCGGTGGCACCAGTTCGTCGCGGGTTCTGCGCGGCGCTGCGGCGCGCGAGACGTGCGGTCGGGTGACGGTCGAAAACTCGCGCCGTCCCGGCGAAGGGTGCAACGAGCGCGGGACCGATGACGACCGTGCCGATGGCCGCCGTGAGCGTGCCGATGGCGACGAGGGTGACCGTGAGGTTGCCACGGTTGGCCAACGCCAACACTCCCAGCACGGACCCGGCGGCGATGAGCACCTTGCCCGCCTTGCGTCGCCCGACCGGCGGCGCGGTTGGCTCGGTCTGCGCGGATCGCAGCGCATCGACCGGCGGGACGCGGGACGCCTTCCACGCAGGCAGCCAGGCCGAAGCCACGGTCACCGCCAGGGTCCCGGCGGAGATGGCAGCCAGCGCGGTGAGAGGAAGCTCGACATGATCGATGCTGACCGCGCTCCCGCCCGACACCGCGCTCATGAACGAATCAGCGCTGACGCCCCCCGCGACCGGACCGGCGATGATCTTGGCGAGCAGCGCGCCGGTGGCGAGCCCGAGCGCGATCGCCGCGGTGCCGGTCAGCGCCGCCTCCAGCGCGACCGACGCGACCGCCTGTCGCGAGGACGCGCCGACGGCTCGGAGCAAGGCCAGTTCCTGGCTGCGCTTGGCGACAACAACGCTATAGGTGTTGTGGATGATGAACGCTCCGACGGCGAGCGCGACAGCACCCAGCACGGCGAGCACGGTGCCCAAAGCGCCGAGCATCTGGTCGAACGGCCCTCGGGTCTCGGCGGCGAACTCCGCCGAACTGACAACGGACGCCTCGCCGCCCAGAACTCCCGCGATGCGCGCCCGGATCTCATCTGTCGACGCGGTCGGTGCCGCGGTGATCTCGACCCAGTTGAACGCATCCGGTCGCAGCAGGTCGCGTTGCGCCGTGGCTGTGTCCAGCAGGACCGCCGGCGTGCCCGCGTAGTCACGGCCGCCTCGGAACCGGGCGACGCCGCTCAACCGGAACGTCCGCAGGCCGTTGTTGGTCTGCACCGCAACGGTTTCGCCGGGCGCGAGCCGACCATCGGACGCGGTGCGCTCGTCTACGACGATGTCGTCGCGGCCGTCTGGCGCGCGGCCGCGATCGATCGTCCAACCGCTCGACGCTTCGGTCGTCCAGTTCAGGGCGAGCACGGACGGTCCCGCGCTCGTGCTGCCGACCGGGTTCCCCGCCGCATCGAGGATGGCGACCTGCGATCGCACCCGGCCCACCGCGGCTGAGACGCCCGCGACACGCGCCACGCGCTCGACCAGCGCGGCCTCCACCGGTGGCCGGGCCGTGCCGAGGTCGCTCTGCACCCCCGCGCCGGAGCGGACGATCAAGGATGCGTCGCCGTAGGTCGACGCGAGCGTGCCGCGGAACCCTTCGCCGAGGGTCGACGCCAGCGTGTAGGTCGCCGCCATGAACGCGACGGAGATCACGATGGCGATCGACGTCGCGACGACTCGCGCACCGTCGGCGACAGAGCCGCGAACCGCGGCGCGGGCGAGCACGCGGAGGGGGGAAGACGCGCGGCGAGCGCGAGTCCGGGTTGCACGCTGGTGTCCGATCGTTCTCTGCCGAGCGAACGCGTGCTCGGAGAACAGGTCGCGGGTCGGTGGTGGGTCTGGCGGGTTCGTGGCGTCGACGGTGCACCGGCCGCCGGACCGCGGGGCGCTCGGTGGTGGTGGTGGAGGAGGAGGAGGAGGAGGAGGAGGCAGGATCGACAGATCGGCGCGGGCAGCGGGCGAACGCGGATCGTCACCACGGGCGGTGTCATGATGCGACCGGCCCCGGCGCGCGACGGTGCGGTCCGTTTGCACATGGGCCGACGATGGGTAGGCGTGCGCCGGTCGCGGGGTCACGCGATGTCGACTCGCCGTGCTGGACGTGTAGCCCCTCTCATCCCCATCCCCTGGCTCGCTCATGGCCCAGCTCACCCCGTCGCACCCGTCGCGCCGCGGCGAGCCATCCATCGCGACTCGCACACGAAACGACCGGACATCCGCTCGCCTGCCCTGTCGAACAGGCAACGTACCCGGGGAGCATCCGGATCTTGACAGCGCCTGCCCCATCTGTCAACTTCCGTATTCAGAACGATGCGGAGCCAGTGAGCTCGGACATCACTCATCACGCGAACGCAGAGAGACGTGCTCACGACCAGCCCGTTGCGCGTCACCCGCAGGGACGGGTGCTCTTCTCTCGCTATGCGCCCTCACTGGAGTACACGTCACCACGAAGTGCCGGCCAGAAGGTCACAGACATGTCTTGGAACGGGAGTTCGCCGATGCGGCGAGGGGTCCAAATGCGGCAGCGCCTCGGTGCAGGATCAGTACCAGTCCTGGGGCCGCTGACACCACGATCGGTGTCGCTGGTGTCGGCGCCACGACCGGTGGGCCCCCACCATGCGCTGCGCGTCGCTCGACTGCTCTATCGCACCCACCGGCGACCACCCCGGCTGCCGTGGCACCCGATAGCGACCGCCGCGGTGGGGTTCTTCTCGACGGTGGGTGGCGCCGCCTACTCCACCGCCGACTTCGATGCCGTGGCGATCGTGTGGCGCGTCACCCCCGCCGGGGTCGCTCGTGGCGCGACGCGCATCTCCGGCGCCCTCGCCATCCCGCCGGTGCTCGTGGCGGCGACAACGCGGTCGTGGGCGGCCGCGCTCGCGGTCGTCGGCGTGGAGGCGGCCGCCCTCGGCGTGATCGCGACCATCTTCGAGGTCAGCTCGCGCCGGGCACGAGCGCGCTGGCTCACCAACCCGCGACACCAGCGGCCGGCCAAGGGCGACGAGGCCCACCTGCTGCGCGCCGGCCATCTTGTTGGGCTCGGCGTCGGCGCCGAGACGCGCCACGCGGCCGACGACATGTGCCGGTCGATCGCTGACCACGCCGATCTGCCGATCTACCTCGTCGCGAGCACTCCCGCGCACGTTCGCCTCTACAAGCGCTTCGGCTTCGAGCGAACGGGACGGTCAGCGTACGGCGAGACGCCGATGGTCCGCCCGCCCGGCCCGGCACCCGCCGAGCCCACTCGACCTCGCCAGAACACGGCGCAGCCCAGTTCCACACCCCCAACGCCAACCCGTCGCTGATGGGAGCGTTTGGAGCGGGCGTGCCGGCCCAGCCCCAAGCAACCGGCGCAGCCCCCAGGGCACGAGAGTGCTCGTCCTATGCTGGCCGGATGCCGCAGGCCTGCCGGTGACACCGACGACGGATGAGGCGCGGCCCCGGCCGGCTGCGAAGCGCTACCGCGGCCAGACGGCGCAACAGCGCCAACAAGTCCGACGCGAGCGCCTGGTCGAAGCCGGCATCGAGCTGTTCGGCACCATCGGCTACCACGAGACCTCGATCCGAGCGGTGCTCCGAGAGGCCGGACTCGGCGAGCGCTACTTCTATGAGAGCTTCGACTCGCTCGAGTCGCTCCTCATCGCCGCCGGCGAGACCGTCCAGCTCCGCATCAAGCAAGCCGTGGTCGACGCCATCGCGGGCGTCGAGACGCCGAGCTTCGAGTCGTTGCTACAAGCCGCGTTCACCGCCGTCGGCCGGGTGCTCGAAGCAGACCCGCGCGTGATGCGCATCGCCTTGATCGAGACGATCTGCGTCAGCCCGCGCGTCACCGCGCGGCGCAACGAGCTGATGGGGGACTTCGTCGAGCTGATCGTCGCCGCGGGAACGGCGTTCAGCGAGATCGCCCCCGACACCGGCCACATCGAATCGCTCGGCCTCCTCGGCGCCGCCAACGAACTGCTCATGCGGTGGGCCTCCGGTCAACTCGACGCCGATCTCGCCACGGTGATCGAACACATCGAAGTCATCTTCGCCGGCACCTTCGCTCTTTCCGCCGAGCGGGCCGCACGCCGGGCAGGCTCCTGACCGTGGCGGCCCTCGCCACCGAGGCCGCGGAGTACGCAGCATCCCTGCAAAGCGCCCTCGTCTTCTGAAGGAACGGCCGAGCGCACCGAAGGGCGCGTCATCGCTGCGCGGGCCGGCCCCGCGCGACGTCGCCCCCGGCACCTCGTGACCATTGGCCCTGGGCCACATCGGCTCGCGGGCACAGGGTTGGGACGAGAAGCGTTCCTTTCGCCCCGATCCAGGAGGTTCCGAGATGTCCGAAGAACCGACCACTGACACAGAGCACAAGGGCGAAGCCCGCGCCGTCGCTCCGGCCGGCGGCACGCCGCGCCCGGCCCTCCCGCTCACCACCGACCAGGTGTGGCGCCACGTCGAGAAGGCATCGTTCGCGGTTGTCAGCCAGGTCACGCCGGCCGGCGAGCCGCGATCGAGTGGCGTCCTCTACAAGGCCATCGCGCGGAAGCTCTACGTCGTGGTCGCGCCCGAGAGCTGGAAGGCCCGGCACATCGCCATGACCGGGTGCGTCGCGGTGACGGTTCCGGTGCGCAGGGGTGGGATCCTTGCGCTGGTGGTGCCCATCCCTCCGGCGACGATCACGTTCCACGCGGCGGCGATCGTCCACGAGGCGGGCTCGATGGAAGTCCCGAAGGAACTGGCCTCCCTGATCCCACCAGAACGGCGCACATCGAGTTGCATCATCGAGATCGTTCCCGAGGGCACGTTCTTGACCTATGGCATCGGCGTCTCGCTCATGAAGATGCGCTCCCCCGACGCGGCACGTGGCCGCGTCGCAGTCACGCACGCGGAGGTGGCGCCACGCTGATCCCTGGCAAGGTGTTGCGCGAGCCGCGCCGAGCACGGACAATGTGGCCCAGTCCACACGAAGGATTGGCCACGACTCCGACCGTTGGGGCGGCCGCCATGGGGGCGGGAGGCCGATCGCTTCGGTCTGGCGAACCAGTGCGAGGAGTCGAGGTGCAGGTCGAGAGAGCAGAACGGGCAAGGGTCAGCGTGATCCGCGGCTATGGGCCGCTGATCGGGATGGTCGTGGTGTTCGTGTTGATGGTCGTGCTCGTGCCCACGACGACGTCCACGGGCACGTCCACCGCGACCCAAGCGGAAGCACCGAAGGCGCAGGACATCCAGACCGACAAGCCGGCGAGCGGTGATGGCGCGACGTGCGGCTCCGGCAAGCTGCAGATCGAGGGCGACACGTACTCGCCGCCGTGCTTCGCGTGGAACGGTGGCGACAACGGCGGCGCGACCAGCCAAGGCGTGACCGCGACCGACATCACGGTCACCTACCGCGACCAGTCCTCACCCGACCTCGTGAGCATCCTCGCCGTCGCGACGCCGGGCGCCAACGTCAAGACCAACACGCCCGACGACATCGCGAGGACGATGGCCGGGCTCGTCGAGTACTTCAACACGCGCATGCAGTTCTACGGGCGCAAGATCAAGCTCCAGCGCTTCCAGGGTGCAGGCAACGACCTCATCGAGTTGCTCGGCAGCGGGCAGGACAAGGCGAACACCGATGCCAACGCGGCCGGCGATGATCTGCAGGCGTTCGCCGACCTCAGCGCGCGCACCCAGCCCTACAACGAGGCGCTCGCCAGGAAGAAGGTCGTTGCCATCGGCGCGCCGTACCTGTCCGACGACTACTTCGCCAAGTACCGACCGTACGCCTGGAGCGATTCACCGAGCTGCACGCTCGTGACGAAGGCGGCAGTCGAGTTCGGCGAGAAGTCCTTGCTCGACAAGCCGGCGCTTTGGGCCGGCGGCGACCTCAAGGACCAGACGCGCAAGCTTGCCGTCATCCGCCCCGACAACGGGGAGTACCGGCGTTGCGGCGATGCGGGCGTCGAGACGCTCCGGTCACAGGGCTTCAACGTCGACATCATCGAGTACCAGCTCAACCCGGCGACGATGAACGATCAGGCCGCGGGCGTGGTCAGCCGGTTGAAGGCCGGCGGCTACACGTCGGTGGGGTGCGGCTGCGACCCGCAGTTCCCGTTCTACCTCACCAAGAAGGCCAAGGATCAGGGCTATGAACCCGAGTGGCTCGTCATGGGCACGGCCCTGACCGACACCGACGAGGTCGGCCAGCTCTATGACCAGACCGAGTGGGCCAAGGCGTTCGGCGCCAGCGTGCTCGGCAAGCAGGTCGCCCTGCCGCAGACCGCGGCCTACAAGGCGTTCAAAGCCGCCCGCCCCAACGAAGAACCGGCGAGCAACGTGACGACGCTGTACCAGCAGGCCTACATCCTGGCGCTGGGCATCCAGATGGCAGGACCGACCCTCACGCCGGAGAACTTCGAGAAGGGCCTGTTCGCGTACTCCGAGCACGCGGGCGAGGCCGGCGCCTGGAAGTTCGGTCCGGGCAAGTACACGCCTCAGCAGGACCAAGAAGTCGTGTGGTGGGATCCCAACGCCGTCTCGGAGGTGACCGGGCGGCCCGGCACCTACAAGCGCACCGGCAAGCGTGTCGCGCTCGGCCAGCTCGAAACCGGCCAGCCGAGGGTCTTCGGGCAATGACCACCACGACCGTGGCTGGGGCCGCCGAACGCCTCGCCCGGCGCACCGCGGTGTTCTCGGGAGCAGCGGTGGCGGGGGCGGTCGTGGTGCTGGTCGCGTTCCGCGGCGCCGTCCCGGCCGGCATCGTGATCCAAGGGATGATCTTCGGCACCGGCACCGGCTTGCTCGGCGTCGGCCTCGTCCTCATCTATCGCAGCACGCGCATCGTCAACTTCGCGTACGGCGCGATGGGCGGCCTGCCGGCGACGATCGCGGTGTCGCTCTACCTCGGGCGCAACTGGCCGTGGTTCGTCGTCGTGGTGGTCGCCGTCGTGGTCGGCGCGGGCATCGGCGTGATCGTCGAGCGGTTGGTCATCCGCCGCTTCACCAACTCGTCGCGACTCGTCCTGACCGTCGCCACGATCGGCCTGGCGCAAGTGCTCGGTGGCCTCGAGATCGTCGTCCCGCGGCTCATCGGCGGGCAGTCGTTGGTGGGTAGCTTCCAGACCCCGCTGAACGACATCAGCGTCACCGTCGAGCCGGTCGTCATCACCGGCAACGACCTCTTCCTCCTCACCGCGGTGCCGGTGGTGCTGATCGCCCTGTCGTGGTTCCTGCTGCGCACCGACTCGGGCATCGCCGTGCGCGGCGTGGCCGACAACCGCGAGCGAGCCCAGCTCCTCGGCATCCCGGTCGACCGGTTGGGCGCCATCGTGTGGGGCATCGCCGGCGCGCTGGCAGCCGGAACGGTGCTGCTGAGCGCGCCATCGAAGGGTCTCGTGATCGACGCCGCCGCCGGACCGCAGTTGCTGCTTCCCGCGCTGGCGGCCGCGGTCATCGCGGGGATGGACGATCTCAAGCGCGCCTTCCTCGCCGGGCTCGGCCTCGGCGTCGTCGACCAGTTGGTGCAGTGGAACTTCCGCCAGGCATCGGCGACCACCGTCGTGTTCTTCTTCATCGTGCTGGTCGCGCTGCTCGTGCAGCGGCGCTCGATCGCTCGGTCCAGCACCGCCTTGGGTTGGTCGGGTGGGGCGCGGAACCGCCTCCCCGAGCATGTACGCGCCCTCCCGCAGGTGAAGCTGGCCAAGGTGATCGCGCTGGCGGGGCTGATCATCGTGGCCATCACCCTGCCGCTGCTCGCGTCGTCGAGCCAGGTGAGCCGCATGAGCGGCGCCCTGATCGCCGGCATCCTCGTCGCGTCGCTGGTGATGCTGACCGGCTGGAGCGGATCGGTCAGCCTCGGGCAGTTCGCCATCGCCGGCGTCGGTGGGCTGGTCGCCGCCAACCTGCTCACCCGCCTCGGGATGGACCTGTTCCTCGCGTTGCTCGTCGCGGCCGCGGCGGGCGGCGCGATCGCGCTGGTGATCGGCCTGCCGGGCTTGCGCCTCAACGGTCTGTTCCTCGGCGTGACGACGTTGGCGTTCGCCATCGTCGTCGATGCCTACATGCTCAACCCGGTGAACTTCCCCGAAGCACTCCCCGGTTCGATCGACCGGCCGGTGCTGTGGCAACGGTTCCCGCTCAGCTCCGAGCGGACGCTCTACTACTTCACCCTTGGCGCGCTGGTCGTGACGTGCCTGCTCGTCTACGGCATCCGCAAGGCGCGCACCGGCCGCGTCCTGCTCGCCATCCGCGACAACGACCGGGCCGCCGCGGCGGCCGGAGTCGCCACCACGCGCACGCGGCTGAGCGCGTTCGTGATGACCGGCATGATCGCGGGGCTCGCCGGGGGCGTGCAGGTCGTCCTCCTCGGCGGCATCGGGGTGCACTCGTTCCAGCCGTCGGAGAGCCTGCTGCTGTTCTCGATGGCGGTGATCGGCGGCATCGAGTCGATCGGCGGTGCCCTCATCGGTGTGGCTCTCGTGCAGCTCGCCAGCTACCTGTTCCCTGACTACCAGCTCGTCATCACCGGCACCGGCCTGTTGCTCGTGCTGCTGATCATGCCGAGGGGCTTGACCGAGGTGATCGACCGGGTCGGCGTGTGGTGCGGTCTCAAGCTGGCGGGCGACCGGGCCGTGCTCGCGGAGGACGACGAGGACGCGCACGTCGACTTCCTCGTCGCACCGTCGAAGGTGGCGGACGGCAGCTCGCTGGAGAGGATCGAGGCGGGCCCGGCAGCTCCCCCGCGACCGGCTCCGCCCGAGCCCGAACGACTCGACCCGACGGCCGCGGCCAACGTCGCGCCCGAGACTCGACCGCTGCTCGACTGCAACGGCATCACCGCTTCCTACGGCCAGATGCAGGTGCTGTTCGGCGTCGACTTCGTGGCCTACGAAGGTGAGATCGTGGCCCTGCTCGGCACCAACGGTGCGGGCAAGTCCACCTTCCTCAACTGCGTGACCGGCCTGATGAAGCCGGGCGCGGGCGCCATCACCTTCGCTGGCGAGAAGCTCGTCGGCTGCTCTCCCGAAGACATCGCCAAGCGTGGCATCGCGTTGATGCCCGGCGGGCGCGGCCTCTTCCCGACGTTGACCGTTGCCGAGAACATGCGCCTCGGCTCGTGGCTGCTGCGAGACGTCCCGGCAACGGCCGCCGCCGAGCGGGAGAAGATGCTCGACCTCATGCCCGTGCTGCGCGACCGGCTCGATCTGCGCGCCGGCGAGCTGTCCGGTGGCGAGCAGCAGATGCTCTCGATGGCGATGGCGCTCTCGACGCGGCCCAAGGTGCTGTGCATCGACGAGCTGTCGATCGGTCTGGCACCGACGATCGTGAGCCGGCTGGCCGAGCAGGTGCGCCAGATCCGCGACGCGGGGACGACGGTCGTGCTCGTCGAGCAGTCGGTGAGCGTGGCGCTCATGCTCGCCGAGCGGGCCGAGTTCATCGAGAAGGGCGAGATCCACTTCAGCGGCCGCACCGAAGACCTGCTCTCCGATCCCGAGGTGCTCGCTTCGGTGTTCGTCGGTGATGCCGAGTCGGCCGCTGTCGTGCGACAGTCGGCCGCGCAGCACACGCCATCGGTCAAAGGACGCGCCGGCGAGGCACTCGAGTGCCGCGGGCTGACCAAGCGCTATGGCGGCATCACCGCCGTCAACAACGTGTCGCTCACCTTCGAGCCCGGCACGATCACCGGCATCATCGGCCACAACGGCGCGGGAAAGACCACGCTGTTCGATCTGCTAACCGGGTTTCTGCGGCCCGACGGCGGGCGCATCTTTCTCGCGGGCGAAGACATCACCGATCAACCGTCGCACCGGCGGGCCATCGAAGGGTTGGGTCGCTCGTTCCAGGAGGCGCGCCTCTACCCCGGCCTCACGGTGCGCGAGACCCTCGCGGTCGGGCTCGACATGCACGTTGCCAGCCACGACCCGGTGGCGGCGGCGTTCCAGCTCCCGGCGTCGGTCGAGAGCGAGCTCCTGGCGTGGGAGCGAGTGGACGAGCTGCTCCACCTGCTCGACCTCGACGACATGCGCGACCGGCTCACGAGCGAGCTCTCCACCGGTACCCGCCGCCTGGTCGAGCTGGCGTGCATCCTCGCCCAGGAGCCCCAGGTAGTGCTGCTCGACGAGCCCGGCGGCGGTGTGGCCCAACGAGACATGGAAGGCCTCATCCCGTTGCTTCAGCGCGTGCAGCGGGCCAGCGGCTGCGCCATGGCGCTCATCGACCACAACATGAACCTCATGACTGCGGTGTGCGACGAGTTCGTCGCCATGGAGCTCGGCTCGGTCATCACGCGGGGCACGCCACCGGAGGTCTTGTCACACCCGGCGGTGATCGCGTCGTACCTCGGCACCGAGGAGAGCGAGATCCCCCGCGTGGCCGCGGCCCAGGCCGACTTCGACGATCCCGCTTCGGTCACCTCGTTCTGATCGATTCGTTGGCCGTCCACAGACGATCGCGAAGGCCGGACGCTCTCGCGATCGGGCGGGTCACGGCCGCGCGCACGCTGGCCTCGGAGCCGGCGAGGACGAGGCTGTTCCGCGCACGCGTGATGGCCGTGTAGAGCAGCTCTCGCGTCAGGATCGGCGAGGTCTCGTCGGGAAGCAGTACGGCGACCATCTGGAACTGCGAGCCCTGGCTCTTGTGGATCGTCATCGCGTGGACGGTCTCGACCGCGGCGAGGCGCGTCGGGCTCACCTCGAGCAACTCGCCTTGGCGCTCGAACACCGCACGCGGCTGCCCGTCCCTCATCACGATCACACCGGTGTCGCCGTTGTAGAGGCGGAGGCCGTAGTCGTTCGCGGTCACCAGCAGCGGTCGCCCGGCGTACCAATGACCCCCGTCGCCATAGCCATCGATCGCGCTTCGAAGCCACCGCTCGACATGTGCCATCCACGTCGCCACGCCGTAGGCGCCTCGCCGATGGGCGCAGAGGACGCGCACCTCGTGAAGACCGTCGAGGGCCTGCCGGTCGGCCCCGGCCCGAGCGGCGCGGGTGACGACCTCCGAGGCGCGCACGACGGCCGCCCGGACCGGTTCGAGGGCTGACCTCGTCGCGGGATCGCTCACATCGCCATCGATCCACTGGACGCCGCCGTCGCCCGCGGCGAGCACTGCGATGGCTTCGTCGGCGTCGCCGGACTGCACCGCGGTGGCCAGCCTTGCGATGGCATCGCCGAAGCGGTGCACCCGCCGAAGCACCACGATGCCGTCCCCCAGCGCCGAGCCGGCGGGCGGGTCGGCGGCGGGCACGTCGTGGCCCGTGAGCGCCGCGAGCTCGCGGCGAGTGTCCGCCGACATGAGCAACCCGCCCGACACCGGGCCGACGACGTCGCCGAGCACCGCGCCCGCTTCGACCGAGGCAAGCTGGTCGGGGTCGCCGAGCAGCACGAGCCGGGCGTCGGCCCGGACCGCCTCGGCGAGCTTCGCCATCAGCGACAGCGAGACCATCGACATCTCGTCGACGACCACCACATCGTGCGGCAGCTTGTTCTGGCGGTTGTGCCGGAAGCGGCTGTGGCTGTCGGGACGCCAGCCCAGCAGCCGGTGCAGGGTCGAGGCGTCGACGCTGAGCAACCGGTCGCGCACGCCGCCCTCGACATCGAGCCGGCGCGCCTCGGCATGCACTGCCTCCTCCAGGCGGGCTGCGGCCTTGCCGGTGGGCGCGGCCAGCGCGACAAGAGGAAGCCGCCCACTGCCGGCCGAAGCCAGCTCGTCGAGCAGCGCCAGCAGGCGCGCCACGGTCGTCGTCTTGCCCGTGCCGGGCCCGCCCGCGATCACCGAGAAGCGCCGGAGCACCGCGGCGGCCGTGGCGACGCGCTGCAAGTCAGGCTCGTGCCCTGGCTGTTCGGGGAACAACCGGCGCAGCGAGAGCGCGAGCGCGCGCTCGTCGATGCCTTCGACGCGAGCGGTGGCTCGCTCGCGCACGTCGGCGGCGATGGCACGCTCGCCGTGCCAGTACCGATCGAGATACAGGCGGCTGCCTACCAGCCGGAGCGGCCGGTCGGGTGGCGCGTCCTCGCCGACGGCGACGAGCGGGCTGGCGCCCACCGCGTCGATCCAGCTTTCGGCGGCGGGCCACGGGAGCAGCGACACATCTTCGGGGGGATCGAGGTCGGAGGTCGCGGTGCGCTCGATGGACGCCAGATCACAGCACACATGGCTGGCTCGGGGAGCTCGGACGGCGAGCGCGATCGCAAGCACCACGGCCGGCGGAACGCCGCCAACGAGGGCGGCGAGGCGGGTCGCGACGTGAACGTCGGCAGCGGCCAGCACGCCTGCCTCGTTGAACATGGCCAGCTCGGGCGGCGCGCGCCGCGCCAGCCGCGGGTCGAAGGGATCGCGAGCCGTGATCGGCGGAGTCGGGGTCATCGCTCGCGCCCCCGATCGAACGCATCGCTCCACCCGACGATCAGCGACGCGGGTGGCTGCCACGCGAAGACCCCGCACGGCTGCTCGCCGACCCGCGGCGCCGACTGGCCGGCCATCCCCCGCACGAACAGGTAGAGAACACCGCCGAGGTTGCGCTCCGGCTCGTAGCCGGGCAGGCGCCAGCGCAGGTACCGGTGCAGCGCCACCGAGTAGATCAACGCCTGCAACGGATAGTCACCACGACGCATGGCGTCGGCCATCGCGGCGGGACGGTAGTGCCATGCCGTGAGCTCTTCACCGTCGAGGCCGAGCCAGTTGGTCTTGTAGTCGACCACAACGAAGCGCGGCTGGCCGTCCCGCGACCGGGTCCGCAGCACCACGTCGATGCTGCCGGTGAGGTAACCCCGCAGCGCTTGGGCGAGCTGCGGATAGCGGAGGCGCTCGGCGTAGCCGGCGAGGATGTCGCCGGCTGGCAGGTGCTCGTCGACGACGCTCGCGAGCATCTCCATCGTCAGCTCGGCCCGGGGCTGGTCGCCTCCAGCGAGAGGCAGCTCGAAGGCCAGCTCGTCGAGCCGGTCGGCGCCCGATACGTCGCGCAGCCGCGCGTCGCTGACGAGCGGCCCCAACGGCGTGTCGATGGCGTCGCACAGACCATCGACGAGCACGCCGTGGTCACCGGCGTCGACATGCCGCCACGCCTGCCCGTCGAGCCGCTGTTGCAGCTCAGCGCGAAGGTCAGCCGCGCGGAAGTCGGTGTGCTCGAACACGGCATGCACCAGCGAGCCGACATCAGCACCTCCTGGCATCGACGCCAATGGCAGCAGGACGGCGCGCAAGGCGGCCTCGAGGTCGGCGCCGGCCCCGTCGTCGCCGGTGTCGATGGCGTTGGCCTCGGCGGCCAGATCTTCGTCGTTGAGCCTCGGCTCGTCGATCTCGCTCGCGACGCGGGCCTCATAGGCCTGAGCCGTGAGGCCGGAGTAGGACGTTCGGCGCCACTGCTCGTCGATGCGGCGATCGAACGACCGGGTGGCGAGCGCGGCGGTTGCCGACTGGGTGCCCCTCCACGGTGGGCCCCCGCCGCCGGTGGTTCGCTCGACCGAGATCTGCCCGGGCGCGGCGACCGCCAGCTCTCGGAGCCGCTCGCAGACGCGGATCTCGTCGATCGGTTCAGCGGCGCGAGGCAACACGGCTCCATCGCCTTCGCGCGCGAACAACAGGCGACCGAGCGCCGACTGCTCGCAGTCCCACCCGCTCGCCCACCACACGACCGCCTGATGCTGAGCGCGAGTGAGCGCGACGTAGAGCAGCCGAAGGTCTTCACCAAGCTCCTCCAGCGACTCGAGCCGGCGATGTTCGTCGAAGTCGTCGCCAGACATCGCCACGTCGATCGTGCGCGCGTCGCCGTTGGCAGGATCGTGGAAGATCGCCGGCCGTTCCTCGTCGACAAACGGTGGTTCCCACGCGAACGGCACGAACACGATCGGGAACTCGAGGCCCTTGCTGCGGTGCACGGTGATCACCTGGACCGCCTCGTTGTCAGACTCCAACCGGCGGCTGCGCTCTTCGGCCACGACGTCGCGGCGGGCTTCGTCGATGCGCTGGCGCAGCCATGCGGTGAGCGCGGCGACGCCGAGCCGCCCCGAGTGCGCTTCGAGATGGAGGAGCTCGCCGATGTGGCGAAGGTCCGTCACGAGGCGCTCACCGTCGGCCCGCCGCAGCACGCGGCTGGGCAGCGCCTCGGTGCGCGTCACCAGCTCGAGCAACGACGCGACGCCTCGCTGCCGGAGCAGCGCCGACCACCGATGCACCCGGGCGTGCAGGAGCTCCCAGTCGCGATCGCTCGCGACCGCGACTTCTTCCGCGTTCCAGCCGACGAACGAGCTCAGCGCGAGGGCTCGCACCCGCGCCGGCGCCGAAGGCCGTTCGAGCGCCTCGAGCAGGACCCACCAGTCGCGGGCGACGGGCGTCGCGAACACGCTTCCTGCGCCGTTGATGACCGCCGGAACCCCCGCGGCAGCGAGCGCCTCTCGCACGAGGGACGCGTGCCGGTTGCTACGCACGAGCACGGCGAGGTGACCGGGCCCGACGGTTTGGCGGCTGACCTCTTCGCCGTCGCCATCTCGATCGATGACGGGCGCGCCCGATGACAGCAGTCGCACGACGTCAGCCGCGAGGTCTGCGGCGATGTGGGCGCGGCCCGAGGCCGCTTTCACGGCGCCCGTCTTCGGGGTGGTCTCGACGTTGCCGTCGTCTCGGTGTACGACGCGGACACGCAGCGCCGCGCCTTCGGGCGCGCCGACGAGCCGCGGCCGCTGGTGCTGCGGTACCGCGCACACGGTGCGGTAGACGATCTCCGCGTGCCCGAGTCGCGCGTTGCCGAAGAGCGCGTCGTAAGCGTCGATGAGACCCTGGTCGCTGCGCCGGTTGGTTGCCAACGTCGCTCGGGTGCCGGCTACGGCCGCGGCCCGCAGGTAGGCGTACACATCGGCGCCGCGGAACGCGTAGATCGCCTGCTTCGGGTCGCCGATGAGCACCAACGTGCGGGCCGACTCGGCGAACGCGAGCCGGAGGATCTCCCACTGCACGGGGTCGGTGTCCTGGAACTCGTCGACCAGCGCGACCCGGTAGCGGGACCGCAGGCGGGCGATCGCCGCCGGCCCTCGATCGGGGTCCTCCAGCGTGTGCAGCAGCCGGGTCAGCAGGTCGTCGTAGGTGATGACCTTCTGGCGGCGCTTGCGCACTTCGACCTCGTCGAGCACGGCGTTGGCCAGCTTCTGGCGCAGCAGGCGTTTGGGGTCGAAGTCGTCTTTGGGCTCGATCTCGGCCCTGGAGTTGTCGACGACCGTGGTCGCGATGCGAAGGGCCTCGTCGCGGGAGAACGGCGGCTTGCCGTCGCGACGGAACTTGCGGACGTAGAGGTCATCGACGACTTCCTCGACCAGATCACGCGCATCTTCGATGAAGGTGCTGTCGGCCTCCACATCGCCGGCCACGCCCAAACCACTGAGGACGTGCTGGCAGAAGCCATGGGTCGTCGCGATCGTCGCTGCGTCGAAGTCCGCCAACGCCTTCGAGATGCGCTCGAGGCGCAGCTCGCGCGCGCCGTCGGAGCCACCGGCAAGGAGCTCGAGAACCTCGTCACCCTCCGGCGCGGCCCCGCCGTCGATGACTTGGCGCAGGCCGCGCTCAGCTGTGACGAAGCGCTCGCGCACGCGCTCGCGCAGCTCGCCTGTCGCCATGCGCGTGAACGTCACCAGCAGGATCTCGGGGAGGGGTATGCCTCCGGCGACGTAGCGCAGCGCAAGCCCGGCGATGGTGAACGTCTTGCCGGTGCCCGCGCTGGCTTCGAGCACCGTCACGCCAGTCGGCAACGGGCCGGCCAGATCGAAGAGATCGTCGTCCCGAATCGCCGCCGTCATCGGTTCGAGACCACTTCTGCCGCCAAGAGGCCGTCCCACAGGCGGCGGGCGTACCGACCGAACCGGGTTGGCTCATCGCCCGCCCACCCCGCGCCCTGCTCGTCGGGCCGCGGGCGGTCGGCGAGGAGCCGATCGAAGCTCACCACGTCACCGAGCACCCGAGTGTGGACGAGCTCGCGGTCTTCGTTGTCCCACAAGGCCCGGGGGCCGGTCTCCCACTCCCGCCTGGCCTTCCCTTCAGGACGCTCACCCGCAACCGCCGCCGACGCCCATGCGGCCGAGGTCTTGCAGTACAGGGGCAAGGGCTCGCAGAGGCCGCGGTCGTACAGATCGACGAGCACCGAGAGCTGATCGAGCGCGGCCGCCGCGCCCTGCTGGCTGATCATGCTCACGCCCACGCGGCCGTAGTCACCGCGCCCGATAGCGATGCTCGAGTAGGGGGTGGTGTCATCGCTGGCGGTCAAAGCCAAGAGCCGCACCCATGCCGCGAGCCGGTGCTTGGCGCCGAGACGCGAGTACGTCACGATCGACACGAGGTCGCCGACCACGTTCGGCACGGTTCCGACCAGCGACCTCCCGCTGCCAAGGTCGATCGAGACGGTGATCGATCTTCGGGCACCGGCGTCGCCCACCAGCTCTCCGAACGCGGCCACGATGCGCTCGACCTTGGGTGAGACGGCATCGAGCACCTCCCGGCCGAGCTCGCCGGGCGGCAGCGTGCCCCGCGCCAGCTCGGCCCGCCAGCAGGCCGCGGCGTCGGCCCCGTCGAGACGTGCCTCCAGCAGCCGCTGGCCGACCTCCCATCGTTCGAGAGCATCGAGCGCGACAGGAAGGCTGTCGCTCGGATCGTCGTCGATCTCGCGCACGACGACACCGAGCCGCTGGCGAAGGAACGCACGCACCGGGTGCTGGACGAACGCCACCAGATCGTCGAGCTCGACGGTGCCGCTCGGTTCCGGCGGCAAGGCGGCGGGGAGGAATGCGGGCAGAGCCGTCCTCGGGCGGGCAGCCGAGCGGGCGCCGGCCAGGGAGACGCGATCGAAGCTCCACGGCTGGCCCTCGACGAGCGCGCCGGTCACGAAGTTCCGCCCATCGAACGGCTGCAACGGGTGCTGCACGACCACGTGCGCGCGCGCCGGCCGCCCGGTCGGCGCGCTTGCCGTCGCATCGATGACGTCGAGCAACTCGCCCAACGGCACCGCCGGCGGTCGCATCGCGTTGGTGCGCTCGTCGCGGCCCGAATACGTGATGAGGAGCCGCTCTCCGGCAGCCAGCAGCGCGTCGAGCAGGAGCTGGCGGTCTTCGCTGCGGGGATCGCGATCGCCGACACATGGCGATCGCTGCAGGACGTCGTCGCCGTCCGGCGCGGTCTGGCGCGGGAACACGCCGTCGTCGAGGCCGAGGATGCACACCACGCGGTGCGGAACCGATCGCATCGGGACGAGCGTGCACATGGTGAGATGCCCGGTGCGGAAGTTGGCACGCGTGGGGTGGCCCCGCAGCCGGTCGGCCAGCAAGGAACGCACGTCGCCCAAGGAGAACCGCGCATCTTCTGACGCGGACGACGCGCTGGCCTCGTCGCGAACCTCGTCGAGGATGCGTTGGAGCTGCGCTCGTTGCCAGCGATCGCGATCGGTCGTGGAGGTGAGTGCGTCGGTCACGCTCCCGAGCAGGTCGACCCATGCCGCCATCGGCCTCGGGGCCGCCAGCTCGTCGACCGCGGCGTGCAAGCGGTCGAGCAGCTCGGCCAGCCGCCCGGCGAGATCGATGTCGCCGCTATCGACGTCATCGAGGGGCAGGACCCCGCCCACGAGCCGCAACCCTTCCTCGGACATCGCCGTACCCAACAGCAACCGATCGGCTCCCGCTCGCCACGTGTTCGTGGCCAAGCCGGCCAACTTGTACGGCGCGCGGTGCTCGGCGTCCGCTCCCCACCGGACGCCGGCGGCGCGCGCCCACTCGTCGATGCGGGCGATGTCGTCGTCATCGAACCGAAATCGGCGCTTCACCGGCTCGCGGCCGGCGAAGTCGATGACCTCCGAGGCGGTGAGGCGGCTTCCGGCCAGGGCCAGGAGCTCGGCGAGGCAATCGAGCACCGGGTTCGTCTGGCGCAATGATCGATCGGCCAGACGGACGGTCAGCTCGGGCAGGCCGGAGTCGGGCGCGTCGCCGTCGTCGCCATCACCCTCCTCATCAAGGAGAGCGCTGGCGCCGAACGTGGCATGGATGAGGGGTGAGAACGTGTCGATGTCGGGACACATCACGATGATGTCGCGCGGTTGGAGCGTCGGGTCGTCGGCGAGCAGGTGCAGGATCGCGTCGCGCAGCACCTCGACCTGGCGAGCCCGGCCGTGGCACGCGTGTACCTGCACGCTGCGGTCGCGCTCGTCCAGCGCCAACGGGCCGGCGGCGCCCGGCTCGCGGTCGGCACGGATGTCGCGCTGGATACGGTGGAGGAGCACGTTGCTCGACTCGTCGGCCTCACGCAGCCGATGGTGATGGTCGGTCTGGTCTTCGGCCGCGCCCACGACGAGCTGCATCTCGCGCGCGTCCTGACCCCATCGAGCGAGCAGTGGATGACGAGCGAGACCGCGCGTGCTGTCCTCGGCACGCGGCAACGCTCGACCACGCGTCGCGTGCTGGGTGATGCGATCCCACAACGTCGGCGCCGGGTGCAAGAGGAACAGGTGGACGTCGCGGTGCACCGCGATCGCCCGGAGCGCGTCGACATAGCTCGGCGGCAGTCGGGTGACGCCGAACAACCCGAGCCGCCGGGGATGGTCGAGCAGTTCGGGCGAGTCGCGGAGGATCGCACAGCCTTCGGCCCAGCGCTCGGCCGGGCTCGGCACGCCGAGCTGCGCTCGCAACCGGCGCCACAGCTCGGCCTGCCAAGCGATATCGCCGGGAAGGCCAACGCCGTACGCGTCGACATCGCGGCCCGAGGCCCAGGCTTCGATCATGCCGGGCCGGTGGACTGCGTAGTGGTCGAACAGGTCGGCCAGATGCCGCACCGGCGCGAACCGCCGGCCAGCGGCATCGCCGGCAACGTCACCATCAACCGCGCCGCCGCGCAGGTGCCCGGCGAGCGGGGCCAGCCAGCCGTCGTCAAGGCACCGGTCGACGACGTCGAGCAGCGTCCACACCGCCCGCTCGGGCCGCCAGGGATCGCGCTCGCGATCGGCCCCGGTGGCCAGCGCCACCGCGTCGCCGATGAGCCGCCCCGGGAACGGGAACTCGACGTTGGCGCACACGCCATCTTGCCGCTCCGCCGACGTGCCGAGCACGAGCGACAGCTGCTGGCTCAGCCAGCGCTCGACGCCGCGGCTGGGAACCGCCACCACCTCGGCCGCGAACGGATCGCCCAGCCGGTCGGCGAGCACGGCGGCCAGCGCATCGACCAGCGGGTCGGCTCGTTCGGCGCGATGGACATCAAGCACGAGGAGAACGTATACGCGGGGTGTGTCATCACGCGGCGTTCGATCGAAAGCCCGTTTCGGGCCGTCTCGTCCGCATCGACCCCGGATTCACCGGGTTCGGGTTGGCTCAGGCGGGCGACGGCAGGAGCGCGGCGGCCAGATCGGCGACCGTGTCGACCACCAGGTCGGCGCCGGCCGCTTCGAGCTCGCCCGGCGGCGCGTAGCCCCACCTGACCCCGACCGCGACCAGCCCGACGTTGCGGGCGCCGTAGATGTCGTGCGCGCGGTCACCGACCATGGCGATGCCGCGCCCGTCGTGATCTATGCCGAGCTCATCGAGCGCACGCACGATGACTTCGTGCTTGCGCCCCCCGGAGCCGTCCGCACGGGCCCCGCCGATCACGGCGAACCGGTCGCGCAGGCCGAAGTGCTCGAGGATGCGCTCCGCCAGGAACGCTCGCTTGGAGGTTGCGACCGCGATCGTCGTGCCTTGCGCCCGGAGATCGTCGACGAGCTCGGGAATCCCCGCGTACAGCTCGTTCTCGAACAGGCCGCGACTGCGGTAGTAGTCGAGGTACGCGCCCATCGCGGCGTCGGCCCGTGCGGGAGCGAGACCGTGAACGTCGCGAAGCGCGTCCGGCAATGGCGGGCCGAGGTACGGCGTCCAGTCGTGATCCTCCTCGACCGGCACGCCGATCTTCTCCATGGCGTGCTTGAGGCCGTTGATGATGCCCGGGGCGGCGTCGCTGATCGTGCCGTCGAGATCGAAGAGAACGGTGTGGACCGGATGCACCGACGCTCCCCTTGCCCTGGTCTGGCGCCAAGATCGCGCCGTCAGCCGGCCAGCGAATCGGCGAGCTCGAGCGTTGCGGAGATGTAGCGCTGCTTGCAGAGACCGCGCTGCAGCTTGCCTGACGACGTCTTCGGCAGCGTGCCCGGCCGCACGAGGACGATGTCGTGCGGGGGGACACCCGTGACCTCCATCGCTCGATGGTGCATGTGCTTGCGGATCAGCTCGAGGTCGTCACCTTTCACTTCGGCGACGATGACGATGGTCTCCTTGCGCTTCGCGTTCTCGACGCCGAAAGCGATGATGTTGCCGGCACGGACGCCTTCGATGCCGGCGACGGCTCGCTCGATGTCATCGGGGAACACGTTGCGCCCGCCGAGGATGATGACGTCCTTGATGCGGCCGCAGACGATCAGCTCGCCGTCGACGGTGTAGGCGAGGTCGCCCGTTCGGAGCCAGTCCCCCCGCATCGACGCCGCGGTGGCGTCGGGGTTGTTGTAGTAGCCGACCATCATCGATGTTCCCTTGAGCTCGAGCTCGCCGACCTCGCGATCGCCCAGCACGTGGCCCGTGTCAGGGTCGGCGATGCGCATCTCCATGCCGAGCAGTGGCGCTCCCAGCTTGACGAGCTCGCGCGTGCCTTCGGTCTTCGGGTCTGCCGGGCGGGCGTAGCGCTCAGCTTCGAGGACGCGGCGATCGACGGGATCGGTCGCGAGGCCGCGAAGGATCGGCGGGAACGTGGCCGCGATGGACACCTCGGCCATCCCGAACGCGGGGAACACCGCGCCCGCCCGCATGCCGAACCGCTGGCCTTGCTCGACGAAGGCCCTGACGGCCGTCGGGTCGACCGGCTCCGCACCGTTCAGCAGCAGGCGGCATGGCGACAGATCGAGACCTTCCATGCGCCTGAGCGCGCGGGTCGCGAGCACCCACGAGAAGTTCGGGCCGGCGGTCGTCGTGCCCTTGTGATCGGACAGCCACTGCATCCACCGCGACGGCTTGGCGAGGAAGTCCTGCGGTGCACCGATGACCAAGCTCGCGCCAGTCGTGATCGGGATGGTGTGCATGCCGACCAGTCCCATGTCGTGGTACAGCGGAAGCCACGACACCATGACGTCGACATCGATGTCCCAGCCCGCGGAGTCGATCATGCCGTCGATGTTGGCGCACACGGCGCGGTGGGGCAGCACGACACCCTTCGGCTCCGAGGTCGAGCCACTGGTGAACTGCATGATGGCCGGCCGCTCGGGGTCGTCCGCCGGTCGGTCGAGCTTGCCCGGCCCGAGCCGCCTGGCCTCGCGCGCGATCTCGTCGAGGCGCACCATCGGCGGGTCGCCCGGCTCGGGTTGCACGAACTCGGCAAGCTGCTCGTCGATGATGAGCAGATCGACATCGCCTTTCCGCAACCGCACGCGCGTCTGCTCGACGAAATCTTCGATCGACGCCAGCCGCATGGGCAGCGGCAGCATCATGAGCGTCGCCCCGGCGAGCCAAGTGGCCGAGATGCCGGTGACGAGCGGGCGAGTGGTCGGCCCGAGGAGCCCGACGTGCATGCCGGGCTCGATGCCGCGGGCTTGCATGGCCGCCGCCATCGCCCGAGCATCATCGTGCAACTCGACCCACGAGATGGTCTCGCCCCGATCGCCGTCCTTGAAGGTGATGGTGCCGCCGAGATCGGCGACGGCTTCGATACGCGAAGTCAGTGTCTGCATCAGGGCCTCTGACCCCCCGGCCACCGATCGGGTTACGACATGATCGTTCTCTGGCGTTCGAGGACCTACCCAACGGATGGCCAGAACCGACCGGAACCGCCGACTCTTCGGGTTTCGGCCGCAAAATGCCCGATCGCGCCCGACGCCCGGCTGCGGTTCGAGGCATGTGCACGCGGTGCGTTCGGACTTCGCGGAACCGAACGCGGCTGGTAAGGTTCGACCTCCCCGAGGGGCTGTAGCTCAGTTGGCTAGAGCGCCTGCATGGCATGCAGGAGGCCGTGGGTTCGAGTCCCATCAGCTCCACTGCTGTGGGTGCGCAGGCCTGCTTACCCGGCTGGCCTGCGCTACTCCGCTCCGCTCGGGCCGTTCCGGCCACGGAGGCCCTTGGCAGCCGCCACCGTGTTGCCCCGGCTCTCATCTTTGGCCGGCGAGTCCCGACCTCGTCGGTCGAGATCGTCGGGTTCGAAAGCCGAGAAGTCATCTCCACTGCTGTGAGCATCGCAACGTCTTCGCTGGTGCCGGCGGACGGCGGCCGTTCCGTGACGCTGGACCTGATGGTCGTTGACCGCCACGCTGAATGAGGACGACGGCGACGTTCTCGGTGGCGACGTACAAGGGGTTGATGGTCGGGCTGTCGGCCGTGTTTTCCTCAAGGTGTCGTCTGGCTGGAGCCGTGCGGGCGCGCGAAGAGACCGCGGCGTCGCTACCGGTCGACCGGGGCGTGGGGCATGCCGCGACCGGGCGGCGACAGGTGCGGCGCCGCGCCGACGAGGATCGCGTAACGCCACGGTGAGTCCACCGGACCGAACCGGCGTCCGTACGCGGCGACCGCTCGACCGACCGCGTCGAACCCGCAGCCCTGGACGGCGCCGGCTACCGCTCGATGGCCGCTGAGCTCGACCTGCCGGCGACGACGATCGCGGCTCGGCGAGCACCTGGGTACCTCGACAGCGGCGACACCGGCCACGACGGGGACGGTGCCGCTCGTAGGTCCCATCGCGCTGGCGCACGGAGCGCTCCCGTGCCCATCCCCACGGGCCAAGCGTGCCGTCGCAACCGTCGGCAGGGCAGCCGATGGTGCGCCGACCAAGATGCTCAACGTCAGTGACGCCGCCCCGCCGCGCCTCGACGGGCCAGCTCAGCCCAACGATCCTCAACGTGTCGTCAGGTCCGTCGCCGCCATGTCGCACACGAACTTGTCGCACACATCCGCAACCACCGCGGCGTCGTCTAACTAACACTAACAATGGTCCGAAAGCGAACCAATGGAGCAGTGCCGTATGAGACTCCCGCCTCGACCGGGGGCCGGGTGGGGGCGCAGGCCCTCGGCAACGGCACGGTGGTCAGGATGCACACGTTCGCCCGGTGGTTGCGGAAGGGCCGCGCTGACCCTGTTGGCGAGCGTCAGAACTCGCGATCGGGAAGCGTCAGAATTCGCGTTGCGGGAAGACCCCGACATACTGCGTTCGTGCCGATCGTCGACCTCGACGCCTTACCGGTCGTTCCGACGAACGAGGTGTTCCGGTACCCCGGGTGTGCAGTGGCCGGAGCCGCGGACAAGGACGGTAGGTGGTTCGCGATCGCGGCCGACGGCGGAAGGGTCTCGCTGTTCGATCGCGGGGGCCAACACCAGGTCGAGTGGCCTCTGCCCACCGACTTCTTGGGCACCGCTCACTCCGCAAGCATCGATCTGCGGTCGATGACCTTGGCTGTCACAGGTGCCGAAGCCGTGCGCATATACGACCTCGATCGTGAAGAGATCCGAACCGTGGGCCATCCCCGCTGGCGTGACTGGTGCGGGGGTTCGGCGGCGTTCGATCCGACCGCTGCCGACGGCGGTCGTCTCTGGATCGCTCGACCACTCGATGAACCCCTGGGACAGGTTCAACCCTCCGCGGGTGTCCTCGGTCTGGTCGATGCCCGGACCGGTGCCGTAGTCGAAGATCATGAGTTGAACGACAGTTGGCCGGAGAGCTTCAAGCTCTACCAAGCTCCCCATCGCGGCCTGGTCCTGGGTGGGAGCTACGGCCAGGATGGCTCGCGTGTCTGGTTCGTTCGGCGGGTGGATTCTTCGACGGTGCTTCGAGCGGCCGGGTGGACCGAGATCGTGTGCGCGATCGATCCTTCTTCGGGTGAGTTGCTCTATGCGCCGCACAACGGACAAGACGTGGAGGTGCGAACGTGGTGGAACAACGACCTTGTCGTCCGTTCACGGGGCGACGCGTGGTTCGGAACGCTCGACGAACAGGATGAGCTTCTGGAATCCGTCGAAGGTCCCGATGGGTTCGAGCCGCCTGGAGCGTTCATCGATGATCGCCGACTCATTGTCTCGAGTCGTAGCGATCGACTTCTCGTGATCGAACGGTCGTCGGGTGCTGTCATCGGCCAGTTGCAGGTCAGCGATGCCGACGACGGGCACTGGTCACGGGTGCACCAGCTGGCTCCAGGAAGCCTGCTGCTCGTCAACAGTGCAGGACTCTCGCTCGTCATCGACGTTCTTACGTGAGCTGATCCCGGCCGATCTCGAGATCGATGTCGAGCTCGACGAGTTCGATCGCTCCATCGGTGGCGAGTTGGCCGACCACGGTGAACACCGGAACCAAGATGCCGGCTGCAGTGAGGGCGCGATAGTCCGGTCGTCCAGCGATCAGCTCGGGCAGCGAGTCCCATTCGACCGCGATTCGGTCCACGACGCGGAGGAGCTCGTAGACCTGGAAGTCGTTGACCGACGGTTCACCGTTTGGGCCACGCTCGTGCGGAAGCTGTGCATCGAGGTCGTCGAAGAACGAGGCCGTGATGCGGACCGTCCGACGGTCCGACGTCACCGCTGCGCGGATTCTTCGGCGTCGATGCGTGCTTGGATCCGTTCCCGCACATGAGCAAGAAACTCCGGGGGAACGTCGTTCAGGTCACTGATGATGCTCGCTTCGAACAGCTCGTCGATCTGGGCTGGTGTCATCTCATCCAACTCGGCGGCAGTCCAGACCTTGCGCGGCATCTCCACCAGGTTACCCGCGGCCAACCGAGCGAACCAGGGTTCGGTTCGGGAGCTGTCCCATCAGCGCCACTCGTCGATCAGGTGGCGCGTCGGCGCCGAGGGCAGGGTCTCAGCCGGACAACTCCCAGTCGACCCGGGCCACGTCGGCCCACAACCGCTCGAGCTCGTAGTACTGCCTCGTCTCGTCGAGGAACACGTGCACGACGAAGTCGCCGTAGTCCATGAGCACCCAATGGAGCGCGTCGAGCCCTTCGACCTGGCGGGGTTTGGGGCCGACGGCGGCGACCTTCCCCTCGATCTCCGTGGCGATGGTCTTCACCTGGCGAGTGTTCCGCCCGCTGCAGATCACGAAGTAGCCGGTGATGCCGAGCACCTCGCCCACACGGAGCACGACGACGTCCTCACCGGACTTGCCGAGCGCGGCCCGAGCTGCCTCTCGGACCCACCCGACCACCTCGTCGTCATCAGAATCGTCAGAGCCGACCGGCACGATCTTGCTCGTCGCTGCTCGGTCAGCCACGGCGTCCGCCCGCCGATGTCACCGGTACGGTACCCACCACCGACGGGGGCGTCGTCAGCACCGTGTCGTTCGACGCCGGCGTGGCGGCGTAATCCGCGCCGAGGATCACGACGACATCGACTTCATGGGTCGGATCGCTGCTCTTCGCCAGCTCACCGACACCGAGCGCGAGCCGCATCTTGTCTGCCGCATCTTTCTTGGCGTCCTCGTAGAAGATGATCTGGGTGGTCTTGTAGTCGAAGGTTGCGGCGTTCCCGATCCCGGTGATCTGGCCTCCGGCCTTCACCAGTGCCGGCGCCGCTCCAACCCCGTTCGCGAGCCTTCCGGTGCCGTCGAGGATTCGAGTGCTCGCGCGCGCCCCTGGGGTCACCTCGATCGGGAACGGGATCACCTTCGACGACAGGGCCGCTACGCCCTCCACATCCGGGAGGTACAGCGCCGCCTTGCGGTCGGGTGTCGGCACCGGCTGCACCGGAATGGTCTCCACCCCCACCTGCGCGCTGGCCAGCCCCGGAAGGAAGCGCGTGAGTCCCTTTTCGGCGTCCCCAGGCAGCGTCACCGGTGACGAGCCGAGCTTGCCGAGCAAGGCGCGCCAGAACACCTCGTTCCGCCGCAAGCGGTTGAGATCGTCGCCGTTCGCTGCTGGTGCCGCCAGGTAGGCGCCCGCGTCGCCAGGCTCGAGCGTGATCTCGCCTTTCGGGAACATGCCGACCCCGGCTACATCGACGACCTCTGGATTGTTGAATTGCAACGCGCCAACCGCGGTGAGGAGGCTCGTCCACTGGCTCGCATCGATCACCTGCACGTCGCCCATGCCCGCCCCGACGAGCTCTTGGACCGACGCCGTCAGCGCGGTCTGCCCACTCTCGGCGAAGACTTTGTCGAGGGGCGCCTTGCCCACCCCTGGCACCGTCGCCGGCGGAATGAGGATCACGCCGCCGACCGTCTCGCCGGTCTGGCTGAGAACGGTGAGCCCCGAGAGCTTGCCCGCGTCGTCGACCTGGACCAGCAACAAGGTCGGCGTCGGCGGCGTCAACGCGTTGTAGCCCGGCTGCGTCGAATCCCGGTTGCTGACCTCGAACTTGCCCTCGTTGCTCTGAAGCAGAAGGTTCAATCCCGTGAGGACCAGCGCGGGGATCGATGCGGCGAGGAGCACCAGCAAGAGCGGGAAGCCGAAGCGCCAGAACGGGGACTCCTTGCGCTCAGGGCCGGGCCGTTTCCACCGGGACGGGCGCACCCGCGCATGCACCTTCGCCCGCGTCGCGGCATCAGCGGGCGGTTCTTGGGTCCAGGCGTCGCCGGCCCGGGCGAGCGCCGCCAGCGCCCGTGCTTCCTCGTCGCCGGCGCCGCTGCCCACTCCAGGTCTGGACTCGGCCGGGACGGCCAAAGGCGGAGTCGGAGACGTCATAGGAGCGCTCCACCATAGAGGCCACGTTCCTGGATGGACCAAGCCACTGCCGCCGGTACCAGGAAGTCGATCGGCCTCCCGTCGGCCACTCGTCGCCGCAGGTCGGTGCTCGCCAGGTCGAGCCTCGGGATCTCGACCCGCTCATCGACCCAGCGCTCGTCGATCCCCGGATGCGAGCCCGGCCGGGTGACCACGACGATCCGGCACAGGCGCCGGACCTCATCGATGCGCTCCCACGTGGGCAGCCCGGCGGCGGCGTCTTCGCCGAGGCCGAGGAACAGGACCGCTCCCGGATGGCGATCAGCCAGCGCAGCCAGGGTGTCAGCGGTGTAGGTGAGGCCACCCCGGCGTATCTCGAGATCACTGGCCTCCAGACCTGGCACCCCATCCACCGCGGCCCGGACCATGGCCAAGCGGTCAGCGGCCGGCGTGATGGCACCGTCGCCGGCCTTCTGCCACGGCTCGTTCGCGACCACCAGCAGGACCAGATCGAGCGAAAGCTGGTGGCGCACGTTGACCGCGGCGACGAGGTGACCGATGTGGGGCGGATCGAAGGTTCCGCCGAAGACGCCGATACGCTTTGGTCGATCCTCCGACGAGTCGCATGGCTTGGGTACATCCGCCCTGGGCCCGTTCGTCACGGGGAGAAGTGTAGAAGTGGCCCACCACCTGGTGCGGGTCGCGTCGGTGACCGAAGTCACCGACGCGTGCGGAACACACGCGGGTACGTAGGTGGTTACACGTGTGAAGTTTGCACCCCATTCATTTGCGCGGAAATTCGTGTGCGCTTGCCCGGTCGACCACTGAACACTTTGGCGGCCAACGAGCAGGCCTCGACCGGTCCGCCCGTTCGGACCACGGGAGGGCACACCCCCAGATCAGGCGGGAATCCACCAACCCGAACGTCAGTTGGAGCTGATGTCATGAGCGACTCTGTCGGCCAATACCTCAACGAAATCGGCCTCGTGCCTCTTCTAACCGCTGCGCAGGAGCGCGAGCTGTCGCAGCTCATCGAGAAGGGCCAACTCGCCCAAGCTCGTCTCGACGCCGGCGAGCGCGGCCGCGAGCTGCAGCGAGCGGTGAAACGGGCGGCCGACGCCAAAGACCGCTTCATCCGCGCCAACCTGCGTCTGGTGGTGAGCGTGGCCCGGCGCTACCCCCTCCCGCCGGGCATGGAGCTGCTCGATCTCATCCAAGAGGGCAACCTCGGTCTCGAGCATGCCGTCGACAAGTTCGACTGGCGCAAGGGCTTCAAGTTCTCGACCTATGCGACCTTCTGGATCCGCCAGGCCATCGGCAGGGCGCTCGACCAGAAGGCAAGCCTGGTCCGGCTGCCCGGTGATCGCTCGGCGAGCCTGCGAGCTGCCCTCCGGGCCGTCTCGGGCGATGGCGACGAGCTCGACGACGAGCATGCCCGTCTCCACCGGTTGACGACGCCGACGTCGCTCGATCGCACCATCGGTGACGACGACAGCAACGAGCTGATCGATCTGCTCGCCGACGCCAACCCCGGCCCCGAACAAGACGTGATGGCGCACTTCCAGGAGCAGATGATCGCCGATCTGCTCTCCGTTCTCGACCCGAGGGCCAAGTTCGCGGTCGAGCAGCGGTTCGGCCTCAGCGACGGCCGGAAGCGGAGCTACCGCGAGGTAGGCGAAGAGCTCGGTGTCACGGCCGAGGCCGCCCGCCGTCTGGTGAAGCGAGCCGTCAACACGGTCCGCGAACAGGCACCCGACGTCGTCGACATCGACGCCGCCTGACAGCCTTGGCGATGACGACGCCCGACGACGCCCGGGAGTTCATCCGCAGCAACCACCGCGCCGTCCTCATCACTCGCCGCAAGGATGGCCGCGTCCAGGGCTCACCGGTCACGGCAAGCGTGGATGGCGAGGGGCGCGTGATGATCAGCACCCGCGACGCGAGTGCCAAGGCGAAGAACCTGCGCCGCGATCCGTGGGCGACGGTGCTGTTCATGAACGACGACTTCTTCGGCGCGTGGGTGCAGGTCGAGGGAGCAGCCGAGGTTGTCTCGCTCCCCGACGCCATGGAGCTGCTGGTCGAGTACTACCGCGACATCGCCGGTGAGCACCCCGATTGGGACGAGTATCGCGAAACGATGACCGAGCAGGGACGGGTCATCGTTCGCATCGCCATCGAGGGAGCGACCGGCGCCCTCTGATCCGTCGCCGGCCGCCATGCCGACCAATCGCTTTGCGCGACCTGCGAAACCCCGCGACCCTGTCGGCATGCCCCCTGCCTGGACACCCAGTTCGTGGCGCGAGCTGATCGCCGGCCAGCAACCCGACTGGCCCGACGCCAACGAGCTCGAAGCTGTCACCAAGGTCCTCGCCACCTATCCCCCACTGGTCTTCGCGGGCGAAGCTCGTAGCTTGCGCTCGGCCCTGGCCCGAGTGGCGAAGGGCGAGGCGTTCGTCCTCCAGGCCGGCGACTGCGCCGAGTCGTTCGACGCCTTCAGCGCCGATGCCATCCGCGACAAGCTCAAGGTGATCCTCCAGATGGCGGTGGTGCTGATGTACTCCTCGGGCGTGCCGGTCGTGAAGATCGGGCGCATCGCCGGCCAGTACGCCAAGCCCCGCTCCGCCCCGACCGAAAGAATCGACGGCGTAGAGCTTCCCTCGTTCCGCGGCCACATCGTGAACGACATCGCCTTCAACGAGGCAGCCCGGCACCCCGATGCGCAGCGCCTGCTCACCGCCTACCACCAGTCGTCGTCGACGCTGAACCTCCTGCGCGCGTTCGCCAAGGGCGGGTTCGCTGACCTCTCACGGGTGCATGCCTGGAATCAAGAGTTCGTCAACCACAGCAGCGAGGGTCGCCGTTACGAACAGCTCGCCGACGAGATCGATCGGGCCATGCGGTTCATGAAAGCCGCCGGTGTCCACACCGAAGACGAGCCCCAGCTCCACGAGGTCGACGTCTTCACGAGCCACGAGGCGTTGATCCTCGGCTACGAGGAGGCCCTCACCCGGCAAGACTCCATCAGTGGCGATTGGTACGACTGCTCGGCCCACATGCTGTGGATCGGCGACCGCACGCACCAGATCGACGGCGCTCACGTCGAGTTCCTCTCCGGTGTGCACAACCCCATCGGCTGCAAGCTCGGCCCCCGCGTCACGCCGGATGAGGTCGTGGCGCTGTGCGACAAGCTCGATCCCGACCGCGATCCGGGCCGGCTCGTCCTCATCTCACGGATGGGCGCGGAGAACGTGACGGTCATGCTGCCGCCTCTGCTCGAAGCGGTGCGTGACAGCGGCCATCCGGTCGTGTGGGAGTGCGACCCGATGCACGGCAACACGTTCACGGCAGAGAACGGGCGCAAGACTCGCCACTTCGACCACGTGCTTGCCGAGATCGCCGGGTTCTTCTTGGCCCACGAAGCGGCCGGAACATGGCCAGGAGGCGTGCACGTCGAGCTGACCGGTGACGACGTCACCGAGTGCCTCGGTGGTGCGGAGGAGATCGTCGAATCGCAGCTCGACTCCCGTTACGAGACGATGTGCGACCCGCGCCTCAACGCCCGCCAGTCCCTCGACCTCGCGTTCCGCGTCGCCGAGCTGCTGCGGCGCTGACCCAAGTCGCCTGGCCGCGGCGAACAGGTGCCGCAGTCACGCCGATGTCAGCGAACGTCAATTCGGCCGGCGCACCGAGCACACCTCCACCGGGTCGTCGAAACCTTTCAACATGCGCCGGCCCGAGCGATCGATGGCGAACAGGTCGTCGACCGCGAGAAGCTGATCGGCGACAGGGTTGGTCACGAGCAGCTCGTTCGGCACGGCGATGTCCCCGATGCGCGACGCGAGGTTGACCGTCGGACCGTAGTAGTCGCCGTCCCGCGCGAGCAGCTCGCCGAATGCGACGCCGGCCCTGGGCAGGATGGCGCCGTCTTCCCCGAACTCGACCAGCAACGTCAGCGCGATCTCGCACGCCGCCACCCCGTCGAGCGCGACGAACATCACCTCGTCACCGATGAGCTTGACCACGCGCCCGCCGTTGGCGGCTGCGGCGTCATACGACACGCTCTCGAAGCGCGACACCAGGCGTTCCAGCTCCGACACGGTCACGTGTTGGGACAGCGGGGTGAACCCGACCAGATCGACGAAGCCGACGGCGAGACACGCTGTCTCGTAGGCGGTGACTCCTCGGCGCGCCGCCCAGTATCGACTGGTCGCGCCCCACAGGTGATGAGCGAGCAGGCGCGGTGCCATCGCTTGCACTCCTGTGCACAGCACCTCGGCCGCGGATCGGATGCCGCGCGCCTGCTCGTCCAACGGCATCGCTGACACATCGATTCCTGGCTGCGCGACCGCGAAGTACCGGCCCACCGCAGAGTCGGCGATGCGATCGAACGAGCTTCCGACGACACGAAGCACCGAGTAGGCAAGCGAACCAGGCAGGGCCTCGATGGCATCGGCGCACACGCGGACGAGCTCGGCGTCGGCCTCGACATAGGACGCGTCGTTCGATCGGCCGACGGCGATGCCCAGTGCCCGCAGGATGCGCCGGGCCTCGAGCACCGACACGCCGGCTCTCTGTGCGAGCTCCTCGAGGTTGAGCTCGCCCTGGGGGTGCACGTGGTCGGCGAAGGCGGCGGCCACGAGCTGGTCGGACCGGGCCGCCTCGATCATCGACGTCAGCGGCAGGCCCAGCCCCTGGAGGTAGCCCGTCAACTCGTGCTGCTCGCCACTCGCGAGAGAAAGGGTCTGTGCATCCGCCATCGCCGCACCTTCCTGGTCGTTGCGTGTTGTTCGTCACGCTCGGGTCGGTGGTTCACGAGAAATCCGCGCGAGAGCCTCCCACCAACCCAAGAAAACGGGTCGGCACCAGCACCTTGACCATGGGCGACCGGCACCCGAGACATCTCCCCCGCCTGGCGCCGAGGGGCGAGGCCCAACGAATCCCGCGGGAATTGTTGAGCAGTCTGGTCGGGAATTGGTAGAAAGGAGGAATTCCTGAGTGAATTGGTCGGTTTTTGCCGATCACCGCCCAAAGCACCTCCGAGTGCCGAACTGCCGGACCTGACCAGGGGGACCCGAGATGTTGCAACGAGAGATCGACCCCGAGGCCCTGACCGACATCGCCAAGTTCGAAGACCAGCTCGGCGGCTATCTGGCCGGCGACCTCCCCGAAGACGTGTTCCGGGTGTTCCGGCTGAACAACGGCATCTACGGCCAGCGCCAGGGCGGGCACAACCAGATGGTGCGGATCAAGATCCCCTACGGCAAGCTCGACCCCGACCAGCTCGACATGATGGCCCGCATCGGCGAGGAGTACTCGCGGGGCTGGGGCCACATCACCACCCGCCAGAACATCCAGTTCCACTTCGTCGAGCTCGAGCGGGTGCCCGAGGTGATGCGAGAGCTGGCGTCGGTCGGCCTCACGACCCGTGAGGCGTGCGGCGACACCGTTCGCAACATCCAGGGCTGCCACCTCGCCGGCGCGTGCCCGTTCGAGGTGCTCGACATCACGCCATGGGCCGAGGCGACCTTCCAGCATCTGTTGCGCCACCCGTTCAGCCAGCGATTGCCCCGCAAGTTCAAGATCAACTTCTCCGGCTGTGCGACCGACTGCGGCCAGGCGATGTTCAACGACGTCGGCGTGATCGCGACGACTCGCGAGTCAGAAGACGGCACGATCGAGCACGGCTTCCGCGTCTACATCGCCGGCGGGCTCGGCGCGAACCCGCACCCCGCACTGGCGCTCGAAGAGTTCACCTCACGAGAAGACCTCCTCCCCACCATCGAGTCGGTGCTGCGGGTGTTCGAGCAGACCGGCAACCGCAAGAACAAGCTGCGCGCCCGGCTGAAGTGGGTCGTCGACACGCTCGGCTTCGAAGAGCTGCAAGAGCGCATCTTCAACGTTCGCAAGTTCCTGATCGCGTCGTCGAGCTGGCCAGGCGGCATCCCCGCGGAGGTGGCGAAGCACGGCGACGCGCCTGCCGGCACGCACGCCACGGTCACCCCGACGCCGATGGGGCAGGGCACGCCGGTCGTGCTCCGGGGCACCAAGCCCTACGAGCGGTGGGAGCAGGCGAACGTCGTGCGGGGTTCGGCGAAGGGCACCGTCTCGGCCTACGCCTATGCCCGCCTCGGCGACATCACGTCGGCCCAGTTCCGCTCGCTGGCATCGATCCAGCGCGAGCTCGGGCTCGAGGTGCGCGTCACCAACCGGCAGAACCTGGCCTTCCGGGGCCTGAGCGAAGCACAGCTCCCGACGCTGTTCGCCCGGCTCGAAGCGATCGGTATGGCCGAACCCGGCGCCGAGCTGGCCCGCGACGTCGTCGCCTGCCCCGGGGCCGACACGTGCAACCTCGCCGTCACGCAGTCACGGGGCCTCGCCGACGCGATCGGCTCCGCGCTCGACGAGGCCGGCCTGGCCGACGTCGGCGGGGTCCGCACCAACATCTCCGGTTGCACGAACTCGTGCGGCCAGCACCACGCGTCCGACATCGGGTTCATGGGGGCAGAGCGCCGGGCCCACGGCCAGGCCGCCCCGGGCTACCAGATGTTCCTCGGCGGCTACGTCGGTCAGGAGCAGGTGCACTTCGGCGACCGGGCGCTTCGGCTGCCCGCCAAGAACGCGCCGCAGGCTGCCGTCCATGTCGTTGGCCGCTTCGCCGACGAGCGTGAGGCCGGCGAGACGTTCCGGACCTGGCTCGACCGTTCGGGTGGCGCCAAGGCGATCGGCGCCGAGCTGAAGCACCTCGATGAGTTCCCGACTCCCGAGGAAGGCCCCGACTACTTCATCGACTACGGCGAGACCGGACCGTACGTGGCCGAAGTGGGCGAATCGGAGTGCGCGACATGACCGACCTGAGGATGGTTGACGACACCGATGCGGCCGAGGCAGCCGGCGAAGCCGCCGCCGGCGGGCTGCCGCCGGCAAAGCGACCAGACGACTTCACCGATGAAGAGCTGGCCGATCTGTCGATCGAGTTCGAGCGGCTGCCGGCGTCGAATATCATCCAGTGGGCGGTCGACAACTTCGCGCCGCACCTGTCGATGACCGCGTCGTTCACCGACGCGGTGCTGATCGATCTCGCGGTGAGCGTGTACCCCGAGATCGAGGTCGTGTTCATCGACACCGGCTACCACTTCCCCGAGACGCTCGAAACCGTCGAGACCGTGCGCCGCCGTTACGGGCTCAACCTCAAGATCATGACCGTGGGTCACCACGACGACGAGCTGTGGAAGATCGATCCCGAGAACTGCTGCTCCGCGGTCAAGGTCGGCCAGCTCGATCGAGCGCTCCTCGGCAAGTCGGCGTGGATGAGCGGGCTGCGCCGAGCCGAGGCCGACTCGCGGATCAAGGCGCCGCTCGTCGCTCGCGACCTCCGCGGCCTCATCAAGATCAACCCGATCGCGATGTGGAGCGACCTCGACGTGCAGGGCTACGCCGACGACCACGACGTCCCTGTGAATCCTCTCCTGCTGAAGGGCTACACGTCCATCGGGTGCATGCCCTGCACGAGCTTGCCGACCGATCCCGACGACCCTCGTTCGGGCCGCTGGGCCGGCCTCGACAAGACCGAGTGCGGGCTCCACGAGATGTGAGACGGCGCCGGGCATCTCCCCGCGGGCCCGCACGAAGAAACTTGCAGTTGGTGTGACATATCCCGCTTGACGGCGAACCGCCTGGTCGGCGACCATGGCGGTCGTGACGAAAACGACCGGGGCGGGCGACGGCGCACGAGTCGCGGCGGAGGTCGTCACCTCGCGAGCGGCCGAGATCCCCACCCGGGTGCTCGTGCTCGGGATGGCGCACCACGACGGCACGATCCTGGCGTCTGAGCTCTACCCCGTTGCCGAGGCGTGCGGGCAGACCCCCGATCAGGTGCGCTCGTGCCTTCGCCGGCTAGTCGCTGAGGGGCTGTTCATCCGCGCCGGCGAGGGGCGCGACGCCGAGTTCCATGCGACCGAAGCCGGGATGGGCGCCCTCGGCTCGTCGCTCGAACGCACCCGTCTTGCCTATGCCCAAGACGCGGCCGGCCGGGGCTGGGACGGGCGGTGGCGGCTGATCGCCTTCGCCATTCCAGAGAGCAAACGAGGCGCGCGCGACGCGTTCCGCGACAAGCTCATCGATTTGGGTGGCGCTGCCGTCCAGAACGGCTTGTACGTGTCGCCGCATCGATGGGACAAGGACGTGCTGGCCGAGGCTGAACGCCTGGGCGTCACCAACCACATCATGTTCGCTTCGACCGACGACTTCGCGATCGGTGGCGAGCGCGACCCTCGAACGATCGCCGCTCGGCTCTGGCCCGTTGACGAGATCGCCGCGCGCTACGAGTCGTTCTGCGCGATCTATGAGGGCATACCTGACGCGCTGGAGCGCATGCGCAAGCACCATCGCCGCCTGACCGAAGCCGAGTTCCTGCCGGGCGCGC
>JACPNV010000096.1 GCA_016185305.1 Actinomycetota bacterium | reverse complement strand
CGTGGGGCGCGGGTGGGATGTCGTCGGTGACTGCGGCCAGGGGTTGGTGGGCGCGGATTCGGGCGAGGACGTCTTTGCGGCGGTGAATGCTGTTGCGTGTGACGCCGGCTCGGCGCGCGACGCTGCTGATGGTGATGTCGGCGCCGTCGCGGCGTAAGGCTTTGACGGCTTTGTCGATACGGGTGTCGACGGAGCCGCTGCGTTGTTGACCGTCTCTGTGGATGACGACCACGGGGTGGCCATTCGTCATTAATGCTGCCGATGTGGCGGTCGGTGGAGTGGCGGGGTTGATCTTGTTCGTGTGCACCGTCAGTGTGACGAGGAACTGATGGGTGCGCGGCACCCCGCTGAAGTCTTGGCCGGCTTGCGGGGTGCCGCGCGGTAGTGCTCGGAGGCACTGATGGTGACGGTAGAGGTCGATCCTGGCCGCGTCGAGTCCCGGCTGGCAGCCGGTGGGATCGGGTGCCCGACTTGCCGGGACGGTGTGCTGGGCGGCTGGGGGTATGCCCGGATCCGGCAGGTCGAGGGGCTGAGTGATCCGGTGCGGCCGCGGCGGGCCCGCTGCCGGGCCTGTTTGGTGACGCACGTGTTGTTGCCGGTGACTGTCTTGTTGCGCAGAGCGTATGCGGCGGAACGGATTTGGACGGCGTTGACCGCCCGCGCCGAGGGAGCTGGTCATCGCCGGATCGGCATGATGCTGGGGGTGCCAGCGGCCACGGTGCGCGGCTGGCTGCGTCGTGCAGCGCAGCGCCTGGAGGTGATCCGATCGTGGTTCCTCGGTGTAGCGGTGACCGCGGGGGTGGACGTGAGGATCCCCGACGGGTCCGGGTGTCCCTGGCGAGACGTTCTAGCCGCGGTGGCGACCGCTTCCGCGGCGATCGGGTTCCGCTTCGGTGCGGCCGGGTTGGGCGGCGCGGTGACGCCGGCGCGGGTGGCGGTCGCAGCCAGCGGTGGTCGGCTGCTGGCACCCGAGTGGCCGCCACCACGCGGCTGACCCTTTGCCACACGAACCGCCCCTGATGTCGCGGGCGATGATCGGTGATCCTCACGAAGGTGCCTGCCCGGCAACGGTTCGGGCAGGCCTTCGAGTGAAGAGGAGGACTGTCAGGTGTCGTTGGAGGAGCACAAGCGCCGCGAGCGGGCCCAAGCGATCGGGTTGTTCCGCTATCAACTGATCTGCCCGGCCCTCGACGAGGGGTTATCGACCAAGCAGCGCGGCAAGCTGGTGCGCGAGATCGCCGCCGATATCCATAGTGATCCGTTCGGCAACCAGACCCGGGTCTCGCGCGACACGCTGGACCGCTGGATCCGCCGCTACCGCTCCGGCGGGTTCGAGGCGCTGGTGCCCGCCCCGCGCAGGTTGGCCGCGCGTACCGACGCGCAGGTGTTGGAGCTGGCCGCGTCGCTGAAGCGGGAAAACCCCACCCGCACCGTCACGCAGGTGGCCCGGATCCTGCGCACCGCCACCGGGTGGGCGCCCTCGGAGTCGACCCTGCTGCGCCATTTCCACCGGCTGGAGTTGATGGGACCCGGTGCTGGTGAGGCCCCGGCGGTGTTCGGCCGGTTCGAGGCCGCCGACCCCAACGAACTCTGGTGCGGCGACGCCCTACATGGGCCTCGGGTCGGCGACCGCAAAACCTACCTGTTTGCCTTCATTGACGATCACTCCCGGCTGTTGCCCGGCTACCGGTTCGGCTTCGCCGAAGACACCGTGCGCCTGGCCGCGGCGTTGCGGCCGGCGCTGGCCGCCCGCGGTGTCCCAGCTGGGATATACGTCGATAACGGCTCGGCATTCTGCGACGCGTGGTTGTTGCGGGCGTGCGCGAAACTCGGGGTGCGGCTGGTGCATTCGGCACCCGGCCGACCCCAAGGCCGGGGCAAGATCGAACGGTTTTTCCGCACCGTGCGCGAGCAGTTTCTGGTGGAAGTCACCGATACCAGCAGCGAGGACCTTGCTGCCGCGGGCGTCGATGACGCCACCGCGTTGTTGGAGCTCAACCGGCTGTTTGTGGCGTGGGTGGAAACCGAATACCACCGCCGGGTGCATACCGAAACCGGACAGACCCCGCTGGCGAGATGGGAAGCCGGCTGGGACCGGCTGGGACGGACCCCGGCGATGCCTACCGCCGAGGAGTTGACCGAGGCATTCTTGTGGTCAGAGTTCCGCGTGGTGACCAAGACCGCCACCGTGTCGCTGCACGCCAACACCTACCAGGTCGACGCGGCGTTGGTTGGTCGGCGGGTGGAGTTGGTGTTCTGCCCGTTCGACCTGGAAACCGTGGAGGTCCGCTACCGCGACAAGTCCTATGGGAAAGCCCTGCCGCACACCATCTCCCGCCACGCCCACCCCAAAGCCCGGCCTGAGACCGTCGAGCCCGAGCCGCCGGCAGCGACCGGGATCGACTATTTGGCGTTGACCGCGGCCGCCCATCACGAGCAGCTGCGCCGCGATGAACGCATCGGATATCACGCCCTCTACGGCGACGACGGCGAGATTCCCGGCCAGCTGTCCATCGATGACCTCCAGCCCAGCGTCGACAGCGATCACGAGGGTGAGGTGTCGGCGTGAGTATTCAACGGCTGCAATCACATTGGGGATTCACCCGGATGCCGTTCGGGCGTGACCTGGCACCCGCCATGCTGCACCGCCACGCCGGGCACGGTGAGGCGGTGGCCCGCATCAGCTGGTGTGTGGACCAGCGTGCGATCGGGGTGATCACCGGTGAGGTCGGCGCGGGCAAGACCGTGGCCGTACGGGCGGCCACCGCCAACCTGGATCCATCCCGGCACGTGTTCATTTACCTGGCCAACCCCACCGTCGGGGTGCGCGGCATGCTCACCCACATCGTGGCCGCGCTCGGGCACACCCCGGCCTTTCACCGGGCCACCCTGGCCCCACAGGCCGCCGAGGCGCTGGCCAGCGAACACGCCGAACGGGGCCGTAACCCCGTGCTGGTCGTCGACGAAGCCCACCTGCTCGATAACCATCAACTCGAAGCGATCCGCTTGTTGACCAACCACGACATGGACTCCGGATCCCCATTCGCGGTCATCCTGATCGGCCAACCCAGCCTGCGCCAACGACTCCGGCTCGGCGTGCTTGCCGCGCTGGATCAGCGCATCGCGGTCCGCTACACCATTGCCGGGATGAGCGGCGCCGACAGCGCCGACTACATCCACCATCACTGCAAAATCGCCGGACGGGCCGACACCCTGTTCTCCGACGATGCGATCGGGCTGATCCACAATGCCTCGCGCGGTCACCCCCGCGCCGTCAACAACCTCGCCCTGCACGCGCTCACCGCCGCGTTCGCCGCCGACCACGCCATCGTCGACGAAAAAGCCGCTCGCATCGCGATCAGCGAAATAGCCTCGGATTGAACCCGATCCGCGTCAACCCGGCCAGCACCACATCAACCTGACGGACACCCCGTCACCACGCCCACCACGGCCCCGCTCACCACGCCGAGCGGGGCCGTTCTCATACCCGGATCATCGTCAACCCCAACGACGCCATCATCGTCATCGACAATGACGCGCAACACTGCGTTTGCGGGTGTGGGCGGCTAGAGCGTCCAGGGAGGCTTGGGTGGCGCTCATGGGGTCTCGTGGGGGTCGGCTTTGCGTAGGGCGGAGTCGTGGGCGCCGCGGGTGGCGATGACTTGTAGCGGTAGGCGCCGGGCGGTTCCGGCGCCGGCGATGGCTTCGTGGTGGGTGGCTTCGTCGGCTTTCAGGCGTTCGAGGATGGCGTCCAGGGAGTTCAACTCGCGCAGCCGTTCCCGGATCCAGACGTTGTCGTCGGTGAGTTCTCGTCCGGTACGGGTGCGGTACTGGTCACGGCGCATCTCGATCAGGGCAGTGGTTTTGGCGTGCTGGTCGCGCAGTTCGTCGGCGTGG
>JACPNV010000095.1 GCA_016185305.1 Actinomycetota bacterium | reverse complement strand
GCTCGAGGCGGCGCTGCGGCCACGCGTGCGGATCGCCGAGGGCTTGGACTACGGCTACCAGTGGTATCTGGGCGCGTTCCCCGCCGCGGCGGCCCGCGCTGCCCGCCCGCTGCCATGGGCCGGCGGCATGGGCAACGGTGGCCAGCGTCTCTTCGTGGTCCCCGACCTGGACCTCGTCGTTGCCATCACCGCCGGCAACTACGACACCGCCGATCAGTCGACCACGCCCTCGACCATCATGCAGGACGTACTCCTGGCCGGCATCGAGCGCTGACAGCCGCCTCGCAGCGCTTGCCCCGGCCGGTGGCCGTCTACCGATTTCCCGCCCGGATGGAAGCACACTGAGTCTACGAACACCCCCGCGGCTACCGCCGCGGGGCGATATATCAACCTGGGCCGCTGGTGTCGGAAGGAGAGATGTGATGTCTGAGAAGCAGCCACACGCTGAGCTGGCGCAGCAATTCAGCAGCCCCGACGCGACCCCGACACCATGGGCGGAGGCGAGCCGGTCCCTGGAGGAGGCGGAGTTGTACTGGCTGACGACGGTGCGTCCGGACGGACGCCCGCACGTGACGCCGCTGGTGGCCGTCTGGCTCGATGGCGCGATGTATTTCTGCACCGGCGCCGACGAACGCAAGGCGAAGAATATCGTGCGCAACCCGCACTGCATCATCACCACCGGCCGCAACTCGCTCGACGAAGGTCTCGACCTCGTGGTCGAAGGCGCGGCTGTACAGGTCACCGACGAATCCCACCTGCGGCGCGTGGCCGAGCGGTACGCCGCCAAGTACGACCAGCCCTTCCACTTCGCCGTGCGTGATGGCGCCTTCCTCAACGGTGAAGGAGGCAGGGCGCTGGTGTACGAGGTCGCCCCCACGACGGCCTTTGGCTTCGGCAAGGGCGAAAGCTTCAGCCAGACACGGTGGCGGTTCTCTGGGCAGCCGACATAGACCCGCGGCCAGGGTGTTCCGCCGGCCGGCAGATCGCTGATGCATTCGAGGTTCGGCGTGCGCCCCACATGTCCTCTTGCAACAGACCGACGGTCGGTCTCTTATTGTGGGGACTCCGATGCCTGCGTGAGACGTTGCGCAAATGGATGCCGACTGATACAGGCGCCGCCGGCGAACGCGCGTGGCAGGGACAATCAGAACAAGAGTGCAGATGTCCGGAGCAACCGACCAGGACGGTGACGACACCGGCTCCGAAACGCGCCGTAGCCGGGCGGAACGCTCGGAGAACACCAGGCGAAGGCTGCTCGACGTGGCGCGGGCGCTGTTTGCCGAACGCGGGTACGACGCGACCCCGATCGAGGAGATCCTGGCACGGACCGGGTTGTCCAAGGGCGCCTTCTACCATCACTTTCCGGACAAGCGTGAGTTGCTGGCCGCCGTCTATGAGGACATCGAGCAGGAACTGGTGCCACGGCTCGCCGCCGCCGGGCGCGGGCCGGAGGATCCGATCGAGCGCATGGAACGAGGCTGCCAGGCATTTCTCGACGCCTGCCTCGATCCGGTGGTGCGGCAGATCGTGCTGGTGGACACACCGGCCGTGCTCGGTTGGCGGCGCTGGCGCGACATCGACACCCGCTACGGCTTCGGGCTGCTCCAGGCAGGTCTGCGGTCGGCCGCGCGGGCCGGGCGCATCCCGACGGATCTGCTGGAGGAGCGCGGCCACCTGCTGCTCGCGTCCCTCATGGAGGCGGCGCTGCTCGTGGGCGAAGCCGCGGACCCCGTCGCGACGCGGGAGGCCGTCGGCCGCGTCGTGTCCGAGCAGATCTGGGGGCTGGCCGGCGAGACGCCTCCCCTGCCGACACCAGCAGCTCCGCCGGTCTTGGGAGACAGGCCGGCGACGCTCACCCCCACGAACCTGGACGATAGAGG
>JACPNV010000094.1 GCA_016185305.1 Actinomycetota bacterium | reverse complement strand
GATCCTCACGGGTCGAATAGTCGGCGAGCAGCTCGTCGAGCAGCTCCTGACGGATGGTCTGTGCCATGACGCTTCCTCTCCGGGACAGACTCCGCCTGTCCCTGGTTTAGCGCCTCCTACACAGAGAATCGGACACCCTCTTCGGGTTCGACGGCGCCGGCCAGTTGCGCACGACGAACCGCCCGGACGGCACCGCGGTGGTGACTGACTACTACCCGAACGGCCAGGTGCGGGTGCAACGCGACGGGAACGGCCAGAGCACCGCGTATGGGCTCGACGCGTTGAACCGGGTTTCCACGGTCACCGACCCGAAGTCCCGGACGACGACGTTGCGCTATGACAACGCCGGCAACGTCGAGTCGCGCGAGCAACCCGGCGGGTACTGCACGGGCAACTTCCGATTGGACTGCATCGTCTACGGCTATGACCAGGCGTCGCGGCTCTCGTCTATCACCTATCTCGAGGCTGATGACCCTTATGTTTCCACGCCGAACGTGACGGGCATTGCTTATGACGTGTTGGGGCGGAGGGTCGCGATGGTCGACGGGTCGGGTGCGTCTTCGTGGGAGTACGACTCGTTGGGCCGGATGACCAAGAGCGTTGACGGTGCGGGGGCGGTCGTGCGTTACGGCTGGGATCTCAACGGCAACAACACCGCGATCGCGTACCCGTCCTCGCCGGTGTACGGGGCGCCGGTCACGGCGGCGGGCCAGTGCGTGGCCGATCCCGCGGCGCGTTGTGTGACCCGCCAGTTCGATCAGGCGAGCCGGTTCGTCGGGGTGCGGGACTGGAACGGCAACACGACCACGTTCAGCCCGGACCGCAACGGCAACTATGAGACGTTCACCTACCCGACCGCGGTCGCGGACCAGGACAAGGCGACTGACAGCTTCGGGTTCGACAACGCCGACCAGTTGAGCTCGGTCACCTACCGCAAAGGCGCAGCGCAGCTCGCCTCGCTGGGCTATGGGCGCAACAACAACGGGACGCTCGCGTCGACGACCCCGACCGGGTTCGCGGGGGCGGGCCCCGAGACCTACGGCTATGACCGCAACAACCGGTTGTGCTCCACGACCGGCCCGGCCGGGTTCACCCAAACCTGCCCGGGCGGCTCACCGTTCGGCTATGACAACGCCGACAACTTGACCCGGCTCCCCGATGGGACCAGCCAAGCGTTCGACCCCGCGAACCAGCTGTGCGCGACTGGCCCCCAAGGCGCGACCGCGGTGTGCGCCAGCCTGCCGGCCGACACGACCCTGACCGGTTACAGCTACGACGGGCGGGGGAACCGGACCCGCAAGACCCCACCCCAAGCGCCGGCGACCGGCCCGACCGGTGACCTGCCGACCGAGTACCGCTATGACCTGGAGAACCGGTTGGCTTCGGTGACCGCCCCTGCGGGGAAGGGCAACGATGGCGAGCTCACACCGGTCACGCCGTACACGATCATCGACACCGCGGCGGTTTCGCCGGCCCAGACGATCGCTGCGGGCGGTGAGCTGTCGGTGACGGTCGCGGGCACAGGCGGCGCGGCTGGTATCCCCGCGTCGGGGGTGGCCGCAGCCCAGGTGACGGTGGTGGCCCGCAACAGCACCGCGGCGGCGGGGAACTTGACGCTGTACGGCTCAGACAGCGCGACGCCGGGCACGTCGAATGTGAACTGGTCCAGCGCCGGGCAGACCATCGCGAACTCGGCGGTGGTCAAACCGGGCCCTGACGGCAAGATCAAGATCCGTAACGCGTCGGCGGGCACGGTCGATGTCACGGTGTTC
>JACPNV010000088.1 GCA_016185305.1 Actinomycetota bacterium | reverse complement strand
GTGGCTCGCCACCGCGAAACCCGGCCGCCCGCCGCGAGCACCCACCTCAGTGGCCTGGTGGGGTGCGATCTCCAAGACGATCGCACCGGCCGGATGCAGCCAGTCGCCTGCCGCTCGAAGGATGCGCCGGTACGCCTCGAGGCCGGTCGGACCGGCGACCAGCGCGGCCGCCGGCTCCCAGTCGACCACCTCGGCTGGGAGCGCCTCGCACGCCGCTATGTATGGGGGGTTCGACACGATCAGATCGAGACAGCCGCGCAGCTCTCGTGGAAGCGCATCGAGCCAGTCGCCTTCCGCGACCCGGACGCGCGACGCAGGCCGGCCGATGCCGGCGAGGTTGGCGCTCGCGACCGCGAGCGCATCTGGCGAGACGTCAGTAGCCCACACGTCGACCCAGTCGCGCTCGACCGCGATCGAGAGCGCGATCGCACCCGACCCGGTGCCCAGGTCGGCCGCGACGAGATGGCGGCCGGCTATCTCGCCGTGCAGCCGGTCGAGCTCGGCGAGCGCGTGGTCGACGAGCTCCTCGGTCTCGGGGCGAGGGATGAGCACCCGCGCGTCAACCATGAGGTCGAGCGTTCGGAACCCCCACCGTCCGAGCACGTACTGCAACGGCTCACCGAGCAGGCGCCGTGCCAGCATGCGATCGAAAGCGGCGACGCCTCGCACCGTTGCCGGCTGATCGAGCGCGAGCACGTAGTCTGCCCCCTCACAGCCGGACGCGTGCTCGACGATGCGCCGGGCGCTCACCTCCGGGCACGCGACGCCGGCGGCACGAAGACCTTCGGTGGCCTCGCGCAGGAACACCCGCCACCGCACCGTCCGCCCGTTGCGCTCGGCGCCACTCACGAAGCCTGCGGGTCGGCCAAGAGCTGGCGCCGACGCTCGTCGGCGACGAGCGCATCCACGATCTCGTCGAGGTCACCCGCCAGCACCTTGTCGAGGTTGTTCTTCGTCAGCCCGATCCGGTGGTCGGTGATCCGGTTCTGCTTGAAGTTGTAGGTTCGGATCTTCTCGGACCGTCCGCCGCCGCCGGTCTGCTCGCGGCGTTCCGCGGACTGCTCGGCCGCGAGACGATCCTGTTCGTCTTTCAAGAGCCGTGCCCGAAGAACCTGCAACGCCTTGAGCTTGTTCTGCAGCTGGCTCTTCTGGTCCTGCATGCTGACGACGCGACCAGTGGGCTTGTGCGTGATGCGCACCGCCGAGTCGGTGGTGTTGACCGATTGACCACCCGGGCCGGTCGCCTTCATGGTCTGGATCTCGAGATCGGACTCCGGGATGTCGAGCTCGATCTCCTCGGCCTCCGGCATCACGGTGACGGTGGCCGACGAGGTGTGGATGCGGCCTTGCGACTCGGTCACCGGCACGCGTTGCACGCGGTGCGGGCCGCCTTCGTGCTTCATGCGCGGCCACACGTTCTCGCCCCGCAGCATGAAGGTGATCTCGCTGTAGCCGCCGAGATCGGATGCTTGGCTGCCCATGATCTCGAGCTTCCAGCCCATCTTCGCCGAGTAGGCGCGGTACATCTCGAACAGATCGCGAGCGAAGAGGTTCGCCTCCTCGCCGCCCTCGGCCCCGCGGATCTCGACGATCACGTCCTTGCCTTCGTTCGGGTCTTTCGGCAGGAGAAGGACCTGGATCTCGTCGCCGAGCCGGGCGATGTCGGCCTCCGTCTCGTCGATCTCAACCTTCATCGCCTCCCGTTCGTCACCCGTTGCCTCGGTATAGAGCTCTTTGGCAACGACAAGGTCTTCGCGGGCCCGTTCGAGCTGGCGGTGGGAGGTGACGACCGCCTCGAGCTCTCTGTAGCGCTTGGCGGTCTCGGCGTAGGTCTGTGGATCGCTCGTGACAGCCGGATCGGCCAGCCGCGCTTCGATGTCGACGAACTCTGCCTCGAGACCGGCCAGTCGATCGTCCGCGAGTCGATCGTCCGCGAGTCGATCATCCACGAGCCGATTACCCACGAGCCGATTACCCATTGGAGCAAGCGTAGTTATCTGGCAGGGACTTGCCGTCGCCACGTGTTCGGCACCGTGAGAAGGGTCGCTGGTTCACGGAGCTGCGCCGCCAACC
>JACPNV010000093.1 GCA_016185305.1 Actinomycetota bacterium | reverse complement strand
GTCATCGTCGGACCCGGCCCCGGCGTTCAGCCCGGCGATCTTGTGGCCCCATTCCAACGCTTCCAACTGATCAAACACATGTACGACTCTACCCGGTCGGACTCACCAGGGCAACAGGAAACACAAGAAAAACCAAGATCATCCCGAGCGAGGTTCGGCCCAGCATCGTCAAGACAGTGGTAGTGCCAGCACGACGTGCTGGCGCTGCCGATCGCCTCGACTGGCGAGTTGATGCCTCGTGTCACCTGGTACACGTGGCTCGAGCAGGGCCGCCAGGTCGACGCTTCCCGATCCTTTCTCGATGCACTCGCTCGCGCGCTGCTCCTCGACGTGGCCCAGCACGAGCACCTCCTCCTGCTGGCCGCGCCCGGGTCGGAGATCCCCGCGTGGTGTGCCAGCTCCCGGTCCCCGACGATGACAGTGCGGCACGGCTGGCGGTGTCGAGCTCTCCCGCCTGATGACTGGCACCGGCGACGTCGTTGTGCCGCGAGCGTCTATTGTGTCGAAGGGTGGCGGGTTCCCCTCGATCGAGAAGGCAGGGCGCTATGCGTTGGTTGCGGGCAATGGTGGGCATCATCGTCATCACGACGCTGTTCGCGGCGATGGACGCCAGGCCGACGGCGGCGCAGGGGGCAGGGGCAGCGTCATCGGGGCCGCCCCGCCGGTCGGGCCCGCTCTCGCCGTTTCTCGCACAAGTAGCATCGTCGCCGTCGAGCCGAGGGCAACGAGCCCCGAACGCGACGGCCGCGGTGCCTCCGACCGAGTCGGTGGCGGGCAGGCCGGTGTGGCGCCCCGATGGCCGCCTGGTCGCCGACGTGGTGGTCAACGACACCGGCGATACCACTGTCGGGGCCATCCGAGCGACCGGCGCCGAGGTGCTCGCCGTGAGCAGGGAGGGCTCGACGGTCTCGGTCGCCATCAACCCGGCGGCGCTGCCCGCGCTCGGGTCGCTCCCCGCCGTTCGGTACGTGACCGAGGCGCTGGCCCCCAAGACCAACGCGATCTGCCCGTCGGGCACCTATGTCTCCGAGGGCGTCTCGCAGCTCGACGTCGCGACCGCTCGTACCCAGTTCGGGGTGGACGGGTCGGGCATCACGGTGGGGATCCTCTCTGACTCCTACAACGTGCGCGGCGGAGCGGCCGCCGACGTGGTGAACGCCGAGCTCCCCGGCACCAGCAACCCCTGCGGCGACACCGCCCCGGTGTCGCCGGTGCTCGAAGGCAGCGGCAACGACGAAGGCCGGGCCATGGGGCAGATCGTCCACGACGTCGCGCCCGGCGCCAGCCTCTCGTTCGCGACGGCCCTCTCGACCCAAGCCCAGTTCGCCGCGAACATCCGCGCCCTGCAGGCCGCGGGAGCGAACGTGATCGTCGACGACATCGGCTACTTCGCCGAGCCGATGTTCCAAGATGGCGTGATCGCCCAGGCGATCAACGAGGTGACGGCCGCGGGCACCAGCTACTTCTCGGCGGCGGGAAACGCGAACGTCGTGGTTGGTGGCAAGAACGTCGGTTCCTACGAGGCCAACTACCGGCCCACGAGCTGCCCGTCGCAGGTGGCGACGTACGTGGTCTCCTGCCAGGACTTCAACCCCGGTGCCGGAACCTCGAACAGTGACAGCATCACCATCGGCAACGGTGGCGAGGTGCTGCTCAGCTTCGGCTGGAACGAGCCCCAGTTCGGCATAGCGACCGACTACGACGTGTTCGCCATCGACGATCTCGGGAACGTGAGCTCGAGCGCCTACGACAACGTGGCGAGCGGCAGCGCGTTCGAGATCCTCGACCTGATCAACAACTCGGGCTCGGCGCGCACCTATCGCATCGTCGTGGGCAAGTACTCGGGTTCGGGCACGCCACGGTTCAAGTTCATCATGCAGTACGGGAGGTCCGTGCAGAGCGTGCAGTTCAACACCTCGTCGGGTGGTGACGTGATCGGCCCGACGATCTACGGCCATTCCGCCGCGAGCACTGCCGGCTCGATCGGAGCGATCGCGTACAACACCAACAGCAGCCCCGAGAGCTTCTCGTCGCGCGGGCCGGCATCGTTCTGCTGGGCACCCGTCGACGGATCGAACCCGGCGCCGCCGCTCTCGCCATGTGTGACGAAGCAGCCCGACATGGTCGCGACCGACGGCGGCCAGAACTCGTTCTTCGGTTCGGGGAGCCCTCCGCGGTTCTACGGCACGTCCGCGGCTGCGCCCCACGCGGCCGGTGTCGCCGCGCTGCAACTGCAGGCCCGCCCGTGCCGAACGCCGGCCGAGGTGCTCGCGGCCCAGCGGGCGTCGGCGGTCGCGGTCGGCTCGTTCGATGTGAGTGCGGTCGGGGCCGGGCGGCTGCAAGCTCCCGGCGCCATAACCAACCTGGCGGGTTGCGGGGCGAGCCGCTTCTCGGTGGTCGCCGACAGCCAGGCCACCGTCGGCCAGCCGGCGTCGTTCACCGTCACCGCGCGAGACGACGCGAACAGCGTGGCGACGTCGTACGGCGGCACCGTCCAGTTCACCTCGACCGGCCCATCCGGCTCGTTGCCGGCGAGCTCGACGCTGGTAGACGGCACCGGAACGTTCACCGCCACGTTCAGCGCCACGGGCACCGCGACGATCACCGCGACCGACACCACCGACTCGTCGTTGACCGGGACGAGCGGGCCGATCACGGTTCGCAACCCGATCGGCTACCACCCGATGACCCCCGTGCGGATCCTCGAGTCTCGCGCTGGGTTCGGGCCGATCCAGTACAACACGCCGTGGGGGCCGGGCTATGACCGGCCGGTCCAGGTGACCGGCAACGGCGTGCCGTCCAGCGCGACGGCGGTGGTGTTGAACGTGACCGCGGTGAGCCCGACGGCTCCATCCGATCTGCGGATCTACCCGACCGGGCAGAGCCGGCCGAACGTGTCGAACCTCAACTTCAACACGGGCCGGACGATCCCGAACCTGGTGATCGCCCGGGTCGGTACGGGCGGCAAGATCCAGATCTACAACAACGCCGGCTCGGTCGATGTGCTGGCCGACATCGTCGGCTGGTTCGACGACGGGACCGCGAACGGCGATCGCTACACCTCGATGACGCCCAACCGCATCCTCGACTCGCGCCCCACCTTCGGCGGGCTCCAGTACAGCTCGCCCTGGCAGGGCGGGACTGATCGCAGTGTGCAGGTGCTCGGCAACGGCGTGCCCGCCGACGCGACGGCGGTGGTGTTGAACGTGACCGCAGTGAACCCTGCTGCCGCATCCGATCTGCGCATCTACCCATCCGGCCAAGCGCGCCCCAACGCGTCGAACCTCAACTTCGGGCCGTTCGAGACGATTCCCAACCTGGTCATCGCGCAGGTGGGCACCGGCGGCAACATCCAGATCTTCAACAACGCGGGGTCGGTCGACGTCCTTGCCGATGTCGTCGGGTACTTCCTTCCCGCTGCGAGCGGCGGCACCGGGTACCACGCCATGAGCCCCAGCCGCATCCTCGAGTCTCGCCCCGGGTTCGGGGCGATCCAGTACAACACGCCGTGGGGGCCGGCCTATGACCGGCCGGTCCAGGTGACCGGCAACGGTGTTCCTGCCAACGCGACAGCCGTGGTGCTGAACGTGACGGCAGTCGGTCCGACGTCGGCGTCCGATCTGCGCATCTACCCCACGGGCCAGCTTCGCCCGAACACGTCGAACCTCAACTTCACCGCAGGCAAGACCATCCCGAACCTGGTGATCGCCCGGGTCGGTACGGGCGGCAAGATCCAGATCTACAACAACGCCGGCTCGGTGAACATCCTCGCCGACGTCGTGGGGTACTTCTCGCCCGCCTAGCGTCGAGCGCTCGCGTCACCTCTGCTCAGACCGGCAGGTTCGGCACGAGCTCTTTGAGCTTCGGCAACATTGCTCGGGCGAGATACAGGCTGCCGTCGGTGTTGAAGTGGATGCCGTCGAGGCGCATCACCACGTTCTTGCCCTTGTCGGGGAGGGCATCGACGTAGGCGCCGGGCCGGCCGGCGGCGCTGAACATGCCCCACGTGTCGAAGAAGATGGTGTTCGGTCGCTTGGCCACCTCGGCCGCGGCGATCTGGTTGATCGTTGCCATCGGAGCGTTCAGCTTCGCGTCCTTCATGGGCGGGACGCCGATCCAGACCACGGCGCGCCCATCGACCGCGGTCACGTCCAGCACGTCGGCGACCCGTTGCCGGTAGGCCTCTGCCCACCTGGGGTCGTCAGGGGTGACGGCCCTGCCGTCGACGACGATGTTCTGCGCGTCGTTGCCACCGAACATCAGCAGCACCGCTTCGGGGCGGTAGGCATCCATCGAGGCCTCGAGATGCGTACGCCAGTCGAGGAAGTCCGGACGGATGAGCCCCGTTCCGACATGGAACTCGCGCTGGGACCGGACCAGTCCCGTCTTGTCCAGCAGGTCGCCGATGGCCCACGACGGGCCTCCGGCGAGCGAGTCGCCACCGACCCAGAGCCGCAGCGGCTCTTCGGGTGTCAAGGCTCGCTTGACATCGATCGTTTCGGCACGAACCTCGGCCGGCGGAACGGGCGTGGCCGTGGCGAGGCGGGCAAGCACGATCTTGGCCAGAGCCACCTGTTGTGGCCGGAACTTGTCGTCCCAGGTCCCGCTCTTCTGCCAACCGACGATGTAGGTGTCGTTGCCTGCGCCGAACACGAGCGCCTTGTTGTTGGCGAAGTAGCCACCTGTTCCGACTGCCGCTTCGGCGACGGGCGCGGCGCCCCAATCCTTGCGGAAGGTGCCGACGTCGGTGCCGGGGCGGATCTCCAGCGAGAGCCACGCGTCGGAACCGACCGACCATTGGCAGAACGGGTCGACCGTCTTGGGCTCGCCGGCGGGAGCAGTGAAGAAGAACTCGATCTCGCTCCGCTGGAGCAGCCCGCATGCGAGCCGCGCGTTCGTGTTGTCGTAAGCGCGGGGCCGCAAGGTCGTGGGTGGCGCCGTGCTGGCCGGGCTGCCCGCGGCGGTCGTCGGCACCGGGCCCGGGCCGGTCTGCGCGCTCACGCCACCGGCGCACGCGGTGGCCGCGAGGCAGAGCACGAGGAGAAGCGCCGGAGCGCGCACACGATCGAGCACGAGAAAAAGAGGGATCGGGGCGAACGGTCAACCCGGAACGCCGCATACAAGCGGAGGGTGAGAGTTTAGGGTGAGGCTTCTCACCTGTCGACCTCGACGGCACGTCCAGGGTCTCGGCGCTCTCGGGCGAAAGGAACCTCACGGGGGCGTGGGCTACGGTCGGCCCCTCCATGGGTCGAGGGACGACGACAGGAACGGGCCACAGGCTGGCGGCCGGTTTGGTCGTGGCGGCACTGCTGCTCGCCGCGTGCGGCTCAACCGGCTCTGGCGAGGCGCCGGCACCTCAGGCTGGGCCGGCGACCTCGAGTCCGCCCTCGCCGACCGCCGCGCCAACGTCGCCAACGTCGCCAACCACGTCCACGGCCGTGCCGCCGCCGAGGCCACCGAAGCCGGGCCGGGTGCTCGTGGTCGGCGACTCGGTCGCGTTCTCGGTCGCGGCCTCGGTGTTGCAGGCTTCACCCAACGGCTCCGCGCTGGGGATCACCTCGCTCGCGTCGAAGGCGATCATCGCATGCACGTTGTCGCGGTGGGCGACCAAGGCCCGCAGCGTCGACGGCCGGGTGTCAGACATCACGACGTGCACGACCTGGCCCCAGCTCTGGCAGCCTGAGCTCGCCGCGCGCCCCGACACCGCGCTGCTCATCGTCGGCAATCCCGGCGCGCAAGAGCTGTTGACGCCCGAGGGCCAATGGACCCGCCCGTGCGACAGCGGCTACCGGGACCGCTACCGCAGCGATCTGGCCGACGGCATGGCGATGTTGAAGGGCGCAAGCGGCCGGGTCGCCGTGACCACCGCGGGGTACTGGCGGCCAACCCCTGACCGGGCGCTGCCCGGTGTCGACTATCGCGCCTTCGATGACCAGACCGACTGCCTGAACGAGCTCATCCGCAGCGTCGCGGCGGATGCCGGCGTCCCGGTCCTCGACATGGGGGCATGGATATGCCCGTCACGAGACGGTTGCCGCCTGACGGATGCGGGCGTGACGCTGCGCCCGGACGGGATCCACTACGACGGGCCGGGGGGGCCGATCGCCATGCGATGGCTGCTCAGCCAGCTACCCGACTGAACCCGACTGAGAGGGCGCAGCCCACCAGGTCGATGCTTCTCTGCTCGGAATCGGCGAGTGCCGGCCGGGGAGGCTTGCTAATCCTTGTCGGACTTGTCGGTCTCGGCCTTGCTCGACGGGGCGGTCCCTTCGGACTGCCCTTTCTCGAACTCCGCCTTCGCCTGGCCGAGCGAGCGCGCCAGCTTCGGAAGCTGGCTGGCGCCGAAGACCAGGACGATGATGCCGACAACGATCAGGATCTCGGGGGTTCCCACGATGCACTCCTATCGGGAGGTGGGATAGATCTCTGCCAGCGTAGGCGGTCCAAGGGTGCAACGGGCCATCAGCGCCGCCTTCTGCTCTGCCCGCCGGCTCGAACCGTCCGCCACACCATCCGCGACCGCTCATTCAGAAGTACGTAAGGTTCAGACGCCGGACCGGGCGCCCCGGTGGCGAACGGCCGGCAGCAGGGGTCAGGTGTCCGCGGTGCATGAGGCGCGAGCGGACGCGCACAAGACGTGTGGAGGTTGTTCGATGATCGATCGGGGTGACACGGCGTGGCTGTTGATCGCGACCGCGCTCGTGCTGTTCATGACGCCCGGGCTCGCGTTCTTCTATGCCGGGATGGTGCGCTCGAAGAACGTGCTCGGCATGCTGATGCAGAACTTCTTCGCCATGGGGCTGCTGGCCGTCCTATGGGTGGTCATCGGGTTCTCGCTCGCGTTCGGCAACTTCGGCGACGGCGGCTGGATCGGCAACCTGGACTACTTCGGGATGGCCAACGTCGGCCAGACGGCGACGACGCTCGGCGCCGGCGGCTGGATGGCCGACGGCAAGGGCATGACGCTCACGATCCCGTTCCTGTTGTTCGCCGCGTTCCAGATGACGTTCGCGATCATCACGCCGGCGCTCATCACCGGCGCGACCGCGGACCGGTTCAAGTTCAAGGCGTACGTCGTCTTCATCGGTGCCTGGCTCATCCTCGTCTACGCGCCCGTGGCCCATTGGGTGTTCGGCGGGGGATGGCTGGCCAAGCTCGGAGCGCTCGACTTCGCCGGTGGCGCCGTCGTGCACATCAACGCCGGTGCCGCCTCGCTCGCCATCGTGCTCGTCCTCGGCAAGCGCCTCGGATGGCCGAAAGAACAGATGCACCCGCACTCGCTGCCATGGACGCTTATCGGGGCGGGCATCTTGTGGTTCGGCTGGGCGGGCTTCAACGCCGGCTCGGCGCTCGCCGCCGACGGCATCGCGGTCCAAGCGCTCTACAACACGTTCGTGGCTGCCTCGGCGGGGATGCTGGGCTGGCTGCTGGTCGAGCGGATGAAGGACGGCAAGCCCACGACGCTCGGCGCGGCGTCGGGCGCCGTCGCCGGCCTCGTCGCCATCACACCGAACGCCGGCTACGTCGGCGGCATGGCACCCGTCTTCATCGGCCTCGCGGCCGGCATCGTCTGCTTCCTGGCCATCCAGCTGAAGTTCCGCTTCGGCTATGACGACTCCCTCGACGTGGTCGGCGTACACCTGGTCGGCGGGTTGCTCGGTTCGCTCCTGCTGGGCGTGTTCGCGTCGAAGGTCTACAACCCCGCCGGCGCCGACGGCCTGATCGAGGGCGACCTGACGCTGCTCAAGAACCAGGCGATCGCGTCGATCTCCGTCCTCGTCTTCTCGTTCGTCGTGTCGCTGATCATCGCGAAGGTCATCGACCTCCTCATGCACGCGCGGGTGGACGAGACCGACGAGGAGATCGGGTTGGACCTCAGCCAGCACGCCGAGGCGGCCTACAGCGATTGAGAGGAGAGCCGTGAAGCTCATCACAGCAATCATCAAGCCCCACAAGCTCGACGACGTGAAAGACGCGCTGAAGGTGGCCGGCGTGCAGGGGATGACCGTCACCGAGGTCAAGGGGTTCGGCCAGCAGCGCGGTCACACCGAGATCTACCGCGGGGCGGAGTACCAGGTCGATCTTCTCCCCAAGACGCGCCTCGACATGGTCGTTCGTCCCGAAGACGTCGGTCAGGTGACCGGTGTGCTCGTCGAGGCGGCGCGCACCGGCAAGATCGGAGACGGCAAGATCTGGGTGACGGAGGTCGACCAACTCATCCGCATCCGCACCGGCGAGCTCGATGCCGACGCTACGTGAGCGTCAGGCGCCTGACGTCAACCGTCAATGCACCTCGACGTGCGTGCCCAGCGCGCGCAGCTTGTCGGGCATGCCGGCGTAGCCACGCTCGATGTAGTGGACGTTGTGGATCGTGCTCGTGCCGCTGGCGAGCAGCGCGGCCATGACATAGGCGAAGCCGGCGCGGAGGTCGGGGATGGCGAGCGGGGCTGCTTGCAGCGGGGTCGGGCCGATCACGACCGCGGAGTGCTTGAAGTCGCGGGCCGCGAACCGGCACGATCGGCTGCCGAGGCACTGGTTGGAGAGCGTGATGTTGGCGCCCATCGCCTGCAAGGCTTCGGTGTAACCCAACCGGTTCTCGTACACCGTCTCGTGGATGACCGACGGGCCGTCAGCCTGGGTGAGCAGTACGACGAGGGGCTGCTGCCAGTCGGTCATGAACCCGGGATGCACGTCAGTCTCGACGTTGTAGCCGGTGAGCTTGCGACCGGTCGCGAAGAAGCGGATCGCGTCGGGGCCGACCTCGAACGCGCCGCCGACGTGGCGGATCATGTTCAAGAAGGTGATGAGGTGGTCTTGCCGGGCACCGTTGATCGTGATGTCGCCGCCGGTGGCTACCGCCGCAGCAGCGAACGACGCTATCTCGATGCGGTCGGGCAGCACCCGATGGGTGGCCCCGTGCATGGCGTCGACGCCCTCGACGATGATGCGCCGGTCGACGTCGACGAGGATCACCGCGCCCATCTGCTGGAGGAACAGGATGAGGTCGACGACCTCGGGCTCGATCGCCGCGTTCTCGATCACGGTCGTTCCCTTGGCCGTGACCGCGGCCAGCACGAGGTTCTCCGTCGCGCCGACCGACGGGTACGGCAGGCGATGGTGGCAGCCGACGAGACGCTCGCTGCGGGCGAGGAACGACGTGTCGGAGAACTCGATGTCGGCACCCATCGCCTCGAGTCCGTCGACATGGAAGTCGACGGGGCGGTCGCCGATGCGGCAGCCACCGACCAGGGGCACGCTCGCCTCACCGACCCGGTTGAGCAGGGGGCCGATGAAGAGGATGGGGATGCGGTTCACGCCGGAGTACTGCTCGGACACGACCGACGACGTGATCTCGGGCGTACACACCCGGAGCGTGTCTTCGTCGAGCCACTCGACCTGGGTGCCGATCTCGCGCAACATGCCGAGGATCACGTCGACCTCGTTGATGCGGGGGATGTTCGACAGGACGCACGGCTCGGGTGTGAGCAGACTCGCGACGAGCTGCTTGGTCACGGCGTTCTTGGCGCCCCCGGGTGTCACGTCGCCGTGAAGCGAGACACCCCCGGTGATCTCCCAGAAGTGCGTGCTCTGCTCGTCGGCCAACAGCTCAGGCATGCTGGGAGTGTAGGAGCGCCTGCACCGTGCTGGTGGAACTCAGCGCTCGGCGAGGTCACGGCTTGCCGCAGGACTTCTGGATGTCTGGGGTCATCGGGATGAAACCGGTGCGCGCCGCCAGCCAGGGGAGCGAGTTGATGAAGGTGGGCTTCCAGGCCAAGAAGGTGTGGTCTTGGCCCGGGATCACGTCGTAGCAGACGGTCATCCCGGCTTGGGTCGCCTCGTTGTAATACGTCCTCATGTCGCGGGCGGTGCCCTGGTCGATGCCGCCAACACCGAACCAGCCGCCCAGGTTCGGCAACTTCTTCCCCTGCATGTTCTTGGTCGGATCGCGCTCGTCGAAGGCGCTCGCGTTCCCGCCGAACAGGCCGCTGATCGTCTCGGTGCGCTGGACGTCTGGGGCTACGCCATCGCCCACGCCGAACGAGTCTCCGCCGTAGTCGGCGAAGGTGTTCCAGACGTCGGGGTGGCGCAGCGTGAGCATGATGCCGCACGTCCCGCCCATCGAGTAGCCGCCGACGACCCAGCCCTTGCCGGGGGGCATGATGCGGCCGCGGAACTGGTCCCACGACGTGATCCAGTCCGGCACGTCCTGGCTCAGGAACGTCTCGATGTTGCCGTACGCGCCGGAATCGGCGCACTCGGTGTCGTTGGGGGCGCCCGCGTTCGGGAACACGACGACGGGCGCCTTGCCGCCGTTCTGCGCCGCGAACGCGTCGAACGTCTTCGGCAGCTCCATCGCGCCCGCGAAGTCCTTGGCGCCGTCCGGGCTCGGCGTGCCGTGGAGGTAGACGAAGACCGGGTACTGCGTCTTGTCGTTGACGCACCACGCGGGCGGGAGGTAGACGTAGCCGTCCTTGGTGGGCGTGGCCGACTTCGGTCCCGGCAACTGCACCTGCACGAGCTCGCCCTGCTCGGGTATCTGGGTGCAGCCCGCCGTGGGCTTCAACGCGTCCTCTAGCACCACGTCGACGCCGATGTCCCCCCACAGCGATTTGAGGTAGGGCTTGTAGACGTAGCGGGCGTTCACGATGGCGGCGGTCGTCAGGAGGAGGAAGACGACACCGATCGATGCGAAGGCGGTCCGCCGGATGCGGTGGCGGCCGCGGCCCACGAACGAGGCAACGAACCACAAGACGGTGATAGTTCCGAGGGTGATGAGAAACGGGAGCCCGACGATCGAGATGTTGCCGATGTGAGCACACTAACTGCCGGGGGGCTGCGCCCCCACGCGCTCTCCGCTGGCGCTCCGAGCGCTCCCCATCACCGGCGGGCTCCCTGGCGGTCGCGCC
>JACPNV010000092.1 GCA_016185305.1 Actinomycetota bacterium | reverse complement strand
GGCGCCGCGGTGGTGCCGGTGTTCTGGCCCGGTGGCGCGGTGATCTGCACGCTGCCAGCCACTCGATCGAACTGCTCGGGGTTCGGGTAGACGGAGGTGACGTCGACCGTGTAGAGGATGCCGCTCTTTATGAAGAGGATCTTGCGTTCTTTGAGCGTCGCGTCCGTGCGAAGCCCGTCGACGGTCGGCTTGGGGTCGCGCGTCTCGTAGTAGATAGCGGGCACGCCGTAAGCCGCGGTCTCTTGCCGCTTGTCGATCTTGACGGCCGCGGCTTTCATGTTCTTCTCTTCTTCGTCACCGCGGGCCACGACGATCCGCTTCAACGCGTTCGTGGGGTCGGTGGTCTGCGTGAGCTGATCGAGCTCATCTTTGGACAGCACCTCTTTGGCGGAAACCTGGATCAGGGTGTCCCTGCCGACGAACGCGTACACCTGGTACTCGCCGTCGACGACCTTCGTCTTCCGCTCGCCGTCGGGGAGCTCGACGCTGAAGCCGCCCTCTGGATAGTCGAAACGGCTCCAGCCACTCGATGGCGTGTTGATGCCGAGCCGGCTCTTGGCGCTGTCGATGAACTTTCCACCCGACACGAAGCCGAGGAGCACCGCGGCCACGACCACCACGACCACGAGCACCACGACGACTCCGACGATGCCGCCGACGCCGCGCCGGGCCTCCTCCGGCATCCGTGTCTCTTGCACCGTGCCCACCGCAGCTTCTGGACCCAATGACTGACCGCACAGACGGCAGTTGGGTTGCAGCTCCTTGTGCATCGCGCCGCAAACCGGGCAGCGGTACTTCTGCGCCATCGCGCCTCGCTCTCGACCGAAGTTCGGATGGGTATTGGCCGGAGCACAGGTCCCCCGGGCCAGCCGCACCAACGCTACTCGACAGGCACGCCCGGCCGCGCCGCGGCTCGAGCCGGGCTTGGCTCTTCGGTCCGGCCAGACCGCGGAGTCTGGGCTTGTCGGGCGCATCTTCTCGCACGCTCGTCGAGCAGGCGGCGGCTCTGCCTCCTAGAGTGCCAGCAAGCTCCTGTGAGGGGTGTCTGACGGATCGGGGGACCGGCGTGTTCGGCAAGAGGAACCAACTGGATACCGACCAGATCGATGCGCTGGCGATCACGCTGGGAGGCGTCGCGTTCTTCGACGGGTTCTCGCCCACCGAGCTCGGCCGCGTAGCCCAGCTCGCGGAGGAGGTTGACGCCGAGAAGGGCGCACTGCTCATCGACCAGGGCCGTGTCGGCACCGAGTGCTTCGTAATCCTCGACGGCGAAGCCGGCGTGTACTTCGGTGGCGAGCACATCGCGACGCTCGGGCCGGGGTCGATGGTGGGTGAGATGGCGCTCGTCGAACACCGCCCGAGGAACGCGAGCGTGCTGGCCGAGACGTCGATGAAGTTGATCGCGTTCGACATGCGCTCGTTCAAGACCCTGCTTCAGGAGATGCCCGAGGTGCACCGCCGCGTGATGGCCACGCTGGTCGAGCGGGTGAACCGCAACACCGGCGCCGCTTCAGACCGCGCGGCAGCCGAAGGAGATCCCGATGGGCCCGCATCCGAAGACCTCGGCCCGGTCGACGCCGGTTGACGCTCGGGTCCGCCTAGTAGCTAGGCGCTTGCGGCCAACGGATCGACAATTTGTTGTGGATGTGGCAAGCGCCTTCCGGTGGCGCGACCGCCAGGGAGCCCGCCGGTGATGGGGAGCGCTCGGAGCGTCAGCGGAGAGTGCGTTGGGGGCGCAGCCCCCAGGACACTAGGACTAGGCGCTTGGGAAGAGCGATCGACAATTTGTTGGCTATGCGGCAAGCGCCGGCCGGTGGCGCGACCGCCAGGGAGCCCGCCGGTGATGGGGAGCGCTCGCAGCGCAAGCGGAGAGTGCGTGGGGGCGCAGCCCCCCAGGCAACTACGGTCGCGGGGTGAAGCGGCGGGCGACCACGTGCTGAAGTAACCTCCCGCCCGGATTTCCAACGGAGGGGGTTCCGGAGTGAACGTCGAGTCACGGGTGCAACGTCGGGCAGGCCGGTCAGCGGTGCTGGCGGTCTTCACGCTCATGGGGCTGGCCGCGCTGTCCTTCGGCTGCGCCAAAGACCCCACCACCGCAGAGTCCAGTTCGCCGGGGTCGACGGCGTTCCAAGCCGCGACCGATCGGGAAGCGTCGGCCGGACCGCCCCAGCCGGGCGGCCAGCTCAGCTTCGGGCTCGCGGCCGAGACGAGCGGCTGGAACCCCTACATCGGGCAGTGGGCCGGCTCGGCCTACTTCGTCGCCAACACCATCTTCGACCCGCTGGCGGCGATCGATCCGCAGGGCGCGGCAAAGCCGTATCTGGCCGAGGCCTTCACGCCCAATGCGGACTTCACCCAGTGGACCATCAAGTTGCGGCCGGGCATCAACTTCCACAACGGCACGAAGCTCGACGCCGAGGCGGTGCGACAGAACCTGCAGACCGGGCGCGACTCCGGCCTGACCAAGCTCGTCTTCGAGACCGTGGTCTCGCTCGATCCCGTCGACAACCTCACCCTCGTGGTGAAGATGAGCAAGCCGTGGTCGACGTTCCCGCTCACGCTGGCGGCACAGCCGGGCTACATGGCGGCCCCAGAGCAGCTTGCCGACAGCGCGAACGGCCAGGCCAACCCGATCGGCACCGGACCGTTCGTGTTCAACAGCTGGGTGCGCGACAGCTCGCTCAAGGTGCGCAAGAACCCGACCTACTGGCAGGAGGGCAAGCTGCCCTATCTCGACGCCGTCGAGTTCAAGGTGCTGACCGACATCCAGGGGCGGACAGCTGCGCTCGAGTCCGGCGCCGTCGATGCCATCGAGGTCGCGACGCCCGAGCCCCTCTTGAAGTACCAGGAGCTGGCGAGGAACGGCGACTACCAGATGTTCACCGATGCCGGCCTCGACACCGACGAGACGATCATCGCGCTGAACACGACCCAACCGCCGTTCAACGACCCCATCGCGCGAGAGGCGATCGCGACCGGCCTCGATCAGCGTGACCTGTCCGACACGTCGTACTCGGGCGCGTTCCCGCCGGCGTGGGGTCCGTTTGCCGAGGGCTCGAGGAACTACCTGTCGCCCGAGGAGGCCGGCTACCCGAAGTACGACCCGGCGAGGGCGCGGCAACTGGTCGAGGAGTACAAGGCGAAGAACCCGGGCCAAGAGCTGAGGTTCACGGCGCTCATCCCGCCCGAGCCGACCTACCAGAGGATCGCGCAGGCACTGCAGCAGCGGGCCAAGGAGTTCGGTGTGCAAGTCGACCTGCAGGCCGTCGAGCAGACCAAGCTGATCACCGACGTGCTGGGAGGCAACTACCAGGCCAGTGGTTTCGTCCTGTTCTCCACGCCGGGCCTCGATCGGGGCTACGTGTTCATCGCCACCGACCCGACCCCGGGCCTCTCGCTCAACTTCACCCGCTACCTCAACCCGAACATCAAGAAGGCGATGGACGACGCGCGGGCCACAGACGACCCCGCCAAGCAGGCCGAGGCGTACAAGACGGTGCAGAAGGAGATGGCGAAGGATCTCGACAAGATCTTCCTCGTGCACAACGTGGGTGCGGTCGTGTACCGCAACAACGTCCACGGCGTGCGCAACACCAAGTTCCCGGGCACCGACATCCCCGCCTACGCCGGCTTCGCCACGACACCGTTCTTCACCGCGACCTGGAAGAGCCAGGACACACCCGACCAGAGGAACTGAGCCGAGTCGCCGTTCGAGCGGTGCCCGATGGCTGCTGCTAGTCGTTGGGCTGCCGCGCCGGCCCGGACTCGTGAGCCAGCCCACGGGTTCGGCGCCCGCCCGCCCACGTGATCACGGCGATGCCTGCCAGCGCGGTGCCGGCGTAGACCGCGAGCCATGACACCGGACCGCCGATCCCCTGGCCACCGAAGTACACGGCGTCGCGGATGGCATCGGTGCCGAGGCCAGGCGGCAGGTAGGGGCCGATCTGTTGCCAGAAGGACGGGAGGAACTCGCGGGGGAAGGCGCCACCGGCGCTCGGGTTGCCGAGCACGACGACCGTGAAGATGGCGAGCCCGGTGCCGATCACCGGTCCGAAGAGCATGTCGAGCGCGGTCGTCAGCGAGCTCACCCCGAAGACCAGGAGTGCCCCGACCAAGCCGAGCGTGAGCAGTCCTTCGCTCCAGATGCCGAGCACCGGTCCGATCAGCACGACGCCGCCGATGCCCGAAGCGAGGCTGTAGAGAGCGAGCAACACGACACGGCGAGCCGCGCTCTTGGCGTCACGGGGTTTGGGTTGGGTGAACCCGAGCAAGGCGGCGAGCAGGTAGCCACCCACCAGCCAGCCGAGCGCGAGGTAGAAGGGCGTGAGCCCCCGCGGGTCGCCCGCGCTGAAGGCGTTGACGATCTCGATGTCGTAGCTGCGGCCGAGCTGGGGCTCGAACCCGTCGAGGACCCGCTGGTAGACCTGCTGGATCAGCGCGCTCGGGACGGCGCTGACGACCAGCTTGTCGCGGGTCGACGGCGGGGCGGCCACGACCACCGCTCCGTAGAGCTTCCGGTCGGCGATGGCGGCGCGGGCCGCCGCTTCGTCGGCGACGGGCACCAGCGTCACTGCATCGGTCTTGGTCTGGAGCTGCTGGTTGAGCGCGGTCACGACGGTTTCGGGTGCGACCACGCCGAGGGGCAGTGCCTTCGGTACAGGATCGTGGAGCGCGCCGACGTAGCTCCAGGTGAAGGTCAGCTGCAGGCCGAGCACCAAGAGCGCGAGCACCCACGGCCGCCGGGCCAGATGGAGGCGGGCCTTGCCTCCGGCGGTGTCTTGGCTGGTCACCGCCGAGTCCTTGGTGCTCGCCGCCTGCGCTCTTTCACCAGCCTCCCTCTCGGGGGCGGGCTGGCGCTCGTCTCGGTGGGCGGTCACGGTTGGTGTCGACATGATGGGCGGACCTCTTCGGGCAGCGGTTCGGTCTCTCGTCAGCGTGGTGATGTTCGCGAGACGGCGGCGGTGCTCGCATCGGGGGTATCTGCGGAGTTCGCCTGCGGGTTTCACGCAGGATCGACGGTTCGCACCAGCGCCGTGAGCGCCTTGCGGTCCACCTTCTCCATCGCGGTGAGCGGGAGGGCGTCGACCGTCGCGGTCGCGGCCGGGAGCTTGTAGCCGGCCAAGCGACCGGCGGCGAAGGTGCGCAACTCGTCCGCGGTGGGCGGTGCGTGACCGTCGCGCACGACGATCACGGCGACGCCGACCTCGCCCATCACGTCGTCCGGTCGTGCCACCACCGCCACATCTGCGATATCCGGATGCTCGTTGAGCACCGCCTCGACCTCGACGGGGTAGACGTTGTACCCCCCGCGGACGTACATCTCCTTGCTGCGGCCGGCGAGGCGGAGACGGCCGTGGTCGTCGATCCAGCCGAGATCGCCGGTGCGCACTGCCCCCTCGGCCGTGAACGTCCGAGCGGTTGCCGCGTCGTCCTGCCAGTAGCGGGTCATGGTGGCGGGTGATGCGAGGCAGACCTCACCGATGTCGCCCGGCGGAAGCGGATCGTCGCCACCGTCGACGATCGTGAGCGTGACGCCGGCATGCGGCCGGCCCACGCTGAGCTCCGCATCCTCCAGCGGCGCGTCGAACGCGGTGCCGACGCCGATGCCCGCTTCGGTGCACGAGTAGCGGACCGACAGAGCGGCCCCGAACCGCTCACGTGCTTCGCGCACGAGCGCGGGGGTCGCGGGCCCGCCGCCGATGACGATGGCGCGCACGCACGCGAGGTCGAAGCCGTCGAAGGCCAGATCGCGCAGCATCAGCGCGATCTGGGTGGGGATGCCGCCGACGCCGGGCATGCGGTGGCGCGCGACCATCTCGAGCGCGTCGTGGGCTCGCCACCGGTCGAGCAGGTGCGTCGTCGAGCCCCGCATCAGGTTGCCGGGAAGTTTGGTCATCGGCCCGAGATGAGCGAAGGACGTTCCCGCGAGCGCGGGCGTGCCTGGGCGGCCGGCCCACACGTTGCCCGTGTCGACCTGGGTGATGAAGGCGAGTTGGCGCTCGGCGAACACCGCGCCTCTGGGCGTTCCCGTCGTACCCGAGGTGAAGACGATGGCGACGGGCCGGTCGGGGTCGGGCGGCAGAGGATGGACCGGTTCGTCCGCGGCGAGACGTGCGAGGGCTTCGTGGGCCTGGTTCGCCGGCTCGACCTCGATGCGTTCGGCGGTGGGCACGACGCTGTCGCTCGGCAACAGGTCGCCGGTCGCGAGGATGAGCCGAGGGTCGGCCTGCTCGAGCACGCGGGCGCGCTCGCCGGGCGCGAGCCGGGCGTTCACGCCGGCGGTGATGGCACCTATCCTCGCCGCGGCCCCGTACGCGATCACGTACTCGGGCAGCGACGGCAGCGCGAGCGCGACGACATCCCCCTCATCGATGCCGATGCGGGCCATGCCGGCGGCTACTTCACGCGATCGCTTCGCGAGTGCGGCGAAGGTGAGCTCTGACCCGTCAGCAGAGACGAAGGCAGTAGCATCGCCGAAGCGCTCGGCGGCTTCGTCGATCACGCGACCGAGCACGATCGACCTCTCTCATCGATCCGCGGCGTACCGACTCGCATCCTCAGGAGGCCTCCTTGGCGACATCGCGCCGGCCCGCAGCGAAGAAGGCCACTCGCACGCGACGCACGACGGCAGACACGATGCCATCCCCGACCGACGGGCGCGAGCTGCGGGCCCAGGGTCGGTGGACGATGACGAAGTTGCTCGACGCCGGCATGCAGGTGCTGACCGACCGCGGCTATCACGCGGCTCGGGTCGACGACATCGTGCGGGTCGCCAAGGTCTCGCATGGCACCTTCTACCTGTACTTCGCCAACAAGGAAGATCTGTTCCGCGCGCTGGCGGTCCGTTGCGCCGAGAACATGACCGATCTGGCCGGGTCGCTCGGTCGGGTCGAGCCCGGCGATGCCGGCCTCGCCGAGCTGCGCCGGTGGCTGGGCGAGTTCATAGCCACCTACGAGAAGTACGGGGTCGTGATCCGGGCGTGGATGGAAGACCAGCTCTCGAGCCGCGAGCTTTCGAAGCTCGGCACGAAGACGTTCGGGCAGGTGACGTCGTCGCTCGTGAAGCGCATCGACGAAGCCCGCCCCGGGCGCGGCCGCGAGTCCGAGGTCGAGGCCGCCGCGCTGCTCGCGCTGATCGAGCGGTTCACGTACTTCCTGACGTCGCGCAACCTCGGCTTCGACGATGCCGACACCGTCGACACGCTGGCGACGATCGTCTACCGCGGCTTCTTCGCGCCCGTCGACCAGCAGCGCCGGGCGTCGCTCCGGCTGGCCGAGTAGCGCGGCCGTGCGCCGGCGAGGCCCTTCCGAGCCGGTACGTTTCGAGGGATGGCGCGCCCCTCCCACGCGGCCCGGTCGGCGAAGCGCCGGGCCTACCTCGAACGGATGGCGCGCCTGTTCGGCACGTCGCCCGAGACCGTCGAGCGCCGGCTGAGCCACGAGCCGCGACCGTCGGTGCGGCTGAACCCGCTGCGCGCCGATCCCGCTGTAACCCTCCCGCGGCTCGAAGCCCTCGGCGCGCAGCTCGAGCCGGTCCCGTGGTGCGAAAACGGCTTCCACCTCGTGAGCGACAAGCGCACCGTCGTCGACTCGCCGCTGTTCGCGGACGGGTCGGTGTACGTGCAGAACGCGTCGAGCTTCCTGCCGCCACTCGCGCTCGACCCGCGGCCCGGCGACGCGATCCTCGACGTCGCGTCCGCGCCGGGCGGGAAGGCGTCGCACCTCGCGGCGCTGGTCGCCAACGACGCCGAGCTCTGGCTCAACGACCCGATCCACCCGAGGGCGACGAAGCTGCAGTCGATGATGGATACCTACGGCGTGCGCTACTCCGAGCTCACCGAGCACCCGGGCCAGTACGTCGACAAGTTCGTCGACGCGACCTTCGATCGCGTGCTGCTCGACGCGCAGTGCTCGGGTGAGGGCATGCTCGACCTGTCGCATCCTGATGCCCTGCGCTACTGGTCGATGGCCCGGGTCGAGAAGTACAGCCGGCTGCAGCAACGCATGCTCGTGTCGGCGTTCAAGCTGGTGCGCCCGGGCGGCACGCTCGTCTACTCGACCTGTACGTTCGGCCCCGAGGAGAACGAGCACCCGGTCGACCATCTGCTGCGTCACCGCGCCGACGCCGACACGGCGCCGATCGACATCGACGTGCCCGGGCGCGGGCCCGGCATGAAGTCGTGGCGTGAGCAGACCTTCGACGCGCGCCTTCGCGACGCCGTCCGGGTCGAGCCGAGCGAGTTCTTCGAGGGGTTCTTCGTCTGCAAGCTCGTGAAGCGGCCGTGACGTTCAGCCGCCGCCCATCTGCAGGCCGCCGACCTTGGTGCCGAAGATGCCGGTGGCGACCGCCTCGCCGATGTTGGCGGGGTCCCACCGCTGTGGCTCGCGGCCGGCCTTGACCGACGGGCCGAGAGTCCAACCCTGGTAGTGGGTGATCTCGTCGCCGACGGCCCGGAAGACCTGGCCGGACACGTGGAGCGCCTCGTCCGACGCCAGCCACGCGACCATCGGCGCCGAGTTGCCCGGGTTGAGCCGGTTGAACTCGTCCTCCGGGCCGACCTGGTCGGCTTCCACGATCGGGATCGACGGCATCGCGGCGTTGACCATGCGCGTCGCACCACCGGGCGCGATCGCGTTGGCACGAAGGCCGTATCGCCCGCCTTCGAGTGCGGTGATGACGGTCAGCGCGGCGATGCCCGCCTTGGCCGCGCCGTAGTTGGCTTGTCCCTTGTTGCCCTGGAGTCCCGCCGACGACACCGTGTTGACGATCGCCGCGTTGCGCTTGCGACCTTCCTTCGACTCGTTCTGCCAGTAGACGCAGGCGTGATGGGTCAGGTTGAACGTGCCTTTGAGGTGTACCGCGATGACGGCGTCCCACTCGCCTTCGGTCATCTTGGCGATCGACACGTCGCGGAGGATTCCGGCGTTGTTGACGACGATGTCGAGCGCGCCGAAGTCGTCGATGGCCTGGCGCACCATCATCTCGGCGTCGTCCCAATCGGTGACGTTGCCGTAGTTGGCGGTCGCTTCACCGCCGCGCCCTTGGATGATCTCCACGACCTCGTCGGCCGGGCCCTTGTCGTTGCCGTCGCCGGTCATCGAGCCGCCGAAGTCGTTGACCATGACCTTGGCGCCCTGCGCGGCCAACTCGAGTGCTTCGCCGCGCCCGACGCCGCGGCCGGCTCCGGTGACGATGGCGACCTTGCCGTCCAACAGACCCATGCCGTTGCTCCCCCTGTATCTCGGCTCGGCCCGCGAACGTGAGCCGGCGAAGTGTGTAGGATGCGCCAAACCTGACGTTCGTGTCAGTTTACGCACGGGAGCGTTCACCGCGGAAATGGGAGAGAGAACGATGGACAGAGACGACGTCGTCGGCCGGCCGACGGGAGCGGCGAAGGTGACGATCGAGCGCGGCCCGCTCGCCAAGTTCGCCACCGCGGTGCGCGACGGCAGCCCGGTCTACCAGGACGTGGCCGCAGCGAGGGCGGCGGGCTTCGACGACATCCCCCTGCCTCCCACCTACGCGTTCAGCGCGCTCCAGTACTGGGGCAAGTTCCCCGGCGACCAACCGCCCGACCCGACCGGTGGGGCCAACCCGATGATGGAGATCATGGGTGGCCTCCGCAGCGAGGGCGGCGGCATGATCCTCCACGGCGAGCAGGAGTTCGAGTACCACCGCCCGGTCGTGGCCGGCGAGACGCTGACGTGCGAGGGCAAGGTGACCGACTTCTACAGCAAGGAGTCGTCGAGCGGGAAGACGATGACCTTCATCGTCACCGAAGACGTGTACCGCGATGCCGCCGGCGAGCCGGTCCTCACCTCCCGCATGAACCTCATCCACCGCGCCTGACGCCCAAGCCCGCAGAGCCTGATGCTTGCGTCAGGGATGTGTGCGAGAATGCCCAGCTCAACACCCATTGTTGACGCCCGTGTCAGGTTTGGCTGGAATGGAGCAACCCGCTCGTTCGGGTTCTCCATCCGATCCCGGAGTCGCCATGACCACCATCGATCTCGTCTCGGCTGACGCCCACATCCTCGAGCCGCCCGACATCTGGCAGAACTGGTTGCCGAGCAAGTACCAAGATCGCGCACCGGTGCTGGTGAAGGACTCCGAGGGCGGCGACGCTTGGCAGTTCGCATCGTCGGGTGAGCCCGACCCGATCGGGCTCACGGCGACGCCGGGCATGCCGTGGGACCAGTTCCGCTGGAAGGGCGTCACCTACGACGATGCGCGGGCCGGTTGCTACGACGGCGAGGCGCGCCTGGAAGACATGGCGATCGACGGCGTCGACGCCGAGGTGCTCTTCCCACCCCAACGGACGATCAGCCACTGGCTGGGCGACGAGGATGACGACGTCGTGCGGGTCGGCGTCGAGGCCTACAACAACTTCCTGTTCGACGAGTTCTGCGCGCCCGACCGCGCCCGTCTGGTGGGTGCGGCGCAGATCCCCTCCACCGGCATCGACGACGCGGTCGACTTCCTCCGCAAGGCCAAGGCCCGAGGCTTCAAGACGGTGGTGATCTCCAACTGGCCGGCCGGCGGCGACTCGCTCGGCGGCGGTGACGACCCGTTCTGGGCGGCGGCCGCGGATGAGGCGATCCCGGTCTGCATCCACATCAGCGTGATCTCGCGCCAGGCGCGCATGCGAGCCCGGCAGGCCGCCGAGCGAGCAGGTGGTCGTGCGCTCTACGCGTCCGGCGGCGCGTCCAATGCCGGCGCCAAGGCGGCCGCCAGCCTGTCGGGGGTGTTCTCGACCGTGCCGTCGACGATCGGTCAGCTCATCTTCACCGGCGTCTTCGAGCGCTTCCCGAGCCTGCACATCTCGATGATCGAGACCGGCGTGGGCTGGCTGCCGCACTTCCTCGAGCAGATGGACGATCGGTTCTGGCGCAACCGGTCGTGGACCAACCTCCCGATCGCGCGGCCGCCGAGCGAGTACTGGTTCGAGAACATGAGTGCGACGTTCGTCCGTGACGACAACGGCATCCGCAACCGCCACGAGGTCGGCGTGGCCAACATCATGTGGAGCACCGACTACCCGCACCACGGCAACGACTGGCCGCGCAGCCGCAAGGTCATCAACGAGACGATGGCCGCCGTACCCCAGGAGGAGAAGCGGTCCATCACCTGTGACAACGCGAGGCGCATCTTCGGGTTGGATTGACCGATCCCCAAGGCCAGGAGGTCGACGATGGACATGAACGATCTGATCCTCGTGAGCGTGGACGACCACGTGGTCGAGCCGCCGGGCATGTTCGACGAGCACCTGCCCGACCGGTGGAAAGCCGTTGCGCCCCGCGTCGTCACCAAGGACGACGGCACCGATGTCTGGTTGTACGAGGGCCAGGAGCTGCCGAACATCGGCTTGAACGCGGTGTCGGGCCGGCCGCCCGAGGAGTACGGCATCGAGCCGACCGCCTTCGCCGACATGCGCGACGGCTGCCACGACATCGACCGCCGCATCGACGACATGAACGCCAACGGCGTGCTCGGCTCGATGTGCTTCCCGAGCTTCCCGCAGTTCTGCGGTCAGCTCTTCGCGCGCACCGACGACAAGGAGCAGGCGATCGCCATGGTGCGCGCGTACAACGACTGGCACATCGACACCTGGTGCGGCACCCATCCCGGCCGGTTCATCCCGCTCGCGCTCCCGGCGATCTGGGACCCTGCGCTCGCCGCGGACGAGGTGCGCCGGGTCGCGGCGAAGGGCTGCCACGCGGTCACGTTCTCCGAGAACCCGGAGAAGCTCGGCTACCCGAGCTTCCACAGCGAGCATTGGGACCCACTGTGGGCCGCCTGCTGCGACGAGGGTGTCGTCGTGTGCCTGCACATCGGTTCGTCGTCACAGTTGGTGATCACGTCGGTGGAGGCACCCATCAACGTGATGATCACGCTGCAGCCGATGAACATCGTGCAGGCGGCGGCCGACCTCGTGTGGTCACGCGTCTTGCAGGAGTTCCCCGCGTTGCGCATCGCCCTGAGCGAGGGTGGCATCGGCTGGATCCCCTACTTCCTCGAACGCGTCGACTACGTGTACAAGAACCACAAGGCGTGGACGGGCCAAGACCTTGGCAAGTTCCCGTCCGAGCTGTTCGCCGAGCGCATCATCTGTTGCTTCATCGACGACGCGTTCGGGCTCGAGAGCCTCTCGCACCTCAACCTCGACATGGTCACGTGGGAGTGCGATTACCCGCACTCCGACTCCACGTGGCCCGAGTCGCCCGAGCTGCTCTGGGCTGCGCTGGCGAACGCCGCGCTCTCCGAAGCCGACATCAACCGCGTCACGCACGACAACGCCATGCGCCTGTTCTCGTTCGATCCCTTCACGGTGCGGCCCCGGGAGGAGTGCACGGTTGGTGCGCTTCGCAAGCAGGCCGCGGCGGCCGGCGTCGACACCTCGCTCGTGTCCCATGGCGCGCCGCCGCCCCCCGAGCACCCCATCCGCATCATCGACCTCGCCGAGCGGGTCACCACGAAGACCTCGGCATGAAGACATCGGCATGACGGCAGAACCACGCTCGCGTCAGCGCTGCACCCACTCGTACCGCAACGAGGCCCAGAAGTCGCAGGCCTCCGCGTCGAGACCGGTGCCAGCCGTGACCGCCGTGTCGAACACGAGATGGCTCGCGCTCGGGCTGCCGTCGTAGGCCGGCCAGGCGGGACTGAGCAGGCCACCGTTGGGTCCACCGGTGCTGGCGAACTGGACCCAGCGAGCCGCCATCGCCCCGGCGAGCTGTTGCTCGACGGGATCATTCGAGCGCAGCGGCGTCGCGAAGACGAACTGGATCTCGGCGGTGTGGAAGGCGCCCGGCGCGAGGTCGGGGATCGGCACCGGGAAGCTCGCGCCGCGGTAGGCGAACGAGTACACGAAGACCGGCTGATCCTTCGCCAGCGCCACTGCCATGTCGCGGCCCGGGCACTTCAACGCGGCGTCGCCGAGCACGGCCGAGAAGGCCTCATCCGCATCGCGGTACTTGCCGAGCGGGTACTGCGCCTCGATGCGCGCCGCGACGTCGGGCTGATTGGCGGTGAACGCGAGCAAACCGTCGCGGTAGGCCGCGGCATCATGGCGTCCTGGCGCGAGGGTCGTGAGGCTCGTGAGCCCGTTGAACAGCCGGCCCTCGTCGGTGTTCCAACCGATGATCACCGGGACCCGGGCGACGTTCCCGTCACGAACGGCGTCACTCACCTGTTGGGGGAGCAGCCAACCGTCGACGGTCGGCCCCCACCTCGTGCCGCCGCTGAGGTCGAGGACGTTGCTCGCGGGCCGCGCCGCGAGGATCTGGTCCACCGGGGTTGCTCGCAGGCAGGCGATGTCGACGCGGCCGTCGCGCTCGCAGCCGACGGCGCTCGCCATCGCCGCGCTCTGCGCCCGCGACCGCTGCGGGGTGATGAGCGGGACCATGCACGAGCCGCTCTGGCTGATCGCTCGCTGGAACAGGCCGGCACTGGGGGGCGAGACGAGCTGCAGGCACGCACTCCACCCACCGGCAGACTCGCCGAAGATCGTGACGTTGCCCGGGTCGCCACCGAAGGCGGCCGCGTTGTCGCGCACCCACTCGAGGGCCCGCTGCTGGTCGGCGAATCCATACGAACCGGTCGACCGGTTCGCGTCTTCGGCCGCGAGCTCGTCGGCGGCCGCGAAGCCCAACGGTCCGAGGCGGTAGGCGGGCGAGATGACCACGGCGCCGTACCGTTCGGCGAGCTGGGTCGGGTCGGTGAGCTGCGGCCCGCCGCCGGTGAAGCCACCGCCATGGAACCACACCATGGTGGGCGCGTTCGGCGCCGGGACGGCCGGTGCGTAGACGCTCAGGTACAGGCAGTCCTCTGACCCGACCGGGGTGGTGGCGTCGATGCTGATCTGCGCGCAGAGCGGCGCCTCGACGGTTGCGTCTTTCGTGTCGGTCCACGGCTCTGGCCGGCGCGGGTTGCGCCAGCGGAGGTCACCGACCGGTGGCGCGGCGTACGGCACCTTGCTGAAGCGGCGGGTGGCGCCGGCGAGGCTGCCCCGGACCGGGCCGGCGTCGGTGACGACGACGGTCGGGTCGCCGGTTGCCGGCGCACGTGTCGTGGGAGATGTCGTGCGCGCAGTCGCGGTCTGATGTGGCGATGACCCAGAAGCCGGTGCTCCGACCGGCTCGGCCGCGGACGCGCACGCAGCGGCGCCGAGGACGACCGCGGCGGCCACTGCTGCCGCCCGGGTCGACGTCGAGAGCTGCCGGCGTCGCACCGCGGCACGCTACTGGAGGGTTGGCACGGGCTCGCGGCCGGCCGGCGACGGGCGATAGACGGTGATCGGCTTGGACCGGCCCCGCACGGTGACCGTGTCGGCGGCTTCCCAGGTCGACGCGTCGTCGGCGCCGGCGGCGCGCACGGTCGCTTCACTCACGAGGACGGACGGGTCTCGGCCTTTCGCCAGCTCGGTCAGGCGCGACGCCACGTTCACGGCGTCGCCGATGACGGTGTACTCGTAACGCTCGGGCGTTCCGACGTTGCCCGCCACGACATGACCGCTCGCCACGCCGATCCCCGCGCGGACGTGGTTGGCCAGCGCGGCCACCGCGGCCGGCAGGCGGGCCGCGGCCCGCAGCGCACGGGCGGCATGGTCGGGCTGCCGGGCCGGCGCACCGAAGATGCAGAGCGCGGCATCGCCCTCGAACTTGTTGACCCAACCGCCTTCGCTCATGACGACCTCGATGACGACGGCGAAGAACTGGTTGAGCTCGGCCACGACCTCGGCCGGCGTGTGCCGCTCGGTGAAGGCGGTGAAGTTCGCGAGGTCGACGAAGACGGCAGTGATCTCCCGCTCCTCGCCGACGAGCTCGGGCGCCGTCTCGAGCGCCTGGCGAGCCACGTCGGTGCCGACCTGGCGACCGAGCAGGTCGTGCAGCCGGCGCCGCTCACGCAGTCCCGCGACCATGCGGTTGAACCCCACCTGCAGCTGGCCGATCTCGCCGACGTTGGTGACCGGTACCTTGACGTCGAGGTTGCCGTCCTCCACCTCGGCCATCGCCGCCCGAACCTCGTTGATCGGTGCGGAGACCCCACCGGCGGCGGCGCGCATCACCAGTCCACCGCCGGCGATCAACAGCAACATGGCGATGCTGAGCCCGATGGTGAACCTGAACTGCTCGTCCTGGTAGATGATCGGTGCCAGCCCGACCGCGAGCAGCGGGATGGCTGACCCCAGCCACCACGCGGACATGATGCGGATGAGGACCTCACGCCGCACCTTCGGGAGCTCGACATCTTCGAGGGCAAGGGCGAACACGGGCCGGAAGTGGCGCTCGAGCAGCTGGTAGAGCAGCACGCACGTCACGAGGCCGGCGAGCAGCACGCCGACCGCGATGCGGCGGGCGTCGCCGTACAGCCGGCCGAAGACGACCGCCGCGCTCACCCAGCCGAGGAAGGCGGTGCCCGTCTGGAAGAGCGGTTGGCCGATGGTCTCGCGCCGTTCCTTCGCGATCGGGACGCGACCCTCCTTCACCCACCGGACGGCCTTGTTCAAGATGTGCTTGTTGATCGGCAACGCGACGAACACGACCACCACGAGGTAGACGCCGAGCACCACGAGGTTCAGCTCGAGGTCGGGCGTTGTCGGCGTGACGCCGCCGAACATCGGGAACAGGCCCCGCAGGTAGACGAGGATGACCGCGGCGCCGGCCGCGTTGGCGAGCAGTTGGAGGATCAGCACGCCGCGCACGGTGGTGCGCGCCTGCACCGGCCGCGGGTAGTGGTTCGGGTCCGCCGGCACGCCGGCCTGACCGTTCCCGCGGGCCTCATCCATCCCGCAAGTGTACGGATGCTGCTCTCGCCAGCCGAACGAGGCCCCATTGAACTGGGCCGTGTGGCGCGCCGTTTCTGGCGCGGAGGCTGGCCCGGTTGGGGGGGCGCGGGGCGGAGCAGCAGCAAGTTGACACACGTGTCAGGTTTCGTAGAATCCCGGAGAGATCCTGCCGCTCGAAGTGCGCAGAAAGCCGAGGGGGACGCATGGCCGAGGCCAAGCTGAAGTACGACGACGTGGCGGTGGGCGACGAGGCGCCGAGCCTCACCCATGAGCTCACCCGCATGGACATGGTCACCTACGCCGGCGCGTCGGGCGACTTCAACCCCATGCACTCCGACGAGGTCAGCGCGCAAGCCGCTGGTCTGCCGAGCGTGTTCGGCCACGGCATGTTGTCGATGGGCATCCTCGGCAAGGCGATCACCGACTTCGTCGGCATCGGCAACCTCAAGAACTACAACGTGCGCTTCACCAAGCAGACCTGGCCCGGCGAGAAGCTCACGACCAAGGTCGTCGTATCCGCCAAGCGTGAGGACGGCGGGCACAAGCTCGTCGAGCTCGAGGTCAGCCTCAGCAACGAGAGCGGCGAGGTGAAGGTGGCTGGCGGCGCCGTCGCCGAAGCCGCCTGACCGATCTTCGCCGTTGCGGCACCCTGACCGGTGCGCGCTGGTCAACTGGTGGCGGATCTCGCCCGCAACGGCGCACATGCGCCACCGGTTGCGTTGGTGTTCGCGGCCGGCCCGACCGCGCACTGCTCGGCGGTGGCGCGTGCTTCGCTCCACACGCCCGGTGCGACTTGGAGACGATCGGGGTCGGCGAGCTCCCAGTACGAGCGCTGGGCGGCGCGGGCGATCGGGCCGGAGGCGAAGGCACGCACGGCCATAGGCAGCAGGGGGCGAGGTGCTCGCAGGAGCCCGGACTGGAGCCGCTCGAGCAGGCGGTACTGCCAGCGGTGGGCAAGGACCTGAGCCTGGTAGGTGTCGAGCGCGGTGTCGAGGTCGGTCTCGCCGCGGATCACCCGTGCCGCCTGGCGTCCCGCTTCTTGGCCCCAGACCAGCGCGGGGCGGATGCCCTCGCCGGTGAGTGGCAGGCACTGGCCGGCGGCGTCCCCGACGACGAACACCGGGCCGGCGACCTGGTCGCGCAGCCGGGACGGGAAGACCCCACCGTGTACCGCTCGGGGCGCCAGCTCGTGCTCGTGCACGAACTCGGCGAGCGAGGACCGCAGGCGTTTCCCTTTCCCCGTATAGGTCGCGACGCCCTCGCGGACCTCGCCGCCGGCCGGGAACGCCCAGAACACGCCGTCGGGGCAGTCGTCGGGACGAGCCCAGAACTCGAGGTTGCACCCGCCGTGACCGTGCCGCAGTTCCATGCCAACGCTGCGGTGCGTCGAGTCCGAGGGTGGCGCGCCGTAGGTGCGGGCCAAGACCGCCCGCCACCCGGACGCATCGATGAGCACGGGCGCTTTCACCCGCCGGTCGCCGACCCGCAGCGCACCGTCGTCGTCACGCCCGCCGAACGGCGCGACCGCGATCTCGACGTCGGGAAGACGGCTCGCGAGGATCTTGCAGAGCGTGCGGTAGTCGAAGGTGGCGAAGGGATAGGCGGGCTGGAACCCGATGCGCCTCTTGCCCGCGTTGATCGCGATGGTCGGGTGAACCTGCTCCAAGGCGTCGAGAGCGTCGAGCCGCTCGAGGACCGCCAGCAGGGTGCCGCACGCCGAGGTCTCGCCGTCACCGGGGGCCTGGCGGTCGGCGAGCAACACTCGCCCCGTGCCCTGGAGCTGGGCCGCCGCGGCCAGACCGCCGAAGCTCGCTCCGATGATGACAGCGTCGTAGTCCTCGACGGTCGTCATGGCTTCTCCTCAGTGCGTGCGCGCGTGGTCGTGGGTCGCCTTCTGGCCGCCGCAGCAGCAGCCCTCACGCTGGTGGGTGCTCTGCGGGTCGTCACTTTCGTGGCCGCCGCATTGGTGGTCTTGGTGGTCTTGGTGGTCGTCGTGGTCGTGGTGGTCGTGGGTGCAGTTGCCTTGGTGCGATGCACATGCCATGGTGCATCTCCTCTCGTAACGCGGCCTCGTGAGGGGCTCCGTCATTAGACATCGTGCGCCGCGAGCCGGTCGTTGCCATCCGCCGCAACTACGGCTCGGTGACGTGGCGAAACCCTGACTCGATTCGCGGTCCACGCTTGACGCGCGCCTTCGCGTGCGTGGCGCCTCAGGAACGCAGCGCCGGCGCCACTTCGTCCATGAACAGCTGAAGCGTGCGAGGTGTGCCGAAGTCGCTGAACTGGCAGACGAACAGCTCGGCGCCGAGCCGCGTCTCCCGTCGCAGTCGCGCGGCGACCTCGTCAGGCGTGCCGGTCACCAGCCCGCCCCACGAGCCGAACCGGCGTTGGCTCGTCACCACCTCTTCTTCACGTTGCGCGCTCGAGGGCGCGAGGCCGATGGGATGTTGCACGGAGATGCGCACTCCGTCGCGAACGAGCGGTGCGAGATCGGCGAGGCGGTCTACTGCATAGGTCGGGCAGTTCCACCAGTCGGCCAACTCGTTGACGAGCGGCAGGGTGAACCGCTCGCCCGAGCCGCCGATCGTGAGCGGGATCTTCTCCTGTACGGGCACCGGCCGGCCGATGGCGCCGCGCAGGGTGAAGTGCGTGCCGTCGTAGTCGAACGCCTCGCCGCGGAACATGTGGCCGAGGATCTCGATGGTCTCTCGCAGCCGAGCCGCCTTCGTTCGTGCGGTGCGTTCGGGGAAGCCGAACATCTCGAGCTCGGCCGGATACGAACCCCAGCCGAGCCCGAGCTCGACGCGGCCACGGCTGATGACGTCGAGCGACGCGACCATCTTGGCGAGCAGCGCGGGATGCCGGAGCTCGTTGCACAGGACCAGATGCCCCAGCCGGATCGTGCGCGTCATCGGCGCCAGCGCGCTGGCCACCGTCCATCCCTCGAACGTGGGGAGTTGGCTCGCCGCAGGCGTCACGAGGTGATCCATGAACCACACCGAATGAAACCCCGCTTGTTCGGCCGCGACCACCCGGTCCGCGATCGTGTCGAAGCCCATGCGGAGTTGCGGCAACATCAGTCCGAACCGGGGTGTGGTCATGTGCGCGTCGATCGTAGCTACGGGTTTTCGTTCGCTGCTCGATGGCAGATAATGGCGGGGCTGGACGACCGTGGAGGGCGTCCATGATCACTCCCCACCAGCCAACGCTCAGCGTGCTGCGCCACCGCGACGAGCTGAAGGTCCACACCGGCCGGTTGTTCATCGACGGTCAGTGGCTCGAAGGGCACGGCATGCCCTGGACGCACTCGCATCCCGCGACCAACGAGCAGGTCGGCGTGCTCACCACCGCGACCAAGGCCCAGGTCGACGCCGCGGTCCGGGCGGCCCGGCGGGCGTTCGATGGCCACTGGCCGCACTGGAAGGCGCGTGATCGAAAGCGGCTGTTGCAACGGATCGCGCAGCTCGTCGAGGCCAACGGCGCCGAGCTCGATCAGATGCAGACGCTCGACAACGGCATGCCGATCTCGTTCTCGTCGACCTATCAGGCCGGCCACCAGATCGCGGCCGACATCTTCGACTACCACGCCGGCTGGGTCGACCGGATCGCCGGCCAGACCCTCCCGACCTTCACCGGTGGCGACGCGGTGGTGATGACCCTGCGCGAGCCGGTCGGTGTGGTCGCCGCGATCATCCCGTGGAACGCCCCGCTCATGTTGTCCGCCCAGAAGGTCGCGCCGGCCCTCGCCGCGGGATGCACGGTGGTGCTGAAGCCGAGCGAGTACGCCAGCTTCACCGTCATACGGTTCGCCGAGATCCTCGCCGAGGCCGGGGTTCCGCCGGGTGTTTTCAACCTCGTGCTCGGCCCCGGCGACGGAACGGGCGAGGCGCTGGTCGAGCATCCCGCCGTCGACAAGATCTCCTTCACCGGTAGCCGCGGCACCGGGCGCTACGTCATGCGAGCCGCGGCGGACGGCATCAAGCGGGTCTCACTCGAATTGGGTGGCAAGAGTCCCAACATCGTGTTCCCCGATGTCGACCTCGATGCCACGAGCGGCGCAGTGATGGGCATGGTGTCGATGGGGCTGTCGGGTCAAGGCTGTGCCTGCCACACCCGCGCACTCGTGCACGAGTCGATCTACGACGAGATGGTCGACAAGTGCGCGCTGATGGCACAGCTCTGCGTGCTCGGCGATCCCTTCGATCCCGCGACCACGTCGGGCCCGCTGATCAACCCCCAGCAGCTCGAGCGGGTGACCGGCTTCATCCACTCGGGGCAGTCACAAGGGGCTCGGCTCGTCATCGGCGGCGATCGGCCGGGTGGCGAGCTCGCCATCGGGAACTTCGTCAACCCCACGCTGTTCGCCGACGTCGACAACTCGATGACGATCGCGCGCGAAGAGATCTTCGGGCCCGTGCTCGCCATGATCCCGTTCACCGACGAGGACGACGCCGTACGCATCGCCAACGACACGAGCTACGGCCTCGGCGCATCGGTGCAGACGTCGGATGTGAAGCGCGCACTGCGCGTCGCACGCCGGGTCCGGGCCGGCACCTTCGGCGTGAACGGCTACACGGTCGTGCCCAACGCGCCGTTCGGTGGCTACAAGACCTCGGGCCTGGGCCGCGAAGGCGGCCAGGAGGGCATCGACGCCTTCCTCGAGACCAAGACCGTCATCATCTCCACCGGCGACTCCCGCCACTGACCGACCGCCGATCCGGGCGTCAACCCGGGAGGTAGATGCCGATGCCGTCGGGGAAGTCGAGGTTGGTCGCCATCGTCTCGGGCGGTTGGGGCTCGCCGTCGACGAAGCGGATCTTGCGCACCGAACCGGTGCGATCGCCCGGCCCCGGCCCTTTCGCCGGATCGACGACGAGGCCGATGTCCGCGTAGAACAGCGACCCGTCGGGCGCCACGCCGATGCCGAGCGGCGTGCCGGTGGAGTACGGCTTGGCGCCCAACGTCTCGCCCGCGGGCGGCTGCAGGATCGTGCGGACGAAGGTGCCGTCCTTGTTGTACTCGTTGATCACGCCGCTGAACACGCTCGACACGTAGAGGTTGCCGTTGGGCGCCGGGGCGAGACCGGCGGGCGAGACCAGACCGTTCGTTCCGGGAGTGATCACCCGCTCCTTCTTCACGGTGTCCGCCAGCGGCGCGCCGGTGGCGTCCTTCCTCCCGCAACCGCCGGCCGCGGTGTCCGACGTCGGGAACGGCGGCGAGTACTTCCACACGCCGGCGGTCGTCGCGTTCGGTTCGTCCGATGGCCGCGCCGACGCGACGTAGACGTCGTCGTTGCTGTCGACCCAGATGCTCTGCGCGGTGGCGATATCGACGTCGATCTTGCAGTAGCGGTTCCCCTCCTTGAAACGGAACGGCGGGAACCACACGATGAGTTGGCCGTCGGCCGGTCCGAGTGCCTGGCTCCCGACGTCGGTGAGGAGGAGGCGTTGATCGGAGAGGAAGCCGCAGCCGTAGTTCTCGGCGTTGTCCGCCGATCCCTGGTAGGTCGGCACCACCTTGCCGACCTCCTCGGCGGCAAGCGTGCCCACCGAGTCGCCCGACATCTGGAAGATGCCCCACCCTTGGGTGTTCCCGGAGCTCTGGCCGGTGTCCTCACCCGCGATGAACCGCTTCGAGCCATCGGGGAACAAGCAGAGCTGTGCGTTGATGTCGAGACCGTTGGGGTCGTCGGCCACGGTCTTGATGACCCGCTGCGTCTGGAACGGCGGATCGGTCTCGTACGCGTCGAGGTTGTTGCCCTGCCCGTTCAGCACGATCGCCTTGGCATCTTTCGCCGGCACGCGGGTTGTCCGGGTCGTGCCGCCGGTCGGGCTACCCGGTGCCGCGGTTCCCGCCGGGCTGCTCCCGGCGGCGGGGGTCGTTCCGTTGCCGGCGCCGGATGGTCTCGTGCTCCCGCACGCGGCGAGGATCACGCTGCCGAACAGCGCGCCGGCGATCAGTCGTCGGTTCATCGGTTTCAACCTTTCGGTTCCGGGGTGAGCGGAGGTTCGAACGACATCGTCGTGATGAGGCGCGGGACGCCGTCGGCCACACCCTTCGGCGGCGAGTTGGCGTCCTTCAATGCCAGCAGCGTGATGCGGTTGTAGGTGGCGAGCCGCGGCAGCGTGGTCGCCGCGCACGACTCGTCGGCGCCGAGGATGCAGAGCAGGCCACCCACCGGGTTGTCGTCGCTCTCCGACGCGAACAACCCGAACACCGTTGCGCCCTCGGCCGCGGCCGGTCCGCCATCCACCCATTGCTGGGGCGAGCCCAGGCCACTGAACCGCGCGGTCACCGAGAACGGATCGGGCGTGACCTCCATCGTGCCGCTCGGCGTGAGGCCGGCAGGCGGCGGCTTGAGGTTGAAGGGCACGGGGCAGGGCGAGCCGATGCACGGCTGCGATCCCGGCGGGTTGGTCAGGCGCAGGTTGCCGACCGAGGGTGCGGTGGTGGACGTCGACCCGGTCGTGGTCGTGGCTTCGCCGGGCCGGCGGAGACCGAATCGGTAGACACCGCTCGTCTCCGATCGCTTGTCGAGGCCGGGCTCGCGGATGCCGGCCACGGCGAACACGTCGTCGCCGACGATGGCCGCGCCACCGGCGACGACGCCTTTCACCTCCTGGGACCACAGCACCGAGCCTGACTGGAGGTCGAGGGCGCGGAAGGTGAAGTCGCTGGCGCCGACGAACAGCACGCCGTTGGCGATGGCGCTGGCCGCGTAGCTGGGCTGCGCGCTCTTCTCCTGCCACAAGATCTTTCCGTCCTTGGCCGAGATGCCGTGCAGGTAGGGGCCGGGGCCGAAGGCGGTGCCGCCGGCGATGATCCCCTGGGAGTACGCGGTCGGACCGATGAAGCCACCGGTGGCCGACGGCCCGCTCGCCGCGGTCTTCCAGACGAGCTGCCCGGTGTCGCGGTCGAGCGCGTAGTACGACCCGTCCTTGTTGCCGAGCCCGACGAGCGCGCGGTTGTCGGCCTCGAACAGGTTGGGTGCGCCGGCGTAGTCGAGATCGTCCGTGCTCGGGTCGTGCGGCTGGTACTTCCACTTCGGCTGGCCCGAACCGAGGTCGATGGCGACGATCGCCTCGGTGTAGGGCGTCCAGTACTGGATCCCCGGGTCGCACGAACCGGTTCCGAAGAAGACCGATCGCCGGGTCAGGTCGACGCTGGGCGAGCCCCACACGTCGACGCAGCCGCTCGGCGGGTTGCCTTGGTCCGGGTCGAAGTACCAGACGTCGTCGCCGGTCGCGGCGTCCAACGCGTAGACGCCCGCCCTCTGCCCCACCTGGTTGTGGACGTCGAAACCGAAGATCACCTTGCCTTCGACGACGACCGGCGACGACTCGATCTCGGTGAAGTCGTCGGGGCCGCCGCTGCCGATGCGCCGCTTCCAGCGGACCTCGCCGTTGTCGGCGCGGAGCGCGTACATCGTCTGGCCACTGCCGAAGAAGACAGTCCGGATGCCACCCACGTCGTTCACCGACGCGCTCGACACGATCTGGCCCGCGTAGACCTGCGGGTGCACGTCGGCTTGCACCATCCATCGCTGCGCACCGGTTGCCGCGTCCAGCGCGTAGAACTTGCCGGACCAGTCGCCGACGTAGAGCGTGCCGTCGACGACCGCCGGGGTGGCGGTGACCACGTCGTAGGTGTTGAAGAACCATCGTTCGGTGAGGTCCTTCACGGTGGTCGTCGACAGGTTGGTCGGGCAGGGGTACGCGAACGTGCGGCTTGGGTCCACCCCCCACATCGGCCAGTCGCATGGTCTTGCCGGTTGCGTCGCACCGGGGCCGCCATCCTGGCCTCGCTCCGAGGTCGTGTCGCTGGCCGCGCACGACGCGGCCAGCAGGCCGATCGCGGCCAGCAAAGCCACGCCGGTCGCGACCGCGTGCCTGGTTCCGCGCGTGGCGTTGATGGCTCCCCCTTCGTCAGCCCGGTCGGCCGCCACCTGTGACGGGGTGGTCGAGCTGGTGTCGACATGGTAAACCTGACGTTGGCGTCAGGTTAGTCGGCCGAGGTGCATCCCATGGTTCTGCTGCGAGCGAGATGAGCGAAGGTCTGCTCGCGGGGCAGCACGTCCTGGTGGTCGGCGCATCCTCGGGGATCGGGCGGGCGGTGGCACTGGAGGCCGCAGCCGAAGGTGCGAGCGTCGTGGCGGGTGCCCGGCGGTTCGACCTGTTGCGCGAGCTCGTCGACGAGGCCGGCCCCGCCGTCTTCCCGGTGCAATGCGACGTGCGATCACCCATCAGTTGCGAGCTTGCGGTGAAGGCAGCGGTTTCGCACCTGGAGGGACTCGACTCGGTCGTGTTCGCAACGGGGGTGAACCACCTCGCCTTCCTGCAGGACACGCCGCGCGAGGACTGGCTCGCCGTGCTGGAGACGAACCTGGTGGGCGCGGCCATCCTCACCCGCACGGTGCTCCCGCACCTGCAACCGGCAGACCGCTCGGCGGGGTCGGTGGGAGGGCGCCTCGCGTATCTCTCCTCCCACTCGGTCGCACAGCCATGGCCGGGCCTCGGCGCGTACGCGGCGAGCAAGGCGGGCCTCGACGCGATGACCACCGCGTGGCGAGCCGAATGTGCCGACGTCGTCTTCACGCGCGTCGTCGTCGGTCCGACCATCACCGGTATGGCCGACGCGTGGGACCCCGAGCTCGCCGCGAGCATCTTTGACCTCTGGCGCGAGAAGGGCTTGTTCGACGGCTACGAGCCGGTGGAGGCCGATGTCGTCGCCAAGGCGCTCATCGAGTGGATGGTCGCCGACGACCCACCCGCCGACCTGCGGCTGGTGTGAGTTGCGCCCGGACCGGCGAAGCCGCCGCCGGCGGACTATCGACAGCGCATGTACCTGACTACCATGTCAGGTTTGTCAGTTGACCAGGGGGAACGTAGCGATGCCCATCCACATCGAGCGGCACCCGCACGGGTCCGAAGGGCTCGAGCACGTCGTGCTCGTCACGATCGATCGGCCCGAGAGCAAGAACGCCCTCGACCTCTACCACTTCCGCGATCTCGCCGACGCGTGGAAGGACTTCCGCTACGACGACGAGCTATGGGTCGCGATCGTCACTGGGGTCGGCCGCAACTTCATGTCCGGCGCCGACCTCAAGACCTACATCCCCCAGATCACCAAGCTGGCCGAAGAGATCGGCAAGGGCGACGTCACCGAGATCGACGGGTGCAAGCTGACCGACGGCACCCGGGCCGTGCTGCGCGACAGCAAGATCTACAAGCCGATCATCGCGGCGGTCGGGGGGCCGTGCGTGGCCGGCGGCATGGAGATGCTCGGCGGCGTCGACATCCGCATCGCAACCGAGCACGCGACGTTCGGCGTGATGGAGCCCAAGCGCGGCCTGTTCGCGGGCGGCGGCACGACGGCACGGTTGCCTCGCCAGCTCGCGTTCCCGGCAGCTATGGAGTTCCTGCTGACCGCCGAAGCGTTCCCCGCGTCGCGCGCACTCGAGCTCGGCCTGCTCAACGAGATCGTGCCCGAGGACCAGCTCCTCGACCGAGCCTTCGACTGGGCGCGGCGCATCTGTGCGAACGCACCGCTCGCGGTGCAGGCGACGAAGGAGTCCGTGCTGCGCGGTTTGGCGACGACGCTCGACGAGTCCTACGAGATCGAGCAAGAGCTCTCGAAGAAGGTGTTCGCCTCCGACGACGCCAAGGAGGGCCCGCTCGCGTTCAAGGAGAAGCGCCGGCCGAGGTGGCAAGGCCGCTGAGCAAGATGGCGAGACGGTGATCGATCCGCGCACGCCCTGCCTCATCGGCTCGGCCCGGCACACGTGGCCGCCTGGTTCGAGCCGCGCGCCCGAGCCGCTCGAGATGTGGCAGCAGGTCGTGCGAGCGGCGGCCGGCGACGCGGCTGCCACGAACGGCGGCGTGCTTGGCGCGGTCGACTCCCTCGATGTCATCTACACGCAGAGCTGGCAGTACGACGACCCGTGCGGGCGCCTTGCGGCTCGGCTCGGCATGTCCCCGCGGCGCGCCGAGTATTCGGGCATCGGTGGCACGACCCCGCAACATCTCGTCGACGGCACGGCGGGGCGGATGCTCTCCGGAGAGCTCGATCTCGCGGTGATCGTCGGGGCCGAGGCGTTGCACACGCGCCGGGTGATGAAGAAGGCGGGCGAGAAGCCGGCGTGGTCGTTCCCCGATGCGCAGCGCAAGCCGTTCCCGTTGGAAGCGCCGTTCCTCGACACCGAGATCGCGCACGAGGTGTTCCAGGCGTGGCTGACGTTCGCGATGTGGGATGTCGGTCGCCGGGCCCGGTTGGCAGCAGACCCCGTCGAGTACCGGGCGGCCTGCGGCGCGCTGCTGGCCCCGATGTCGGCGGTCGCGGCGCGCAACCCCTTGGCCTGGTACCCGATCGAGCGGTCGGTGCAGGAGGTCATCACGCCCACCAGCGAGAACCGGATGGTTGGCTACCCGTACACGAAGTACATGATCAGTGTGATGGACGTCGACATGGCGGCCGCGCTGGTCATCGCCACCCACGCCAAGGCCGATGAGCTGGGCGTACCGGCCGACCGGCGCGTCTACTTGCGGGGCTGGTGCTACGCGACCGACCCGTACTACCTGGCCGAGCACAACGCGTTCGACCACTCGCCGGCGATGGCGGCCGCGTCCACCGAGGCGTTGCGCGTCGCGGGACTCACCATCGACGACGTCGCCCACCTCGACCTCTACTCGTGCTTCTCTTCCTCGGTGAACTTCGCTCGCGACGCGCTCGGGTTGGCCGGCGGCGACGAGCGCCCACTGACGGTCACCGGCGGGTTGCCGTACCACGGGGGTCCGGGCAGCAACTACCTCGCCCACTCGATCGGCGAGACGGCCGACGTGTTGCGCCGCGATCCCGGCACCTTCGGCCTGGTGTCCGGCGTCGGGATGCACATGACCAAGCACGTGTTCGGCGTCTACTCCACCCAACCACCGAGCCGTCCGATCGATCCACCGGACGAGGCCGGCGTACAAGCCCGGCTCGACGCGAACGGGAAGAAGCCGATCCGCGATATCGCCGCGGGCGACGCGTCCATCGCGACCTATTCGGTCGTGCACGGCCGCAGCGGCGAACCGGCGTGGGCGCTCGCCGTTTGCGACCTTCCCGGCGGTGATCGTTGCTACGCGAGGGTGCTCGATGCCGGTTTGTTGCGCGAGCTCGAAGCGCACGAGTGGGTGGGCCGGTCCGTGCACCTCATCGACGGCGGCGACAACGTCAACCTCGTGACGGCGTAGGCGCTTGCGGCCAACGGATCGACAATTTGTTGGGGATGAGGCAAGCGCCGTCCGGCGGCGCGACCGCCAGGGAGCCCGCTGGTGATGGGGAGCGCTCGGAGCGTCAGCGGAGAGTGC
>JACPNV010000091.1 GCA_016185305.1 Actinomycetota bacterium | reverse complement strand
CTCAAGCTGATCACGAGAGACTCGAAGTCTTCCCATGGGTGGCGACAACATCCACCAGTACCTGCTCAGGCCGCCCTTCAACTCGATGACTGGCGCCGGTCCCACGTTCAACGGAACGCGTTGTCCCGGGGCGGGATGATCGGGCCTAGGAAGTTCGGATAGTCGATGAGCTCCTGCACCCAGGCGTACCCGAACACCAAGTGAGCGCCGCCACCGACGCTGAACGAGCCGTCATCACCCACGTACACGGTGAAGACGCCGGTGAAGTCATCAGGGACATCCAGGTTCTCGACGTTGATCAACCCGGAGATCTTCCCCGCCTTCAGACTGAAGCACACCTCAGCGGCAACCACCCATGCTCCACCACCGAGACAAGCCGCATCGCCCTCCAAGTCGCGCAGTGTCTGGCCGTTACTCACGATGTACCCGCCAGTCAGGCCAACCGACAGAGCACCGACGCCCTCGCCGATCCATTCGATCGTGCCGAGCTTGTCGCCGTTGTCCAAGACACGGTGGCGTCAAGCGACGCGCCACCGCACACACCCCACACGTCACCTTCGAAGCCGTCCGCCAACTCGACGACACCGACAAAGCACACATTCGCGCCGTCATCGAAGGAATCCTGCTGCTAACAGAGGTCGACATCGGCGAACGATCAATCTGAGAGGGCCGCCGCAGAGAACGCGGAGCGCCTCACGCAGATGCTCCCGGAACCCCCCGGAACCCCGGCGTTATCGACTCGACGGACGCTTACGACTCCGGCCTTGCTCTTGATCAGATCAACAAGAGTCGCGATGTCCGCGCTGCTCGGATCGTCGAACCACTCGACAACGAGGCGACGCTTTCCATAGTCGGGGAATATCGAGTAGCCATATCGTCCGGCCTGATTGAGTCGTAACAAACCTGGATCGCTCGCGACCCCCTGACCAATACGTGCCAAGTCGGCCCAGTCCGCGGCCTCGACGATCAAGCCGGCCTTCGCACCCGGTCGTTCAACCGATATCCCAAGGTCCGGCGGGCTGAACACCGACGAGCTCGTGCTCGACCCGCCAGCAGAGGTTGACGGTGACGAAGTACAAGCCAGCGGAGCAACCGCCAGAACGATCAACGCAACGCCAAACCAGGCACGACGGCGTTGGCCACCGGCCCGGCGCCAGTCGGCGCTCATAGCGCTTGTTCGACGTCGATATCGAGAGGATAGGGCGTGCTCGACAGCAACGTCCGATTGCCACAGAAGTCAACCGACGCGAGCTGCGCGAAGCTGTCCTTCGCGTAGACATCGACTCTGAACTGAGCGGCCTCCGGCGGTGTGAGCGTCGCGCTCTCCACCGCCGCATTCCACGTCACCTCAACGCTTTGCGTCACCTCAGAGCCCGGAGAGGGGAACAACGCGATGTTCGGCCGTCGACTCCAACGGTCTGACCCCACCCGACCGTCGTCGCCGGCTCCGACAACCTCCGTCGTCATCTGACATTCAGCGTCAACGCCTCGGCGATTTAGCACAATTAGGGTGCGGGAGGCGCAGCCCGAGGAGACCGCGGGAGGCGCAGCCCGAGGAGACCGCCCTGTTCGAGAGCCTCGACTTCCTCTACATGCCGAGCGCCGACGTCGACGAGGACGAGGCGTACTACACCGGCGTGCTGGGCGGTGAGCTCATCTTCCGAGTGCGGGCCATGGGCACGACGGTCTCACGGGTCCGGCTCGGCGCCGGCCCCGACGTGTTGCTCGCCGGGCACCTCCACGGCGAGCGACCAGTCCTCGTCTACCGCGTCGACGATCTGGAGGCGGCGCTGGCAGGGCTCCGCGATCGCGGCTGGTCGCCGGTCGGCACGTTCGAGATCCCTCATGGCCCGTGTTGCGCGTTCGAGTCACCGAACGGCCATCGCTTCGCGCTGTACCAGTTGGTGCGGCCGGGCGCTGACGAGCACTTCGCCGGCCGCATCGACGAGTGACGCGATACCGTCCACCGGATGGAGCTCACAACGGTCGCCGACGACGAAGCTGTGGTACACGACGGCTTTGACGTGCGGGTCTATGACGGCCTCGAACCCGACACGGTGTACGAGTACGACGGCTTCGTCTTCCGCACCCTCCCCCAGCCGGGCGGCGAGCTGCTGTGCCGGTTCGCAACCGTGAACGACGTCCACTTCGGCGAGACCGAGTGCGGCATCATCGAAGGCCTCGACATGGGGCCGATCTTCTCGGTCCCCGACGGCGCCGACCCCTTCCCTGAGGTCATGAACCGCGGGGCGATCGCCGAGATCGACAAGATCGACCCGGCTGCGGTGATCGTGAAGGGCGATCTCACCTCGACCGGCACGGTCGAGGAGTTCGACGACTTCCTGTCCTTCTACGAGCCGGCTTTCGGCGATCGCCTGCACTACGTCCGGGGGAACCACGACTCGTACTACGGCGGCACGTTCGCCGCCGAAGCGCCGTTCGCCGTGAGCCTGCCCGGCATCACCCTCGCCGTGCTCGACACCGCGACGCCGTACCACTTCGCCGGCCGGGTGACCGGCGAGACGCTCACGTGGCTGCGCGACCTCGCGGTCGCCGACCCCAGCGAGCAGATCCTCGTGTTCGGCCACCACCACTGCTGGAACCCCGAGTCGAACGAGCGACCGGAAGGCTACTTCGGCATCAACCCCGACGACTCCGAACGCCTCGTCGAGGTGTTCGCCGCCCACCCCAACCTCCGCGGCTACTTCGCCGGCCACACCCACCGCAACCGGGTGCGCAAGTTCGGCCTGACCAAAGACGTGCCATGGGTGGAGGTGGCGTGCGTCAAAGACTTCCCCGGCTCGTGGGCCGAGTACCGCGTGTTCGAGGGCGGCGTGCTCCAGATCCACCGACGCATCTCGAGCCCCGACGCGATGGACTGGACCGAGAAGACCCGCGGCATGTTCGGCGGCATGTACTTCGAGTACGCGTTCGGCGACCTGACCGACCGCTGCTTCCCGATCCTGCCCGCCCGGTGAGCGGCGCCGCATGGGCCCGCGTCCGCCACTCCCGATCTTCGAGAACCGGGAAGACGCGCGGCGCTACCTCATGGCCGTGTGGTCGGTTGTCGGCGGGATGGTGCTGCTGATCGCCGGCGTTCTGCTGTCGTTGCCGATCGCCGGTGCACTGCCGTACCTCGTCGTCATGGCCGGCTTCGCCCTGGCGCTCGCAGGCCAGGCGCTCTACCTCGCGCTGAACGCCCGCGTCTGGGCACGCCACTATCCGAACGACCCGTGGGACTGGCGGACGGCTCGCGGCTTCTACGAGGACACGCTCCGGGCGACGCTCGTGCGAGCACGGGCGATGGCCCGGCGGACATGACCGGTGCGCAGATGCTCGGGCCCGCCGGCTGCCTGCCGCCGAGCAATCGACCTGAAGCTGTGCGGCGCCGCGCCGGTAGGGTCATCCGGTGGCAGGAGCCGAGGGCAAGCACGTCGCGGCAGTGTGGGTCGGTGTGGTCTGCTTCTCGTTCGGTCCGGTCCTCGCGGCGGCGGCCACCGTGCCGGGGCCGGTCCTCGCGTTCTGGCGGTTGTGGTTCGCGGTTCCGGTCATGGCCGCGGTCGCGATCGAACACGTGCACCGCACCGGCAGGCGCCCGGGCTGGAACGGCTGGCGGTGGACTGTCGTCGCCGGCCTGGCCTTCGGCATCCACCAGTTGCTCTTCATGAGCGCGCTGCAACAGACGTCGGTGGTCGACGTGACCCTGATGAACACGCTCGCACCCGTCGCCGTCGCCGTGCTCGCCGTACCGCTGTTCGGTGAGCGTCCGGGGCTGTCGTTCCGGGCATGGTCGGGCATCGCGATCGCGGGTGCTGCGGTGGTTGCCCTGGCCGGTTCGACGGGCCCGCAGGGGAACCCGATCGGGATGCTGCTCGCCGCGGGCAACGTGATCTTCTATTCGCTGTTCTTCGTCTGGTCCAAGCAGGCGCGGCCGCACATCGATGTCGGGCCCTTCCTTGCTGGCACCGTGCTCGTCTCCGCGGTCGTGCTCTCGGCCTTCGTCGCCGCGACCGGCGCACCCGTCCGCGAGATGACTGCACAGAACTACGCCGTGGCCCTCACCATCGCCCTGCTCCCCGGCTTCGTCGGCCACTTCCTGGTCACGTGGTCGCTGAAGTGGGTCCCCGCCAACATCCCGCCGGTCATCATGCTCACCATCCCCGCGATGTCGGGCGTGTTGGCGTGGCTGTTCCTCAGCCAGGGCATCACCACCCTCGAACTGCTCGGGGGCGCGGTCACGTTGCTCGGGGTGTTCTTCGCGGTGCGCAAACCGTCGGCGCCGCCCATGAGCGTCGAGGCGTTGGACCTTGCCGAGGAAGCATGACGCTGCTCCACCTCATCGGCCGTCGCGATTGGCATCGTGCGCTGGCGGCCGGGCACATCGAGCGAGCACCGGAGGGCTTCGTCCACCTCTCGACCGATGCCCAGGTCGTCACCACGGCCCACCGCTACTACGCGGGCGCCGACGATCTGCTCGTCCTCGCCGTCGAAGAACAGGAGATCGAGGCGTCGCTGCGGTGGGAGGAGTCACGCCCGGGCGAGTGCTTCCCCCACGTGTACCGCGAGGTCCCGCTCACCGCGGTGCGCGGCGCGCTTTGGTTCCCTCGACCGTTCGCGGTTCCCGCGGCAGCGTCAACCGCGACCATCCGGCGTGCTCATCCCGACCGTGATGCCGCCAACATCCCCGCCCTCGGCGACGTGGTCGATGGCCGCCGGCCGGCCCGGCCGTCGGCCGAAGTCGACCCCGATCGCGTCGACCGCTACCGGCAGCTGCTCCGCGAGACCGGCGGCGTCTCCCTCGCGTACGAGGAAGGCGGCCGGATGCTGAGCGCCATCGTGTCGGTGCCCTCGCGTGCTGCGTTCGGCCGCGGCGAAGTCGTGCCCGGCCGCGCGCACATCAGCGCGGTCGCCACGCATCCCGATGCGTGGGGGCGGGGTTTGGCCTCGCTGCTCCTCCACCACCTCGACCGCGCCCTGCGCCAAGCCGACTATGACCACGCCCAGCTGTGGACCCACACCGACAACCGCCGCGCGCAGCGAGTGTACGAGCGGCACGGCTACACCCTGACCGGTGCGCCGCGGGCCTTCGACGCGCGCGGCGACCCGATCATGCAGTACGAGCACGCCGTCGGCGGCTGAGCGCGTGGGCGAGGCGCCGCTCTCGCGCACGAGCTTGGCTCTTGGCCCGAGGGCCTCGTCGTCGTTCAGTACGATCCCCGCATGCTCGCGTGGATGGACCTCGAGATGACCGGCCTCGACCCGACGACCGACGTCATCGTCGAGATCGCCACGCTGGTCACCGACGACGACCTCACGATCGTGGCCGAAGGCCCCGACCTGGTCGTGTTCCAACCGCCCGAGGTGCTGGCCCGCATGGGCGACTTCGTCCGCGAGATGCACAGCAAGAGCGGCCTCCTTCCCCAGATCGAGCAGTCGATGGTCACGCTCGAAGCCGCGGGCGAGGCGACGCTCGCGTTCCTCCACGAGCACATCCCCGAAGAGCGCACGGTGCCCCTGTGCGGGAACTCCATCGGCACCGACCGCCGCTTCCTCGCGGCCTACCTCCCCGAGATCGAGGAGTACCTGCACTACCGGTCAGTCGATGTCTCCACGTTGAAAGAGCTCGCCCAGCGGTGGAACCCGCCGGTGGTCAGCACCGCACCGGTCAAGCGCGAGACCCACCGCGCCCTCGACGACATCCGCGAGAGCGTCGGCGAGCTGGCCCACTACCGCGACCACTTCTGCGTGCTCGCCGGTCGAGACTGATCCGGCGCGGCCGCAACGAATCGAGCGGCGCAGGTTTTCTTGACCGGGTGGTCTAGTTACCCTGGTCGCCATGACGGAGGGGACGGCTACCGCCTCTACCGCCGCAGCGCCCGAGCCATCTACCGATGGCTCGCCGCCGCGGCCACCCAAACAGGAGCAAGAGGCCGCGAGCACCGAGGTCACCGAGGTCGCCCACGGCGTGCTGCGCTTGCAGCTCCCGATCGACTTCCCCGGGCTCGGCCACGTGAACACGTACGCGCTCGAGGACGGTGACGGCTTTGCGCTCGTCGACCCCGGCCTGCCTGGCGAGAAGTCCTGGAACGACCTGAACGACCGGCTCGAGCGCGCCGGCATCCCGCGGCGCCGCGTCCACTCCGTCATCGTGACCCATTCGCATCCCGATCACTTCGGGGGTGCCGGGCTTCTCGCGGAAGAGACCGGCGCCCGCATCATCAGCTCCGAGCGCTTCCGCACGTTCTGGGACTTCGACGACGACGAGCTCGCCCAACGCGAGCCCGGCGACGGCTCGCCGCCGGTCCGGCGGCTCCCGAACTTCGATCGGCCCACGCCGTGGGGTGGCACGACCGAAGGCCCACCGCCCGAGCGCCGCAAGCAGATGGAGGAGAACATCGACGAGATGCTCCGCTGGTTCCGCGTCCCCGTGCCCGCGCTGCGCCTCGCCGACATGGACACCATCTCGCTCGCCGGGCGCGAGTGGTTCGGCCTGTTCACGCCCGGCCACACGAACGATCATCTGTGCCTCTGGGACCCCGAAGACGGTGTGATGCTCTCCGGCGACCACGTGCTGCCGTCGATCACGCCCCACATCTCGGGGATGGTCGACGGCGACCCGCTCGCCCGCTACGTCGAAAGCCTCGACCGGGTGGCCGCCTTCGACGGTGTGAACATCGTCCTGCCCGCGCACGGCCATCCCTTCACCGATCTCGCCGGGCGGGTCGCCGAGATGAAGGTGCACCACGAGGAGCGCCTCGATCGGCTGCGCGAGATCAGCAGCACGCTCGGCTGGGCTTCGGTCGTCGACATGTCACACGAGCTGTTCGCGCCGCGGTCGTGGGGCTCGATGGCCGAGAGCGAGACCTATGCGCACCTTCACCACATGCACCTGCGCGGCGAAGCAGAGCGCCGAGAGGTCGGAGGCAAGCTGCACTACTTGGTGACCTGACCGGCGCTGGGCCGGATTGGCCGAGGCCGTGCTCGACGCAACGTTCGGCGTGGTCATCTTCGCCTCTTCTTGGCCGGTCTGGACGGTGTGATGGCGAGTTCGTGGTTCCGGATCATGTATCGGTCGAATTGGGGAACCGTGAACGCCGCCAGCCCGTAGCCAGGGGTGTAGAGCAAACCTTTCGCGATGAGTCGAGATCTGGTCGGGCCCATCTGTTCTGATGTGCGTTTCATCACTTTGGCGACGTCGCTGGCCTTCTGCGGTTCGGGACCGAGTTCGGCCATGGCCCGGAGGTACTGCAGTTCTTGCTCGGTGGTGCGTTCGGCCCGCACTCGAAAGAAGCTGCCGTCGAGCTTCGCCTCCCGCGGTGTAGCGCGGCGATGAGGCTCTCTGTTCTTGGTGATCTCAGCCTCGGCGGCGACCCGGTTTCGAGTCACGGCCTTCTCGCGGAAAGGCAGATTCAACGTACTTCGATAAAGTCCGCCTAGGTTGTCAAGCGGCTAGGCCAGCGCCAGGTCCGGTCAGATGTTGGAGCTGAGCGCGGTGTACTGCAGGTGGTTGTCGCGGCCCGAGCTCTCGGCGTTCACGTGGACGTGCTTCACCTGGCGGTAGATGTCGTAGCCGTAGGTGCCGAGCTCGCGCCCCACCCCGGACTGCTTGTAGCCACCGAAGGGACGGTCGGGCGAGATCATGTGGTAGTCGTTGATCCACACGGTGCCGGTGCGCATCCGGGCGGCGATGCCTTCGGCCCGCTCGAGGTTCGACGACTGCACGCCGCCGGCCAGACCGTAGATCGAGTCGTTGGCGATGGCGACGGCCTCGTCATCGGACTCGAACGGGATCACGCACAGCACCGGGCCGAAGATCTCCTCCTGGGCGATCTTCGCGCTGTTCGGCACGTCGGTGAAGATCGTCGGCTGGAAGTAGGCGTTGACGTCGAGCCCTTCAGGCAGACCCTCGGGCTTGGCGCCGCCACAGATCGGCTCGCCCACCTCGTCGCGGCCGAGGGCGCAGTAGCGCTCGGCCGTCTCGGCCTGGCTGCGATGGACGAGCGGGCCGATGTCGGTCATGAAGTCCATCGGATCGCCGAGCAGGATCTTGCCCGACTTGTCGGCGAGGACGCCGACGAACTCGTCGTAGATCTTCTTGTCGACGAGGGCGCGGGTGCCGCTCTCGCACACCTGCCCGCCGTGGAAGAACGTCCCCCACAGGACAGCGGCGGACGCCTGGTCGAGGTCGGCATCATCGAGCACGATGTTGGCGCTCTTGCCGCCGAGCTCGAGGGTCACCGGCTTCACCGTGCCCGACGCGAGCTGCATGATGCGGCGGCCGACCTCGGTCGAGCCCGTGAAAGCCACCTTGTCGACCAGCGGGTTGGACGCGAGCTCTTCACCCACCGACCCGCCCGGGCCGGACAGCACCTGCAGCACGCCCGGGGGCAGGAGATCGGCTTCGGTGATGAGCTGCGCGAGCTTCAGCGCCGTGATCGAGGTGTACGACGCGGGCTTGATGATCGACACATTGCCGGCCGCGAGCGCGGGTGCGATCTTCCATGCCGCCATGAGGAAGGGGAAGTTCCACGGGATGATGCCCGTGCACACACCGAGCGGCTCGTAGAGGGCGTAGTTCGTCGACTCCGGGAACACCGCCACGGGAAGGTCGACCTTCGCCGGCTGCTCTTCGGCCATCTTGGCGAACCACTCGAACGCCTGCACCGCGCCGGGAACGTCGGCGAGCGACGCCTTGCGGATGGTGCCGCCCGAGTCGAGCGCTTCCAGCTCGGCCAGCTCGGCTTGGTTGTCGTTGATCAGCGCGCCGATGGCTCGCAGCTTCTCGGCGCGCTCGGGGCCGGACAGCGCCGGCCACGGGCCTTCGTCGAATGCCTTGCGGCCCGCCTCGATGGCACGCACCGCGTCTTGCTTCCCCGCCTTGGGTAGGTCCGCGAGCTTCTCGTTGTTCGCCGGGTTGTAGGTCTCGAGCGTCTCGCCGGACGCGGCATCGCAGAGCTCGCCGTTGATGAGGAGCTGGTAGTCGGCCATCGAATGTCCCCCTGATGGTCTCGGTGTGTGGACGGGAATGTCGTGCTGACCGTACTCGGGTGAGCGCTTGTCAGGCATTTGTCTGACGCGCCGTCAGAAACCGTCGCGGGATCTGCCGGGCGCATGGTCCGCAGCAGGCCAACGGTTCGAGCGGCCGGCCTGTTCTATCTGACCGATCAGGCGGCGGACCACTTGCCGGCGAGCGTCTTGCCGGTGACCTTGCCCTCTTTGGCCAGCTTCACGAGGTGGGCATGGACGGTGTAGCGGGCGATGGGCCAACGCTCTTCGTCGATGTCGGCGTAGATCACCGGCACGAGGTCGGCGATCTTGGCCGTGCCCTTCCTCCTCAGCGCGGCCAGCACCTGCTTCTCGCGGTCGAGGCGGTGCCTGACGTACCAGTCGATGGTCTCGCTGGGGTTCTCGATGAGCGTGCCGTGGCCCGGCGCGATCGAGCGCAAGCGCAGCTTCTTCAGCTTCTCGAGCGACGCGAGATAGGTGGCCATGTTGCCGTCGGGCGGCCGGATGACCACGGTGGCGCTCTGGTTGATGTGATCGCCCGAGAGCAACATGCGCTCTTCCTCGACGAGGTAGCAGAGGTGGTTCGACGCATGACCCGGTGTGTGGACCGCCCGCAAGCGGAACTCTGTCGAGTCGATCGTGTAGCCATCGCCGATGCGACGATCGGGCTTGAAGCCGTCTTTCGCGCCGAACCCCAAGACCTCCGCATCGGTCAGCTTCTTCAACTCGGCCACGCCGGTTGCGTGATCGGGATGGGTGTGCGTGACGGCGATCCAGCGGATGCGATCGCCGCCGCATCCCATGATGGCGTCGAGGTGCTCGGCGTCGGGCACGGCCGGGTCGACCACGACCACCTCGTCGATGCCGACGAGGTACGTGTTGGTGCCGGGCCCGGTGTAGATGCCGGCATTCGGGGCGACGATGCGTCGTACCAGCGGGCTCAGCGCCTTGGCGACGAACGGGGTGAGCTTCTCCGGTGGCAGAGGCTCTTCCACTCCGGGGTCGGCCGCCTTCAACTTCGTCCTAGGCATCCGCGCCACCTTCGCCTCCGGGTTGCCTCGCGCCGCGTCCGGGCATGTTGAGCTTGTTCATGGGCACGCCCTCGGGCAGGACTGCGGGCCGAACGTGCTGGTACTCAGGATCGTCGGGCAAGACGATGCGGAAGCCGCCGCCCTCGTCAGCGACGATCCGGGGCTCGATGGTGGGAACGTCGCCGATGGCGGCGGCGTGGAGCAACACGTCGTCGGCCGAGTCGAACTGCGCCAGCGCCATGAGGCTGCGCATGGTCGGGTAGATCAGCTCGTAGTCGCCAGCGCGGTAGCGGGCGAGCGCGTCAGACGGACGAACCCACAGGTTGGCGATCACCTCGCGGTTGTCGTGCAACGGCACCTGGCCGTCGGGCGCGCGGGCCACGAAGAACCGGGTGTCGTAGCGGCGCGGCGCGCCCTCGGGCGTGATCCAGTGGCTGAAGTAGTAGATGGTGTCGACCGCGAGCGACAGACCTTCCTCCTCGCACACGTCGACAAGGCGGCGCTCGCCGGCGTCGACCGCCTGGCGGTGCATGCCGAAGCGAACCTTGCGCTCGGGGTCGTCGTTGAACCGGACGATGTTGCGATGCACGTCGTAGGCGAGCAGAACGCCCGCTTCCTCAAAGCACTCACGGATGGCCGCGACCCAGAACGCGAGCCCACCCTCGTCGATACCGAGCTGGTGCGAGGCGTTGGCGTCGGACCGTCCGCTGCATACCGGCTCGAGGTTGGCGTGGCGGTCGTGGGGATCGACGGCCCCGCCCGGGAAGACATACGCGCCCCCGACGAAGTCAGACTGCAGGTTGCGGCGGAGCATGAACACTTCGAGGCCACCGCCCGCGCGTGCGGGAACGTCGCGCACCAACATCACCGTCGCGGCGTCGCGCGTGTCGACGGCAACGGTCACGGCCGGCCCCCGCCGAGCTCGGGCTGGTCGGCGCGCGACCGCGCGGTGACATCGCGGCTGGCGACATCGACGACCGAATCGTCGGAACCGCCGTTGAACCCGAACGGCGATCCATTCGGCCCGAAGTTCGTGACGCGGATGAAGCCGAAGCCGGCATCGCCGTCTCGGCTCACCGCGTCGTCGATCCGCTTCTGGAGGCGGTGGAGCACGATGGCTCGGACGATGGCGCGCGTCGGCGGGATGAGCAGGAGGAAGCCGAGGATGTCGGTGAGGAAGCCGGGCGTGACCATCAACGCGCCGGCGAGAAGGATCAACGCACCATTGACGAGCTCGATGGTGGGAAGCTGCCCGGCGTTGAGCTGTTCGTTGATGCGGCGCAGGACGCCCGCCCCTTCCCGCTTGCACAACCAGGCGCCGAGGATGCTCTCGACCACGAGCAACAGGATCGTCCAGCCACCGCCGATCACCCCGGCGACCTGGATGATCACGAACAGTTCCACGAACGGAACGACGATGAAGATCAAGAAGAGCGCCAGAGCCATCGGCTCAATGCTACCGGGCATCACCCGCCCTTCTCTGGGCGCCCGCGGTGGCAAGGCACCCTCGTGACGGTCGAGCGATAGCGTCCGTTCGATGTCGGATCACCGCGCGAGCCAGTCCACGTCCGGGCCGCCATTCAACGCCACGGTTTGTGACCGGGTCTAGCAGGGGCTAGCAGCGGTCGAGATAGCGGGTGAGGGCGACGTCGAAGAGGTCGTTCCAGACCTGGGTGTAGCTCTCTTCATCGGTGCCGTGCAGGATCCCGAGCGCGAGGTGCTCGAGCTTGAGACGCGTGCTGCCCGAGTCCATCAGCTCGAGCCGGAGCTCCACCGTGTTGTTCACGGGCGCCGTCATGGCCAGCGGGCCAGAGATGCGCAGCAGCAAGGGCGCGTGGACGTGGGTGACCGTTCCGAGCAGCGCACCACCATTGCTCCAGAGCTGCACCCATTGGCCGCCCGGCTGGACGGGGAGGATGGTGCGCGCCTCGGGATGCACCTTCTCGGTCCACCACACGCCGATCTCCTCGGTGAGCGCCCGCCACACCTGCACTGGAGTCTGCCGGTAGGCGAAGACGAGTGAGATCGAGAGCTCGCGCAATGGGAGATCGTCGCCGACGTCGTCTTTCGGAAGATCGAGATGCTCACTCACCGGATCTGGTCTGGCCTTCGGTCGGTCAGCCGTGCGCCACCCCGTTCGGCGGGCGTGAACCCCCCGTGTGTCACGCCCGCCGAACTGCCGTGTCGAACGTGGGTCAGCGCTGCGCGAGATGCTGCTTGCGCTCGACCTCGTTCAAGCCACCCCAGATTCCGTGCTGCTCGCGGATCGCGATGGCGTACTCGAGGCATTCCTTCTTCACCGAGCAGATGGCACAGATCGCCTTTGCTCGTGCTTCGCGTTCGAGCTTTTCGTCTTTTCGCTCGAACTGGTTGGGCGGATAGAAAACTGCCGACTGCGGACCCCGGCATGCGGCCTTGATCTGCCACGGCTCTTCAATACGCTGTGCGCTCACTAGCCGTCCCCCTTTCGGGGGCAGACCATACAACTCGCATATGACTGATACAAGGTGAACTTTTTCTAGCGTTCTGCTTGAAATCCCAAACAGAAGCAGGTGTCTTGCGGTGCAAGTCCAACCTTCTGGAGAAACTACATAAATGTCATTTCAAGGGATTGCAACAATTAACCCCAAATAGCAATGAACCAACCACCGGGCTATGAGCTGGCGTCGATCGAGTCGGGCGGCGATGTTGCACCCCGAGTGCCATCGGCATCGGCATCATCTCTCGGCTCGCCGCGCTGATCGCGGGGCGAACGGTCGCGGTAGTCGCGGGCACCCCCCTCCTCGGGCTCCACCTCGAGCACCAGACCCTCGATCCCGATCACGCGGACCCGGTCGAGTTGGTCGACCGGGGTGGCCCGGTTGGTGTACGCCCGCCATTGCGCACCTTTGATCTGCACCACGCCGTCGGGCGCGATGTCGGTCACGGCCCGGCCCACCTCGCCGATCATCCAGTCCCGACCGATCGTCGGCGTCGCGAAGCGTGTGCGCACCATCGAAGGCATGCCACTCAAGAACGCGAGCAGCACCCCGCCGATGCCGGCCAGAAGCGCGATCCACGACATCGACACGCCGTCGTACAAGGCGAGCGAGCCGGCGACGAACAGCACGACACCTGATGCAGTCCAGAACCGCGGCACGCCAGTCTGCACGTCGATGGCGAAAGCGATCATGGCGATCAGCAGCAGCCCGACGGCCCAGGGACGGGTCGGCAGGACCGCGAAGCCATAGCTCGCGAGCACGAACGACCCCGCGCCCACGCCCCCCGCCACGCCGACCCCAGCGGTGAACAGCTCGAAGATCAGCAGCGCCAGGCCAATCGTGAACAGGAGGTACGCGACCGGGGGGCTGGCGACCGAATGGAAGAGCTGGGGAACGAGCGGGAGCTGGGAGAAGCGCACCAACGTCACCGGTTCACGCCGGGTCTGGCCGTCTCTGATGACCTCTTTGGTCTCGAAGCCCGGGATGTCGACGGCGAAGTCGCCGATCGTCGGGGCTGGCTTGATGCCGAAGACCGTCGCGTCGCTGTCGGAGAGAAGGCCGCTCGGCACCTGGCGCTTGGCTCCGGCGGCCAGCAGCGGCGCCGTGACCGTGACGCCGTCGAGACCGATGGAGGTGCCGGGCGACATGCCGACACCGGTCGCCGCGGCGGCGAGCAGCGCGGCCTTACCCGTGAGCTGCGCGCCCGTCGGGCCGATCCACAGGTAGACCGGTACAGGGGACGTCGCCATCTGCTCGAGGAGGGCGGCGAACTGGACATCGGGGACCACGACGCCCTCGGTGTCGACCTGCCAGACCAGCGCGATCGAGCGGCAGGGAACCGTCTGGGTGCCCGACGAGCACGTGCCGCCCCGGTTGGCCGCAGTGATCGAGTCGCTCATGAACGCGGCGAGGATCGGGTCGACGAGCCCCTCGGTGGTGACCACGTCGACGACGTCGACGGTGGCGCCGGTGGCGCCCGAGCTGGTGGGCGCCGGCGGGCTCGAACCGGGCGTGGGGACCGGGGTTGTCGGGGCCGGATCGGTTTGGGCGAGCGCCATCGACGAGAGCCCGGCGACCAGCGGGTACAGGGCCAGCACCGCGGCCAGCACGAGCCGCGCCCGGCGAGCCCACGGCGCGGGCTGGGTTCTGGGTCTTTGGGGCTTGGTGGGTAGTCTGCGCAAGTCGCGCGCCTCCCGCGCGGCCAACGTGGCGGGCCTCGGCCCGGCCCGTGGCCCTCTTCGCCCGCTGGGCGAGCAACGAGATAGGGGTTGCAAAGGTTGGATCCGGCCCAGTTCTTCGGGACGTCCCGGGTGGTCATCGTGGCCGGGAAGGGCGGCGTCGGCAAAACGGCCGTCAGCGCCGCGCTGTCGCGTGCCGCCGCGAGGGCGGGGCTCTCGACCCTCGTCGTCGAGGTCGAGGGAAAGAGCGGGCTGGCCGCGATGTTCGGGCAGCCCCCGTTCGACTACGACGAGGTCGTGCTGGCGCCCGGGGGCGGCCCCGACGGTGCTGCCGATGTCCGGGCCCGCACCCTGACGCCCGACGACGCGCTGCTCGAATACCTCGAAGACCACGGCATGTCGCGCATCGCCCGCCGCCTGGCGACCAGCGGCGCCATCGACATGGTGAGCACTGCGGCCCCGGGCATCAAGGACATCCTCATCCTCGGCAAGGTCAAGCAGCTCGAGCGGGGCAACGCGGCCGACCTGATCGTGCTCGACGCGCCGGCGGCCGGCCACGCCATCGGCTTCCTCCGGTCTGCTCGGGGGCTCATCGACGCGGTGAAGGTCGGGCCGATCAACACCCAGGCACGCGACGTGCTCGAGATGCTCACCAACCCGAAGCGCTGCGAGGTCATCCTCGTCACCCTGCCGGAGGAGACACCGGTCAACGAGCTCATCGAGACGGCGTACTCCCTCGAGGACGAGGTCGGAATCAGCCTCGGCCCGGTCGTCGTGAACGGTCTCTACCCCGAGGTCGGGGGGTTGGCGGTCGACCCGGCCGAGGCCGCGAAGGAGGCGGGCGCGCACCTGCATCCCGGCGAAGCCGAGGCGATGCGGAAAGCGGCGCAGTTCCGCCTCGACCGCATGGAGCTGCAACGCGAACAGATCGCGCGGCTGGCCGACACGCTGCCATTGCCACAGCTCTGGCTCCCATACGTGTTCTCACCTGACTTGCATCGCGACGACATCGAAGACCTGTCGTCCCGGCTCGCCGCGGGCATCGAGGCCCTCGTCGCCATCCCGGCACCGGAGGCCGCGTCGTGAGTGCTGGCGGTCCTGCGACCTCGACGGGAGCGAAGTGGTCGCTGCTCGATCTCGTGCGCGACAAAGAGATCATCGTCTGCACCGGTTCGGGCGGCGTCGGGAAGACGACGACGGCGGCGGTGCTCGCGCTGGAAGGGGCCAAGCTCGGTCGCAAGGCGGTCGTGGTGACCATCGACCCGGCCAAGCGGCTCGCCGACGCGCTCGGGCTCGAAGGGCTGTCCGACACGCCGAGCAAGATCGACGGCGACTGGCCGGGCGAGCTGTGGGCGTTGATGCTCGACACCAAGAGCACGTTCGACGCGCTGGTGACGAAGCACGCGACCGACCAGGACCAAGCCGAAGGCATCCTCCAGAACCGCTTCTACCGCAACATCTCCGGCGCGCTGTCCGGCACGCAGGAGTACATGGCGATGGAGAAGCTCTTCGAGTTGCACGACGAGTACGACTTCGAGCTGATCGTCGTCGACACGCCACCGACGCGCAACGCCCTCGACTTCCTCGAAGCACCGAAGCGGCTCACACGGTTCCTCGACCATCGCCTCTATCGCATCCTCATGGCGCCGACCCGCGGCATCGTGAAGGCCGTCAACGTGGCCGCGCAGGCGTTTCTCCGGACGGTGTCCAAGGTCGTCGGCGGTGACGTGGTCAGAGATGCGATCGCCTTCTTCCAGGCCTTCGACGGCATGGAGGAGGGCTTCAAGCTGCGAGCCCAACATGTCCTGCGGTTGCTGTCTGCGGACCAGACCGCGTTCGTGCTGGTCGCCGCGCCGCATCACGACACGGTGGCGGAGGCGACCTACTTCGCGAGCCGGCTGACCGAGTCCGGCATCCCGGTGCGGGCATTGATCGTGAACCGCATGCATCCGCGCTTCTCCGACGCGTCACCGATCGCCATGCACGAGCGGGCCAAGACGTTCGCGGGAACCGACCTCGGCGGGCTCTACCAGAACCTCAGCGACTTCCTGCTCGTCGCGTCGAAGGAAGAAGAGCACCTCGCCGGCTTGGCCGATCGGGTCGCACCCGCGCCGGTCGTTCGCATCCCGTTCTTGCGCACCGATGTGCACGACCTCGACGGCCTCGGCGAGATCGCCCGACACGTGTTTCGCGAGCAGCCGGCGCAGTTGGGCTAGCCGCTAGCCGATAGCTACGGCCTAGCTAGCCCCGTTCTTTCGTCAGCCACCTACGCCTGTCATAGGCCGGTGACGAAAGAACGGGAGTGGGTTGGGGGCTAGCCGGCAGCTACTAGGAGAGCTCTTGGCGGGGATTCAGCAATGCCGCCGCCGCCTCGTCGACCGTGTCGGTGACCGGGACGATGCGATCGAACCCCGTGGTGTGCAGCAAGCGTGTCAGGGTTGGCCGGCTGCATGCGACCGTGACCTCGCCTTCGGCCTCGCGGGCGCGCCGGATGCCGCCGATGAGCGCGCCGAGGCCGGCGGAGTCCATGAACGGGACCTCGGAGAGATCGATCAAGAGCCGGGCTGCGGCCGCGAGCTCGGCGAGGGCCTCGCGGAACTGGCCAACCGTGTACGCGTCGAGCTCGCCGACCGGGCGGCACAGCGTGTACTGGCGCAGTTCCTCCACCTGGATCTCGAGCAACGTTCCCTCCGAAGCGTCGGTCGCCGGGGTTCGGCGTCCGCGCATCGTAACGGGTATTCCTGCGAGGTCAATCGAGGTCCGGTGACGATCCCGTAGCAGACGGCGAGGTGAGCTCGGTGCGCCAGCCGGAGCCGCAGCATCTTGGGACCCGGACCTGGTGGCCACTAGCCTGCGGCGGTGCCCACCGTCTTGCTCGCGACCGACGCCGAGTACGTCTACGAGGAGATGGACGGCGCGCTCGCATCCGACGAGCTCGTCGTGTACCGAGTGCATGCCGGGGTCGATGTCGTCCCGGCCATCAAAGAGATCCAGCCCGACCTCGTCATCGTCGACCTCCAGATCGGCAACATGGGCGGGATGGCCGTGTGCATGGACATCCGCCTCGACGAAGACGTCGACCGCCTCCCGATCACCGCGGTGCTGATGCTGCTCGATCGGGCCGCCGACGTGTTCCTCGCCAAGCGCAGCCGCGCCGACGGCTGGTTGATCAAACCGCTCGACGCGTTCCGCATCCGCAAGGCGGTCGACGTGCTGCTGTCGGGGTACTCGTACTACGAGGGTGTCGACGAAGCGGCCGACCTCGCCCATGGCGAGATCGTCGAGGCCTGACGCAGCCGGCTGGGCGCGGCCAGTTGGCGCGGGAGATGTGACGGCCCGAAGGCACCCACGAGTCGGTTCGACCTCATCTGCCTCACCGTTCCGGCGAGCGGCACCGCGAACTGTCTTTCGGCCGGCCGGAGTCCGTCGGCTACGATGCGACCTCCACCAACCGGGGTGTGGCGCAGCTTGGTAGCGCGCTTCGTTCGGGACGAAGAGGTCGTGGGTTCAAATCCCGCCACCCCGACTCGGGCATGTTCGCGTCTTTTGGTCCGTGGGCACGCATGTGTTCGCAGTTCGGCTGGAGAGGGTCTGGCGGGCCTTCTGTCGGTGTGGGAGGGCCCCAGGGGTTTGATTCGGGCGTGTGACCCCGCTGCGAGGGCCTCTGCGGGCCGTCGAGCTTCCGGGAGGGCGGAAATGCGGGCGCGCAAAGACGTCGCCTCGGAGGGGGTCGTCACCCTGCGACGCGGTATGCGCTATGCGGTGGGCGGCGGAGCGCGGGTCGGGGTTGTCCCAACGCTTCCGGCGGTCAGAGCGCGAGCTCGGCGCTTCGGCGGGTCGTCGTCGGGTTCAAGCTCGAGCCCGGCTCGTTCTTGGAGGATTTTCCAGATGCGGTCGGCTTGTTTGTGGATCCGGCGGTTGAGTCCGGCGAGCGTGTGGGCGAGCAGGGTGTCGATTTGAACCGCCCTGGGTTCTCTGGCTCTGGAGGCTCGGTCTATGGGTTTCCAACCTCGGCGAGGTCGGTCGGTTGGGCAGCGTAGAACGCTGTCTCGAACTCCGCTGGAGGCGTGTCGTCGCAGTGGCTGTGGGGCCGATCTTGGTTGAACCAGTGCATCCAGGAGAGCGTGGCGGGCTCGACTTGGTCGACGTCGTCCCAACCGGCGGTGGCGTCGGGACCGTAGATGCACTCGCACTTGTAGAGCCCGTTCACGGTTTCCTGCGGACCGAGGCAGGCACCCGCTCGTCGGTGACCCCCGCATCGCGCTCGCCGCATTCGTGGCCTATCTCGGCGTTGCCGCGGTGCTGCTGCTCTTCGTCTGGGAACCCCGGCAGTGGTTCCTCGTCGACGAATGGGACTTCCTCGCGAATCGGTCTGCGACCAACCTCGACGACTTGTTCCGCGACCACAACCTGCACCGGTCGACGCTGCCGATCCTCATCTACGCGCGCTGTTCAACGTCTTCGGGCTCCTCACGCACTTCCCTTACCTGGCGGTGAACGTGGTTTTCCACTTCACCACCTCGCTGTTGCGGATCGTCATGCGCCGGAGTGTCTTCGGCCCGTGGATGGCCACCCTGGCGGCCGGGTTGTTCGTGCTCCTCGGCGCAGGGAGAGACATTTAGGGTGAGTCGTAGGGTCCACCACTTCGGTGGGGAGGCCCTCGTAGGGTGCGCCGAGTCCGGTTCTTCTGGTTCGGCTGGGTCTGTGACCGGAGCGGCCCGCATGGGTCGACTCCTTACCGCTGATCGTCGATCAGAT
>JACPNV010000099.1 GCA_016185305.1 Actinomycetota bacterium | reverse complement strand
CGCCGGCGCGGCCACGATCGGTTCGGCATTGACCGACAGACCACACCCGTCGCAGAAGCGGGCCCCCTCACGAAGCTCGGTGCCGCACGCGGCGCAGCGCTTCACCAAAGGCGCGCCGCACCCGTCGCAGAACGCGGCGCCGGCGCGAGGCACGACCCCGCACTGTTCGCATTCCACTACGGCGCCCCCCGGTTCAGCACCGACGGAGGCTACCGGCCGCTGCCTTTGCCGGCCGCGTCACCTCGAGGGGGCGAAGCCAGGCGCCGTGGTCGCCACGTGTGTGCCAGCCACCGGGCATCGAGTTCGTTCGGCGTAGAGTTCCCCTCCATGGCGTCGAAGTCGATCCCGATAACCAGCAACGACGAGGCGAACCGACTACTCGTAGAGAGCCCGTTGGCACTTTTGGTGGGGATGCTTCTCGACCAGCAGGTGCCGATGGAGTGGGCGTTCCTCGGGCCCTACACGTTGCAGGAACGGCTCGGCGCCCCGCTCGATGCCGCCGTCATCGCGGCGATGCCGGTCGAGAAGGTGGAAGACCTGTTCCGCCAGAAGCCGGCGATGCACCGCTATCCCGCGTCGATGGGCAAGCGCACCCACGCGCTCTGCGAGTACCTCGTCGAGCACTATGACGGCGACGCCGTAAAGGTGTGGCGCAACGTCAAGTCGGGTGACGAGCTCTACCGCCGGCTCCGTGATCTTCCTGGCTACGGCGACGAGAAGTCGAAGATCTTCATGGCCATCCTCGCCAAGCGGCTCGGCCAGCGGCCGGCGGGTTGGCAGGAAGCAGCCGCGCCGTTCTCTGACGATACGCCGCGTTCGGTCGCCGACATCGACTCGGCCGAATCACTCGAGCGCGTACGTGAGTTCAAGAAGGCGAAGAAGGCCCAAGGCAAGGGCAAGGCCGACTAGTTGCGACTAGTTGCCTGGGGGGTAAGGGGGCTGCGCCCCCACGCACGCACCGGACCGCACCGCACCGAATCGCGGCTACGACGACTCCGCCGCGGCGGGTTGGCGAGGCGCCTGCCCGCCCTGACGGTCGAGCCAGCCGAGCAGGATTGCCACGGCGCGCGGGTCGTGCCGCAACTGGTGGGCTCCGCCTTCGATGATGCGAAGGTCGGCCTCACCGTGCGAATCGGCGAGCACGCGCCCGTCGAACACCGGCACCGCCTCGTCGTCGGAGCCGTGCATCACGAGAAACGGGCGTCCTCGTAGCTCGTCGACGCAACCGATGGGGCGGATCTCACGGAACTCCCGCGCCCAGTGATCGAACGACGGCGGGAAGGCCCGTTGGTGGATGATGCCGAGCTCACGCGAGTGCTGCAGCAAGCGCCGAGGATGCGTTGCCCAGTCGTCGTAGTCAGCCGGCGCGCCAACGGCGCCGACACCTCGGATGTCGGGATCGGCCGCCGCGGCACAGATGGCCAGTCCCCCACCGGTGCCGAACCCCACGACTGACACACCCGAAACGTTCTCCGCTTCCCGTAGATGTGCGGCCGCTCCCAACAAGTCGTTCATCCAACCCCTGAGGGAGAAGTCGCCTTCGGACTCGCCGCAGCCCCGGAAGCAGAAGACCAGCGCGACCCAACCGAGCTCGTTGGCGATGCGCTCGGCCAACTCGGGGAACGAACGAGCCGACAGGCGCCCACCTTCGACGACGGACGGGTAGCCATGGCAGATCACCACACCGGGCGCCGCCCGCCCCGGTGCTTTCGCAGGGCGCGCGACGTGACCGACGATGTTCAACCCATCACAGACGAAGAGCGGCTGCACGAGTCCTACTTGTAGGGGTCGACCTCGGGCTTGCCACTGCCGTTGCCCTTGTAGGGCTTGTAGCCGCGGTTGCGAGCTTCGGGCAGGGTGTCGGGACCGAAGGCGAGGAACGATTCGGCCCGCAGGATGTCGTCGATCAACGGCGAAGCCTCGTCGTCGAGATTGTCGAGGTCATAGACGATCTGGGTGCGCTTGTCGCCGAGCCAGCGATGCTCTTCGAACTTCGTCGGGCGCTGCATGGCAGCCATCGTAGGTGCGCCGCCTCGACCGGCGGAAAGCCGGACGCGAGAAGGGGAGGCGCAGGCGCGCCTCCCCTTCCACATAGACAGTGCTGGAAAGATTCCTGAGCCGGTGTTGCACGGGCGGGACCGACTCCCGTACCGGTGTGTCTCAGGGGTGCCTGGTTGGGATTCGCCAGGTTGGTCCAGCATCCGGCCTACCGGCCAGACACCTCCGAGGTCCCATACGATCTGTCATTCACTGGTGGACCACCTCCTTTCCTCGGTGCGAGCAGGATACGCGATCATCCCGAGTTTGCAAAGGGTCACTGCACGCCCGGATCGTCGGGCGACGGCACGGCGGCGCCGATCGCGCCGATGGCTTCGAGGTACCGGCGCTCGACTTCGAGGACCTGCACGACGTGGACGTCGTCGATCTCGTGGTTGGTCTCGGCCAGGCGTCCGAGGATGTAGGGAAGGGCTTCGTCGTCGTCGGCGACAAGGGGACCCTTCGGTGACACTTCCGGCCACGCGGGGAACTCGACCGGCTCGGGCAACCGCACCTCGCGGTAGTCCTCATGCTGGTCCCTCTCGGTCGGCGTCTCGTGCTCGTCGACGGTGCCCTGCTCGAAGGCGACGCCCTTCACCTCGAGGTAGTCGAGGTGAAGGCTCAGGATCGAGCGCACTTCGTCGTAGGAAAGCTGCGCGGTCGCCGCGTCCGGCAGATGGTCGGCGACGAACTCCACCGCCTCGTCGAGCTCATAGGACGACGGCCGCGGCTGCTCGGCCAACGTCAGCGTCACGCGGCCCACGGCGACGAGGCCGATCACGATGACAACCAGCGCGGTCAGCACGAAGAAGAACCAGAACATCGGCCGGATTGTAGAAGCGAGGACTGCGGGACCCCACCCGTGGCTCTCTACACAACGTTGGTTCGCAGCAGCGGGACTGGCAGCCTCTTACACTTCGCGCGCCGACAGAGAACGGAAGGAGCCCCGATGTCAGGATCTGACGGGCACGATCGGCTGGTCGCCCAACTGGTGGATCGCATCGATCGACTCGAGCGCGAACTCCTGCGGCTCGAGGAACGAGACGATCACGCGGTCGATGCACATCGTTCTCGACCTGCCGGGCAGACCGAGCAGCTCACGTCCGATCAACCGGTCGATGGCGGCCGCGCTGCGGGCCCGCCTGCCGTCCCGAACGGTCGCGTCGATGTTCCCGTGGCCCGACGCGCGCTGCTCGGTCGAGCCGGCGCACTCGCCGCGGGCGCGGTCGTCGCCGGCACCGCGGCCACGGTTCTCGACGCGTCGCCCGCCGAGGCCGCGGCGGGAACGTTCGACACCAACACCGCCGGCACCTATGCCGTGAGCGCGACCGTGAACAGTGGCGTGGCCGCCGATGGTGTCCGAGTCGCACCTGGTGCCGCGGGAACCGGTGTCAACGTCATCGGCGGCTCCACCGCTCCAGCGGTGCTCGCCAGCGCCGCACCGTCGCTGTTCGTCAGTCCAACGGCCCGAGGTGCTGTCACCGGGGTCAACACCGCCAGCGGCGCCGGAGCCGGGGTGGTCGGCCGTGGCCTCGATGGGACCTTCGGCTGGGGAGTGGTCGGCGTCGGCAACTATGTGGGCGTCGGAGCCGACGGACCGACTTGGGACCTCCGCCTCGTCCTGTCGAGCACCATCGGATTCGCGAATCCGCCGCCGGGAACCGAGCACGGTCCGACCGGTGCCGCCCCGAGCAACGCCGCCGGCGATCTCGCCAAGGATGCCAACGGCGACCTCTGGTTCTGCACGGCACCCGGCAGCGCGGCGACGGCAACGTTCCGCAAGGTCTCGGGCCCCGGCGTCGCCGGCAGCCTCCATCTGCTCAGCGCACCCAAGCGCGTCTACGACAGCCGGCTCGGTGGCCAGACGCCGCTGAACAACTCCGAGCGCTCGATCAACGTCACGACGGTCGGTCCCGGACTCCCAGGGGCGGGTGCATCGAGCGGCGTTCCGATCGATGCGGTGGCCATTCTCGTCAACCTGACGGCGACCGACACGGTGAACGCCGGGTGGCTGGCCATATGGCGCAACGGAATCCTGTGGCCGGGCCATTCCAACCTGAACTGGTCGGCGACCGGGAACAACGTGGCCAACGAGTGCTCGAGTGCGGTCGCCGCCGGCGTCGCTCGCGTGAAAGCGGCCAGCCAGGCCAACATCATCCTCGACATCATCGGCTACTACCGCTGACCGCCCCCGTGCTGATCGTCTGCGGAAGTGGTACCAGAGGTCACGGCACGAGCGCGACCTTGCCCACGACTCGACGGTGCAACAGGTCGTCGAGCGCACGACCGGCATCCTCCAGCCCGTACGTGGTCGGCCTCGCCGGCGACAGCACGCCGTCGGAGATCATCGCCAGCAGTTCGGAGACGAGCTCGTTGTTGGCGCCCGGCTGCTGCATGGACCACGCGCCCCAATCGACGCCGATGATCGAACGGTTGCGCAACAGCACCTGGTTCAGCGGCAACCGCGGGATCGTGCCTGATGCGAAGCCGATCACGACGTAGCGACCGAACAACCGTAGGGCACGCAACGACGGGTCGGCCTGGTCCCCGCCGATCGGGTCGAGCACGACGTCGACGCCGTCGCCACCGGTGAGCTCGCGAGCACGATCCTTCACCGATTCATAGGAGTAGTCGATGACGTGATCGGCGCGCGCCGCGGATGCGGCTGCGAGCTTCGATGGCGATGATGCGGCGGCGAGCACGGTCGCGCCCAAGGCTTTCGCAACATCGATCGTCGCCAGGCCGACCCCGCCACCGGCGCCGAGCACGAGGACGGTCTCGCCCACGATCAGACCCGCCCGTTCGCGCAGAGCGAACAACGCAGTGCAGTAGCTCTGGACGAACGTCGCCGCCTGCCCGTAGTCGAGCGCCGGCGGCATCGGAACGGCCTGCAGCGCCGAGATGGCGACCTGCTCCGCGTACCCGCCCAAACCGCACATGGCGAAGACGGGGTCACCCACCCGCAGCGACTCGACGTCGTCAGCGGCCGCCACGACCTCCCCCGCGATCTCCGAACCGGGCGTGAACGGCAGCGGTGGCTTGATCTGGTAGCCGCCCGAGATGAACAGCCCGTCGACGAAGTTCACGCCCGCCGCGCGCACCGCGACGACGACCTGGCCCGGCCGCGGCTCGAGGTCGTCGCCCTCCTCCACGATCAGCTTCTCGGGCGGGCCCAACTCGGTGCAGACGACTCGACGCATCGCAGGATTCTGTCCCATCGCGGCGCCCGACTCCGATCTGACGACACATCAGGGATTCCCGATATAGTTGTCTCAGTCAAGCAATTTCACAGACGGCAGCGGGCATCATGCGGGAGACAACGACGAGGGGGCAGGTATGACCTATCGAGTGATCCAGTGGAGCACGGGCAACGTCGGGAAGCTCGCGCTGAAAGGCATCATCGAGCATCCCGATCTGGAGCTGGTCGGCCTGGTCGTGCACAGCGAGAAGAAGGCAGGCACGGACGCCGGCGAGCTCGCCGGTCTCGGACCGGTCGGCATCACCGCCACCAACGACGTCGACGAGGCGCTCGCGATGGACGCCGATGTCGTCGCCTACACGGCCACGGGCGACCTCCGTCCCCACGAGGCGATCAACGACATGTGCCGCATCCTGGCGTCGGGCAAGAACGTGGTCTCCACCTCGTGCGTCGCCCTCTGCTACCCGCCCGGGGCAGGCGAACAGGATCAAGTCCGCCGGCTGGAAGAGGCGTGCCGAGCCGGCGGGACGTCGTTCTTCACATCCGGCATCGACCCCGGCTTTGCCAACGATCTGCTGCCGCTCGTGCTGACCGGCTTCTGCAGCCGCGTCGACTCGGTTCGAGTGAGCGAGATCCTCAACTACGACACCTATGACCAACCCGAGGTGCTGTTCGAGACCATGGGCTTCGGCAAGCCGATGGACCACGCGCCGCTGTTGCTGCTGCCCGGTGTCCTCACCCTCGCCTGGGGACCGATCGTCCACGAGCTGGCCGCCGGCCTCGGCATCGAGGTCGAGCGGATCGACGAGTGGTTCGAGAGATGGGAGGCTCCGCAGCGCTACGAGACGGCGGTCGGTCCCATCGAGGCGGGCACGATGGCTGGGCTCCACTTCGAGCTGCGCGGCATCGTCGACGGCGAGCCGAAGATCATCATCGAGCACGTGACCCGCATGCACAACGACGCCGCGCCGGACTGGCCGAAGGGCAACAACCCGCAGGGCGGCTACCGCGTCGTGGTGAAGGGCAATCCCACCTACACGATGGATCTCGAGATCGAAGGCGACGACGGCGACCACAACACCGGCGGCCTGGTGGGCACGGCGATGCGCATCCTCAACGCGATTCCCGCCGTGGTCGCGGCCGAGCCGGGGCTCCTCTCGGCGCTGGACCTGCCGCTCGTCACCGGCAAGCACCTCATGTCGTAGCGATAGTGTCGTAGCGATGCCGGGGGACGACGATCCCGAACGCAAGGCCGCCTACGAGGCGTGGGCCGCACGGTTGCGGACGAAGAAGCACGACGAGCAGCAGACCGCGTCGTCGGAGACAACACCAGATCCACCCGACACCTCTGGCTACTGGTCGACCGAATCGCTGTTCCGCGACTCCGAGCTGGCGCGCGAGCACGCCGACGAAGCACAACGGCGGCAAGCTCACGTCGACCAGTTGCTCACCAAGCTCGATCTACCACCAGGGTCGAGCTTGAAGGACTGCAGCGAACGCGTGAAGCAGCTCGCACGCGAAGTCCATCCCGACATGAACCTCGACAAGTCGACGCGGACCGGCAGGGTGCAACTCGACAAGATGGTCGAGATCAACGCCGCCTACGACGAACTGAAGCGGCTACTGGCGTAGCTCAGATGCCGATGCGCTGCGCGAGCAGCTCACGGTGATAGGTGGGGTCGCCGAAGAGGAGCTCAGAGCTCTTCGCCCGCTTGAAGTAGAGGTGCGCGGGGTGCTCCCAGGTGAAGCCGATGCCGCCGTGGATCTGGATGTTCTCGGCGGCGGCGTGGAAGTAAGCCTCCGAGCAGTACGCCTTCGCCAGCGATGCCACCGACGGCAGCTCGTCGTTCATCTCCGACGCGCACCAGCCGGCGTAGTAGGCCGCGGACTTGGCCGACTCGACTTCGAGCAGCATGTCGGCGCACTTGTGCTTGATCGCCTGGAACGAGCCGATGGGCCGGCCGAACTGGACGCGGACCTTGGCGTACTCGACGGACATGTCGAGGCATTGCTGGGCACCGCCAACCTGCTCGGCGGCGAGGCCCACGGCTGCGAGATCGAGCACGGTCGAGAGGAGATCCCAGCCGCCGCCGTCGGTGCCGACGAGCTTGCCCTCGACGCCGTCGAACTCGAGCTTGGCCTGCTTGCGGGTCTGGTCCATCGTCGAGAGCGCCGTGCGGGTCAGGCCGGCGGCATCGCTGCTCACCGCGAAGATCGACACCCCGGCGTCGGTGCGCGCCGCCACGAGGACGAGGTCGGCCGTATGGCCGTCGAGCACGAACATCTTCGTGCCGGAGATCTTCCAGGCCTTGCCGTCTTTGGTCGCGGTCGCCTCGATGCCCGACTCGTCCCACTTCCCGTTCGGCTCGGTGAACGCGACCGTCGCGATGGTCTCGCCCGACGCGATGCCGGGCAGGTGCTCGTTCTTCGCCGCAGCATCGCCGGAGTGGATCAGCGTGTTGGAGGCGAGCACGACGGTCGAGAAGAACGGGGCACACAGGAGGAACTTGCCCATCTCCTCGAGGACGACGGTCAGCTCGACGTAGCCGAAGCCCTGCCCGCCGTACTCCTCGGGGATGATCAACGACTGCAGGCCCAGTTGCTCGGCCATCTGCTTCCACACGTCGGGGTCGAAGCCCTGCTCGGTGTCCATCTGCTCACGAACGGCCGACTCCGGCGACTTCGCCTCGAGGAACTGGTGCACGATGTTCCGAAGCTCTTCCTGCTCTTCACTGAAGGCGAAGTTCACGACTGGGTCCCCCTCTTGTGGGCGTGATGTGGACTACCGGCCGCCTGCGGTCCGGTGTGGCCCTCCTTCTTACTAGACCGCACGGTCAAGTTTCAAAGTCGGCGTATCCTCGGCCGACCGTCGCAGGCCGCGCCAGGCTCTCCGTCAAGTTCTCGCCGCGTTGGTTCGAGCCCGAGTTGTATAGCCTTGGCTGTCCGCTACCCGGGAGCCGTCGATGACAACGCTGCACTACGAGGACTCCCAAGCCGAGATCCACAAGCTCGTGGTCGGGCCGGTCGACAACAACGTGTTCGTCCTGCGGTGCAAGCAATCAGGCGACGCCATCCTCATCGACGCGGCCAACGAGCACGAGAAGCTGCTCGATCTCTGCCAAAAGCTCAACGTCCGCAAGGTGCTCGAGACCCACGGTCACTGGGACCACATCCAGGCGGTTCCTGCCGTCCGCGACGCCGGGTACGACGTGGGCATCACCGGTCCCGACTCCGACCAGCTCGATGCGTACGACTTCGTGCTCGAAGACGACGCGGTGATCGAAGTCGGTCGCCTTCGCCTCCACACCATCACCACGCCCGGCCACACGCCCGGTTCCATCTGCTTTCGGGTCGACGGGTCGCCCGTGCTCTTCAGCGGCGACACGCTCTTCCCCGGCGGTCCGGGCAACACGACCTTCCCCGGCGGCGACTTCCCGACCATCATCCGATCGATCGAAGATCGCCTCTTCGCGACGCTCCCCGAAGACATGATCGTCATGCCCGGCCACGGCGACGACACGACCATCGGCGTCGAACGGCCGCATCTTCAGGAGTGGATCGACCGGGGTTGGTGAGCTGAGACGGCGTCCGGCCATGGCGGAACCCAACGACTACCAGCGCGTCGCGGCATACGCGGTCTGCCGCGAGCCCAGGCGCATCGTCCGGTGCCGGCTCTCGGATCGCACTCGGCGCCCGGGTCGTGGACGCTGCCCGGCGGCGGCATCGACCTCGGTGAGGCGCAGGTGTCAGTGCGGCTTCCAGGCGTCGGGGTCGTCGAGGAGCCGCTTCACGTCCGTGGGCAGATCGCCGGTTGCCACGTCGGCCAGCGTGACTCGCTCGAGCACCGACCTCAGTGCCGCGCGAGTCGCTATCCAGACCTGCTGGAGCGCGCCCGATCCCTGCGGATAGTCGATCTGTTCGGGCCGTTCGCCGCGAACGTTCGCGAGGGGGCCTTCGACGGCCCGGATGATCTCGGCGACGGTGATCGTGTCGGCCGCCCGCGCGAGCCAATAGCCGCCGTCGGCGCCGCGCTGGCTGCGAACGATCCCTTCCTGCCGGAGCTCGCCGAGGATGTTCTCGCAGAACTTGAGCGGGATGCGCTGCTCCTCGCGGATGCGGTCGCCCTTCACCGGTTCGGTGTCCGCCTCGGCGGCGCGCGCCAAGACCACCGCCGCCCGCACCGCGTAGTCGACCTTCGCCGTCACTCGCACGGCGAGATTCTTGCGCAGATCGCGAACGTTTCTCCGATCGCCGTCGCCGGCGCCAGCTCCGTGGCAGGCTTGGGAGATGCCATCGGCACGCCGGGGAGGCTTCGGCATCGTCAACCGAGCGCGGCAGGTCGAGCTCGACCTCGAAGGCGGAGCCCACGCCGAGGTGGTCGGGTGGCGACCGTTCCACTGGCGAGACGACGCGACGGTCGGCGGCAAGATCGGCCATGCGCTGGATGCCGGGCCCGACGCGATCTGCACCGCCGAGGGCGACCATACCCGCGGGCCGCGAGTCGGGCGATGACTGCCGAGCCGGGGCCGCCGCCACCAGCGCTTCCCGCTGACCAGCGACCGATCAACCATACGCCTGTGCACACCGAAGACCTCCCGCCGACGCCGGTGCGTGACTACAACATCCCCGCGTCTGCGTGGATCGAGGCACCGCCCGAGCTCGTCGCGGCGGGGGACGACATCGGCCGACCGGCGATCACCTACAAGCGCCAGCTCGGTCGATGGCTGCTGTGGCGGGCCGGCCCGGCGGCCAAGGCCGACGCCCGCTACTTCGCGATCGACGCGACAGACCTCACCCGCCACTTCACGTTCCGGCTCTATGACGACGGTAGCGGCGACGGCGTCGGTCCTTCAGGCGTTCGCCACACCCGGTTCCGCTCGTGGAAGCAAGATCTCCACTCATCCGGGTAGGTATTTCCCCTATGGCGATAGTGCAAATTGCCGGACGCGTTGCCTAGACTGCGGGCATGCCGCCGGAGGCCGTGTTCGAGATCCGCAACCTGCACGTACGGACCGCCGACGAGCACCACATCCCGATCCTCAACGGGGTCGACCTCACCATCGCGGCCGGCGAGATCCACGCGCTGATGGGCCCGAACGGGTCGGGCAAGTCGACCCTCGCGTCCGCGCTGCTCGGCAGCCCGGAGTACGAGGTCACCCAGGGCCAGATCATCTACAGGGGCGACGACATCACGGCCTGGCCGACCGATGTGCGGGCCAAGGCGGGCCTGTTCCTCGCGTTCCAGTACCCCCAGGAGATCGCCGGCGTCTCCGTGTTGAACTTCCTTCGCCAGGCGCTGTCGTCCCGCAAGGGCATCGACCTCTCCATGCTCGAGTTGCGCTTGGCGATCATGGAGTGGATGGGGCGGCTCGACATGGACCCTTCCTTCGCCGACCGCTACCTCAACGAGGGGTTCTCGGGCGGCGAGAAGAAGCGCAACGAGATCCTGCAGATGGCGATCCTCGAGCCCGATGTAGCGGTGCTCGACGAGACCGACTCGGGTCTCGACATCGACGCGCTCCGGGTCGTGGCCAAAGGCGTGCAGGAGGTGCGGGCCGCACGTCCGGAGCTGGGCGTGCTGGCGATCACGCACTACCAGCGGCTACTCGACGAGCTGCGGCCCGATCGGGTGCACATCCTCGTCTCGGGTCGTATCGTCGAATCCGGCGGCCCCGAGCTCGCCGGCCGCCTCGAGTCCGAAGGGTACGACGCATGGCGATGACGGTCCCCGACTCCATCGATGTCACGGCGTTGAAGCGCGACTTCCCTCTGCTCACCGGGGCAACGATGCACGGCCAGCCCGTCGTGTACCTCGACTCGGCATCGTCGTCGCAAAAGCCCACGCCCGTGCTCGACGCCATGCAAGACCTGTACGAGACGACCTACGCGAACGTGCATCGTGGTGTCTACGAGCTCGGCGCCAAGACCACCGACCTCTACGAGGCCGCCCGCGCCTCGGCAGCCCGCTTCATCGGGGCGCCCTCGCCATCGGGCATCGTGTTCACCAAGAACGTGACCGAATCGTTCAACCTCCTCGCCTACAGCTGGGGCCGCGCCAACCTCAGCGAAGGTGACGTCGTCGTGCTCTCGACGATCGAGCACCACGCCAACCTCGTTCCGTGGCTCATGCTCCGCGACGAACGAGGCATCGAGCTCCGCTACCTCACCATGGCCGAAGACTTCACGCTCGACCTCTCTCGGCTCGACGAACTGCTCGATGGGGCCAAGCTGCTCAGCGTCACCGCCATGTCAAACGTGCTCGGGACGCTGCCGCCGGTCCGTCAGCTCGCCGATGCCGCCCATGCGACCGGCGCGCTCGTCATGGTCGACGCCGCGCAGTACGTCCCGCACCTTCCAACCGACGTGACCGAACTGGGCTGCGACTTCCTCGGCTTCACCGGTCACAAGATGCTCGGGCCGACCGGTGTCGGTGTGCTCTGGGGTCGCGAAGAGCTGCTCGACGCCATGCCTCCCTTCCAAGGCGGCGGCGAGATGATCCGTGACGTCCGGCTCGACGGGTTCACGCCGAACGACGTGCCCTGGAAGTTCGAAGCCGGCACCCCACCCATCGCAGAAGCCATCGGCCTCGGCGCGGCCATCGACTACCTCACCACCATCGGGATGGACGCGGTCCGCACGCACGAGATGCAGCTCACGGGATACGCCCTCCAGACCCTGCGCGACCGCTTCGGCGACAGCATCACGATCTTTGGCCCCGATGATGTCACCGACCGCGGCGGGGTCATCTCCTTCGCTTTCGACGGCCTGCACCCACACGACATCTCCCAAGTGCTCGACCAGCATGGCGTGTGTGTGCGTGCCGGCCACCACTGCGCCAAACCGCTCATGCGCGTGCTCGGTGTAGGAGCGACAGCGCGCGCGTCCTTGTACCTGTACAACGACGAGAGCGACGTCGATGCCCTCGCTGACGCGCTCGACAAATCCGCCGAGTTCTTCTTGGTGTGACACCTTCCCGCTAGCCTGACCCCGCCACTCACCCAACCCGACTCCCATCACCACCAAAACGACCATGCCCGGCCTGGAAGACCTCTACCGCGAGATCATCCTCGATCACTATCGCAACCCCCGCAACCGCGGCGAGCTCGCCGTGCCCCCTGCGCACCGCGTGGAGGGCTTCAACCCTCTTTGCGGTGACGAGATCGTCCTCTTCGTCGAGGTCGACGACGACGGCACCGTGCGCGACATCAAGATCAGCGGCCAGGGTTGTTCCATCAGCCAGTCGTCGGCCTCGATGATGTCGTCAGCCGTCAAGGGCAGGACGGTCGATGAGGTGCGCGACCTCACCCGCGCCTTCAAGGCGATGATGTCGATCCATGAGAGCTCGCTCGAGAAGGATGGAACCGAGCCCGACGACGATCTGAACGAGGTTCCAGACGTGAAGCTCGGCGACCTCGAGGCCCTGCGCGGCGTGGTCAAGTTCCCGGTCCGCATCAAGTGCGCGACCCTGGCGTGGATCACGCTGGCCCAAGGCCTGGAAGAGACCGCCTCGACCTGACCGCACCCGCGAGGAACGTCGAACCCCGCGACGAGCAGACCGCGGCGCGATAGGAAGTTGCGATCGACTTGGACGACCCACGGCTCACGCGAGCAGCTTGTTGACTCTCGACGCGAAGTCGACACATCGATCGGTGATGCCTCCCGCGTCATGGCTCACGATGTCGATCACGACCTTGTTCCACGAGTTCGACCAGTCGGGATGGTGGTTCAGCTTCTCGGCAACCATCGCGACGCGCGTCATGAAACCGAACGCCTCGGAGAAGTTGGCGAACGCCAACTCGCGATGCAGCTTGCCGCCGACCACGGTCCAACCGGGCAACGCTTGCATCTGTCGCTGCAGCTCCGACTCGTCGATGACGCTCATGAGGGCCCCCCCAGGTTTTGGTGAGATGTCGCAAGACGCACGAGCCCTGCTCAAGCGAAGGGGTCGGCGAACGGATCGAGCTCGCGGTCACCCGCGGCATCGGCCGGCTCGTCGCCGTAGGCCGTGTAGCCAGTCGCCTCGAGCTCGATCGCCAGCTCGGGGCCGCCGGTCGCTTGGATCTTGCCGCGCGCCAACACGTGGACGACGTCGGGCTGGAGCTCGCTCAGCAACCGGCTGTAATGGGTGATCGCGAGAACGCCGAGGGGCGGGTCGCCCTCCTTCGTCGCAGCTTCCACGCGGCGGGCACATGCCCGCAGAGCGTCGATGTCGAGGCCGGAGTCGAGCTCGTCGAGCACTGCGAAGGTCGGCCGGAGCACACCGAGCTGCAAGGTCTCGTTTCGCTTCTTCTCCCCACCCGAGAGATCGACGTTGAGCGGCCGGTGGACAACGTCTTCGGCGAAGCCAATTCGCGCCGCCTCGGCAGCAACCAGCTCGGGAACCAGATCGGGATCGTTGCCCGCGGCGAGGAACGACTCGCGCAACATCGATTCGACCGAGACGCCAGGCACCTCGATCGGGTACTGCATGGCGAGGAACAGGCCAGCCTGTGCTCGCTTCCAGGCGGGCAGGCCCAAGATGTCGACGCCGTCGATGAGCACCTGGCCGCCCGTCACCTCGTAGCCCGGCTTGCCCATGATCACGTGCGAGAGCGTCGACTTGCCCGAGCCATTCGGGCCCATCACGGCATGCACCTCACCGCTGCGTACCACGAGATCGATGCCCGTCAAGATCTGGCGGCCGTGCACCGCGGCGTGAAGCCCGACGATCTGTAACTCACTCACGTCAGCCCACCACCACATAGACATCGTCGCCGTCGATGCGGACCTCGAACACCGGCACCGGCTTGGTGGCCGGCAGCGAGCTCGGCGACCCGTCTTCCAATGAGAAGCAGCTTCCGTGCTTCCAGCACTCGATCTCGCGGCCCTCGACATCGACTTCACCCTCGGACAGCGAGATGTCTTGGTGCGTGCAGCGGTCGCCGATCGCGTACCAGTCGTCGTCGATGCGCACCAATGCGATCGCCACGTTGCCAAGGTCGAACCGGCGAACTTCGCCGGACGGCACATCGCGCACCGAGCAGATCCGTTCCTCCATCACGAGAGCACTCCTTCGTGGTCGAGGCGATCGCGAACGAGCCCGCGAAGACCGGCGCTCACGCCATCGACGGGCAGCCGGACGAGCACCTCGTCGAAGAACCCGGTGACGATCAACCGCTCAGCCACCGCGGTTGGCACACCACGACTCTCGAGATAGAAACGTTGCTCTTCGTCGACAGGCCCGACGGTCGATGCATGGCTGCACCGGACGTCGTTGTTCTCGATCTCGAGGTTGGGCACCGACTCGGCCCAGGCGTGGTCGGACAGCTTGATGTTTCGATTGGTCTGGAAGGCGTTCGTTCCGCGCGCTTGCTTCTCGACCCGGATCAGCCCGGTGTAGACCGAACGAGACCGACCGCCGACGGCCCCCTTGAACAACAGGTTGCTCGTCGTGTCGGGGCCCTGATGGTGCTGAAACGTGCGGAAATCGAGCATCTGGTCGCCAGTGCCGAAATACACCGCCGACAGGTTCCCGGATGCCCCCCGGCCCGCCAAGCGGCAGTCTGCGCGCGAGCGGGCGTAGTCGCCGCCTAGCGCGGCCTGATAGCCGTTGAACATCGCGTCCTTGCCCACGGTCGAGACCTGGTTGGCGATCTGCCACACACGCGGACCGCGGTGCTGCACCGCCACGTGGCTGAACGTGGCCGCCTGGCTCACATCGAGGGTGGTGACCGGTGCGGCGAAGGAGTCCACGTTGGTCGAGCCGTACCACTCGACGAGGGTCGCCGCGCTCGCTTCACCCAGCCGCACGGCGAGTCGGGGAAAGGTCATCACCCCGTCGGCATCGAGCCAGTCGATCACCGCGATGGGCCGCGTGAGGCGCACGCCGTCAGGGATGTCGACCACGACCGGGGCCGACACGTGCTCGGCGTTGAGCTCACCGAACACGTCGACCGGCGGCGCGGCGATCGCCTCGTCTGACGCTTCGGCGAGGCTGAGTCGAACCCCTGCGGCCGTCGCTTCCTCGTCGAGCTCGCACCGCACCACCTTGCCGTTGCGCACCAGCGCGAGACCGGCGACCTCGCCGAGCAGGCGCAGCACATCGTCGAGGGCGGCATCGAGCGCGCCGAGAGGTTCATGGTCCTCGCCAAGCAGGCGGTAGCGCGCCAGATCGAGCTCGTCGATGCGGCTGTAACGCCAGACCTCCTCGTCGGTCGAGGGGAGGGCGAGTTCGGCAGGAAGAACGGTCAGAGTCGGCTCCGTCGGATCGAGTGCGGGCGGCGCGAATATATCCTACCGACGTAGGAGAAATTGAACCCGCCCTGCGATCCGCCCCCGTCTACCGTCCACTACCCCCGCTTGCGCTTGAACCGGGCGACGAGCTTTCCCAGGCCTCTCTTGCTCTCCTCCTGCCCCCGTTCGGCCGCGACCTCAGCGACGATCCGCGGGCCGGCCGCGTTGATGATGTCTTCTGCCTCGTCGAGAAGGTCGCCGATGCCCTCGCCTTGGGGCTCGGCCGGGGTCGGCGGCGTCACGAGGGTGCCATAGCTCCAGCTCACGTCGGCCAGCCGGCGCTCGTACTTCGAACAGCTCTCCGGGCACCGCCAAGGCGCCTCCGGCGCCAGGTCGAGGTCGCATTTCCGCACCGTCTCGCCGTCGGCGTAGGTCCGGCTCTCGAAGTGCTTGCACTCCTCGCGCATGGGCATGGCACAAAACTCCTACGGGCTCCGCCTGCTGGTGACGTCGCCTCAGGGTACTGGCGGTTCGTTGGCGTGGGTCAGCGACCTCTCAGCGATCGGGGCGACGGAACCCATCCGCGCGAGCGGTCTTCGCGGCCGCCGTGTTCAAGCCCCGAGCCTCCTTGGAGATGCGGTGGGCGTCTCCCACGACCTCCACCCCACTCTGGCCCTCCTTGCCGGATTCGGTTGCGTGGCCCTGATGCACGACGATCTCGGTCTCGCCCAATCGAAGGCGGCTTCCGGGCTTGAGGAACACCGGATCGTCGATGCGGTCGCCGTCGATGAACGTGCCGTTGGCGCTGCCGAGGTCGACGACGACCAGACCGACCTCGGTCGGTTCCAGCCGGATGTGGCGGCGCGACACGGTCGGGTCGTCGACGAGCATCCCGTCACAATCACGGCCCACCTCGATCTCCGCATCGACCTTCTCGATCCGGGAAGGATGGCCAGGCTCGAGCACCTGGACCCAGAAGACGTCTGTCATCTAGCGACTCTTGTAGACGAGGTACATGACCACGAAGACGATGATGACGATCACGATCACCCCGGCGATCATCAGCATCTCGCGGTTGCCACTGTCGCTCGAGTCGGGCTCCTGCGATGCGGGCTCCGATGCAGGGGCCGACGACGGCTCTACGGGGGTCGCCTTGGCCTGCGCCACCATGTCGTCGAGGTTGCCCTTTGATCGCTCATGGCGGTGCCCTTTCGTCGACCGGCCCGGATCACTGTAGTTCGGCGCACCTGGGCCGGGAGGGCTTCTCCGGCCCGGACCATCAGCCGACGGACCCCTCCATCTGCAGCTCGATGAGCCGGCTCCACTCGACGGCGTACTCCATGGGCAGCGTGCGGGTGACCGGCTCGATGAAGCCGTTGACGATCATGCCCATCGCTTGCTCCTCGGTGAGCCCCCGGCTCATCAGATAGAACATCTGCTCGTCCGCGACGCGCGACACCGTCGCCTCGTGGCCGACGTTGGCGTCGCGGGCGCCGACCTCCATGTACGGGAAGGTGTCAGAGACGCTGTCTTCGTCGAGGATGAGCGCGTCGCACTGCACATGGCTCTTGCAGCCGTACGCGTCGTCATCGACCCGTACCAAGCCCCGATAGCTCGTGCGACCACCGTCTTTCGAGATGGACTTCGACACGATCTTCGACGTGGTCTCCGGCGCCGCGTGCACCATCTTGGCGCCGGCATCTTGATGCTGCCCCGGGCCGGCGTAGGCGACCGAGAGCACCTCGCCGGATGCCTTGGGGCCGACCATGTACACGGCGGGATACTTCATCGTGAGACGGCTACCTATGTTGCCATCGATCCATTCCATGTGGCCTTCGGCTTCGACGCGGGCGCGCTTGGTCACGAGGTTGAAGACGTTGTTCGACCAGTTCTGGATCGTCGTGTACGTGACGCGAGCGCTCGGCTTGACGATGATCTCGACCACGGCGGAGTGCAGCGAGTCACTCGTGTAGACCGGCGCCGAGCAGCCTTCGATGTAGTGCACCTGGCTGCCTTCGTCGGCGATGATCAGCGTGCGCTCGAACTGCCCCATGTTCTCGGCGTTGATGCGGAAGTACGCCTGCAGCGGCATGTCGACGTTCACGCCGGGCGGTACGTAGATAAAGCTGCCTCCGCTCCAGACACTGGTGTTGAGCGCCGCGAACTTGTTGTCGTTCTTCGGGATCACCTTGCCGAAGTATTGCTTCACGAGCTCGGGGTACTCCCGAAGCGCCGTGTCCATATCGCAGAAGATCACGCCCTGCCGTTCGAGGTCGTCGCGGTTGCGGTGGAAAACGACCTCGCTCTCGTACTGCGCGGTGACGCCGGCGAGGTACTTGCGCTCGGCTTCGGGGATACCGAGCTTCTCGTAGGTGTTCTTGATCGACTCGGGCAGCTCGTCCCACTCGTCGACCTGCGCCTCGGTCGGCTTGATGTAGTAGTAGATGTCGTCGAAGTAGATCTCCGACATGTCGCCGCCCCAGGTGGGCATGGGCCGCTTCTCGAAGTGCTTCAGCGACTTCAGGCGCTCGGCGAGCATCCAGTTCGGCTCGCCCTTCATCCACGACATCTCGCGGACGATCTCCTCGTTCAGACCCCTCTTGGGCTTGAAGACGTAGTCCTCCGCGTCGCTCCAGCCGAGCTTGTACTTGGAAAGGTCGAGTCCGAGATCGGTGGACATGGGCGCAGGCTCCTCTGTCTCGTGCGCGAGCACGCACTCGTGCCGGGTCTGAATTTCTCCTACGCCGATAGTAACAACTCCCCCAACCGAAACCACCCGACCGATGATGTCATGGCGAGCTCCAGTGCGCCGGCCCCTCGGGGCCCATCGCCATACACTTGCCGCGGGCATGGCATCGATCACGGGCGCAGGCCTCGACTCTCCCAGCAGCGACCCGCTGCCAGCCGCCACGGGCAGCCACGCTGGCGATCCGCGCGCCGGCCGCAACCAGAACCGTGGAGTCAACGCCACCGAAGTCGAACAGCGCTACGAGCGCCTGATCGCCAACAGTCCGGTCGGGCAGGCCATCTGCGAGGTGACCGGTCGGCTGGTCGAGGTCAACCCCGCATGGGCCGACCTCCTCGGCTGCACGGTTGAGGAGGTGATCGGGCGGAGAGCAGCGGAGTTCGTGCATCCTGACGACCAGCCGGCGCTCCAGAGCATCGTCGACGACCTTCTGGCCGAGTCGGTCGACCACGTCCGCAGCGAACGGCGCCTTCGGCGCAAGGACGGCTCCTGGGTCTGGGTCTCGAGCAGCATCACCGTCGAACGTGACGCGGAGGGGAGGCCGAAGGGCTTCCAGTCGTTCATCGTCGACATCTCCGAACAGAAGCTCGCCGAGGAGGCGTTGAGCCGGAGCGAGCGGCGCTATCGCAAGCTCGTCGACGAGTCACCCGTCGCGCAAGTGGTGATGCAAGTCGATGGCACGCTTCTCGAAGTGAACCATGCCTTCGAGACGCTCATGCGGTCCACGGCCGCCGAGCTCCTTGCGGTTCCTCCTGACCGGTTGCTCCACCCCAGCGACCACCAGGCCATGACCGAAGAGCTCGCGAAGCTGCTGCGAGGTGAGGTCACCTACTTCGAACGCGAGAGGCGGCTCGTCCGGCCTGATGGGTCGGTCGTCTGCGTGCTCGGCGGCACGTCTCTGCTGCGCGATGGCGACGAGCTCCACATCCACTCCGTCCTGCAAGACATCACAGAACGGCGCGGCGCCGAAGAAGCGCTCCGCGAGAGTGAGCGACGCCTCCGTGACAGCGAAGCTCGCAGCCGCGCGGTCATCGGGTCGTTGCACGAGGGCGTGATCGTGCACGACTTCGATCGGGTGATCGACGCGAACGACAGCGCCAAACGCATCATCGGCGTTCCGCCGGGCGAAGAGCTGACACTCGAGTTCCTGGCAAGCGCCGCAACAGTCCACGGCGACGGACGCCCGGCGGAGCACGCCGATCGACCCTCGATCCAAGCGCTCGTGTCCGGGCAACCACAGTACGACGTGTTGCGCGGCGTCCAGCGGCCTAGCGGCGAGATGCGCTGGTGCCTGCTCAACGCGGTACCCCTCTTCCATCCTGACAGCAACGAGCCGTACTGCGTGGTGCTCTCGTTCTCGGACATCACGGACCGGAAGACCGCCGAGGACGAGCTGCGCGAGAGCGAGGCCCGGTTCCGTACCCTCGCCGAGTCGCTTCCCGTCGGCGTCTACCACACCGATGCTTCGGGTGTTCCGGTCTACGTCAACCCTCGCTGGTTCACCATCAGCGAGATGTCCGAGCACGAGTTGGGCGATGTTCCCAAACTCGCGCTGGTGCATCCCGACGATCGCAAGCACGTCGCCGAGCTCCTCAGCTCTGCGACGAAGAGCCGCGATCCCTTCCACCTGCAGTACCGGATCGTGCCAGAGGCGGGCCGAGTGAAGTGGGTCAGTGCCCGGGGCGCGCCGATCCTCGACGACGAACACGCGATCAGCGGCTTCGTCGGTTCGATCGAAGACATCTCCCCGCTCGTCGAAGCGCAAGAGGAGACCGAACGCCTGGCGAGCATCGTCGAGTCGACGAGCGACATGGTCGGGATCGTCGACTCTGCATCGGGTCGAGTTCTGTACATGAACCGTGCCGGGAGGGAGATGCTCGGCGATCACGACCCGGCGGCGGGACCACCGACCGTTGCCGACGTGTTCACCGACAATGCGCAGGAGACGCTGCGCGGCGCGGTGATGCCCGCGCTGGCACGAGGCGATGTGTGGAGTGGCGAGCTCGACATGCGAGGGAGCGACGGCGGTGTGGTGCAGGTATGGCTCAACCTCGTCGGGCACCGCGACAACGACGGCCACCTCCAGCACATCTCCGCCGTTGGCCGCGACGTGACCGAGCGACGGCGTGCCGCGGAAGTGTTGACACATCAGGCGACGCACGACAGCCTCACCGATCTGCCCAATCGCACCCTCCTGCTCGCCGAGCTCGAGGACGCCTTGGCCAGTGCGCGTGCACACGGCACGCTGCTGGCGCTCCTGTTCCTCGACCTCGATCGCTTCAAGGGCGTCAACGACAGCCTGGGGCACGATGCCGGTGACGAGTTGTTGATCGAGGCGGCCCGTCGCATCTCGCACGTGCTGCGCCCCGGAGATCTCGTGGCCAGGCTGGGAGGCGACGAGTTCGTGGTCGTCTGTCGCGACGTGAACGACGACAAGCAAGCGACGGCCATCGCCCAGCGCATCACGACGACACTCGAGACCGAGCCGATCGTGCTCGGAACCCACGAGCTGTCGATCACCGCCAGCGTGGGCGTTGCCCTCTCCGACGGCGGTTTCGCCCACCCGGAGTCGTTGCTCCGCGATGCGGATGCCGCGATGTACCGCGCCAAAGACCTCGGGCGGGCGCGGCTCGAGCTGTTCGACGAGTCGATGCGCCGGCGGACGCTGGGCCGCGTCGAGGTGGCCGACCAGCTCGCGCTCGCCATCGAGAGCGGCCAGATCGCCGTCTACTTCCAGCCGTGCTACTCGATCAAGGACGGCAGGCTCACCAGCGTCGAAGCGCTCGCCCGCTGGAACCATCCCAGCCGCGGGCTGCTGCTCCCGAAGGAGTTCATCGAGGTCGCCGAGGAGACGGGCCAGATCGTGGGCCTCGGCTTGCAGGTTCTCACGCGTGCGTGCCAGCAAGGGCACGAATGGGAGCTGCTCCTCGGTGACAACGCCCCCCGGGTGAACGTGAACCTCTCGGCCCGGCAGCTCTCCGCGTCCAACATCCCCGATCTCGTCGACGGCGTGCTGCAACGATCCAAGCTCAGCCCTCACAAGCTTTGCCTCGAGATCACCGAGAGCACGCTGATGGAGGACGCGCCGGTGGTGATCGACACGCTATGGGCGCTGAAGGCCCTCGGCGTGATCCTCGCCATCGACGACTTCGGCACGGGCTACTCCTCGCTGAGCTACCTGCGGAAGTTCCCCGTCGACGTCATCAAAGTCGACCAGTCGTTCATCGACGGTCTCGGCCCCGACCCCGAAGACTCGGCGATCGTGGCCGCGATCATCGGCCTCGCTCACACGCTCGAGCTCGAAGCCGTGGCCGAAGGCGTGGAGACACCAGAGCAGCTCGAGCGACTCCGCGAGCTCGGCTGCCACGCGGCGCAGGGGTTCATGTTCGCCGAACCCCAACTTGCCGACGACATCACGCCGCTGCTCACCGTCTTCGACGCCGCTGATCGTCTCCGCCAGCGCTGATCACCCGCACCCATAGGCGCTTGCGGCCAACGGATCGACAATTTGTTGGGGATGGGGCAAGCGCCGGCCGGTGGCGCGACCGCCAGGGAGCCCGCCGGTGATGGGGAGCGCTCGGAGCGCCAGCGGAGAGCGCGTGGGGGCGCAGCCCCCCAGGCAGCTAGATCATCTTGGCATCAGGCGGCGTGGAGGCCACCCTGCCAGGTGGAGAAGAGCTCGGCGTAGTGGCCCTCGTTGGCGACCAGCTCGTCGTGCGTGTCGAGCTCGACCAGCCGGCCGTCGGCAACGACACCGACTCGATCGGCCCGTTCGGCCGTGGACAGCCGATGGGCGATCACGATCACCGTGCGGCCGTGCATCAAGCGCGCCATCGCCTCCTCGACCAGAACCTCGGTGCCGGGATCGAGCGAGGAGGTGGCTTCGTCGAGCACGAGCAGGGCCGGATCCACCAGCGCCGCCCGGGCAAGCGAGACGAGTTGCTTCTCGCCGGCGGACAACCGCGAACCTCGCTCGCGCACCTCGGTGTCAAGACCCTCTGGAAGCGATGCGAAGCGCTCGAAGACGCCGACCTCGCGCAACGCCGTCTCGATCTCTTCGTCGGTAGCGGTGTGGCGGGCGATGCGCACGTTCTCGCGGATCGTGCCGTTGAACAAGAAGCCCTCCTGCGGCACGACGACGATGCGCTCGCGCAACGACCCCAGGGTACCGCCGCGCAGGTCGACACCTCCGAAGGTGATCGATCCCTCGGTGGGGTCATAGAAGCGGGCGACGAGCTTGGCGAGCGTCGACTTGCCTGCGCCGGTCGGGCCGACGAGAGCCAACCGCTCGCCGCTGGCGATCGTCAGCGAGACGTCGCGCAAGACCGGCGTGCCATCCCCGTAGGCGAACGTCACGTGGTCGACCACGATGTCACCCCGCTCGGGCAGGTCGACTGCGCCCGGGCGCTCGTTGACGTCGATCTCGGTATCGAGCAACTCGAACACCTTTTTCAGCCCCGCGCCTGCGGACTGCACGGTGTTGAAGAGCTGGCTCAACTGCTGTACCGGCTCGAACAAGTTGTTCAGGGTGAGCACGAAGAACGCGATCGTGCCGATCGTGATGGCTCCGTTGATCGTCATCCAGCCGCCCACGCCGACGATCAGCGCCGTCGAGCCCAAGCCGGCCATCTCGATCACCGGCAGGTACCACGACTGCACCCACACAGACTGCATGTGCGCGTCGTAGAGCGCCCGGTTCTCGTCCGCGAACCGCCCGATCTCGGTGTCTTCCCGGCCGTAGGCCTGGATGACACGCACGCCGGCAAGACCCTCTTGCAGGCGCGACAACGTGTGGCCGATGCGGTCGCGGACATCGAGGTAGGCCCGGTTGGCGTCACGCCGGAACTTGATGCTGGCGATCACCACGAAAGGCAGGGCGATCAGGCACAGCAGCAAGAGCTGCCACGAGACGACCGCCAGCAGCACGATCGAGAACGCGAGCAACAGGACGTTCATCACGAACTGCTGGAGCCCGAACTGCATCAGTTCAGCGAGCGTGTCGATGTCGGAAGTCATCCGCGAGACGAGGATGCCGGCCTTGTGCCGGTCATAGAAGGTCATCGAGAGGCGCTGCAGATGATCGAACAACCGGCGGCGGAGATCGCGCAAGAACCCCTCACCGGCTCTGCTCATCGTCATCACCAGCATGCGGTACGAGAGGTAGGCCAGCACCCCGATGATGACGTAGCCGATGACCGCGCGGTTCAGCGCCTGCCCGTCCTCGCCGGTGATGCCGCGGTCGATGCCGTACTTGATCAGCAGCGGACCGATCGGGACGGACACCGTGAAGACCACGATGAACACGAGGGAGAGGACCACCTGCCGCTTGTACGGCCGCATCATGCGGAACGAGCGCCGCACGATCTTGCGGGCGTCGGCGACATCGATGTGGTCTTCGGGGTCGACGGCCCCTTCCCACATCACGTGAAGGTCCCTTCGAGCTCGTGCTCGTCCTCGTCCTCGTGCCGCGCACGTTCGGCGTCGTAGGCCTCTGCTGCGGCGAGCACCGCTCGGTAGGAGGCACTCGTCTGCAACAGCTCGTCGTGGGTGCCTTCGACCAAGACCTTGCCCTCACCGAGCAGCACCACCCGATCGGCAAGCGCGATCGTGGCGGGCCGGTGGGCGATCACGATCGTCGTGCGGTTGTGCATGACTTCGGTCAGCGCGTCGCGGATCTCGTGCTCTTTGGTCGGGTCGACCGACGAGGTGGCATCGTCGAGTATCAGCACCCGGGGGTCGGCGAGGATCGCCCGCGCGATGGCGATGCGCTGGCGCTGCCCGCCCGACAGCGAGAAGCCGCGCTCGCCGATCTCGGTCGCGTACCCGTCGGGGAGATCCACGATGAAGTCATGCGCGCCCGAGAGCCGCGCTGCCCGCTCGATCGCGTCGTCCTTGGCGAGTGGATCCGCGAACGCGATGTTGTCGGCGATGGTCGCGCTGAAGAGGAACGTGTCTTCGAACACGATGCCGATGGCCCGCCGAAGCTGCAAGAGGTCGAGCTGGCGAACGTCGAGACCGTCGAGACGAACGCGACCGCTCTCGACGTCGTAGAAGCGAGGCAGCAGGCGAGCCACGGTGGACTTGCCGCTGCCCGTCGCTCCCACCAGCGCCACGGATTCACCAGGCTCGACGCGCAGGTCGAGATGATCGAGCACGGCGGCGTCGACACCACCCCGATAGCGGAAGACGACATCGTCGAAGCTGACTGCGCCGAGCTTCGCCGTCCCCTTGCGGGGCAACGGCGTGGGGGCCCGCGGCGAGGTGATCTCCGAATCGGTGGAGAGCACCTCGTGTACGCGTTGCGCCGACGCCGCCGCTCTCTGGCTCTGGGCGATGATCATGCCGAGCATCCGCAGCGGCCAGATCAGCAGACCGATGTACGCGGTGAACGCCACCATCTCTCCGAGGAGCAGGCCACCGTTCAGCACCTGGTAGCCGCCGTAGCCGAGCACGAAGATGAACCCGACGGTGGGTAGCAGGTCCATGGCCGGCAGGTACCGAGCCCGGACCCGGGCGGCCTCCATCGACACGTCGTAGATGTCGTTCGCCTCTTTCGTGAGCCGTTGGCTCTGCGCGGCCTGAGACCCGAAGCCCTTCACGACCCGCACACCGGACACGGTCTCTTCCACGACCGTGGCCAGCTCGGCCGACTCGCGCTGGATCGCCATGACCGAGGGATGGAGCTTGGTGGAGAAGCGCTTGCCGAGGTAGTTGAGCAGAGGCAGCGACCCGAGGGCGAGCACGGTCAGCACCGGATCGATGAACAGCAGGACCCCGGTGACGAACACGACGGTGATGAAGTTCGAGATCGTGAGCGGTATGAGCACGACGAAGTTCTGGATCTGGAACAGGTCGGTGTTCGCCCGGCTCATCAGCTCGCCGGTCTGCTGGTGGTCGTGGTAGGCGAAGTGCAGGCGCTGGGTGTGCGCGAAGACCGCGTCGCGCAGCTTCGCCTCGACCAGGCGCGACTCCCGAAAGGCGGAGTAGCGGCGGACACCGGTGAAGAGCGCGGCGACGACACCGGACACGAAGATCGCCGCCGTCCAGCGCCAGAGCACAGCCGTGTCCTTCGGCGTGATGCCGTTGTCGATGGCCTCTTGCACCAGGAGGGGAACCGAGGCCTTGGCGATCGCCCAGACGATGCCGGCCGCAACCCCGACGGCGATGCCGGCCCGTTGCTCACGCAGCGCCCGGCGGATCAGGCGCCAGCCCTCCGGGCTGGGTGAGCCGCGACGGATCGGCATCTTCTTCGAGCTCCTTCCCCCACCCCCGCCCCGTTGCGAGAGGTTCCGGTCAGGCTACTGGGACGACGAGCAGTATCCGAAGTCGGTTTGGGCGCAACGCGATGCGATCGTGATCAGTCGAGGCGGCGCAGTCCAGACCGGTACACCGGGAGGCGCCCGACGTAGGTGAGCATCGCCTCGGCGATCATCTCCGGCCGCACGGCGTTCTCACGGATCTTTGCTGGCACGCCCAGTGCCATTGCACCGCTCGGCACCTCCATGCCTGCGGGAACGACCGCGTTGGACCCGACCAGCGCGTTCGTGCGGATGACGGCCCGATGCAGGACGATCGCTCCGTTGCCGACGAGCGCGCGGTCCTCGACGACGCAGCCCTCGAGGTGGACCAGGTGACCGATCACCGCCTCGGCCCCGACGATGGTGTCGAGCTCGTGCGTGCAATGGATGACCGCGCCGTCTTGCACCGACGTGTCGCGGCCGATGCGGATGGCGCCATCATCCCCCCGCAACACCGCCGCCGGCCACACCGATGCGCCCGCCGCGAGCGTCACATCTCCGATCACGATCCCGGCGGGATGCACGTACGCGTCCGAGTGGATGTCGGGGACCTTGTCGCCCAGGGCGTAGATGGCCATGGCGCGAGATCAGAGGGCAAAGCGGCCGTAGCCGCCCCGGAAGAAGAGCAACGGTCCACCCTCGTGCATCACGTCGAGATCGTCCACCACGCCGATGACGACGAAGTGATCACCCGACTCGACGACATCGCCGATCGTGCAGTCGACGTAGGCGAGCACACCGTTGATGATCGGCGCACCGTTGCCCGAATGCTTCCAGCCGATCTCGGCGAACTTGTCCTCGGCCTTGCTGGCGAAGACCCGGCAAACGTCTTCCTGATCGTCGGCCAGGATGTTCACGCAAAACGACCCCGCCGCTTCGATCTTCGGCCAGGTCGACGAGCTCTTGCCTGCGCAGAGCAGCACCTGTGGCGGCGCGAGTGAGAGGGAGGCGAACGAGCCGACCGCGAAGCCCACCGGTTTGCCGCCTTCCATCGCCGTGATGACGGTGACCCCGGTCGGGAAATGTCCGAGCACCTGGCGGAACTTCGCCGCATCGAAGCTGGTTCCCTCATCGGTGATGTCGCTCACGATCTCCTCCATTGGCTCAACGACCGGAGCACGACAACCTACCGACATTGCCTCATATCCGGAAAACCGCGCTCTACGATGCTCGCCTGTGCACGAAGCCCGCTACCTGCCGCACTGGGAAGCCGGTGACGTCGATGGCGCGGTCGTCGCCGTCGACGTGATCCGCGCGTTCAGCTCCGCCGCGTACGCGTTCAACTCGGGTGCGGCGGCCATCCATCTCGTCGCGGACGTGGAGGAAGCCCTCGCGTTCAAGGCTGCCCATCCCGGCGTACTGGCGATGGGTGAGAACCACGGCCGTTGCATCGACGGGTTCGACTTCTCGAACTCACCCGTGGAAGTCGCGAAGGCCGATCTCGCGGGCTGCACGCTGGTGCAACGCACCTCCGCCGGGACGAGGGGCGTCGTCGCCGCGAGATCGGCCACACGATTGTGGTGTGCGAGCCTCGTGAACGCTTCAGCGACCGCGGCAGCTGTGCTCGCCGCTGATCTCGGTACGCCGGCCTACGTGATCACGGGCAGGTTCGAGGACCATCCGGACTACGGCACCGACGACCTCGCAACAGCAAAGCTGATCGAGCGGGCACGACGGGGCGAGCCGCTCGATGCCGACGCGACCGCGAAGGAGGTCGCCTCATCGGAGGAAGCCGCTCGCACATTGGCGATCGGTGAAGGTCATGTCGACCCCGACGACATCGTCCACGCGACGCTCGTCGACCTGTTCGACTTCGCGATGGAGGCCACCCGTGAAGCCGATGGTCTCTGGCTCAGAGCGATCGCTCGGGGATGATCAGGCGTTGACCCCCACCTGATCGAAGTGGACGGTCAGGCCCTCCGAAACGTCCAACCTGCTCCAGCGACTCGAGCTGTGGGTCGTGCTCGACGAGTTGGGGCTGGACCTGCCCGAGGAGCTGTTCTTCGAATTGCGAACCGTGGGCGACGTCTGGCACTACTTCGAGACAAAGGTTCTGGCGACGGCGGGGTCAGCCGACCACCTGCACTGACCGAGCGACTCGGAGCCGTCCGGAGACTCCATGCGCTTCACACGTTCCCAGCGCTCGTACGCGCGAACAAAGGCCTCGCTCGCAGCCTCAGCGGCAACATCGGCCTGGCCGCCCGACACGATCAACAGCGCGCGAGCAATGCGCGGCCAAGCCTCCCGATACCAGCTCTCGAAGCCGTCGTCGTAACGCCGCACGGAGTAAAGAGTCTGTCAGCTACCGATCTGTTTAGCCGAACGTGAGAAACCTGTTCGGCAGCACCACAGGAGCGCGCTGCCGGAAGCACTGCGGTCCGTCTCGTTCGAGTTCAGCCGGTTGTCGGCGCCGATGTGGACCAAAGATGGCTGGCCTGCTACCTAGCCGCGAGCGCGCGGAACCCGAGACGGGCCATCCGGGGCGTCGACAGCAGGGCGGAAACAGTTAGCCGTCGGCATGAGGGACTCGGCGCGGGCGAGGAATCGCGGCGAGTCCTGGGGAAGCCGGCGGCTCGGCACCGATGCTCCGCAAACTCAACAGGCGACCGCCCCCGCTGAAGACAGCCCCTGTCGGCCGCCGGGGTGATCAGGGTCCGGCAGGCACCTGGTCGAAGTGGACGGTCAGCCCCTCCGAAGCGGCGATCACCTCTTCGACTCCCGTCGCTGCCGCCTTGTCTCGCGTCTCGCGGAGCAGCCGGTCGACAAAGGCGTCGTCGTGGCCCGGATCGTGATGGAACAGGGCGAGGCGCCGCACACCCCCTTCTTTCGCGACCTGCAGCGCGTAGTCCACCGTGCAATGACCCCAGTGGGCCTTCATGACGAACTCTTCCGGTGTGAACTGCGCGTCGTGGATGAGCAGATCAGCGCCGTCGCACAACTCGAGGACCTGGGGTGCGATGTCGAGCCCACCATCGAGCGGCTGCTGGTGATCGCTGATGTAGACCACGCTGTGCCCAGCAAGGTCGACGCGGTAGCCAAGCGTCGGACCCACGTGCGGAACGTTGCGCACCCGCACCTTCGCGTCACCGATGGCGTGGTCGCCTTCTGCAAGCGAGTGGAACCTGATGTCGCCGGCAAGATCGGCCACGCGCACGGGGAAGTACGGCGGGCGCATGAACTCCTCGAACGCGTCGTCCATGGACAAGCCGTCGTCTTGGACCGGCCCATAGATGTCGAGCTGCGCACCCGGAAGGTGGACCGGCGTGAAGAAGGGCAGCCCTTGCACGTGGTCCCAGTGCAAGTGCGTCACCAACGCATGACCACGGAAGCTGCCGTCGCCGGGCAGCGTCTCGCCCCAGAACCGAAGGCCAGTACCGAGGTCGAGGACGAGGGGATCGCAGCCCGGCTCTTGGAGGACAACACATGCAGTGTTGCCGCCGTAGCGATGGTTGGTGGCACACGGGCAAGGGGTCGAGCCCCGAACCCCGTAGAACGTGACGTTCAAGAACGCTTCACCCCCATAGCGAGAACTCGTCTGGCCTGCACGCCTTCCCCTACGTACGGGCAACTCATTTGCCTCGGTGATCTCCCCGATCAGTTACGCAGAGTAGCCAGCGGGTAAACGCTGTGTCTTGCGCTGTGACACAGTTCACGAGCTGCCGCGGCGCCACCGCTCTAGCCTCCCGCACGCATGGAGATGACCGCGATTACCGAGCAGCAGGGCACCATCAACGGCCTGTCGTTCACGTGGCTGGAAGCTGGCGGCGCGGGTGCGCCACTGGCGTTGTGCCAGCACGGCTTTCCCGACACGCCATGGGGCTGGCGATGGCTGCTGCCAGAGCTCGCCGATGCCGGATTTCACGCCGTGGCCCCGTACGCGCGCGGCTATGCCCCGACCGAGGTGCCGGCGGGCGGCATCTCGGCCATCTCGGGCTGGGTAGCTGACGCCACGGCGTTCCATGAAGAGCTTGGCGGGGGCGTGCCCGGCGTGATCGTCGGGCACGACTGGGGCGCCCTCATGGCGTATGGCGCGGCCAGCCACGCTCCCGAGCGCTGGCTCAAGGTCGTGACCGCATCAGTGCCGCCGACATCGGTCATGGCCGGCCGCCTCCTCGACTACGAGCAGGTACGCGCCTTTTGGTACCAGTACGTCTTCTTGCAGCCGACCGCGGAAGCGATCGTCGCCCACAACGATCTCGAGTTCATCGCTCGACTCTGGGAAGAGTGGTCGCCCGGGTTCCACGGCGCCGACGATCTCGCGAGGGTGAAGGACACATTGCGCGATCCCGGCAACCTCACCGCCGCGCTTGGCACGTACCGCTCGATGTTCGACCTGAGCTTGCAGCCCGCGGAGTACGCGGCGGAAACGATGGCCGTCCTCACGCCGCACCCGCAGCCGACGCTCTACTTGCACGGCGTGTCCGATGGGTGCGTCCCGGGCGAGGTGTGGAACGACGTCGCCGACGTTCTTCCTGAAGGCTCGCGGGTCGAGCCGATCGACGGCGCTGGTCATTTTCTGCAGTACGAGCAGCCCCAGCTCGTCGCCGACCTCATCGTCGGATTCTTGAGCGGCTGAACGGCTGCTCAGTTCTGCCCGGGACTGGCGCCGGCCGCTCCGCTGTCGGGCGGTTGGGTCATGAACGCCGGGTCAGATGCCAGGGGCTTCGAGCGGGCGACGCAATCGGCGCGGATGGCCTCGACGTCCTGCGGCAGCTCGATCGGCGATTGTCTGCCGGCGAGGTCGTTGTTCACCGCGACGAACCGCGCGTAGGGAACCTTCGTGGCCATCTGGCCGTAGATGCAGCTGCACGTGCCCCGTACCGGCTCGCCGCCGTTGGCCGTGCATGCCGCCATGAACTTCTGCTCGTCCTCGGCGGTGTAGCCCGTCGGCTCACGTGAGGAGATGAAGGCGACCACCACCGCCGCCACTGCGACCGCGAGCAGGACGATGCCGGCAACGACGAACGGGCGGCGATCACCACTGGGCTTCGGTTCGAGGTCGAGGGGCTCGCTCGCCGTGTCGCTCATCGGAGTACCGAGGTGTCCGGGGACCCGCTCGCTGTTCCTGAGGTCGTGCCGGCACCTCCCGCGACCGTGGTGCCAGGGAGGAACCCGGGGGGAAGCGTGGCTGACGTCGGGTTCGTGGCGCATTGGTTGAGCTTGTTGCGGACGTCTTGGGTCACCGCGTCGTTGAACTTCGTGCCGTCGCGCTTCATCTCGTTGTTGATCTCGACGAACGTCTTGCCGCCATAGCCCGCATACTGCGACTTCGCCTTGTCACTGTCGTTGAACGGCACGTTGGCGACGAAGACCGCAAAATCGCATTGGCACACCGTTGACGACGCGATCGTCGAGGTCGTGTTGTCGACGATGGGGTCCGCGCCGGTGCAGCCCGCAACGAAGTTCTGCTGCACCTCGGGGTCATAGCTCTGCGGGTCGTTGCTCGGGACGGTGCAACCGGCAAGCACGAGGGCTCCGATTCCGGCCGCGCCAAGCGACATGCGCACGCGATTCCTGTTGCTCATCGAACGAAACCTGCTCCAGAGTCGCGGGCGGTCAGGACCCGCCAACGCTAGGCGCTCGTGGTCGCGGATCGACAATTCACCGCGAAAGCACTCGCGAGAAAACCAACGACACCCCGCACCGACGTGCGGGGCGTGGAGGTTGACGACGGAGATCGAGTTGCCACTCGATCTCTGCGCGTCAGGTCCGGGGGCTCTTCCGTCGCTTCGCCGCGAAGTCCGCCAGCGAAACGACCGGTGCCACTGTCTCGGTCGTCGCCGCCGGTCGGGAGAGCCGGGACAGGTAGTCGAGGTGCGCGCCCACCGGGTCGCCGTCCTGGTGGATACCAGGGGCGAGCACGAGGACTGGTGCAGGAAGAACCTCGACCGGCTCGACAGCCAGCGCTGCATCGGTGGGGAACGTCGTCGCTGGTTGGCTCCCGGTGGTTGCCGCCCGGGCCATGGCATCCCACAAGCCCTTGCGCCCGCGAGGGGCAACATCGGTCACCGCGACGACGCGACCGCTGCCCGGTGCGCGCCACTCGACTGTCGTCGTTCCCGCCACTGGTGTTGGGTGCAGCTCGTAGCTGTCGATCCGTCGCACCGTGTCCTGCATGCCCTGATCATCGGGCATTTTCTTGGCGGCCCACTGAGGCGTACGGCCCATTTTTCTATAAATAGGCCGAAAGTCTTATTTCGATAGATCGCGCCCGGCTCTCAGTTTTCGATTCGTCCCACCTGCGGTTGGACGGCAGCGGCGCGGGCCCGAGCGAGAACCGCATCGAACATCGCAGGCGTGAGCTTTCCGGTGAAGGTGTTCTGCTGGCTCACGTGGAACGAGCAGAGCACGACCGTTCCGTCCGGCGCAGTGGCCTCGACGCCGTGACCGAACCGCGGCCGGCGTTTGATACCGAGCTCGGCCGCCATCACCTGGTACGCGAACTGCCCGAGCACGATCACCACGCGGAGGTTGGCCAGCAGCGAGAGCTCGCGCCGCAGGTACGGCCGGCAGTTGTCGCGCTCGGCTGGGGTCGGTTTGTTGCCGGGCGGCGCGCAGCGGACCGGAGCCGTGATGTAGACACCGTCGAGGTAGAGCCCATCGTCGCGACGAACGCTCTGGGGCTGGCTGGCCAACCCGGCCCCGTAGAGCGCGGCATACAGGAAGTCACCCGACCGATCCCCGGTGAACATGCGACCTGTCCGGTTCGCGCCGTGCGCCGCCGGCGCGAGTCCCACGATGGCGATGGACGCGTCCGGGTCGCCGAACCCAGGCACCGGGCGACCCCAATAGTCCTGGTCCGCGAACGCTGCGCGCTTGTCGGTTGCGACGGCCTCGCGCCAGTTGACCAGGCGCGGGCAGGCGCGGCACTCGACGATCTCGGCGTTCAGCTTGTCCAACGAGTCCGGCACGAGCGCAGGCTATCGATCTGCGGTCCGGTACCTTGTCTCGGACATGCCGGAGCGACGCAAACCTCCACTGCCGACCCTCGTGCTCCTCGTTCGGCACGGGCAGACCGCGACGACGGGCAAGGTCCTACCGGGACGAGCACGCGGCCTCCATCTCGCCGACAAGGGTCGCGAACAAGCCGACGCGGTGGCGCAGCGGATCGCCGCGTTGAAGCAGATCGCGGCGGTCTACGCATCGCCGCTCGAGCGGACACGCGAGACCGCTGCCCCCATCGCCCGGGCTCGTGGATTGAAGGTGAAGATCGACCGGGGCTTGGTGGAGTGCGATTTCGGTGAGTGGACCGGCGCCGAGCTCAAGTCGCTGTTCAAGCTGCCCGAGTGGCGCACGGTGCAGCGCTACCCGAGCGGCTTTCGGTTCCCGAGTGGCGAGTCCTTCGCCGAGATGCAAGCTCGCATCACCGGCGCGATCGGCCGGCTCGTCAGCAACCATCCGGGCGAGACCATCGTGACGGTCTCGCATGCCGATCCGATCAAGGCAGCCGTGGCGAGCGCGCTGGGAACCCACCTCGACCTGTTCCAGCGCATCGTCGTGTCGCCCTGCTCGATCTCGGCCATCCTCTACGGCGTCGACGGCCCCGCGGTGCTGACGGTCAACGACACCGGCGATCTCAACGCGCTGGGGCGGTCGTGAGCAGCGACTTCGATCTCACCGACCCCGACTTCTTCGCCGCCGGCGTGGTCGGCGAACCCGGCGCACGGGTGTTCTTCCTCCAGGCCCGCCAGCAGGGCTCGGTGGTGACCCTGCGGTTGGAGAAGCAACAGGTGTCGGCCCTTGCCGAGTACCTCGGGGGGATGCTGGAGAACCTGGCTCCCCCGACCGGTGACGTGCCCGGCGAGCTCGAGCTGATCGAGCCCGCGATCGAGGAGTGGATCGTCGGCTCGTTGGCCGTCAAGTACGAGGAGGGCGACGACCGCTTCCTCGTCGTGGCCGAGGAGCTCGTGCTCCCGAACGACGACGAGGGCGATGACGCGGATGCCGCTGCTTCGCTGAGCGACGCCATCGCGCCCGCGAGCGCCCGCTTCCATCTCACTCGGGAACAAGTCGCCGGGTTCGTCGCCCACGCGGCCGGGTTGGTGGCCGCGGGCCGCCCGATCTGTCCCATCTGCGCCGGCCCCATCGATCCCGACGGACACATGTGCGCCCGCAGCAACGGCCACCGCCGTCGCTGAGGCGACGGAGAGACGAAGATGCTCTTGCCGTCCGATGTCCTGTCCCATGGGAACGTCGAGGTCGTGGGCCGGATGCCGTGGAGCTCGAACGCGACGTTCCTCGTCGAGGTCTGCCATGACGACGAGAAGGCCCGAGCCATCTACAAGCCAGCGCGAGGCGAGCGGCCCCTGTGGGACTTCCCGAGTGGCCTCTACAAGCGCGAGGTCGCGGCCTATGAGCTCTCGCTCCATCTCGGGTGGGACATCGTGCCGGTCACGGTCCGGCGTTTCGACGACGTACCGCTGGGCGAGGGCTCGCTGCAGCTCTTCATCGACGCCGATCTGGACGCGCACTACTTCACGTTGCTCGAGGACGAGCGTCACCACAGCCAGCTCAAGCGCATATGCGCGTTCGATCTCATCGCCAACTCCACCGATCGCAAGGGTGGCCATGTCCTGCTCGGCCCCGGAGGCCACCTCTACGGGATCGACAACGGCCTCAGCTTCCACACCGACTTCAAGCTGCGCACCGTCATCTGGGACTTCGCCGGCGAGCCGATCCCACCGGCGCTGATCGATGACATCGCCCGCCTCGCCGTCCGCGGCTTGCCGGCGTCGATGAACCGCCTGCTCGATCCCGACGAGCGCGAGGCCGTCCTTCACCGAGCCGCGACCGTGGTCGACCGCGGGGTGTTCCCCCACGACACGACCGGTCGCCGCTACCCGTGGCCACTCGTCTGAGTCAGGCCTCTGTCTCCGTAGTGCTCCGTAGCCGGCGGTCCGTATCCCGCCCGGATGCCCGTGCTCATCAGGGGCGTCACACTGCGAGCAACCGGCGCCAGCGGCGCCCGAACGCACGAGGAGTTCCAGATGCGACATCACCTGTGGATGCATGCCGGCTTGCTCGTGGCCCTCGTGGGCATCGTCGCATTGAGCGCCCTGGGCGTCACGATTCCCCTCGCGATCGTCTTCCTGGTCCTGCTCGCGTGCCCGCTGATGATGATCCTCATGATGTCCGGCGAACACGGACACGGCGAGAACCAGGTGCCGCCCCCGGCCGATCACGCCTACCCCTCGAAAGCTTCGTAGCGGCGGAGAGACCATGCACTCCTGGAGCGCTCGAAGCATTGGGTGGGGAGCAGCCGGCGCCGCGGCGATGGCTGCCTTCTACACCGCTGTCGTGGTGTGGGCGAGCGGGCTCGCGCCGCCCGTCGTGTTCGAGTGGCAGGCACCGTAGGGGCGCGTCGTGGCCCGCCAGGTCCCCCTCGCCCGACGGAACCTCTGGTCCGAGCCCCGCCGGCTGGTCGCGTCCGTCGCCGGCGTCGGTCTCGCCCTCATGCTGATCCTGCTCCTCGACGGTCTGTGGGCGGGCATCGACGCGAAGACCACGGTCTATGAGGACCAGGCCGGCGCCGACCTCTACGTCGTGTCCCCCGGAACCAAGAGCTTCTTCTCGGCCGCCAGCGTCCTGCCGGCATCCACGGTCGATCAGGTGCGGAGCGACCCCGAGGTGAAGTGGGCGGCACCGGTGCGGGGGCTGTTCTCGATCATGCAGCTCCACGAGTCCAAGGTGCCGGCCTACCTGATCGGCTGGCAGCCCGGGCAGCCGGGCGGGCCTTCGTCGGTGATCGAGGGGCGCGCCCCGGCACGCGACAACGAGATCACCATCGGGCGGGTGCTCGCCCAGCGGCACGGCATCAACGTCGGGGACCAGCTCGACATCTTGGGCCGCAGCTTCACGGTGGTCGGCCTCGCGGACGCCGACATGTTCATGACCTCGTTCGTGTTCATGACGCACGCCGCCACGGACCAGGCCCTCCGAGCACCGGGAACCACGAGCTTCGTCCTCGTCGGCACCGACCGCCCGCAAGAGGTTCGCGCCCGGCTCGCATCCACCGGGCTGACCGTTCTGGACCGTGGCGAGCTGAAGGCCAACGACCTGTCCGTCCTCGCCCGCCCGTTCTCGGTGCCGCTACAGGTCATGGTGGCGGTCGCGTTCGCCATCGGCAGCGTCGTCATCGCGCTGACGGCCTACTCGGCGATCATCGAGCATCGCCGCGACTACGGCATCATCAAGGCGGTCGGCGCCGACCGCTGGCGGCTGTACCGGATCGCGCTCACCCAGACCACGATCCTGGCGACCGGCGGCCTTCTTGCCGGGGCGGCGATGTTCTTCGCCGGGCGCATGCTCATCTCCTGGGCGCGTCCCCAGTTCGCGATCGTGTTGACGCCGACCATCGTCGGGCGAGCCATCGCTGCCGCCGCGCTCATGGGCGCCGTCGCGGCGCTCCTCCCCGCCCGGCGCCTGGCGCGCCTCGACCCCGCCACCGCGTACCGAGGAGGATGACGGTGCCCCGGCGTGTTCCCCTGGCCCGGCGACAGCTCCTCCAAGACCGCCGGCGCGCGGTCCTCGCGGTTGCCGGTGTCGCGGCCGCCCTCGTGCTCGTGCTCGTCCTCAACGGGGTGTTCGCGGGAGCCACGCGGCAGGTGACGGCCTACATCGACACGTCTCCCGCTGACGTGTTCGTCGCGCAGGCCGGCGTCCGCACCATGCACATGTCGATCACCGCGCTCCCCGACGACACCGTGGCACGGGTGCGCTCGGTCGATGGCGTCGCGTGGGCCGAGCCGCTGCGCTACACCACCGGTGTCGTCACCAAGGGCGACCGAAGCATCATCACCTATGTCTTCGGGTACGACACGCAAGCGGGCGTCGCCGGGCCCCGCGAGCTGTCCTCCGGATCCGCCCCGGGCGCCGGGGAAGCCGTGGTCGACGAGTCGGCCGCCAGCGAGCTCGCCATCGGCGTGGGCGACACGGTCGAGATCCTCGGCACGCCGCTGCGGGTCTCGGGCCTCTCCGTCAACGGGACGAACATCGTCAACACGACGGTCTTCCTCGACACCGAGCAGTTCACGGCGCTGCGAGGACCGGGTACGAACTACGTGCTCGCCGGCGCGCGAGCCGGCGTCGGCGCCGACGAGCTCGCGTCGCGCATCGCCGCGGCCGTTCCGGACGCGACGGTGCAGACCAGGGCCGCGTTCTCCGATCAGGAGTCCCGCATCGTGCGTGACATGGCCACCGACATCATGTCGATCATGACGATCATCGGGTTCCTCATCGCCCTGGCCGTGGTCGCCCTCACGCTGTTCACGTCGACGTTGGCGAAGCTCCGCGACTTCGGCGTCGTCAAGGCTCTGGGCGGGACCAACCCCCGGCTGGCGAAGGACGTCGTAGCGCAAGCCATCTGGACCATCGCGCTCGCCGCCGCGACCGCGTTCGTGCTGTCCCTCGGGCTCGGTGCCGCCCTCGCCGCGCTCACCCCGAACATCCGCATCGTCATCGAACCGGTTTCGGTCGCGCGCACCGCCGCCGGCGCCCTGGTGATCGGCCTGATCGCCGCGGCGATCCCACTCCGCCGGGTCGTCCGCATCGATCCGGCTTCGGTCTTCCGGAGCGCACAATGACCATGACCGCCATCATCGACCCGCGCACCGCCTCAGCGGCCAGCATCACCGTCCGGGGGCTCAACAAGACCTATGGCGAGGGCGACCTCGCCGTCCATGCCGTGCGAGACATCGACCTCGACATCAAGGCGGGGGAGGTCGTGCTCGTCATGGGGCCGTCGGGCAGTGGCAAGACCACGCTGCTCCTCATGCTCGGCGCCATGCTGCGCCCCACATCCGGAGCGGTCACGATCGACGGGATCGATCTCGCCGCCGCACCCGAGCGCCTGCTGCCCAAGCTGCGCGCCCGCCACCTCGGCTTCGTCTTCCAGGACTTCAACTTGCTCGGCGCGTTGAACGCGGTCGAGAACGTCGAGATCGCCTGCAACCTCGCTGGCGTCGTCGGCAACGCCGCTCACGAACGCTCCCGCGCCCTGCTCGAACGGGTCGGTCTCGGTCAACGCCTCCGGTTCCGGCCCGACCAGCTCTCCGGGGGCGAGAAGCAACGCGTCTCGGTGGCCCGCGCGCTCGCCAACGACCCGGCCGTGATCCTCGCCGACGAGCCCACGGCCAACCTCGACTCGAGCCACGGGCACGACATCGCTCGCCTCCTGCGCCACCTCGCCACCGACGACGGCAGGAGCGTCGTCATCGTCTCGCACGACGAGCGGCTCAAGGAGATCGCCGACCGCGTCCTCTGGCTCGAGGACGGCGGGTTTCGCGAGCTCTCCAACATGGCAACCGACCCCATCTGCGGCATGAGCGTGACCGCCGATCCGAACACCACCCTCCATGCCCACCGCGACGGGCAGACCTGGTGGTTCTGCTCCACCGCCTGCCGCAACGAGTTCACGAGCCGCGACCCCGAAGCGGCGGCAGACGTGCCTCATGAGACCAGCGGCGAGCCCGACCCGCCGCACGACGAAAGGACTGCACGATGATGTATTGGTACGGAGATTGGAACTGGGCCGCATGGCTCACCATGACGCTCACGATGGTGGTGTTCTGGGGGGCCGTCATCTGGCTCGCCATCGCCCTGTTCCGGCAGGTCCCGGGTGAGCGCGGACACAGGCCAGAAGACACGTTGGCCGATCGCTTCGCGCGGGGCGAGATCGACGAGGACGAGTACCAGCGCCGGCGCGACACGTTGCGCACCGTCCGATGATGGGCAAGCCGGCGTCCGGCCACAACCACGGTTCCGCCCACCGCACCATCGTTCTCGAGGCGCGCGGGATGTGCTTCGGCACCGAGACCAACGTCATCGAGGCTCGGCTCGGCCGGATGGCCGGCGTCCACGAGGTCAATGCCAACGCCACCAACGAGACCGCGACGGTCGTCTATGACCCCACTACGGTCACGGCGGACGACCTCGCGGCGGCCATCGTCGACTGCGGGTACGCCTGCGACGGAGAGTGCCATCCCGCGAACCTCGTCCCCGACCACGACCACGACCACGACCACGGCCACGGCGACGACCACGACCACCAGCAGGCCGAGGAAGGCCACGACCACGGCGTGCGATCGCCCGAGGACGTGATGGGCCACGGCGGCCACGGTGCCATGTCCATGGCCGCGATGACCGCCGACATGCGCAACCGGTTCCTCGTCGCGCTCGCGTTCGACATCCCGATACTGCTGTGGTCACCGATCGGCCGCGACGTGCTGGGCTTCGACGTGGCCGCACCCTTCGGCCTGCGCGACGACGTGTGGGCCCTCCTGCTGAGCCTGCCGATCATCTTCTGGTCGGCGTCGATCTTCTTCACCGGCGCATGGCGCGCGCTCACCAACCGGACGCTCGACATGATGGTGCTCGTCTCGGTGGGTGTCGGTGCCGGATGGCTCTACTCCGTCGTGGTCACGCTCAGGGGTGGCGGCGACGTCTTCTACGAAGCCGCGACGACGCTCGCCGTCTTCGTGCTGCTCGGCCACTGGTTCGAGATGCGAGCGCGCGGCGGCGCGAACGACGCGATACGCACGCTCCTCAACCTGGCACCGCCGATGGCGGTCGTGATCCACGACGGCGAGCTGACGGAGGTCCCCACCGCCGAGGTCCAACCGGGCGACACGCTCCTCATCCGCCCGGGCGCCAAGATCCCCGTCGACGGGATCGTCGTCGAAGGTACGAGTGAAGTCGACGAGTCGGTCGTGACCGGCGAGAGCATGCCGGTACACAAAGATCCCGACTCGGCGGTGATCGGGGCGAGCATCAACACGAACGGCACGTTGCGCGTGAAGGCCACCAAGGTCGGGGCAGACACCGCGCTCGCGCAGATCGTCAAGCTCGTGCAGGAGGCGCAGAACTCCAAGGCGCCCGGCCAGCGGCTCGCCGACCGGGCCGCGTTCTGGCTCGTGTTCGTGGCGCTCGTGGGAGGCGCGCTCACCTTCGCTGTGTGGACGCTGTTCTCCGACCGTCCGGCCAGCCAGGCCTTCCTCTTCGCGATCACCGTCGTGGTGATCACGTGCCCGGACGCCCTCGGGCTCGCCACCCCCACCGCGGTGATGATCGGAACGGGTCTTGGCGCGAAGCGCGGCGTGCTGTTCAAGAACGCGATGGCGATCGAGTCGGCCGCGCACATCGGCGTCGTCGTGATGGACAAGACCGGCACCCTCACCAAAGGCGAGCCCGAGGTCACCGATCTCGTCATCGGAGACGGGGACGAGGTCGAGCTCCTCCGCCTCGTGGCCGCCGTCGAGCGCGAGTCCGAGCACCCCCTCGCCGAGGCGGTGGTGCGCTACGCCGACTCGCGGGGTGCGCCCGCGTTCGCGGCCAGCTCCTTCGAGGCCGTGCCCGGCCAAGGTGCCGTCGCCGACGTCGACGGTCATCGCGTCGCCGTCGGCAATCGCCGGCTGCTCGAACGCGAAGGCATCGACCTCGGGGATCTCTCCGCACGCCGGGAAGAGATGGCCAGCAGCGGGCGCACCGTGGTGTGCGTCGCGATCGACGGCCGAGCCCGCGCGCTCATCGCCATCGCCGATGCCGCTCGCCCCACCGCCGCCGCCGCGGTCGCCGCCATCCAGCGCGCCGGAGCCGAAGTCGTCATGCTGACCGGTGACAACCGAGCCACCGCCGAACGGATCGCGGGGCAGCTCGGCATCACGACCGTCGTGGCCGACGTCCTGCCCGGCGACAAGGCGTCGAAGGTCACCGAGCTGCAGGCAGGTGGGCGGCGTGTGGCGATGGTCGGGGATGGCGTGAACGACGCCCCCGCGCTCGCCCAGGCCGACCTCGGCATCGCGATCGGTGCCGGCACCGACGTCGCCATCGAGACCGCCGACGTGGTGCTGATGCGATCGGACCCGCTCGATGTCGCGGTGGCCATCGGCATCGGCAAAGGCACCGTTCGCAAGATGCGCCAGAACCTGGGCTGGGCGATCGGCTACAACGCCTTTGCCCTCCCGGTCGCTGCCGGCGTGTTCGAGCCCGCCTTCGGTCTCATGCTGCGCCCCGAGATCGCGGCGCTGTCGATGTCGGGTTCGAGCATCATCGTGGCGGTCAACGCGCTGCTGTTGAAGCGCCTCCGACTGCCGGCGTCGCCGTCGAGCTCGGCGGAGACCGCGCTTCGGGCAGCCGACACGCCACCGCAACCGGTGCTCAGCGAGGCGTGATGCGGGCGGCCGCGTCCTCGAACTCGTGGACGCGCCGCATCACTGCTTCGCCGGCGACAGATCCCACCGGCTCTTGATCTGGCTGGCGCTGCACGGCGCGCCCTGCCCGGAGCCCTCCACGAGCGGCGTGTCGAGGATCGGGTTCTGCGCGCTGAACACGCCCCACGGGCTCTCACAGCCGGGGACCACCCAGGCATGGCTCATCCAGCCCGAGCTGCCGTCCTGCTTCGTCCCGCCCATCGCCTTGCAGTTCTCCTCCGACGTGGTCGAATCGCCTATGACCCCGGTTGGGCCGACGCACAGGCCTTCGTGGCGGTGGTAGTGGGCGTTGCCGCCGGCGAACCCGGCCGTCGGCTCGTCCCCACCCGGCTTGCGGAGGTAGTAGCTGAGACCGACGAGGTTGGCGTCTTTGTCGTTGCCGTCATACAGCAGCATCTCGGGATTGTTGATGTCGAACTTCCCGTCGACGATCGTGAACTTCATCCAATGCGAGGCGATGCCGGGAACGTACGGCGCGATGCGCACGTAGCCATCGGCGATCGCATCCGACGCCTTCGGGTACTTCGCCGCGACCTGCTTCGCGGTGTCGAGCTCGGACGCGAGCTGTGCGCATGCGGCGCTATCGGTCTGGGGGATCCAGCTCTGCGGGCCGAGGCGTCCGCCCATGCCGGTGTCGTCGGGCGCTCCGGCCTTGACGCTCGGGTTCAGGCTCTCGAGCCACTGGTCGTACTCGGCGTCGCTCATCTGGTTGAGCTTGACCATGAGCCGGGCCGCGCCCGCCTCACCGAGCCCACCGCTCATGTCTTCGGGTTTTGTGGTCGCCGTGGCGCCCGCCCCATTCGGGTCCATGGTCCCGCCAGACCCGCTCATGTCCATCCCCGCCATGCCGTCGTCTTTGGCCCCGAGGGCCCCCGAGAGCTGCGCGTCGGTGTAGAAACCGGCGGGATTGGCCGCCGTGTCGCACGGCTTGGCCGCCGCCGCGGTGCCGGCTGGGGCGCTCGAGCCCGAAGGGGCGCTCGCGGCCGTGGCACCCTGGCTTGACGTGCCGGACGCGCACGCGGCGGCGAGCAACACCGGCGCGACGACGAGAGCGAACGGTCCCCATCGCCGTCTCCGCGCCCCGCGGGCGGGGGCCGGCGGTTCGTTGGTCTGCGGCGTGCTCATGTGTGATTTCCCCCCTGCGAGCTGCGACGACGTTGGCCGCCTCGCCGGCCAGTGTGTCACGGGTCACCTATGCCCTTCGTATTGGATCTCCCGCAGATTCCGCCCACTGGCGCGAAGCGGTTGCCATATACCCCAGGGGGGTATATGATCGATCACGCCCAGTCGAACCCGGGAGGGAAGCCATGGCCCTGGAACACGCCGTGAAGGACCAGCCACGAACCGAACCGAGGACAAAGCCGGCCCCGGCCGGCAGCCGGCCGGGGCTGACCTTCGGCCAGCAGCTCGCCGGCGTGCTCTTCGGACTGTGGATGATCGTCGGGCTCTTCCTCGACGGCTGGGCCCACACCAGCAACGCGGTCGAGTCGTTCTTCACGCCATGGCACGGCGTGCTTTACAGCGGGTTCGTCGCCGCGGCCGCCGCGGCGACGGCGGTCGCGTGGTCGTCCCGCCAGCCCGGCCGCCCCTGGACCGAGACGCTCCCGCGAGGCCACGGCCTGACACTGCTCGCGCTGGGCATGTTCGCGGCGGGCGGGATGGGCGACCTCATCTGGCACCAACTGCTCGGCGTCGAAGTCGGCGTGGAGGCGTTGCTCAGCCCGACCCACCTCCTTCTGCTCACGGGCGGGCTGATCGCTCTGAGCGCACCGATCCGTTCCGCGTGGGGCGACCCCGACCACGAGCCGACCACGCTCGGTCGCGCCGTACCCATCGTGCTCGACTTCGCGCTGCTGACCGCGCTGGTCGGCTTCTTCCTGCTCTACCTCTCGCCGTTCCTCAACAAGGCCGCCAGCACCGCCTTCACCCGGACAGCCGATGTGCCCGAGGTCCACCCGTCCACCATCACACCCGAGCTCCAGCAGTTGCTCGGCATCGCGTCGATCCTGATGACCACCGTGCTGTTCAGCGTCCCGTCGTACCTGCTGCTCCGCCGGTGGATCCCGCCGAGGGGGGCGTTCACGCTGTTCTTCGGCACGGTCACCGTGCTCTTCGTCGGCCTCGACGAGTTCCGGACGCCCTGGCTCGTCCTCGCCGGCGTCGTCGCCGGCGCGGCCGGCGACGTCATGGTCGCGCGACGCTGGCCGGCGTTGATCGTGGTGCCAACCGCGATCGCCGTGCTGTGGGCCGGCTACTTCTTCCTCTTCCAACTCACCGCGGGCGGCGTCGGCTGGACCGTCGAGCTGTGGGCCGGCGTGATCGTCCTGTCGGCATTGATCGCAGCCCTGCTAGGGCTGCTCACCGCTCCGATCGTTCCCAACGATCCCCGGCCGCCAGCTGAGGTCACGCCCGCGCCGCGGTGATCACCGGCCCCCCACGACCGCCGGTCACGGCACCGTGCCTCAGCTCGCTGCCACCGGTGGACGAGTCGGTCAGATGCGCGAGTTGATGATGAAGTCGGCGTTGGTCTGCTGGTAGACCCACAGCGCCACGAAAGCGGCCGCGCCGACGAGGTACGCGTACTTGCCGGGCCGGCCGTGGAGGTTGACCCACCGGTGCATCGTCCAGCCCACGATGGCGCGGATCACGAAAGCGGCACCGAGGCCCATGACGAGGAACGCGGCCGGGTTGTAGCGCCAAGCAGTGGCGAAGTCGCCGCGCGCGATCGCGGTCGAGCCACGGGTGAGCCCGCACGTCGGCTCGACGAGCCCGAAGCTGTGGGTCGGCATGGGGTTGTCGAGGGGGAACCCGCCGATGGCGGCAAGAACCGCGGCGATGATCAGGCCGCCGATGGCGGTAAAGGTGAGCCAGCGCATCGAGTCGCGACGCTCGACGACGAGGTGGAGGCGACCGGCAGGACCGTCAGGCGGCGGTGGTCGCTCGTCGGCCTGGTTGCCGGTAGGGTCGATCGCTGTCACGGCTGGACCACGCTCTTACGCATCGCCACTTCTTCGCGCAGCCCGGGAACGTCGCGGCGCAACCGTTCAACCTCGTCGCCATCGCTATCGCGTTCGGGCGTGGCCGGGCTCGGGACTCTCTTGTCGAGACACATGGCGGAACCCCTCCGGGTGCGCAACGACGTCGTGTAGTTGATGAACCGTAGCGGGTCAGGGCAGCTAGGGCGAGCCGTCCGTCGTGCGGCTGAGTGTACGGCGCAACTTGCGGGCAGGGAGCCGCCCGTGGCTGAACGGTGTGCCGTCGACGAGCACGCCGGGCGGGAAGAGGACCCCAGCCGACACCGCGAGCTCGCGACCGGCCGGGCTGTCGATGGCGATCTCCTCGACGTCGAGCTCGAAGTCGCGGCCGAGGTCGGCAAGTACCGCCTTGGCGTTTTCGCACATCGAGCAGTCATCGCGAGTCAGGAGCGTAATCCGATGCTCGGTCATTGCTTGGTCGCGCCGGCTTGAAGGTCAGCGCGCAACTGGTCGAGCGGGACGAACGTCGTGTAGTTCGGCGGGCCGCCGTAGTCGGCACGCCATCGTATGGTGCCGTCGGGCCCGACGAGGATGAAGGTGTGCCCGTCGGCGGCGTCTCCCATCATCCCGTACTCGTTGGCGCGGTAGCTGCGGGAGAGGGCAAGACCGGGGTCGGGCAGCACGGTTGTCTTGAGCCCCATGTCGAAGGCCTTCTGGGCGATCTGGGCGCTCGGGCTACCGGTGATGCTCACGAGCTCGTCGACTCCGAGGTTCTCGAGAAAGGCGGGGTCGGCCTCGATGGCCTTGATCTGATCGAGGCAGGGCTGACACCCGACGCCTTCCTGGAAGTACACGAGCACGTTCTTGCCCCGCTGGCTCTCCAAGGACCACGTCGAGCCCGACGTCGTGGGGAGGGTGATCGGTGGTGCCTGCTGGCCAGGGCCCGGATTGCCGATCTGGTAGGCGTACGGGCCGGATCCGCGCACGCCACCGATCCCCGGCAACGAGCTCGTGGCGGGGTTGCTGGACTGGTTGAAGATGGCAAAGAGCACAGCCACGGCGACGGCGACGATCCCCGCGACGATCAAGCCGGTGGCTGCAGGAGAGCGGCGGAACGTAGAGGGTGTCATCGGTGATCGATCCTTTCGCGAGGTAGCTCGCGGTCGGTGACCCGGTCGCTGCCAGGCCCCCGAGCGAGCGCCGGTGGATCATCGGCACCGCTGCTCGCCGCTCGCCGGCTGGACTGGCGCGCGGCGATCCAGCCCAAACCGAACAACGCTGTAACCAGTACGGCGGCGATGACCACGCCGGGGACAGTAGAGAGCCCAGACGAAGCCACGTTGGCGAGATGATCGACGTAGGCCGCCACGCCGGACGGCCAACCCCCGGCATTCATCTGCGGCCCGGTGATGGCGAGCACGGCTACGAGCGCGGCCATGGCGAGCAGCAAGATGCCGCCGATGAGGTTCGCCACCGGCAGCGTGCGCCGGCTGAACGGGACACGGGCCCGCCGGGACGCGAGGCGCTCGAACCGGCTGCCGTAGCGATCCCACAGGAGGGCCATCACGAACAGCGGTGCGACCATGCCGAACACGTAGAACACTCCGACCGCCAGCGCGACGGTGAACGACGCCGATGCGCCAGCCACGGCGATCACGCCGGCGACGACGGGTGCGCAACACGCCGAAGCGACACCACTGAACAGGCCGAGCAGGTAGGCCGCGCCCGGGCCGGGCACCGGGTCGGGGCGCCGCGACGGCATCGGGAGGTGCGGATGCCAGCCGGCCAGGGTTGCCACGCCGAGACCAGCCATCAAGAGGGCGCCGACGCCGTAGACGATCAAGTGATACTCGGTGATTCGGCCAGCGATCCAGCTTGCGCCCATGGCGATGGGCAGGATCAACGTCGCGATCCCGGCGGCGAACGCGAACGTCATCGCGACCTGCGCGGCGCGGCGGCGAGACGCCGCCGCGAGGTACGCGGGAAAGGTCACCGAGACGCAGCACGGCGCGAACAGCGCGACCATCCCCGCGAGGAACGCGGTGAGCAGCGTCGTACCGGCGAGGACCTCAGACATCAGCCGAAGGTTCCTTCTCTGTGCCATCGATGGGTGCGTTCGTGATCATGTCTTCCCAGAGAACGCACCCAGCCTCGTCACGGTTCCAGGGCCGGCACCCCGCGAGTGGGCGAGCGTGCTCTCGCTCGATCTACGCGGTGTGCCCGAACGCACCGACATGCCGTCGGAGAAGCCAGCCGATCACTCAGCTCAGCGGGCAGGCCGCCACCACCAGGACATTGGAGAGCTCGCCCAGCCAACTGCCCAGCGCGGCCGTGCCTGGCACCGCAACCGCGACGAACGGCGCGTACGCCGTGGCGCGGCACAGCACGCCGACGGTCTGGCGCTCGCTCTCGAGTGCTTCGACCCGATCACTGATGCCGGAGCTGCCCCACAAAGCGGTAACCGAGTCGCTGATGCCGACCAGCGCGACACCGAGCAGCGCGTCGGCGAGATCGCGGCGCTGCGCATGGCTGGAACCGCAGGCCTTCTCGTCGGCCCAGCGCTCAAGACCAGCCCGCATCGCCGCGACGCTCCGCCGTACCGGTGCTATCCGGGCGAAGGCATGCTCGACCGCCGCGCCGGCCAGCAAGAAGCGATGGTGCGCCAAGGCGAGATGGGCTTCCTCGTGGCGCAGCACCGCGTCGGTTTGAGCACCGGTGAGCTCGACCAGCAGGCCGTCGGACATGACGATCTGGTCCCGCCCCCGGTAGTGGACGCCGTAGGCGATGGGTGTGGAGGTCGGGATCACCGCGACCTCGATGTCACCATGGCGGGCACGGCGGCCGAGGCCGGCCTCGATGTGCACGCGCCCCCAGGTACGGCGGGTTCGCAGCCACCCGATCGTGGCCAGCACCGGCAACGCCAAAGCGAAGCCCGCCGCGACCCACCCGTACACGGGGTCGCCCGGCACCCATGATCCGACCAGCTTCTCGCAAGCATCGGCCAGGGGCGTGACACCGCCGAACCGCAACACCGTCGGTGCGGCCTGCCCGATGAGTGCCACCTCCACGCTCGCCGTCCCGATCACGAGCGCGAAGCGGCAGATGCCGGCCCACTCGGACGGTTCGAGATGGCGGGCGAACCGCACCAGCACGCCCGGAAGGAGCACCAGGGCGAGCCCGGCCGCGAAGAGGGAGGCGAGCAGCATCCTTAGCGGGCTCGCCCTGGTTTCGTTCGCGGCGACCTCTCCGACAGCAGCCGCCGGAGCTGGTCGCGGTCGGCTCTGGTCATCTTGGCGAGGAGCAGGTTCAGAACCGCAGGCCGGTCGTCGACCTCGTCGAGAACCTCGTCCATTCGTGTGGCGGCCCACTCTTCGCGCGACACCCGGGCTTGGTAGGCGAAGGCGCGCCCGTCGCGCTGGCGATGGACACGCCCCTTGTTCCACAGGCGAACCAGGATCGTCATCACGGTGTTGTAGGCGAGGTGCCGATCCGAGGAGAGACGATCGTGGACCTCGCCCGCCGTCATCCAACCGGAGGACGACCACAGCACATCCATGACTGCGGCTTCGAGCTCGCCGGTTCCAGCCTTGGCCATCGTCTCCTCCTCTCCTATGGCTGCCCGGGCACGACCCCCGCGTTGGGCGCCGGGGCCGCGGGGTCGGGCACCGCCGGCGTGGACGGCTGTGACGGCGCCGCCGGGTTGACGGGGGACGCCGGGTCGACGGGGGACGCCGGGTCGACGGGGGACGCCGGGTTGACGGGCGCTGCCGGGTTGACTGGGGACGCCGGGTCGACGAGGGAAGCCGGGGCGGATTCGGCGCCGGCGGGGACCGACAGGTTCGGGGGAAGGCCCGCGGTGGGCGACTCGCCCGCGGCCCCGCCCCCGAGCGCCTCGGCGAGCTGCGGCACGCTGTCGGGCCGGGGGACCTCGGTCCCTTCTGGAACGACCGCGATGGTGTACGCGCTACCGTTGTCCTTGAAGCGCACGTTGCCCAGGTCGCGGTCGAACACCTCGGCAGTGGCGCTCGGGTCTTGCGCGTTGGCCCACCGGTAGACATAGACCTTGGCCGGCTTCCCGTTGCAGTCGTAGCCGTTCGTGTACGCGGTGCCGTCGGGTGCCGTGAACGAGTCCGAGCCGAACTTCAGCCCCGCCGGGTCAGCGAACAGCTTCAAGCGGGCGTTCGCCCCGGCGCCTACCGGGCTGGTGGGCTCGACGTGGATCAGCCCGTCGGCGTGGGTGTGGATGCCCGTCGCGCTGGCCTTCATGGAGTCTGCCAGCGGGGGCAAGAAGCGGTCGCAGACGTACACGCCGTACGCGGCGTGCCAGTGATCCTTGTTCGCCGCCGGTGCTTCGGACGCGGATGCCGCGTCGAGGCGTGCTGACCTTGCGACGACGACCACGAGCGAACCCAGGACGAGTATCACGAAGATCGCCATCGGGAACGCGAGGTTCTTCCGTTCGCGGACCCGGCGCTTGCCCGTACCAGCCCGGGCGACCCGGGCCACCTTTTTCGATGAAGATGCCTTTGCCATCGGGGCCAGACGGTAGTGGACCGCGGATAAAACTACCGAACGCGCCGTGACCTGGTCGTTCTGCGCTTCGCTGCCGTGCTACCCGTACCAGCCCTGCACATCGACGATCACCTGATCGGTCGCGCTCTGGTTGCGGATCGTGATGCTGCCGTCGCCGCCAACCGGCACCACCGCGAGGTTGGCGGCGGTCTGCCCCGCCTCGAGGTTGAGGTTGCTGGTCGGCGGCATCGGGGTCCCGGTCGCCCACGCGACCACGTGCGTCGCACCGGTGACACCCGTACCCGTGAGGTTGACGACGACGGCCTGCGCCCCCGTCGCCGGCACATCGCCGACCCCGGCGACCTGGACCGTTCGCGTCGAGCCGGGGCCGAGCACCGACGCCGGGCCACCGATCCCGAACCGGGAATCGAAGACGCGGGCGGGCGACACCGAGCCGTACCGGTTCGCCGCGGTCGGGCCATACCACCCTTGGAGGTCGACGATGAGCTCGGTCGACGCGCTGTTGTTGACCACGGTGAACGAGCCGTCGGCGCCAACCGGAACCACCGCGAGGTTGGCGGCTGTCTGCCCGGCCACCACGTTGAGGTTGCTGGTCGGCGGCATGGTCTCGCCGGTCGCCCACGCCACCACGTGGGTGGCGCCGGTGACGTCAGTCGCGGTCAGGTTGACCAGCGCGGCCGAGACGCCCGAAGCCGGCGCAGCAGCAACCCCGGCGACTTGGATGGTTCGCGTCTCACCTGGTCCCACGGCCCCACCCGCGCTGCGCGTGTCGAGCAGCCGGGCCGGCGGCACGGGGCTGAAGCGGTCGCCAGCCGGCTCGGCCGATCCGTACCAGCCCTCGATGTCGACGATGGCGTTCGTCGTGCCGGCGTTGTTGAAGATCGTGATCTCGCCGCCCGAGCCCACCGGAACGATGGCCAGGTTGGCCACCGTCTGGCCCGCGGCGGCATTGACATTGCTCGAGCCGGGCCTCGTCGAGCCGGATCGGTACGCGGTGAGGTGGGTGTTCTGCGACGGGTTCACCGCCGTGAGGTTGACGACGACCGAATCGACGTTGGAATCCGGGACACCGGCAACGCCGGTGACCTTCACCGCCACCGTCTGCTGCGGCCCGATGGGCACAGAGCCCGGTTGCCGCGTGTCGAGCAGCCGGGCCGGGGGAACTTGGCGGTACGTGTTGTCGGCTACGCCGGTGCCCTGGGTCCCGAACCAGATGAACACGACGGCCGCGCTCATCACGTCGTTGTGGGGCTGGCTGTTGTCATATCTCGTCGTCACGCGCAGCTTCTCGCCGGCTTGGACCGACTCGTGCAGCGGGCACCGGTCGATCGACATGAGCATGCCCATGTCGTAGTTGGCGGTGTTGGTGCAGATGACGGTCCCGTCCTCGTGCTTGGTCACCATGTCGATCCCGCCGTCGTGCATGTGGCCGCCGATGCCGACGATGACGCCGTCGGCTGGCATGGTCCAGTCCCACGAGCGGGTCGCGACACCACCGGGGCCGCCATCGCCGGGAACGTCCCAGGTCTTGGTGCCCGGGCACCCCACGGCCCCAGCCCAATAGGGCGTCACGCCGCGCGTGTTGAGCGAGCTCGCGCCCGGCTGCACACCGATCGTGTACTTGATCTTGAACCGGAGCGTCTGGTCGGTCTGGTTCATGAACTCCCACACACCACCCCAGGTGTCGCTCGCCCCGACCAGCAACGCGTAGGGATCTTGGAAGTCGATCGGGGTCCGCTCCATGCCGGTGCCGACCAGCGGTTCAACCGGGAAGCCTCCGACGCGGTGGCCCGGGCACGCGGTGTCCTGGCTGTTGACGCGACCGATGACGAAGTGGTGCAGCATGACCGCCATCGGATCGAGGCTGTTGCCCTGCTCGTCGACGAGATCGAACGAGATCGACTTGAGGCCGAACGCGCCGCTCGGCCGGGGGACGAGGCCCGACCCGCTCGCCGAGTCGTTGCCGGATCCCATGGGGCCGACCTCGAACGTGGTCGTCTCGAAGGCCTGGGAGACGACCGGGCCGCCCCCCACCGGTGGGTTCACGACCGGAACCGGCGCAGCCGACGCCTGGCTGGCAAGAACGGGAACGCCCGCGACGGTGATGAGCAACACGGCCAGCACTGCTCGACGTCGCATCCGGGCCGGTTGCATGTCGCACGTTCGTGCCGGGCGGGGCCGGTCGGTTCGCATCAGATTGCCTCCGTCGTCTGGAAGACCGTCAACCACATGGGTCCACGTGAGCATCGCGACGTCGGGAACCGGTGAGGATTCGATGAGGACCGTGTTAGATCGCTCGACCTGACACGCACAACGCCACCGCCGGACGACACGCGAGAGCTGACTGGCGCTCACCCTACTTCGCGGCGGCTCTGCTCACATCGCAACGACTGGTCAGGACGCGGGCCCCGGCGCCGGTTGTGTCAGGGCCAGATAGGTCGACAGCATCTCTTGGAGCTCTACCGGCGACGGCTTGCCGTTCGCGCGCGCCGCGAGCCGGCCGTCGGCGGTGACGAACATCGTCGACGGAACCTGCGAGACGCCGTAGTCGCGGACGACGCCGCCGTCGGGATCGATGCCGGTCGGGTAGGTGACGCCCAGCTCGGTGAGCAGCGCGACGGCATCGGCCCGGCTGTCCCACATGTTCACCCCGATGACGTCAAGGCGACCTCCGAACTTCTGGGCCACAGCCTGCAGCTCTGGCATCTCCTCGCGACATGCCGGGCACCACGACGCCCAGAAGTTGATCAGCAGGGGCCGACCGCGGTGGTCGGCGAGCTGCAGGCGAGCACCGGGCTGGTCGAGCCTCTCGAGGTCGAAGGCCGGAGCAGGGCGCAGCGGCAGGCGCTCGCCACGCTTGGCGTCGCGAGCCGCCAGACCCAAGAGCCCGACGACGACGGCCATCACCGCCGCCATGCCGATGGTCCAGCGCCGCCGGCCCGTACGCATCCCGGCGTCGAGAGCGACCGGCTCGGGCGGCGCCGCAGTGCCGTCACGGACTCGGGCTCGCGGCACCTGCACGGCCCCGGGCCGCCGGCCCGCGGTGGTCACGTCGAATGCCCGGCAGTCTCCGGCGGCCGCACCTCGGGCCTCGAACCGACCGCGCCGCTCTCGTGCGGTTCGGTCGACCGGTACCCGACGGCGAGAACCGCGGACGCGATGACGATGCCCGCGAGGACTAGGCCGATCCGGCCTGGCCCCACCGCTTGGATCCACGAGCTCATCTGCCCGCTGAGGCCGTACACGAACTCGGCCGGGCCGCCCACGCTGGTATCGCCGTTGTAGACCCGCAGGCTGTACCAGCCGTAGTACGTGACGTAGACGCCGGCGATCACGAGCAGCCCCGCCGCCAGCCTCTCGACATGAGGCAGCACGCGGCGCATGCGGCCGACGATCGAGTTGCGCGCGAGCGAGATCGACAACGCCAGCACGATGAGCACGAGTCCCATACCCGCGGCGTACGCCACGAAGTGCATCGTGCCCACGACGAGGTTTCCCCGCGTGAGGCTCGTCGTCACGCTCGCGAGGAACAACGGGATGGTGCAGACGCATGACACCAGGGCGTAGGACACGCCGAACCCGAACATCGACCGGTAGCGCTGATCGCTCGGCCCTCGGGGGTTGAAGGGCAGCCGCACCATGACCTTGCGGCCCATGAGCATCGAGACACCGAGGACCGTCATGGCCAGCCCCAGCACGATCGACACCCATGGCAGCTTGCTGACGAAACCCCCGGCGACAAGTTGGATGACCAGACCGACCACCAAGAACAGGGCGACGAAGCCAGCGGTCACGGACGCGCCGACCGACAGCGCACGACCGACCCGCCGGTGGAACGGCACGAAGTCTTCGTCGGTCGCCAGGAAGAAGCCGACGTACGCGGGCAGCATGGCGAACCCGCACGGGTTGAACACCGCGACCATCCCCAAGCCGAAGACATAGGCGAGGGCAAGACCGTTCATCGGCACCCGGCTCGATCGGCGACGTGAAGCCGCATGTACGACACGCTGTAGTATCTCCGGCTCGATAGCGTCGACGCAAACACGCCCGACCAGGCTACGCGGGATGGAACCAGGTGCCAAGGCGCCGACGATCGACCCGCAACGGCACACTGTACCGATGGCTGCGAGCCAACAGCGCCAAGCGATCTCTGCGACGTTCAGCTTCGTCGACCTCTCCGGCTACACCGCGGCCGCCTGGGCGCACGGCGATGACGTCGCTGCTGACCTTGCGATCCGCCTGATGGACCTGGCGCGGCGCTATCTCGGACCGAGCGACGACTTCGTCAAGAGCATGGGGGACGCGGTGATGTGCCGGTCCGACACGCCAGCGCACGGGCTCGCCCTCGTGGCGCGCGTGTTCACGGCGTCCGCCGAGGAGGTCCACTTCCCACACGTGCGAGCAGGCGTGCACCACGGTCCTGCGGTCACCCATGCCTGCGACTTCTTCGGCACGACCGTCAACGTCGCGGCTCGGGTCGCGGCCCTGGCGAGACCAGGCGAGATGCTGACCTCGCGCGTGATCGCCGACGAGGCCATCTCGCTCGGTTGGTGCGCGACGTTGCTCGGCTCGCGAGAGCTCCGGAACGTGGCCGACCCAGTCGAGGTGTGGGACGTCTCGCCGCCCGAGCTCGACTCGAGCTCTGCTGTCGACCCGGTCTGCCGGATGCGGGTCACACCCACCACCGAAGCCACCGAGCTGCGGATGGGAGGCATCACCCTCCGGTTCTGCTCGACGGCGTGCAGGAACCGATTCGAAAGCGATCCGGCGCGGTGGTTCCCGCGCTGAACGAAGCCTGCTAGGAAGCTGCCTGGGGGGCCGCTCCCCACGCCCGCTCCGCTGACGCTCCGAGCGCTCCCCATCGCCAGACAGCCAGGGAACCATCGCCAGCGCGGCGCCGTTTCAACGAGGAGCACCTTCGGCTCTGTTCCCCCCGACAGGAGAAGTGAATGCCCCTTCCATTGACGCGCCGCCAGTTCCTCGTGCTCGGCGGCGGCACCCTCGGCACCCTCACACTCGCCGCCTGCGGATCGACCACAACACGCGCGACCGGCCCAGACTCCACGACACGCCCCACCATCGGTCCGGCCGACACCGCGGTCGCCGAGCTCGAGGCAAAACGGGCCTCGACGTCGGCCAACGTGGTCCGCGCCGCACTGACCGCGATGCCGGTCACGGTCGACCTCGCGGGCCGGGCGGTCTCGACCTGGGCCTACTCGGACCAGCTCGGCAGCCCGCTACTTCGGGCGAAGGCCGGAGAGATCCTCGAGGTGCCGCTCACCAACAACCTGCCCGAAGCGACCACCATCCACTGGCACGGCCTCGCCCTCCGCAACGACATGGACGGCGTCGGCGATCTCACGCAGATGAAGGTCGGGCCGGGCGAGCAGTACACGTACCGTTTCGCCCTGCCAGATCCCGGCACCTACTGGTTCCACCCTCACATCGGCTTGCAGCTCGACCGTGGTCTCTACGCGCCGCTGATCATCGACGACCCGAACGAGCCCGGCAACTACGACGCCGAGTACGTGCTCGTGCTCGACGACTGGCTCGACGGGTTCGGCATGGTGCCCGATGACGTCATGCAATCGCTCAAATCGATGGGCAGCATGAGCGGCACGGGCGGTGGTGACAGCGGGGGGTCGGGCTTGGGCGCAGGCGGCGGCATGGAGGGAATGGAGATGGGCGCGGGATCGGCTCGGCCTGTCGCCTACCCGATGCAGACCCAGGAACCTGCTCCTGGTGCAACCGTGCCGGCCGGCGCCGCGATGGGACAGTTCAAGTCCGAGGCGCTGGGCGGTGACGCCGGCGACGTCGCCTACCCGCTGCACCTCATCAACGGCAAGCCCCCCGCCGACCGTCCGACCTTCGCGGCGCCGCCCGCTGGCCGGGTCCGTCTCCGCATCATCAACGCCGGCTCGGACACGGCCTACCGCCTCGCGGTCGGTGGGCACCGGTTGACGGTGACGCACAGCGACGGGTTCCCGATCGAGCCGATCGAGGTCGACACGCTCATCCTCGGGATGGGCGAACGCTACGACGTCGTGGTGAACGCTCGTTCTGGAAGCTGGCCGATCGTGGCGGTGGCCGAGGGCAAGAACGCCGCCGCGGTTGCCGTTCTGCGCACGACCGACGCACCGGTGTCTGCGGCCCCGGCCGCAGACGCATCCCCGACCGAGCTCACCGGCAAGATGCTCGACTACCGCGACCTGCGCCCGGCGGGCTCGGTGCGCTACGAGGGCGAACCCGACCAGACCGTCCCGGTCGACTTGACCGGCAACATGATGAACTACGAGTGGGGGATCAACGGGCAAGCGTTCCCGAAAGCCCCGCCCATCCAAGTCGAGCAGGGCAAGCGGGTGCGGTTCACGTTCAACAACAAGACGGCGATGTTCCACCCCATCCACCTCCACGGCCACACGTTCGCGATGGCCGCGCCCAACGGCGGCGCGCGCAAGGACACCGTCAACGTGCTCCCCAACGAATCGCTCAGCGTCGACTTCCTGACCGACAACCCCGGGCAGTGGATGATGCACTGCCACAACACCTATCACTTGGAGTCAGGCATGGCCACGAGCGTGTCCTACGTGCGCTGAGCCTGCCCGGCCCGCTTCGGCGTCCTATGGTGGGGACGCACCGAGTTCTGACTGCTGCCCGGGCTGCAACGAGTCCATGCCTGGATTCAAGACTCCAACCGTCGTTCCCCCGACCCCGCTCTCCCGTCTCGGCATCGCGGCCGTGGTCGGACGCGACGACGCGATGAAGGCCATGACGGGCCTCGCGTTCGGTGGGCTGACCGTGGCGGCGCTGCTCGCCGTCTTCGGCATGCCGCCTGGCCAGATCCTGATGCCAACGTGGTCCATCGGCGTCGTGACGCCGACCTGTGGCCTCACGAGAGCGTCGACGGCCTTCGCGCGGGGCGACTTCGTGACTGCGTGGGCCTTCAACCCTGCCGCGTTCGCCGTGTTCGCCTGGGCGGCAGCAATGGTGGCGCGGTGGTTCGTCGGCACGATTCGCGGTACCTGGCTCAACGTTCAAGTCCATCCGACCCGGCTGGGCTGGTGGATCTTGATCATCTTGTTCGCGGCGCTGTGG
>JACPNV010000074.1 GCA_016185305.1 Actinomycetota bacterium | reverse complement strand
TGATGACGCTCAGCTCGCCCGGAGCGACCCGCCGCGACAGCACCGCGGTCACCAGGGCCGACGACGCCGGCACCGCCACGACCGACCCCCAGAAGATCATCACGGCAAGCGACAGCTTCGGGTGGTCGCCGTGCTCGGGCGGCGCGGCGGGCGCGGTCGTGGCGTTCTTGCCGCCCTCGCCTTCTCGGTCGATCATCCCGCCCGCCGGCTGGGCGGCGAGGCGCTGCTCGTAGGCCCGGGTGTGGTGCGCCGAGCGATGGCCGGCCGACGCGCCAGGGCCCGACCGATCGCCACGTTCGGGCTCTCCGCCGGGTTGCCGGTACTGCTCAGACACGTTCCTCCTCGATTGCGCCAGCCTTGCGCCGGAACACGACGACCAGGTTCCAGGTGATGACTTCGCGGACACCGGGCACCCGCACGACGACCCGGGCCCACTCTGGCAAGTAGCGCGGCCCCACCCACAGCACGTCGAGGTCGGGCCGGGCCTCGAACCAGCGCAGCACGTCGGTGACGCTCAGGGCGAACAGGCTCGTGCCGTACTCGTTCTTCGGTGCATGCCCGTTTCGCTTCTCGTACCGACGCACGGCCCGGCCGCCGCCGAGGTAGTGCCAGGGCGAGGTCTCGTGCCCACCCCAGGGCGAAAGCCAGTTGGTGAAGGTCAGGTACCCGATGCCGCGGTCGGGCTCGAGCACGCGCGCCATCTCGGCGAGCATGTCGGTCGGGGCGGGCACGTGCTCGAGCACGTTCGAGCTGTGCGCGAGCTGGACCGACCCACTCGCGACCGGCAGCGCCTGCCCGTCGCCTTGCACGGCGACGTCGGGGCGGCGTTCGTGCAGCAGCAGCTCGTCGAACGCGTACTCGACGACCGCGCACTGCGCCCCCTCGGCCTTGAGTGCCTCGGCGGTGTAACCGGGACCGCCGCCGATGTCGACGACGCGCGCGCCGGCGAGATCGAGGTAGGGGCCAAGCTGCCGGACGGTGTCAGCCGCGAGGTAGTGGTAGAAGGTGTCGGGGTCGACGGGCTCGCGGCGGAAGAGCTTGAAGAGGTGAGCGCTGCGCTTCAGACCTTTCGTCGGGATGGAACGTGCAACAGCGCGAGGCGGCGGAAGCTCGGTGGCGCCAGCGGGCGCCGCGACTTGCACCCAGGAGGATCGACCACGCGCACGGCCTTCCATCGTCGCGGCGTCGGCCGCCTTCAAGAAGTCGTCGATCGAACCTTCCCAGGTGAACTCGCGGGCCCGCCGGCAGCCAACCGTCCCCAGACTGCTGCGGGCGGTGGCGTCGTTCGCCAACCGCTGCCATTGGTCGACGAACTCAGCGTCGTCGCGCGCCAAGACGCCGGTGACACCATCGATGACGGCGTCGCGCACGCCAGGAACGTCATAGGCCACGGCGGGCGTGCCGCATGCGGCTGCCTCCATGATGACGAGACCCCAGCCCTCGTGGCGGGCGGTGTGCACCAGCAGCCACGCTTCGCTCAACAGCTCTGCCTTGCGCCGCTCGGTCACCTTGCCGGCGAGCTCGACGCTGTCGTCGCCGGCGACGAGTTGGGCGAGCCGCCCCTGCTCGGGCCCGTCGCCCACGATGACGAGACGGCCGCCGGTCGCTGGGCGAACGGCCTTCCAGTGCTCGAGCAAGAGGTCGAGGCGCTTGTTCGGCGCCAGCCGGCCGAGCGCGAGGAACATCGGCGTGTCCGAGCGTGCTCGAGTGCCGACGTCTTCCAGCGCGAGCCCGTTGTACATGAGGTGGATGTGATCGCCGGGCACGCCGAGCGCCTCGAGATCGGCCTTGGTCGACTCCGAGATCGAGAGGAAATGGGTACCCCGGTAGAGGCGAGGGAGCACGCGGCGCTCGAAGACTTCACCTGTGCGCGCGATCGGCCGGGGGAAGTACTGGCCCCATTGCTCGCCGTGGACGTGGTGCACCAGGCACAGGCCTGGGCCACGGCGCCACAGCGGCGTGAAGAACGGCATCCCGTTGACGACGTCGACCACGAGGTCCGCGTCGCGGTGCCGGTGGAGGTAGCGAGGCCCCGCGGTGAGGTACTGCGAGTACGTGGACCCGTTGGCGACGACCTCGTAGGGTCGCTCACCAACCGGCCCGCCACACAGGAGCGCAACGTCGTGTCCCCGGGCCTGCAGGCCGCGCGCGAGCCGGTCGACCACGACCTCGGACCCGCCGGCGTTGCCGTGGGCCAGGTCACGCCAAGACACGAACAGGATGCGCACGAACTGCAGACCTAGAAGCGAGCGGTGTCAGTGGTGGTGGTGGGCAACGCCGGAAGGCGTGCGGGCAGCGTGGGATGGTCGTCGCGCGCCGCACCATCGAGGCCTCGGTCGGTGAGGTCGATCACGTAACGATCGCCCGCGTCCCTGCCCGCAACGAGCTCGGGCTCGGCCAGCGGCACGATTCCAGCCGGAGGGCCATCCACGCCGATGCCGTTGTCGCGCACCCGCCGCTCGAGGCGCTGGAACCGCCTCCGGATGCCCATCAGATCGCGGAACATCAAGATCGGATCGCGCAACGGCCGAACACTCGAACCTGATTCCTCGACCCAACCGACGGGCACCTCGACGATGCGGTACCCGAGAAGCTGCGCCAGCGCGAGCAACTCCACATCGAACGCGAAGCGGCCGGTCTGGCACAGGTGGAACAGCACCTTCGCGGCGTCGGCGCGAAACGCCTTGAAGCCGCACTGGGTGTCGGAGGCGACGACACTGGTCATCGCGCACGCCACACCGTTGAAGAGCTTGCTCTGCACCCGCCGGAGCGTGCTGTCGTACACCGCCCTCGAACCGGCCACCGAGCGAGAGCCGAGCGCGATGTCGGCACGGTCGAGCGCCGCCACCAGCTCGGGAAGATCGGCAAGGTCCGCTGACAGGTCCGCGTCCATGAAGACGAGGTACTCGCCGCCGGCCACGGCCACGCCGGCCTTCACCGCTGCGCCCTTCCCTTGGTTCCAGGGCAGGCGCACGACCTTGGCGTTGTCCCATCCCCACAGCTGGGCCATCGCCACGTGGGCGGTGTCGTCGGTGCTGCCATCGTCGACGACGATGACCTCCAGATCGCTCAGGTCCGAGAGGGCCTCCCGGAGCCGGGGCAACGATCGGTTGAACCGACCGGCCTCGTTGTAGGCAGGTATCACGATGCTGGTGGCCTCTCCCATGGCCTACCACCCAACCTTCTTGGCGTCGCGGTGAACTCGTTCGAGTTCACACAGGTATAGGGCGGCGCCCCCCTCAAAGCGCTCTTCTCGACAGGGCTCACGCTGTGCGTCTGGTGACTTTCACAAGATCACCGCGTGTGGCTGGCGACACGAGCATCTAACATTGGTTGATGGCACATTGTCAAATGATCCTTTCTTCGCTGGGGCTGAAATCCGAACGGCCTCCCGGGTTTGCACCAACGAAGCGTGGCGCCTCGCCACCGATCGTGTGAACGTGCCTCCAACGCGATTCCTCGACACGAGCACGACCTCTCCGCCGTCGGCGGCGATGCAAAGCGAGACGCCATGGCGCGAATGACGATCGACGAGCTGGCCCGGCGAACCAAGGCCACGACCCGCAACATCCGGGCCTACCAAGACCGGGGCCTGCTGCCACCGCCCGAGATCGTCGGGCGCACGGGCTTTTACGGCGAGGGCCATGTCGCCCGCCTCAACCTCATCCAACGGCTGCTCGAGCAACGGTTCTCGCTGGCCTCGATCGGCACGCTCCTCCAGGCGTGGGAGTCGGGGCAGAGCCTCGCAACTGTCCTCGGCTTCGAAGAGATGCTCGGCGTCGGGTACGAGAGCGACCCCCCCGAGCATGTCGACCTCGACGAGCTCGAGCGGCGCTACGGACCGGGCGTCGATGCGTGGCTCGCCAACGCCATCGAGCTCGGCCTGATCAAGCGAGAGGACGACCACTACATCCTGCTGGCGCCCGCGTTGATCGAGGCGGGCGCCCTGCTCGTGCGGCGCGGCGTGCCGTTGAAGGCGGTGCTCGCGGAATCGGCTCGGCTGCGGCGCGACGCGGAACGCATCGCCGAGCGCTTCAACAAGATGTTCGGCAAGTACATCTGGCAGCCGTTCCTCGACGCCGGCCGGCCCGCCGAGATGCTGCCCGACGTTGCCGAGTTCCTCTCGGCCAGCCGCCCGCTGCCGACGACATCGGCGGCCGCGATGGTTGCGCTGGCGATGAACCGCCAGCAAGACGAGCTCCTCGCCGGCTTCCTCGGCGGCGAACCCACCGAACCGATCCGCGAAAAGGCCCCGAAGGTCAGCTGACCGACAACGAACGAGGCTGCGCAGCCGCCAGGCGCAGCAGCGGCACCCGGCCAACCCGACCCGGCGAAGCCGGCAGGCGTCGGATCATCGACGCCGCAACAACCCGTCGGATCATCGACGCCGCAACAACCCGTCGGATCATCGACGCCGCAACAACCCGTCGGATCATCGACGCCGCAACAACCCGTCGGATCATCGACGCCGCAACAACCCGAGTCGCTCGAACTGCTCGCTCGGTGCGTCGAGCGACTCGAGTTCGGCGCGCAGCGCTTCGATCAACTCGGCTTCGAACTTGGTTGCGTCGTCCTTGGCGAGATCGCGCTCCTCGCCCGGGTCGTCGTCGAGGTCCCAGAGATGGTGGCCCCGGAAGCCGCCCCACGCCCAGAACGGCAGGGGGTCGCTCGCGTTCCAACGCTGGCGGATGACCGGAACGGTGGAGCCTGGCATGTGATCGAGCACCGCACGCTCGTCGGGCAACGGCAACGCCATGTCCTTCGGCAACACGTGCGTCGGCATGGTCGTCCACCGGTTCGACCACATCGAGATGGGGCCGTTGTCGCCGACGGGTGCCCGCGCGTACTTGTGATGCCCGTCGATGTAGTGGACCTCGCGTCCCCACACGCCGGTCAGGACGGCGTCGCGCACCCGCGTCGACTCACCGCGGAGGACCGGCACCAACGACCGGCCGTGGGTGCGCTGGCGGACGGCGTCTCCCACGCCGAAGACATCGGCGAGCGTGGCGAACACGTCCACCGCAGTCGTCAGCGCGTCGCAGTCAGCGGGCTCGGCACCAGGCCACCACACGAGCAAGGGGATGTGGCCGAGCGTCTGGTAGATCGGGAGCGGCGGCTTCCCGAACGCGTCGTGCTCGCCGAGGTAGTGACCGTGATCGGTCACGACGATGACCATCGTCGAGTCCCACAGCCCCTGGCGCTCGAGGGCGGCCACGATCTCGCCGAACCATCTGTCGATCATGGTGAGCTTGCCGCCGTATTGGGCACGGATCTGGTTCGCCTGGTCGGGTGTCAACACACCGTTGCGCAACGCCGCCTTGGTGTACGGCGGCCAGATGAGATGGGGCCCATCCCATTCGGGGTCGTACATCGACGCGTAGGGCTCGGGCGTATCGAACGGCTCGTGGGGATCGAACTCGTCGACGAACAGGAGGAAGCGGTCATGCCAACGTTCGTCGGTCGCCGGGTTGATGCCGCCGTTCTCGTCGATCCACTGCGCCGCGGCGCGCATCGTCCGGGGTCCGGGGAAGTCGGACTCACCACGAAACCAGCCGCGGCTGTTGTCGTAGTTGCTCATCTCACGACCGAAGGTCGGCGCGCCCACCCAGCTCGGATCAGGCCGGGTCTTCCAGGCATCGCTCTCATGGCCCCGTTCGTAGCCCCACGCGGTGAAGTCGACGTGGTAGTTCTCGCCTCCGGACTCGAACAGGTGGGGATGGTCCGAGATGAGCATGGTCGTGACTCCGGCGTCGTGCAACGGCACCGTGATCGGGTCTTCCCAGAGCTCGACCGACCCCCACGGCTTCCACAGGAAGTCGAGCGCGCCGCAGAGGATGTCGTGCCGCGCCGGCATGCACGGCAGCGACCCGGTGTAGTGGTTGGTGAAGCGGGTGGCGCGCGCGGCAAACCGGTCGAGGTTGGGCGTCACGAACTCGGGCGTGTCGTCGTACGCCCCGAGCATGTGGCGGTTGAGCGAGTCGAGCAGCACCAGGACGACGTTGTCGGGTGCGTTCGAGCGTTCACTCACTCGTTGAGCCGCAACGCGAACGCCGCCGCCTCGTACACCCCGATGGCCGCGGCGTCGAGGTCGAGATCGGCCGGACCGTACAGATCGCACTTCACGACGAGATCACCCAGGCAGACCAACAGCTCGCGGTGGCCGGGGCCGTTGCTGCCCTGGATCGCCTGGTCGCCGATCGTGGCCGGCTCGGCGCTCGCCAGCTTGGCGGCGTAGCCGGCACAGACGGCCTCCTGGGTGCCGTAGGTGCCGAGCATCTCCTCTTTGAGCGAGGCGACGTCGAGCGTGTACCCGTTGGCGGTGTCAGCCCAGCGAGCGACCCACGCGTCGTCGGTCTCGAAGGACTGCGGTGGACCGAAGTGCAGCGTGATCGGCAGCTCCATGCCGACGAGCTCGTCGAGTGTCGTTCCGGCCGTGTTGTCGAACCACGTCTCGGGACGCGTGCCGTCGATGAAGTCGTTGCCGCCGTCGAGGTTCGTCCCGGCGGGTGGCGGGGGCGACGAACCCGGGGTCGACCCGGGCTGGGTGTTGCTGACGGCCTGGTTGAGACTGCTGGCCGCGCTGTCGAGGCCCTTCTTGACGTTGTCGAGAAAACCCACGGCGCAAGCCTAGTTCTCCGGGTGGACCACGACCTGGTGCCCTCACACCGCCTGGGGGGACCTGTGAGGTTCCTCTCGCCGCCCTCGACCGGCCTTCGCTTGCCCTTCTTCTTCCCGTGACGGTCGGGCAATCGCGGGGCAACACCGTTCCGGTTGCATGAGTCCTGCATGAAAGGCGAACCCGACCCCCTCGCGGCCAAGCCGAAGCTGATCGTCGTCGGCAACGGCATGGTCGGCCACAAGCTGCTCGCGTCCCTCGTGGACGAGGGCGGGCTCGACCGCTGGGACGTCACCGTGTTCGGCGAAGAGCCTCGGGCCGCGTATGACCGGGTCGCGCTCTCCTCGTGGTTCACGGGGACGACGGCCGACGAGCTGTCGCTGGTGCCGCCCGGTTACTACGGCGAGCATGGGATCGAAGCTCACCTCGGCGACAAGGTCGCGGCGATCGACCGGTCGCAACGCACCGTGGTGTCGGCATCCGGCGACGAGTTGCGGTACGACCACCTCGTGCTGGTGACCGGGTCGTATCCCTTCGTGCCGCCGGTGCCCGGCACCGACGCCGAGGGCGTGTTCGTCTATCGCATCATCGAAGACCTCGAAGCCATCGCCGCGTGGGCCGATCGTGCCCACGTGAGCCGGGGCGCGGTGATCGGCGGCGGCCTGCTCGGGCTCGAAGCGGCCAACGCGCTGAAGGCGCTCGGGCTCGAGACCCACGTCCTCGAGTTCGCGCCGCGCCTCATGCCGATGCAGCTCGACGACCGGGGCGGCGCGATGCTGCAACGGCACATCGAAGGTCTCGGTGTTCACGTGCACACCTCGCGCGGTGCGACGCAGGTCCTCGCCGACGCCGACGGGCAGGCGTGCGGTCTCCGCTTCGAGGAGCACGACGACCTCGACGCCGAACTGGTCGTGTTCTCCGCCGGCATCCGCCCTCGCGACGAGTTGGCCCGCCACTGCGAGCTCGAGGTCGGCGAGCGCGGCGGCATCGTGGTGGATGACTCGCTCGTGACGAGCGATCCGCACATCTCGGCCATCGGCGAGGTCGCGCTGCACGGCGGTCGCATCTACGGGCTCGTGGCTCCCGGCTACGAGATGGCCCGCGTGGTCGCCCGCCGGTTGACGGGAGACACGGAAGCCTCGTTCACCGGCGCCGACATGTCGACCAAGCTCAAGCTCCTCGGCGCCGACGTGGCCAGCTTCGGCGACGCGTTCGCCCGCGGAGACGGCGCCCGCGAGCTCGTGTGGGACGACCCGGTCAACGCCGTCTACAAGAAGCTCGTCGTGTCCGAAGCAGGTGACGTGCTCGGCGGCATGCTCGTCGGTGATGCGAGTGCGTACTCCACCATGATGTCGATGACCCGCGGCGATCTGGCTGCTCCCCCGGATCCTGCGCAGCTCCTCCTCCCCGCGAGCGACGGTTCCGCATCCGCCGCGAGCGGGGTCGGGGCGCTCTCGGACGGCGCGCTGATCTGCTCGTGCAACAGCGTCACCAAGGGCACCATCTGCTCGGCGGTCGACGACGGTTGCCGCACGATCGGCGAGGTGAAGGCGGCCACGACTGCCGGCACCGGTTGCGGCGGGTGCGTGCCGCTGGCCACCGATCTGCTCAAGCACCAGCTCGCGGCGTCCGGCCTCGAGGTCGACAACAACCTCTGCGAGCACTTCGCGATGAGCCGGCAGGACCTCTACTCGCTGATCCGCGTGCGCGGCTACACGACGTTCTCGGAGGTCTTGGACGAGCACGGCACGGGCATGGGTTCGGCGCGCGAGTCGAGCAGCTACCGGACATCTGGCGGCGGCTCGTCGGCGCCGGGTTCGAGTCGGGCCACGCCTACGGCAAGGCGGTCCGAACGGTGAAGTCCTGTGTCGGGTCGACGTGGTGCCGCTACGGCGTGCAGGACTCGGTGGCCATGGCCATCGCCGTCGAGCTGCGCTACCGGGGCCTGCGCGCCCCGCACAAGATCAAGATGGCGGTGTCGGGATGCGCGCGTGAGTGCGCGGAGGCGATGGGCAAAGACGTCGGGGTCATCGCGACCGAGAAGGGCTGGAACCTCTATGTCTGCGGCAACGGAGGCCAGCGCCCGCGGCACGCGGTGCTGTTCGCCGAAGACCTCGACGACGCCGAGCTCATCCGCTGCATCGACCGGTTCCTCATGTTCTACATCCGCACCGCCGACCGCCTCGAGCGCACCGCCTCGTGGTTCGAGAAGCTCGAAGGTGGCATCGACTTCCTGCGAGCGGTCGTGATCCACGACAGCCTCGGCATCGGCGACGAGCTCGAAGCGGACATGCAACGGCATGTCGAGAGCTACGAGTGCGAGTGGAAGGCCACGGTCGACGATCCCGAACGGCTCAAGCGCTTCGTCTCGTTCGTGAACGCCCCCGACCAGCCCGACCCCGACATCGTGATGGTGCAAGAACGGGGACAGGTACGCCCCGCTCGCGCCGACGAGAAGCACGAGCTCGTCACCGTCGGTCCCCATCCGAACGAAGAGATCGCCGTAGCTGTAGAGGTGCGAACCAGATGACGATGATCGATGATCGATCCACCGGGGTGGACCACGCCGACGGCGAGCCATGGGTCGAGGTCTGCCGCGTCGACGACCTCGTCGCCGGGCGCGGCGTGTGCGCGCTGGTCGATGGTCGCCAGGTCGCCATCTTCCTCCTCCACGACGGCTCGCTCCACGCCCTCGACAACCGCGATCCCTTCAGCGACGCCAACGTGCTGTCGCGCGGGCTGACCGGCACCGCCGGCGACACTCCCACGGTGGCCTCGCCGGTCTACAAGCAACGCTTCGATCTGCGCACCGGCACCTGCATCGACGACTCGTCCGTCCGCGTTCCGGTCCATCCGGTGAGAGCGGTCGACGGCATCGTGTCCGTGCGCGCTGGCTGAGATCGCGAGCGCTCGAACGCGCTGTCGTTCTGCTGGGTACGTCAGGTGCGCAAGGAGATCCTCACTCCGCGGACACAGCCTTGAAACCGCTTGGAAACACACCTCTCCCACACTGGCTGCCATGTCATCCCCTGTCGGCACGCTGGGCGGGTACACCGTGGGCATCACGGCCGATCGCCGCTCCGGCGAGCAGGCAGAGCTGTTGGAGCGTCGTGGCGCCCGGGTGATCCATGGCCCCACGATCCGCACGCTTCCCCTCGCCGACGACGATCGGCTGCGCGCCGCGACAACCGCACTCATCGAGCGACCACCGAACTACGTCGTGCTGACGACAGGGATCGGCACACGGAGCTGGCTGGATGCGGCCGAGAGCCGGGGCATGGGCGACGAGCTGCTCGATGCGTTGCGCCAAGCCACGATCATCACCCGGGGACCGAAAGCCAAAGGCGCCGCGGTCACCGCGGGCCTCGAGGTGACGTGGAACGCGCCCGGCGCACGGTCCAGCGAGATCATCGATCATCTGGTCGAGACAGCCGATCCCTCCGCCCGCATCGCCGTGCAACTCGACGGCGGGACGAACGACCACATCGCCTGGCAGTTGCGCGACGCCGGGTTCGATGTCATCTCCGCCGCCATCTACCGGTGGACGCTGCCCGAAGACCCGAGCCCGGCGCTGCGGCTGGTCGGCGCCGTGTGCGATCGCGCCGTCGACGCGGTGACGTTCACCGCTGCCCCCGCGTTCCGCAACTTCGCAACCATCGCAGAGCAGGCCGGACGCCACGACGACCTCATTGCTGCGTTTCGCCGCAACGCCGTCGCCGCCGTGTGCGTGGGGCCAGCATGCGCCGAGGCGGCGGCCGGCTACGGAGTCACCACGCCGATACTCCCCCACAACTCCCGACTCGGCGCCATGGTGCAGGCCTACGCCGCCTCCGTAGCCGGCCGCCGTCGCGACCTCACGCTCGCGGGACTGCCGGTGCGCGTGCAAGGGCGCCTCGTCGTCGTCGAAGGCGGCGAAGGCGTCGTGCTGTCAGATCGCGAGCGCGGCGTGCTCGACGTGCTGGCTCGCAAGCCTGGCGTGGTGGTCTCCAAGCCGGCGCTGCTGCGCGAGGTGTGGGGTGCGGGCGAGGCCGACGATCATCTCGTCGAGGTGACCGTCGCTCGACTCCGCCAGCGCCTCGGCCCCGCCGGCGTCGGCATCGAGACCATCGTGCGCCGCGGCTACCGCCTCTCGGTCGACTGACCGCCTTACCGACAGCTTGCACTGCAAGCCGCTCGCGACATCGTCGAAACACTTCTCGGTGACGCATGCATCGTCTGAGAACCTGGCTCGACGTGACCGACGGAGCACGTGCGGACAACGCGCCCCGCCCGTAACGCCTGCGAAACCGGCCCGTGCCGGGCCGTCGTTACGTTGCGCCTCGTGGACAGACGAACCTTTCTCAAGACCTCTGGCGGACTCGCTCTCGGCGCGACGGCGGCCAGCCTGCTGGCCGCGTGCGGCTCGAGTGAAGCCCCCGCGACGGCGGCTGCCGGCGGGACCGCGGCAGCCAATGGCCCGAAGCGCAAGGTGACGCTCGGCTTCATCTCGCTCACCGACAACGCACCGCTGGTGATCGCGAAGGAGAAGGGCTTCTTCGACCAGTACGGCCTCGACGTCACGCTCGAGAACGGCAAGTCGTGGCCGGGCGTCCGCGACAAGCTGCTCAACGGTGAGTTCGACGGCGCGCACGCGCTGTTCAGCCTTCCCTTCTCCGTCGCGACGGGCGTGAGCAAGATCGAAGGTGATCAGGCGAAGGCGAAGAGCCTCCGCGTTGCGATGATGCTCAACCAGAACGGCCAGGCCATCACGCTCGCCAACGACCTGTCGGCGGCGGGCTACAACGACCTCCCCGCGGCGAAGGAGACGATCCTCGGCAAGGGCGCCAAGACCTTCGGCCAGACCTTCCCGGGTGGCACGCACGACACGTGGCTGCGCTACTGGCTCAAGGCCGCCGGCATCGATTGGAAAGCCAACGGCATCGACCTCAAGGCCATCCCGCCTCCGGAGATGTTCAACAACCTGAACCAGGAGAACGTGCGGGGCTACTGCGTGGGCGAGCCGTGGAACGCCCGTGCGGTCGCCAAGGACAAGGGCTTCACCACGATCGCGACCCAAGACCTCTGGCTCAACCACCCCGAGAAGGCACTCGTGGTGAACGAGAAGTTCGCCACCGAGAACAAGGACGTCCTGAAAGACGTGATGAAGGCGATCTTCGAGGCGCAGAAGTGGCTCGACGACCAGGCCAACGTCACCGAGACGGCCAAGATCATCGGCGTCGAGAAGTACGTCAACGCCACGCCGGCCGAGATCGAGGGGCGCTTGAAGGGCGAGTACGACCTCGGCGCCGGCCTCGGCAACAAGACGTTCAACGGCAACCAGATGCGGTTCTTCCGTGATGGCGACGTTCCCTTCCCCGCCAAGGCGTACGCCGTGTGGTTCATGGCGCAGTTCGTGCGCTTCGGTCATCTCACCGAGCTACCGCCCGCCAAGCAGCTCGCCGATCAGATCATCCTGTCCGACCTCTACGCCGAAGTGGCGAGCTCGATGGGCGTCAAGGTGCCGGACACCGACATGAAGCCGTTCGAGATCATGCTCGACAAGGTCACCTTCGATCCCGCCAAGCCCGAAGAGGAAGCCAAGCGCCCATGACATCCGTCGAAGTCGAACCCAGCGTGCGCGTCCCCGTGATCGCGGATGCCGAGCGCCCCGCCGTCGAGTCCGCGGTCACGACCGAAGCGCCGTGGCTGGAGCCGCCACCGCTGCCGAAGGGCGCGGGTCGCGCGCAACGCATGGCGTCCAGCCTCTTCTGGGGCGCGCTCGGCTTCGTCGCGCTCGGCGCGATCTGGCAGTTCGCCAGCCTCCGGGCGACGACGCTCCCCGGGCCGTTCGCCACGCTCTCGACCACGCGCGAGCTGCTCGCCAACGCGTTCGCCAAGGACGGCCCCGCCGGCCAAGGCATCGGCCTCCAGCTACTGGAGTCGCTCGGGCGGGTCTTCAAGGGCTTCGCCATGGCCGCCGTCGTCGGCATCCCGTTCGGCTTCCTCATCGGGACGATGCCGAGGTTCTGGAAGATGTGCAACCCGGTCATCCAGCTGCTTCGACCGGTGTCACCGCTGGCCTGGTTCCCGATCTGGTTGACGATCCTCGTGAAGGCCGACCCCGCGGCCGTGTGGGTCATCTTCATCACGGCCCTCTGGCCGACCGTCATCAACACCGCGGCCGGCGCCGCGTCGGTGCCCGAACAGGAGCACGACGTCGCCCGGGTCTTCAGGTTCTCCCGGTGGGCCGAGATGCGACACATCGTCGTGCCGCACGCTCTGCCGTCGGTGATCACCGGCCTCCGCCTCTCCATGGGCGTCGCGTGGATGGTGATCGTCGCCGCCGAGATGCTGTCCGCAGCCTCGGGCATCGGGTTCTTCGTGTGGCAGTCCTACAACGGCCCCGGCCTGTCGTACGTGCTGTCCGCCATCTTGCTGATCGGTGTGATCGGCGTGGCGCTCGATCTCGCGTTCCTCGCCGTCCAACGCAAGCTCATCCCCGAAGTGAGGAGTTGACATGTCGTTCGAGATCTCCCACGTGTGGAAGTCGTTCCTGCACAAGCGCGAAGCCCAAGCGGTGCTGCGCGACGTGACCATGACGGTCGACCCCGGCGAGTTCGTATCGCTGATCGGCCACTCCGGTTGCGGCAAGTCGACGTTGCTCAACGCCCTCGGCGGGCTGACCGCCCCCGATGCCGGCGCGATCACCCTCGACGGCGAAGCGGTGACGGGACCGAGCCCCGATCGCGCCATGGTCTTCCAGAGCTACTCGTTGCTCCCCATGCTGAGCCTCGTCCGCAACGTCGAAGCGGCGGTGAAGTCCGCCCGGCGCGACTGGTCCAGAGAGCGCGTCACCGCGGGCACCGAGAAGTACCTCCGAGCGGTCGGCTTGTGGGAGGCCAAGGACAAGAAGCCGCACCAGGTCTCGGGCGGGATGCAGCAGCGCTGTGCCGTCGCGCGGGCGTTCGCGGTCGAGCCGCGGGCGCTGTTGCTCGACGAGCCGTTCGGCGCGCTCGACGCGCTCACGCGCAGCCGGCTGCAGGGTCACCTCGTCGATCTCTGGACCAACGACTCCGAGACCGAGCTCGTCGTGATGGTCACCCACGGCATCGACGAGGCGATCCTGCTCTCGGACCGCATCGTCGTCATGTCGAACCCGCCGGGGCCATCGGTCTGCGAGGTCATCCCGGTCGACATCAGCCGTCCACGCGATCGTGTGAGCATCGTCGACCACCCCGAGTTCCGCGCGGTTCAGGAGCGATTGCTGGCCCTTCTCCGTCGTGATGATCAGCGGCAGGAGGCTGCATGAGCGCCACATGAGCGCCGCCAGGTTTCACGCGTGTTTCCGAGCACGCACGCGCCCAAGTGGCGGCCGCAAAGTGCCGCACCGCTGGAGCCGTTGGCGTGTGGGTGAGTTGCACACGCACGTAACACGCCCCGAACGACCGCGAAACCCGGCTTGGCCAGGATCGACGGCATGCAGCCTCTACCTGACTCCCCGGCCGACGTCGCGGCCGGCATCGCGGCCGGCCCCGGTGCCGGCGGCAACCAGGCCCGCCGAGCGTTCACGCAAGCAGGCTCCATGTTCCACTTCTCTGGGAAGTACCGCGTCCTCCACCTCACGTGGTTCGCGTTCTTCCTGTCGTTCGTGGTGTGGATGAACCTCCCGCCGTTCGCCAAGACGATCGGCGACCAGTTCCAGCTCTCGAAGGGTCAGGTGACGACGCTCGTCATCTGCAACCTGGCGCTCACCGTGCCCGCGCGCATCTCCATCGGCATGGCGCTCGATCGCTTCGGTCCTCGCCGGGTCTACTCGGCGATCCTCGTCTACGCCGCGATACCCACGCTGATGTTCGCCTGGGCGAGCTCGTTCCAGATGATGGTGATCAGCCGCCTGCTGCTGTCGATCGTCGGCGCCGGGTTCGTCGTCGGCATCCGCATGGTCTCGGAGTGGTTCCCGCCCAGAGAGCTCGGCACGGCCGAGGGCATGTACGGCGGCTGGGGCAACTTCGGCGCAGCGGCGGCCGCGTTCTCCTTGCCGATCATCGCGGGCTTCTTCGCGGTGGACGGCTGGCGTTGGGCCATGACGTTCACCGGGATCGCCTCGGCCCTCTACGGCCTCTACTACCTCCGTGCGGTGCATGACACTCCCGAAGGCGTCACGTACGTCAAGCCGCGGCGGCAAGGTGCTCTCGAGGTCACGAACCGGGCGGCGGTCTTCGGGCTCGCCGCGCTGACCGTGCCGGTGTGGGCGGTGCTCGCCCTCATCGCGTGGCGCGTCATGGACGCCGGTGCCATCGGCGGTGCCGGGTTCGCCGCCGCGGTCGTGGCCACCGCCGCCATCCTCGCATGGCAGCTCGTGACCGTCTTCAAGGTGAACCGCCCGGCGCGCTTGAACAGCTACGCGAAGGACGACCAGTACCCGTTCCGCTCGGTGGCCGTGCTCTGCATCGCGTACTTCTGCACCTTCGGCGCCGAGCTCGCCGTCGTCGGCATGCTCCCGCAGTTCTTCGACGACACCTGGAAGGTGGGCACGGTCATGGCGGGCATGGCCGGCTCGACCGCCGCCATCTTGAACCTGGTGACCCGGCCTGCGGGTGGGTTGTTCTCCGATCTGCTCGGCAACCGTCGCCGCACGCTCCGCGTCATCCTCGTGGGCTTCACGCTCGGCTACCTGTTGATGGCGACGCTCGGCCCCGCGTGGCCGCTGTGGGGCGCCATCGTGGTATCGCTCGTCGCGTCGATCTTCGGGCAGGCCGGCAACGGCGCGGTGTACGCGATCGTCCCGCTGATCAAGAAGCGCGTGAGCGGGCAGACGGCCGGCATCGCCGGCGCCTACGGCAACATCGGTGGCGTCGTCTTCGTGGCGCTGCTCGCCCCACTCGGTGCGCGCGGCTTCTTCATCGTGATCGCCGCTTGCGGGGCGCTCGGTCTGCTCGCCACCCGATGGCTGGTCGAGCCGGCGCAGAGCTTCTCCGCCGACCTCCTGGCCGATGCCGCCGCACCGATCGATCTGGGCGCTCCGACTCGCGAGACCCGGCCCGCCGACCTGCCCGCACCAGTCCCGGTCCCCGGAGCCTGATGACCGACCTCGCCGAGCCACACCTCCCTGTCCCCGTCGCCGCCGGCTTCACCGGCGCCGCGCCTCCAGCATCCGGTGGCGCGGCTGGCGCGCCCGGCGAGGAGAGCTTCCTCACCCCGATCGACTACTGGCTCGCCGAACAACAATCGCTCACCGCCGTCGAGCGCTTCGCGCAGCACCACGCGACCGCGACGACTGCTGACCACGAGACGCGCTACCGCGACCTGTTGCCGCTGAGCGCGCCCGAACCAGGCGAGCAGTACGCGTTCGAGGTCGACCTCGACTCGTGCACCGGCTGCAAGGCGTGCGTCGCCGCGTGCCACTCGCTGAACGGTCTCGACGAGGACGAAGCGTTCCGCTCGGTCGGCACCCTCCTCGGCGGTCCCCGCGCCGACCCCGTCATCCAGACGGTCACCACCGCCTGCCACCACTGCCTCGATCCGGCGTGCATGACGGGATGCCCGACGCTTGCCTACGAGAAGGACCCCGAGACGGGCATCGTCCGCCACCTCGATGACCAGTGCATCGGTTGCCAGTACTGCACGCTGACCTGTCCGTACGAGGTGCCGTCGTACAACACGAGGCTCGGCATCGTGCGCAAGTGCGACATGTGCGCCGGGCGGCTGGCGGAAGGGGAGGCTCCCGCATGCGTGCAGTCCTGCCCCACTGGTTCGATCGCGATCCGTGTCGTCTCGGTCGACGAGGTCATGGCCGAAACCTCGCGAGCAGGCGCCGCGCTGGTGCCCCACGCACCCCATTCGGCGATCACCCGACCTACGACCCGCTACACGACGAAGCGATCGCTGACCGACGACGTCACCGCCGCCGACCACCGATCCGTCGAGCCGGCCCACGCGCACACGCCCCTCGTCGTCACGCTGATCCTCACACAGCTCGCGGTCGGCATGTTCGGCCTCGGTCTCCTCGCGACCGGCTCGGCGCCCATCGCGGCCGTCGCGTTCTTCACCGGTGTGCTCGCGCTGGGCGCAAGCGTGCTGCACCTCGGCCGCCCGCAGATCGCCTGGAAGGCCGTGCTGGGGCTCCGCCGATCGTGGGTGAGCCGGGAGATCGTCGCGTTCGGCACGTTCGCGGGCGCCACCGCGGCCTACGCCCTGGCCCGCTGGATCGAACTGCCCGGCGTGGTCGTGGGCAGCCTGGCACTCGTGGCCCTCGCCACCGGCGTCGCCGGCGTCGTCGCATCGGTGATGATCTACGCCGTCACCAAGAAGCGGTGGTGGGCAGCCCCACGTACCGCCGTCACGTTCGGGCTGACGACGCTCGTGACCGGGCTGGGCGGAACGGCCGCCGTGCTCAGCCTCGCTGGCCGGCTCTCCCGACCACTCGTGGTCGCGCTGGCGGCCGCGGCGGCAGCCAAGCTGATCTGGGATGCGCTCCCGCTGCGCCGAGCACGCCTCGACGGCCCCAGCCCTCACGCACCGCTCGCGGCGACCCGGGCGCTGCTCGTGGGGCCACTCCGGTCGATCACCGCGCGGCGGTTCGCGTTCGGCGGTCTCGCCGTGCTGTTCGTCCTCGTGATGGTGGCCGCCGGGCCGTCGACCCCGCCGGCCATCGCGCTCGTCACCACCGCGCTGCTCCTCGCCGGTGAGCTCTTCGAGCGCCGGCTCTTCTTCCTTGCCGTCTCGTCACCCCGCATGCCCGGCGAGCTGCGATGAAGCTGCGCAGCGTCGACGGGCCGCTCACCCGCGAGTTGTTGCGCGAGCCGGCCCGGTTCGGCCTGGGCCAGGTACCCGCGTCCGCAACACCAGACGCGACCACTCGCATGATCTGTGGCTACTGCTCGACCGGCTGCTCGCTCGACGTTCATCTACAGGACGGTGAAGCGGTCGGGCTGACGCCGACGGCCGACCATCCCGTCAACCTCGGCATGGCGTGCCCGAAGGGTTGGGAAGCGCTGACACCGCTGGCCGCACCGGACCGCCTGACCCAGCCCCTGCTCCGCAACGAGCACGGCAAGCTGGTCCCCGTCGATTGGCCGACGGCGCTCGACGCGTTCATTTCCCAGATGCGTGATGTCCAGCAGCGTCACGGCGCGGCGTCGACCGCGTTCTTGTCGACCGGCCAGATCCCGACCGAAGAGATGGCGTTGCTCGGCGCCCTCACCAAGTTCGGCATGGGGATGATCCACGGCGACGGCAACACCCGCCAGTGCATGGCGACGTCGGTCGTCGCCTACAAGGAGGCGTTCGGGTTCGACGCGCCGCCCTACACCTACGCCGACTTCGAGCTGTCCGACACCGTCGTGTTCTACGGGTCGAACCCGGCCATCGCCCACCCGATCATGTGGGAGCGGGTGAAGCGCAACCAGCGCGGTGCGTCGGTCGTCGTGGTCGATCCCCGCCGCACCGAGACGGCGATGGCCGCCGACCTCCACCTGGCCATCCGTCCCAAGTCCGATCTCGTCTTGCTCTACGGCCTTGCCCGCCAACTGCTCGCCCGTGATTGGGTCGACTGGGACTTCGTGCGCGCCCACACCAACGATCTCGGCGGGTTCACCGAGCACGTCGAGCCGTACAGCATCGACCGGGTGTGCGACGAGACCGGTCTCGACCCCGCCGACTTCATCGCACTGGTCGACCTGCACGCCCCCGGGCGGCGGGTCTCGTCGTGGTGGACCATGGGCGTGAACCAGAGCCACCAGGGCGTCCGCACGGCGCAGGCCATCATCAACGTGGCGCTGCTCACCGGCAACATCGGCAAGCCCGGCACCGGCGCCAACTCCATCACCGGCCAGTGCAACGCCATGGGCTCTCGGCTGTTCAGCAACACCGTGTCCATGTTCGGTGGCCGCGACTTCCGCGACGCCGGCCAGCGGGCCGAGGTGGCCGAGAAGTTGGGCATCGACGTCAACCGCATCCCCGACCAACTGAGCTGGTCCTATGACCGCATCATCGAGGGCATCCATCGCGGCGAGATCAAAGGGCTCTGGATCATCGCCACCAACACCGCCCACTCGTGGATCAACCAGTCCGACGTCCGCGAGCTGTTGGGCAAGCTCGAGCTCCTCGTCGTGCAGGACCTGTACGGCACGACCGAGACCGCACAGCGCGCCGACCTCGTCCTGCCGGCCGCCGGCTGGGGCGAGAAGGACGGCACCTTCATCAACTCCGAGCGACGCATCGGCGTGATCAAGCGCGTCGCGCGCGCTCCCGGGCAGGCACTCACCGACTTCGCCATCTTCAAGCTCATCGCCGACGCGTGGGGCTGTGGCCACCTCTTCGAGGAGTGGTCGTCACCCGAAGCGACGTTCACGCTCCTGGCGCGGCTCTCCGAAGGCCAGCCGTGCGACTTCAGCGGCATCGAGAGCTACCGCATGATCGACGGCGCCGGCGGCATCCAATGGCCGTACCCGGTGGAGATGCGTGAGGCGGAGCATCAGGAAGGCTCGTTCGGATCGGCGAAGCCGCCGACCGATCGTCGGCGGCGCAGCAAAAACGAGCGGCGCTTGTTCGAAGACGGCGAGTTCTTCCACCCCGATGGCCGGGCCCGGTTCGTGTTCTCGGACCCAGAACCACCGAAGGAGCGCCCGAGCGCGGGCTTCCCGCTGGTGCTGCTGACCGGCCGGGGCTCGTCGGCGGAGTGGCACACCAACACCCGCACCGGCAAGAGCGCCGTCCTCGGCAAGCTCCATCCCGCGTGCACGCGGGTCGAACTGCATCCCGACGACGCCGCGGCGCGGGGCATCTCGACCAACGACGCCGTCACCGTTCGCACCCGTCGTGGGCAGATCGAGGCCCGCGCGCTGGTGACGCCGACCGTGCAGGAAGGCCAGATCTTCGTCCCCATGCACGACGCGAGCACCAACCGGCTCACCTTCCCGAGCTTCGACCCGCACTCGCGCCAACCGTCCTACAAGCACGCGGCGGCCGAGGTCACCCGCGTCGAGCGCTCGTGAGAAGCCGCCTTCCCGTCATGATTTCGCAACGATGGTGGGAGCCGGCCAGCAGCCGGCCTACCAGCGCTTTCGCGCCAACATTGGCCTCAAAAGCATCACAAACAACATCAGCAACAGCGGCGTCGGCGTGACGAAGCTGGACATCGCCCCGTTGTTGCACTTATATGTCGATCCCATGGCGAATATCTCGGCCCGGTTACGGGGCAGCAAAGCCACCAGGGCCGACCGGCGCCACCTCGCCGGCGCCGTCCTCATCGTGGTGCTGCTGCCCGTCTTCTTCGGTCCCGCGGGCGAGGCGGCCACCAGCCAGCAGCCGCCCGCGTCGCCCGACCAGGCCCGGCAGCGCCAAGACGAGATCCGCCGCCAGCAGGCGCAGATCGCCGCCGATCTCCAACCCCTCACCGCGACCGACGACCAGCTGAACGCGGCGATGCAGGCCGTGACCACCCAGGTCCGGGCCCAAGAGGCCAAGGTCGCCGACGCCCAGCGAGCCGCGGACGAGGCGCAGCGCAACGCGGACCGGCTGGCCGCCCAGCAGGCCGACCTGCTGAAGCAGGTCGACGATCTCAAAGGCAAGGTGCGAGCCCGGGCCGTGTCGGCGTATGTGAACCCGGCAGGCAAGGTCGAGGACGAGAAGCTGCTCTTCTCCGCCGATGACCTCACCGAGGCCGAGCGCAAGCGCGAGCTGGTCTCGGTGGTCACCGGGCGCAACGACGATGCCGTCGACCAGTTGCGAGGCGTTCGCCAGAGCCTCGAGCAGACGCGCCTCGACCAGGCGAACGCGGCCGACGAGGCCCGCGGCCGCAAGGCGAGCCTCGACGGCGAGCTCGGCGTGCTGAAGCAGTCCCAGGCCCAGCAGGCGAAGGTCAAGGCGATGGTGCAAGACCGCATCGCGAGCTACAAGGCCGAGTCAGCCCAGCTCGCGGCCGAAGACGCCAACATGCAGCGCATCATCGAAGAAGCGCAGCGGAAGTACCAAGAGCAGCTCGCGGCGGCGGCTGCGGCCCGGGCCGCGGCTGCCCAGCAAGCCGCGGCACAGCGGGCGGCCGCGCCCCCGTCCGCGCCACCGTCGAGCGGAGGCGGAGCAACAAGCCGGCCGGCCCCCGCGCCAGCCCCCGTCGTCGCTGGTCCACCCCCCGGTGGCGGTGGCGGTGGTTGCCGGATGCCGCTCCCGCTGCGTGTGAGCACCGAGTTCGGCGAGAACGGCCATCCCGGCATCGACCTCGTCGCGCCCATGGGCACGCCGATTCCCGCCGCGGCCGGCGGTGTCGTGCTGACGGCCGGCTGGAACAACGGCGGCTACGGCAACTACGTGGTCATCGACTCGGGCTCGTTCATCACGGCCTATGCCCACATGAGCTCGGTCAGCACCTCCGCCGGCGCGTTCGTCAGCCAGGGCACGATCGTCGGCTTGGTCGGCTCGACCGGCAACTCGACCGGCCCGCACCTCCACTTCGAGTACCGCGTCGGCGGCTCGACGCGCAACCCGCGCAGCTACTGCGGCTGACCGGTTCCCCACATCAGCTGACCGGTTCCCCGCCGGCGTTGGCCGCGGCCACCTCGTCGAGTGACTCGATCTCGAGCTTGCTGTCTTGATCGAGCCGGAAGAGCAGGCCGAGTGACGGCACGATGATGACCAGCGCGACGACCACGATCACGAACACGGCTTGCAGCGTCGAGGTTGGCGCGGCGCCCTGATCGATGGTGAGCGACGTCGGCAGCAGGTAGGGATACTGGGCGATGCCCCAGCCGGCGAGCACCACGGCAACGGCCGCCGCGCCGAACAGGCGCGACGTTCCTGGTCGGCCTCGAGCGACGAGGACGATGGCAGCGATGGCCGCCACACCCGAGACGATCAGCAGCGGCATCGCCTTCCCCTTCAACCCCGCGGCAAGGTACGTGTCGCTCGCCAGGGCTGATGCCAGCACCGCAACCGACAGCGCGCCGCACACCACGCCCGCTCCGATCGCCCGCAGGCGGAAGTGCTCGACGAGGTCGGTCGCGCCCAACCGCTCCGCGTCGCGGCACAACAAGATGGCGGCCGTGAAGGCGCACAGCCCGACGGCGAGCAGGCCGACCGAGACCGCGGTCGCGCTCAACCAGCCTCGGTCACCGGCGGCGGCGTTCCCCACGGGCACGTTGCCGATGGCGATGGTGGCCGCGACCACACCGAAGAAGAACGGCGTGATGACCGACGAGAGCGCGAAGAACGCGCCGAAGAGCCGCCGGTAGCGAAGCTGGGCGCTCACCTTGCGGAACGCGAAGGATGAGCCTCGCAGCACGATGCCGAACGCCGCCAGCGTGAGCGGGATGAACAAGGTGCTCATGATCGACGCGAACGCGAGCGGGAAGCTCGTCCACAAGATCACGAGGCAGAAGATCAGCCACGTGTGGTTCGTCTCCCACACCGGCCCGACCGCCAGCTCGATGAGCGCCCGGGGTCGTGCTCCTCGTTCGGCTCCACCGGCGGTGAGATCCCAAAAGCCGCTCCCGAAGTCGGCGCCGCCCAGGATCGCGTACGCCATGACCCCGAGAAACAAGACGGCGACCACCACATCAGCCATGATGCTCGACGCCCTCGCGCGGACCGTACGGGACCCGTTCCAACGGCAGCTCCGTGCCGTCGGCCTCGTCCTCGGCCCGCCACCGCTTGCTCATCGCCCACAAGACCCGGATCGCCGTGTAGCCGACGACGCTGTACAGGACGACGACGCTCACGAACGAATACCAGATGCCGGTCGCGTCGGTCGCCGCGTCGCTCGTCTTCATCACGTTGTAGACGATCCACGGTTGGCGGCCGACCTCGGTGACGATCCACCCGGACTCGAGGGCCAAGATGGCAAGCGCGCCGGCGCACACCGCGGCGCGCAGGAACCACTTGGTCTTGGGAAGGTCGCGCTTGCGCCACCACACGAAGAAGAACCAGAGCGCCAGCAGCACGAGCGCGGAACCTGCGAAGACCATGACATCGAAGGAGAGGTGCACGACCGACGCCGGCGGTTGTTCAGACGCCGGCACCGTGTCGAGGCCGGTGATCTGGGTGTCGGGGCTGAAGCCGGTGAGGATCGAGCCGAGGTCGGGAATCGGGATGCCGTACTTGACCTGCCCGTCGACGAGGACACCACCGACGGTCTCGGGCACGTTCGTGCTCGTCTGCGGCACCAGCTCGATGGCCGCGAACTTGATCGGCTGATCCTTCGACACGGCACGAGCGGTGCTGTCGCCCACGATCATCTGCGGGATGATCGTGAGGCAACCGACCGTGAACGGGATCAGGAAACCCAGCCGGGTGTAGCGATCGCGCCGCCCCCGGAGCAGACCCACCGCATAGACCGACGCGATGAGGAAACCGCCGACGACGTACGCGGCCAGGATCATGTGGGTCGTCTGGTAGGGCGTGGCCTTGTTGAAGATGACTTCGAGCGGCTGGACCGAAGCGATCTTGCCGCTGGCGTCGAGCGTGTAGCCGCTCGGCTGGTTCATCCAGGCGTTGGCGGTCACGACGGCGAACGCACCCCCGAAGCCGGCGACGACGATCGGGACACCGGACCAGAAGTGCGCCCAGGGGCTGAGCCGCTTCCAGCCGTAGAGGTAGATGGCGATGAAGATGGCCTCGGTGAAGAAGAACAAGCCCTCGATCGCGAACGGGATGCCGAACGCCGGACCATAGGTGCCGAGCATGCCCGGCCACAGCAGCCCCATCTCGAACGACAGCACGGTGCCGGTCACCGCGCCCACGGCGAACAGGACGGCGTTGGCCTTCGACCAGCGCTGCGCGAGCTTGAGCGAGTCGTCGTCGCCCTTCTTCAACCCTCGGTAGTTGGCGATGAGCATCATCGCGGGGAACGAGACACCAAGGCTCGCCAGCACGATGTGGGTGCCCAACGTGAACGCCATCTGCTGGCGAGCGGCGACGATGTCTGACGGGTTCGCCGCGAGCAACCACACGGGAGCGTTCATCGGGCGAGAGGTTACTTACCCGCCGGCTCGCCGAGGATCTTCGCTCTGATGGTAGTCTCACCGGACTGCCATGACATGCAGCGCAGTTCAGTGTGAGGCCACTTGAGGAGAGACCGATGAGAACTCGCACGAAAGGCGCTCTCGTCGCCACGCTCGTGGTCGTCGGGGCGTTTCTCGCTACCTCCACCACCCCGTCTCTCGCAGTCAGTCCGCTGGGCCAGATCACGACGATCGCGACAGCCGGTGTCACGACCGGGTTCCCCGCATCGAGCGATCCTCGGGCCATCACGACCGGCCCGGACGGGCTGCAGTGGTTCGTCGATAGCTCATCGGTGAACCGCATCAACGCCGACGGCTCGGTGACGAACTTCGACGCCGTCCCGACCTTCGGCGCCAACCCCAGCCTCGCCGCCATCGTCGCCGGCCCTGACGGCAATCTTTGGTTCACCAAGTTCAACCCGCCTGGCCAGATCGGCAAGATCACGCCGACCGGGACAATGACCGCTGTCACCTCGTTCAGTGACGGCAACGTCCAGGACATCATCGTCGGACCGGACAACAACCTCTGGTACACCAAACCGTTCAACACGGGTGGCGGGCTGCTCGGCCGCGTCACCACCGGCGGGGTGACCACCGAGTTCATGCCGCCCAACACCTCGCCCCAACCCCGGTTCATGGCCATCGGTCCCGACGGAAACATCTGGTACACCGACGACGGCGGCGCCCCCAACGTCGGCATGATCCTCAAGAGCACGACCGCCGGTGCCATCACCCCGGTCGCAACGGCCGGCGTGACTCCGGGCCTGAGCGCCGGCATGTTCCCCTACCCGATCACCGCAGGACCGGACGGCAACCTCTGGACGGCGATGTTCAACAGCGCGGGATCTGCCGTCGCCCGGGTCACCACGGCAGGTGTCGTCACCGCGTTCACGACCGCCGGCCTCGAGAGCGTCCGGGACATCGTCAGCGGCTGCGGCAGCCTCTTCGTCAGCCAGCAGTCGGATCAGGCGAGCGTCGCATCGATGTGGCGAGTGACCACGGCCGGTGCGTTCACCCGATACACCACCGGCCTGCCCACCGGCTCGAGCCCGCAGGGCATCTCGATGGGTCCCGACGACGATCTGAAGATCGCCGATGATGGAACGACGGGACGAATCCTCGACATGGGTGCGGGGTGCGCGGTCACGCCGTCGACGAGCTCGACCACCTCGACCGTTGCCACGTCACCGACATCGGTCACGCCCGTCGTCGTGACCCCACGGTTCACCGGCTGAACACGTTCGTCAGGTCGGCTTGGTCGGGTCGGTCACCACCAAGGCGGTCACCATGCCGGTCAGACCCTTCGCGCTTTCGGAGTGGGTGAGGATGTGGCAGTGCCAGGCCCAGGCTCCGATGTCTTCCGCCGTCGGCAGGATGAGCACCGAGTAGCGCTCGCCCGGGCCGATCAGGACGGTGTCGGCGTAGTACGGCTGGTCGAGCGGGATGCCGTCTTTGGCCACCACGAGCTGGTTGAGGCGGTGCAGGTGCATCGGATGCACCTGGAGCCCCTCGTTGTAGTAGTTGACGAGGATGGCATCGCCGGGCTTGGCCACCGTGGCGCCCGTCGCCGGGTACGACTTGCCGTTCAGCGACAGGCCGATGGAGCCGGCGTCGTTGAGCACCATCGGGAGCTCCTGGGTCACCTGCAGGTTCGCGGGGATCGCGCGGCCGCTGACCGTACGCCCCCGTGGCAACGAGAGGTCGCCGACCTGGAAGACACCGAACATGCCGTTCGGGACGGCCACCTCACCCTGGTTGTGCGGGTGGTACATGCCGAGCTCGGTGCGGTTCGGCAAGGTGAACTCGTAGGTGTAGGACTCGCCCGGCTTGACCATCGGTTGCGTCAGCGGGGACACACCATCTTGGTCGAACGGCGTGCTGATGCCGTGCCAGTGGATGTCAGACGACGCCGGCAGGTTGTTCTTGAACTTGATGCGGACCCGGTCGTTCGGCTCGACGCGGATCCACGGCGCCGGCACCTGGTTGTTGTAGGCCCAGGCCTTCACCGTCTTGCCCGGCTCGGTCTGCCAGTCGATCACCGATGCTTCGAGCGTGAACTCCTTGACGCCGTCGGCACCGATGGTCGGGGCGAGCTTCTGGTTGCCCTGCCCCGGGGTCAGCGGCGGCGCGCCGGGCTTCAGCGAGTCGAGGAACGTCTGCATGCCGTCGGCCATCGCCTTGTCCCGAGCCGCCCAGTCGATCTGCTCGGACCCCGACGCCGAGCTGTCGGCGGCCGACGAACCCGAGCCGCCCGGCGCCGCGCCGGCGACCTCCCCGCCCCCGGCAGCCCCATCGCTCACGGTCACCGTTCCCTTCATGCCGGCCTCGGCATGGCCGGGCACGATGCAGGAGATCGGGTACGTCCCGGGCGCCAGCGACGAGAGGTTCATCTCGGCCGACCCCCCCGGCTGGATGTCGGGCGTCGTGACGTTGGCCTCTTTGACCTGGAGGTTGTGCACCATCGAGCCGGTGTTCTTGGCGATCAGCTTGCCGCCCGTGGGCATGGTGATCGCGGCCGGGCTGATCTTGAACTCCGACATCGAGATCGGCACGGGCGCCGCGGTGGCGACGCCATTGCCCGAGCCCCCGCCGCCCGACGACGTCGACACGACGATCAGCGCCATCACCGCCACGAAGAACGCGCCGGTCGCGACGAAGGCGGCGACGGAGCTGGTGAAGGCGCTCCGGTCGTCGTCGCGGCGGGGCGGGTTGGTCCGGCTTTCGGGCATGGGCGAGCAACTCCTCGGTCGGTCATCGCGATAGGCGCGACGGCAGGTATCGCTGCCATCGATGACATGGATCGGAGCGATCGGGGAGAGCACCCCGCCCCGCCTGGCCCGGGTCTTTGGTCCCAGGCCGAATCGGGACCAAAGACCCTGGGCGTGGCCGCAAGGGGCCCGCACCATGCCGAAGGCAGGACCGTCGAGCTTTCGGGCGGGCCTTTTCGCCGCACCCCCACCTTGGAGACAGCCATGCGCGTCCTCGTGCTCGAATCAGAACCCGGCCTCGCCGACGACCTCGTGACCGAGCTGGCGTCGTCAGGTCATTCGATCGCTCGGTGCCACGAACGAGGGGAGGCCCCGTTCCCGTGCAAGGCCCTGGCGTCTCGAGGGAGGTGCCCGCTCGACGAGGCACCCGTCGAGGTCGCCATCGCGGTGGACGGCAGTCTCCACGCGGCGAGCGCACCGCCACCCGAGCACGACGGCGCCCGGTGCGCGCTGCGCCGCACGATCCCCCTCGTGATCGCCGGACCCGAGAACACCGCGCTGGCGCCGTGGGCCAGCCGAACGGTCACGAGCGCCGATACCCGCACCATCGTGACCGCGGCCGAGGAGGCTGCGACCGCGCCGCTCAGCCGCCACGCTGATGCCGCGCTCGGCGCCCTGAAGACCGTGCTCGACATCCACGGGTTGGAGAACAACGACGCCGTGGCCGAGGTCGTGCGCGAGCGAGACGAGCTCACCGTCCGCCTCAACCCTGGCGTCGAGGTGTCACAGAAGCTGCGCGAGGTCGCGTCGATACGCGCCCTCTCCGCGGTCCGTGAGGCCGACCCGTTCGCCGCCCGCATCGGGGTCAAGGTCGTCGGCTGATCCGCGATCTCGGTCAGAACCGCCGACCCCGCTCAGCCGCTCACCATCCATCCGGAAGGAGCCCTTCATGTCCTCCACGCTGTCACGGCCCCGCGCTGGCACCGCGACAACAGCGGTACCTCGCATCGAAGAGGTCGCCGGCGCCGAGCGCGAACCACCTGAGCGAGAGTTCGCCGGGTTCGTGAAGGCGGTCGGCCTCGGCGTGCTGATCGGCCTTCCCCTGATGATGGCGATCGTCGGCGGTCTCGTGAAGGTCGCGGCACCGGACTGGGCGCTCGGGCCGATCCTGGGCATCGCCCTCTGGGTGAGCATCTGGACCGGTGTGTTCCTCGGCGGGACCGTGACCGTCGGCTTCTGGTCGAAGCGGCAGCACGCAAGCAAAAGCTAAACGCCTGATCCTCGGTCGGGGGCGCGAAACGCCGGCGATCGACGGTGGCTGATCACGGCGTCGCGACCTTGGCCGCGGAGGAGGCGACAAGCGCTCCCCACGCCTCGGCGTGGCCAGCTTCGCCCCACACCAAGGGCTGATCGGGTCCTTGCTCGACGAACGACACCGGCGGCACGACGAGGTTCCAGCGCCGTTCATGGAGGCAGGCGGTGACGGGCGGGACCGTGTCGCTGGCGAGCGTCTTGTGGAAGTAGGTGTCGAAGACGGCCGCAGGGCGGCCACAACCGTCCGGTAACCGACTGAGCCACGTCTGCATCGCCTCGGACGTGCCATGACCGCGGCACACGGGAGCACCGACGACGAGGAGATCGATCGCTTCGAGCTGTCGGGCCGGCGTCTCGGCGATGGCCTGGACGCGCACGGACACGCCCGCAGCCGACAGGCCACGACCGATCGCTTCGGCAACCGCTCGTGTGTTCCCGAACGTCGATTCGAAGGCGACGACCGCGATCATGGCCATGGGTGCAGTGTCCCTCTCCCATGCGGTCGCGGTGCAGGGCCGAAGGTCACCGGGAACCGGACCGAGCTCGGGACCTACGGCCCTGCCCACCCACCGAGTCCACGCCGCATGATGCAAGCGTCGAAGGAGCAAGCATGGATGGACGGATCGTCGTCGGTGTCGACGGGTCTCCTGGTTCGATCACCGCGCTGCTGTGGGCCCGGGAGGAGGCCGAGCGCCGCGACGCGACGCTCGAGGCCGTGATCTGCTGGCACGCACCCAACTACGTGCCGGGGCGGGTCTGGCCGTTCGCCGGCCGCACGTTGCACGATGTCGTCTCCGATGCCGGCTTCCACCGGCGATCACCGGGCGGCGGCTTCGAGGCAGGTGATGGGCTCACCCTTCTCGAGACGACCGCCGAAGGGAAGGCCGGGCCCGCGCTGTGCAAGATCGCCACCGGTGCCGACCTGCTCGTCGTGGGCTCGCATGGCTTCGGGAGGTTCTCGGGCATGCTGCTCGGCTCGGTCGGCCAGCACTGCGTGTCGCACGCTCCCTGCCCGGTCGTCATCGTGCGCGACGACGAGGAGGCGAGAGCGGCGTGAGCCACCGGACATGGGCGGCGACGGTCACCCGCTCGATCCCGGCGAGGCCCGCTTCCCCGAGGCAGCCCGGCCGGCGCGGCGCGCGTCGAGCAACTGCTCGCATCCTTCGATCAGATCCTCGAGCCCGTCGACGATCAATGCCGCTTGGTCGACGAACGGGTTGAGCAGCGTCCGGCCCGCGACGACGAGGGGTATCCCGTGGTGGAGCGCGCACGTGACCGCGATCTCGCGCCGGGTCGGCTGCGGGAACGGCCGCGATCGCACCGTCACCGCGAGATCGGCCGGCTCGTGAGCCGGACACGAGATGTCGCCCCGCAGCCCGAGGCACGGGAACGCGGGCGCATCGTCGTCGTGGCACAGCAGGACCTCATGCCCAGCGTCGACGAAGGCTTGCCCGACGCGATCGACGACCCATTGATCCGTGCCCGTCAGCAGGACCTTCATCGCCCTCAGCCCGGGCCGCCTGGGTTCGGTGAGCGGACCACGATGGTCGGACATGGTGCCTCGGTGACGCAACGGAGGCTGACCGACCCGAGGAGGATCCCTGCCAGCGCGCCGCGCCCGCGGGCACCCACCACCAACAGGTCCTGCGGGTGCACCTCGTCGAGCAGCGCGGCCTCGGGCAGATCGCAGCGCACGACCGGATCGGCGGCGACGTCGAAGTCGCGGCCGACCTGCTCCACCAGCTCGTCGAGCGCCGCGACGGCCTCGCTTCCCTTGTAGGTCGGCAGGAACCTGTCGTCGCCGCCGGGGCGATGCTGGTCGAGGAACGACCACGCCATGAGGGGGCGCACGGTCCAGCCCCGGGCCTGGGCCTCGGCGAAGGCCCAACGCATCGCGACCAACGACGGCGCCGAGCCGTCGGTCCCGACGACGACCCGCGGCGGCGCGACGGCTCGCTCGCGGGCGGCACGCTCATCGTTCGGCACGACGGCAACCGAGCAGGCAGCGTGGGTGACGCAGTGCTCGCGGACCGAACCGCGGATGAGTCCCTCGGCAGCTCGCATCCCTCGGGTGCCGACCCCGATGAGGTCGGCGGTCGTCGACGCGGCCACAAGGGCGTGCGCCGGCGGCCCGTCGGCGCGGGTCCAGGTGACGTCGAGCCCCGTGGTGTCGATCTCGTCGAGGAGGCGATCGACCATGGCCACCGCGCCGCCGGCGGCAGCCTCAGCGGGTGCCGGCGCCGTACGGGCCGCCGTGCCCGACACCGGCTCCCAGGCGTGGATGACCTCCAGGTGTGCCTGCCATGTGTGCGCCTCGTCGACCGCCCACCGCAGCGCAGCCGCGGCACCGCGGGTGTCGTCGACTCCGACGACGATCCGCGGTGGCCGGTGCGGCTGGCTCATGACCCGTCCCTCTCTCGAATGGTGTGGCCGGCGGTCAGACGAGGACCGGGACGCGGTGAACCAGTGCGGTCCGGCTCCACCAGCGCCCGAAGCCGAGCGTGTCGCCGGCGTGAACCAGGGCGAGGCCGACGATCACGAGGGCATAGATCAGGTGGTCGTCCAGGAACGGGTTGGTCAGGATGGGCAGCGACGCCATCCACATGAAGACGAGGAGGAGCGCCCCGGACGCCGCAGCGATGCGCATGCCGATGCCGGCCACCAGCGCGACGCCGATGGCGAACAAGCCGATCATGAAGAGCCAATCCACCCACGAGCGGCCGGCAAGCCAGTTGAACTGCTCGGCGAAGGGTCCCCGGACGCCCTTGAGGTAACCGGTCGTGGGCGAGCCGCCGTTCAGCCACGACCGTTCGGACAGGGTGCCGATGCCCCACCCGAAGAGCTTGTCGAAGAAGGCCCAGAGGAAGATGAACCCCAGGCCTATGCGAGTGGTGGCCCAGATGTACCGAGCAGCCGCGTGCTCACGCGACTCGGTCTTCCCCTCGGCCGGGACGATCGAAGCCGGAACGGTCACCGCCTCCCCTTCGACGATCGTGGGTTGCTTGGCTCCATCGGTTGGAGCGACGTTGGTTGGAGGGACGTTGGTTGGGGGGACGTCGATGACGGACATGGCCTTCTCCTTGCGTGAGGATGCCTTTGGGTTCGAGCCTGACCGACCCGCGACCGTTCGGGAGCAGGCCGAGTACCCGATCGGCCCGGGTACTTGGTCACAAATCTGGCGCCGCGGCGTTGGGGCGACGTCGACACGACTGGCCCGATCGCCGGAGGAGTCGTCACGGCGCGCGTGGCCGCCGAGGGCATGCCGCCAGAGTGGCGACGCCGAAGAGGACCATTGCCAGAATGGGTTTCGGCGGAAAAGCTGGGACGGTCATGATCACGAACGACACCGAACGCGCGCACACCGAAGCGCTCGTGGCCCAGTTCAAGCGTGCCCTGGACTACCTCCACCCGTGCTGTGTTCGTGGTGGCGGCAGCGGCGCCGGGCCTCCGTTCAACGATCCCATCGCACGGCAGGCGTTGGCGTATGGGATCGATCAGCAGCAGATGGCCAACTCTGTGTTCCAAGGGATCTTCCCCGGCCCATGGGGCATGTTCGAGGAGACCTCGCCGTACTACATCTCCAGGAAGGACGCGGGCTATCCCGAGCACGACATCGAGAAGGCCAAGGAGTTCGTGAAGCAACACGAACGGTCACACAACGGCGAGCCGTTGGAGTTCTCCACCCTCGTACCAGCCGATCCGCAATACCTTGCCACCGCGCAGACCTTCCAAGCGCAGGTGGCGGAGTTCGGGACCAAGGTGAACGTAGAGGCAATCGAGCAGACGCAGCTGATCAGCCGGTTGATCGCCGCCGACGACTACCAGGCGTCGTGGTTCATCCGCTGGTCATCGCCAGCACTCGACTGCAGCTACACCTTCCTGGCGATCAAGCCGGTGACCAACGGGTTGTCACTCAACTTCTCTCGCGTCGAAGAACCGGCGATCACCCAGGCTCTCGACAGGTTCCGGTCCACGGTCAGCCAGCTGGAACGATTCGACGCCGGCCCCGCGCCGCCTATGCGCCCTACGTGACCACGCCGTTCCTCACGAACGCGTGGATCTCAGCGAGCTGAGCGCTCAGCGGTCGCGCATGGCGTCGACCCCTTCGCCCGCCAGCTCCTCCAACACCGGCTTCCGGCCCGCCATCGCCAGCAGGAGCAGCTTCGACGGACCCTCCACCGGCGGACCATCGCCCGTCGACCACTCGCTGTCGGTCGCGCTCAGCTTCAGGCCCTCGATGCGCTTCTTGCAGCCGAGCACTGGCTGGACGTCCTTCATGTAGTCCAAGCCGGCGACGTAGTGATCGACAGGGAGATCGAACGGCTTGTCGACGGCGAGCGAGATGTCCGCGGTGTGGATGAGCACTTCACCCAACACGCCGAGCGGCTTCAAACCGGGAGGTGCCTTCGTCGACGACGCCGACGCGCTGGTCCGGGCGACGATCTCGTCGGTCGACAGCTCGGCCGTCATCTTGTCGATGAGCTTGGCCGACATCTTGTCGAGGTTGAAGCCGGCCTTGAGGAACGAGAAGAACACCTGGCCCTTGGACATCGTCGGCGTGACGAGCAAGTGGGTGGTGACTCCCTTGACGGTCCACCCGATGCACAACGACTCCGTTTCCCAGTCGTCAGGCCCGAGGGATTCGAGGTAGTCGGCGAACGCCTCGCGATCGCGTGCGATCATCTCCCATGGGTCCATTGCGATCCTCCCGTCGATCGCCCGATTTCGGTTCGGTTCACACTACGTGGTTCGGCGCTCGCCCGTCGGACGCCGTAACGGCCGCGGAGCTCCGTCGGCGATTCGTCCCCGTGCTTCCGAGCGCGACGACGGATCAGGGGGTCTTCGGCGGCGGGTCCGTGGTGATGGTGAGGCTGTGGTGATGGTGAGGCTGTCGAGGAGCCGCACGACGAGCTCGAGTTCCTGTTGGGCGGTGTGCGCGTGGGGCCAGCCGCACGAGCAGGCCTGCGAGTTCAGCCGGAGTGGATGACCGTGACGGCCCCCGATCGGTTCGACGCCGTCTTCGCCGCCTTGTCGGACCCCATGCGGCGATCGATCGTGCGTCGGCTGGCCGACGGTGAGGCAACCGTGCTCGAGTTGGCCGAACCCTTGAGGGTGTCCGATTCTCTGTGTAGGAGGCGCTAAACCAGGGACAGGCGGAGTCTGTCCCGGAGAGGAAGCGTCATGGCACAGACCATCCGTCAGGAGCTGCTCGACGAGCTGCTCGCCGACTATTCGACCCGTGAGGATC
>JACPNV010000073.1 GCA_016185305.1 Actinomycetota bacterium | reverse complement strand
TCACGGTTGCCCACGCCGCCGACCAAGACCTCGAGGTGCTCGCCTACGCGTGCGATGCCATCCCCGGCGAGCTGTTCGACACGCAGGTCGCCGCCGGCTTCTTGGGGATGGCCAGCCCGTCTCTCGGCGCACTTCTCGAGAAGACCTTGAGCATCCGTACCGCGAAGGCCGATCGCTTGACCGACTGGCTGGCGCGGCCGCTCTCCAAAGAACAGCTCGACTACGCCGCCACCGATGTCGCCCACCTGCTCGAGGCCTACGACGTGCTCGTAGCGGAGCTGGCCGAGCGAGGCCGGCTCGAGTGGGCTCGCGACGAGTGCGACCAGCTGCGCCAGCGGGCTCGCGGTGCACGCGACCCCGAGCAGGCGTGGCGCCGCATCAAAGAGGCGCGCCAGCTTCGCGGGCGGTCGAGGGCGGTGGCGCAGAGCGTGGCGGCGTGGCGCGAGCGCCGCGCCGCCGAGGTCGACCAGCCGGTGCGCTACATCATGCCCGACCTCGCCGTGGTAGGAATCGCGCAGCGACCCCCGTCCGCGCCTGGCGACCTCAAGCGCATACGGGGCATGGCAGGGCGAGGGCTGTCCGAAGGCGCGGCGAAGGCGGTCCTCGAGGCGGTGAAGGCGGGCAAGGAGAACCCGCCACCGATCGACAGCGGCGCCGTCGGTCGCGAGCTCGAGCGCGAGCTCCGCCCTGCCGTCAGCCTGGTGTCGGCCTGGGTGAGCCAACTCGCGCGCGATCTGGAGATCGAGACCTCGTTGCTCGCAACGCGCAACGACCTCGAAGCGTTGTTGCGAGGCGATCCGGCGGCCCGGCTCGCGCGCGGATGGCGCGCCGCGCTGGTCGGAGAACCCATTCGCAGGCTGGTCGAAGGGGAAGCTGCGCTCGCGTTCGCGGGAGGGGGACGGTTGGTGCTGGAGGAGCGGTCACGCAGGTCTCTGTAGAGGGCGGCACCAGGACTGAGCCGGCCCGCGTTTGCCGGACAGGGCGGTCGCCCCGGTAGATTGGCCGGTCCGTGTCTCTCCGAACGATCGCCCTCGTCGCCCACGTCGATCACGGCAAGACCACGCTGGTCGACGCCATGCTTCGGGCCACCGGAACGTTCCGCGCCCACGAGGCAGTGGTCGATCGGGTCATGGACTCGGGCGACCAAGAGCGCGAGCGGGGCATCACCATCTTGGCCAAGGCAGCCTCGGTGACGTGGGGCGACACGCGGATCAACCTCGTCGACACGCCTGGCCACGCCGACTTCGGCGGTGAGGTCGAACGGGCGTTGACGATGGTCGACGGCGTCTTGCTGCTCGTCGATGCTGCCGAAGGACCGCTTCCCCAGACGCGGTACGTGCTCTCCAAGGCGCTCGCCGCCGACCTTCCCGCGGTGGTCGTGCTCAACAAGGTCGACCGGCATGACGCGCGCGCTGACGAGGTGCTCGACCAGATCTACGAGCTGTTTCTCGATCTCGATGCGAGCGACCATCACATCGACTTCGAGATCGTCTCCGCCATCGCCCGCGAGGGCCGGGCCGTGCGCGGGGTGGGGTATCCCGGCGACGACGCCGACCTGACCCCGCTGTTCGAGGCCATCGTGAACACGATCCCCGAGTCGACGGGCGACGCCGACGCGCTGCTGCAGGCACTCGTCACCAACCTCGACGCGAGCGACTACCTCGGGCGCCTCGCCATAGGCCGTGTCGTGCAAGGCACGCTGCGGGCCGGCACCCAGGTGGCGCTCTGCAACGACGAGGACGCCATCAAGCGCAAGCTGACGACGCTCATGGGCTTCGAGGGAATCTCCCGCGTCGAGGTGCCCGAGCGCGTGGCTGGTGACCTGTTCGTCGTGGCCGGCTTTCCCGAGGTCGAGGTGGGCGACACCATCAGCGACCCCGACAGCCCCAAGCCGCTGCCGGGCCTCACCGTCGACGAGCCGGTGCTGCGCATGACGTTCGGCGTGAACACCTCGCCCCTCGCGGGCCGCGAGGGCAAGTACCTGACTTCACGCCACATCCGCGACCGGCTCGAGCGCGAGATCCTCGGCAACGTGTCGATCAAGCTGGCCGAGACCGAGGCGCGCGACGTGATCGAGGTCGCGGGACGCGGCGAGCTTCAGCTCGGTGTGCTGATCGAGAGCATGCGCCGCGAGGGTTTCGAGCTGCAGGTGAGCCGGCCCGAGGTCGTCGTGCGCGAGTTCGACGGGAACAAGCACGAGCCGCTCGAGCGGGCCACGGTCGACGTCCCCGACGAGCATGTCGGCACGGTCACCCAAGCGCTGGCGCCACGCAAGGGCACCGTGACCGACCTGCGCGCCGGCGAGACCGGCCGCACGATCGTGAGCTTCGAGGCGCCGGCGCGCGGGCTCATCGGCTTCCGGTCGCAACTGCTGACGGCCAGCCGCGGCACCGCGATCATGCACCAGCACCATGCGGGCTGGACGCCATGGGTCGGCGAGCTGCCCACGCGCAAGGGCGGGGCGATGCTGTCTGACCGATCGGGCACGTGCACCGCCTACGCGATGGACAACCTGCAGCAGCGCGGCGAGCTGTTCGTGCATCCCGGTGAAGAGGTCTACGAAGGCATGGTCGTCGGCGAGAATGCTCGCTCGGGCGACATGGACGTCAACATCTCGCGCGAGAAGCAGAAGACCAACATCCGGGCGGCGGCGCAAGACGACGCCATCAAGCTCACCCCGCCGCGAGCGATCACGCTCGAGAGCGCGATCGAGTGGATCGCCGACGACGAGCTGGTCGAGGTCACGCCGACGAAGCTGCGGCTCCGCAAGCAGGTCCTGCGCGAGCAAGACCGCCGCCGCCTCAAGCGGTAGCCGCGCCAGATCTCGCGCTGGCGTCTCACCGTGGACTTGGCCCCCGGCCCTTCACCTACGGCCCTTCACCCGCGGGAGTCGATCAACTCGGGTGGACGCGGAGGATGCTGCCGGGTGATTCGTCCTGGGCGAGGTAGAGGTCGCCGTCGGGTCCTTGCACGGCCACCCGCAGCCGGCCGAGGCCGGTCAGCGTCATCATGTCGGTGTTGCGCGACCCGTCGGGGTTCAGCTTGAACAGCCGCACCTGCTGGCCCTTCAGGACTGCGACCGCCAGGGCGCCGTCCCACCCCTTCCACTGCGGGCCGAACAAGAAGTCGGCGCCCGAGGGGGCGATGGTGGGGAACCCGCTCGACCATACGGCATCGATGGCGTCGGGGTACTTGACCTTGTCGGTCATGGGGCCGGTGTCGTAGTTCGTCTCGTCCCAGCCGTAGTTGCCCCCCGCCACGAGCTTGTTGACCTCGTCGTCGGCCGTGGGACCGTGCTCGACCGAGAACGCCTGGCCGTCGGAAGGCCGGAAGGCGATGCCCTGCGGGTTGCGGTGGCCGAACGTGTAGATCTCTGGGCGGAGGTCTCCGCCGGGGTTGCCCGGCGCACCGTTGCCGTCGCGGTCGATGCGCAGCACCTTGCCCGCCAGCGACTGCTTGTCCTGGGGGACCATCGGCTCACCGGCGTCGCCGACCGTGACCCAGAGGTAGCCGTCAGGACCGAACCTCGTCCGGCAGCCGGCGTGGATGGTCCAACCGCCCGGCGCGACCACGGGCGTCGTCTGGATGCCGGTCAGGATGTCGGTGCGATCGGTGAGCCCGTCGTAGCCCTCGTTCAACCGCCAGCGCACGATGTGCGTGTCGTGCATGACCCCGTCGACCGCTTGGGACATGCACGTGTAGATGAACCGGTTCGACGCGAAGAGCGGGTCGACGGCGATGCCCATCATCCCGCCTTCCCCCAGCGCCAGCACGTCTGACGGCTGGGCGAGCACGCGGCGCTGTCCGCCCACGATGGCGTTGATGGTTCCCTGGCGCTCGGTGAACAGCAGGACCGGCTCCGGCGTGAAGGCGATGTCCCACGGGCGCGAGAGGCCCGACATCACCGGGCTGACCGTGAACGACGGCGGCTCGTCGCCGGTCACGGGGAACCAACCGGCCACATCGACGATCAGGTGGGTGCTGCCCGAGTTGTTGTAGATGTTGATCTGCCCACCGGCGCCGAGCCTGACGATCGCGAAGTTGGCGACGGTGGCGCCGGGGCCGAAGTTCAGGTTCGATGCCGTCGGCTTGGTCGTGCCCGCCGGGTAGGCGGTGAGGTGGCTCGTCGCGGTCGGCCCGGTGGCGGTGATGTTCAGCGCGACCGCGGCGACCCCGGCGGCCGGCACACCGCCCCGCCCCGCCGCCTGCAGCGTGAGCGTGCCCTGCCCGGCGACGGGACCGGCACCGGCGAACTGGCCGTCAGTCGTGGTGAAGCCCGGGCGAGTGTCGGCCAGGCGCGCCGGATCGAGACTCGTGTACTCGCTTCCGGTCGGGAACCAGCCGGTGACGTCGACGACCAGTTCGGTGGCGCCCGAGTTGTTGTAGATGTTGATGGTGCCGTCGGCGCCGACCTTCGCCAGGACGAGGTTCGGCACGATCTGCCCTGCGGACGCGTTGACGTTGGAGGTGTCTGGCCGGTTCGATCCGTTGGGATACACGGTGAGATTGGTGTCGTCGGTGGGGCCTACCGCGATCACGTTGATGACCACGGCCGACACGTTGCTGGCGGGCACGCCGCCGCGACCGAGCACGCCGAGGTTGAAGACCCCCTGCGGCCCGGCCGGGCCCGTTCCGGCAAACTGCGCGTCGATGGTGGCGAACCCCGATCGCGTGTCGGCGAGCCGCGCCGGATCGACGGGGGCGTAGTCGCCGCCGGTCGCGAACCAACCTGTCACGTCGACGAGGACGTCGGTGGTGCCGGACTTGTTGAAGATCGAGATGCGCCCGCCGGTGCCGAGCTTGGTGATGGCGAAGTTGGGCGTCACCCGGCCCGGTGGCGCGTTCACGTTCGAGGTGTTGGGTGCGGCGGCGCCGGTGGGGTAGACGGTGAGATGGGTGGCCTCCGTCGGCGAAACCGCGGTCACGTTGATGGCGATGGCCGACACGCCGCTCTGGGGGATGCCGCCGCGGCCCAACGAGTCGAGCACCAGCGTCTCGCCCGCGCCGATCGGGCGCTGCGGCGCGAAGTCGTCATCGACCGTCGTGAACCCGGGGCGCGTGTCGAGGAGGCGGGCCGGGTCGAGGGCATGGAACGAGTTGAAGCCGACCGCGGGCGCGCCGGCGTCCGCGAGCTGGGCCGCAGTAGGGACTGCGGCAACGCCGAGCACGCCGGCGAGCGTGGCCGCCACGACCAAGACCATGACCGGCCGTCTCGCGCTGACCTTGTCCACCACGTTGCTCCCCGTCGCGTCGTCGGATCGTTGGATCGGCCCCAAGAGGTTCAGCGGATAGGTTCGGTCGTCGCGGCTCGTATCGCCAAATCTCCCGCTCTTGGCGCTGCGCGCCGGGCCGCTCGGGCCACGGCTGCGCCTATCGGCGCAGCCTCGAAGTCGCCACACCGTAGCAGCGCGCTCACCCGGCCAGAACGTCGGCCGTGACGGTGGACTGTACGCTCCGGGGACTATGCCGCCCAGGTCTCAAAAGACGGTCGCGAGCAGCGGGGCGAAGCCGGCGGCCGACGACGCGCCGCTGGTCGAGCGCACCCTGGCCGGCGACAGCGGGGCGTTCAGCGAGCTGTACCGGCGCCATGTGGGTGCGGTGCACACCGTCGTGGCGTCAGGGCTGAGCAATCCCGCCACGCAGGCCGAGAGCATCCAGGAGGTCTTCACCCGCGCCCTCGAACGCCTGCACCAGCTGCGCGACCCGACGCGGTTCCGGCCGTGGCTGTTGCAGATCGCCCGCAACGTCGTGATCGACGGCCAGCGAGCCAAGGCCAAGTCACCGGTGCTGGACGACGACATGGAGGATGAGAGCCTCGCCGCCGATCCGACGCCCGACCAGCTGAGCGAGCTCAACGATCTCGCCCGCCTGGTCGACGGCTGCATCGCCGGGCTCTCCAAGCGCGACGCCACCGCCGTCGCCATGGTGACCTACTTCGACTTCACGCCGACGGAGGTCGCGCAGGCGCTCGGCATGACGCCCAACGCGGCCAAGGTGGCGATCCACCGAGCCCGCCGGCGCATGCGCGATGCGCTGGTGCTCGACCTCATGGTCACGGGCCGAGTGAGCGGGTGCGCCGAGCTCGCGGACCTGCGAGAGAGCGGATCCGTTGCCGCCGCGAAGCGCCATGCCCGCGAGTGCGAGCGCTGCCTGCGAGCGCTGCAAGCGGCGCTCATGCCGAGCCGGGGCGCCGGCTGACGCGACACCGCCGTGGCCGGCCAAGACGTGCCGCCAAGGTGCGGCCGCCGCTCACGCATCGTCAGCGTCGAGGGTGACCTGCATGCCCGAGACGCGGATCTGCTCGGCCAGCGTCTCGGGAAGCGTGGGGCGCCAGTCGACGGCGCTGAAGCCCTGCACCTCGTCGCCTTCGGTCTCGAAGGCCTGCGCGATCGCGGGGGCGAGCAGCGAGGCGACCACGACGCGCTCGTCGGGGTCGAGATCGTTGCGGATGAACGCTCGCAGCTTGGCGAGGGCGGTGGTTTCAGGGGACTCGGAGGTCATCGGAAGCTCCCGTTTTGGTCCTGGCCAGTGTGGCCGATCGACTCGGTGGCGTCAGGTTTGCCCGCCGCAGGGATCTGACTGTCAGGGGTCAAGACGGCCGAGCGTCTCGCCGGTTACACGCAACCGGCGGCATGGCGGCGGGACCTCAGCGGGAACGGGCGAGGTCGATCGCCATCGTCACCGCGGCGTCGATGTCGTCGTCGTTCACGACCACTGCGATCTTGCGGCCGCCGGCGCGGGACTGCAGCTGCGCTTCGGCACGTGAGCGGCTGGGGTCGTTGATGCGATCGGGCACGTCCACGAGCAGGTTGCCGATGACGATGCCGCTCATCTTCTCGCGGTCGCCGAGCCGGCGCCCGTGGTAGTACTGCACCGGGCCCGAGTAGAGCGCGCCCCGCTCGACGCGGAACTCGGGGAGGCGGTTGCCGTGCCGCTCGAGGCGGTGGCAGATCTTCATCAGCACCTCGTGCTGGACGCGGGTGCGCTCGTCGCACAGCAGCCGGACATCCTGCGCGGTCAGCGGCTCGGCCGCGCGATCGAGACAGTCCAGCGCCGGGCCGTAGGCGTCACGCTTGCGCCCCATTCGCGTGCGCTTGAGCGCGCGGAGCTTCGGGCGCTCACGCACGACGGCCGACAGGGACGGATGCTCCGCGAAGCGCGCCGCGTCGTTGCCGTTGCGCCGGACCGCCTTCATGACGCGATCGTCGTAGCGGCTGTGCGTTCCCTCCGTGGCGCGCTCGGCGGCCTCGCGCACCTGGAGGAGCGCCCACACCAGCACGCGGTTCTCGTCGATGTCGTAGGCCCGAGACGGTGTCTGGCAGACGAAGACGTCGGGGTTGCCGAAGCTGGCGGCGCGGGCAGAGATCGTCTCGGACCACAGCACCGGGCCGCGCAGCGAGCCGATGCAACGCTCGGCCGTCTGCTTCATCGACGTCGCCAGCGACCGGATGGTGCGGGGGAAGGTGTCGAGCAGCTTGTCGGCTTCGGGGGAGGCGGCGATCTTGATGCCCGCGAGCTGCTGGACCTCCTTCACCGGCAAGCCGACGAGCGCGGACACCGACGACGCGACCTCCATCGGGCGCGCCAGTCGCGACCAGAGATCATCGAACGGGTCATAGCCCTGGTCGCCAGGCTTTTGGTCGAAGCTCGGGGGCCCGACCATGTGGAGGGTGTTGGCCATGGCGAGCGCGCCGCGTCAGACCGCCAGCTCGACGCCCAGCACCTCGCTGATCGTGCGCTGAGCCTCGGCTTGCTCGGGTGGGTCGAGATGCTGGGCGACCGAGCGGTACAGGGTCGTGGCCCGCCGGTCTTCCATGCCCTCGAACTGCGGCAGGAAGTACGCGTAGAAGACCTCGTAGATGAGGCGCGATTCGCTCACACCGTCTTTGGCCCGCCGGCCCGCGTACTTGGCCGAGTCGAGGTAGACGGCGGGCCCGAGGTTGGAGAACTTCCGCAGCGGCAAGAGCTTGGTGACGACCTCGCCCGGTCCCTCGAGCAGCTTGCGGTACGCGGACTCGCTCGGCGTACCGACCTCGATGAACGCGAAGCGCCGCATCAGCGCGTAGGACATGTCGAACAGGAGGTTCTTGTCGAACACGTTCATGGTGGCGATGATGCGCCAGTTGGCGGGCACGCGGATGATGTCGGTCTTCTCCGGCGCCTCGACGCCGCTCGGCACGAGCGAGATGGGGTTGGGCTGGCCCTTGCGCTTGAACGGCAGGACGACCGCGGCGCCCGACAGCACCGTGAACAGTTGCCCGAACGCCCGGTCGAAGTTCGAGCGGTTCAGCTCGTCGATCACCAGCCAACGGCCGCTCTCGATGGCGTCCACGAACAAGCCGGGCCGGAAGATCAGGCCCTCTTGGGTTGGCTGGAGGCCACCGATGGTCTCGAAGGTGGTCCACTCGCTCGTGGCTGTGGTCGGCAGGTAGCCGGTGCACATCATGCCCTGGCGGGCGACCTCGGAGGCGATGTAGGCGAGCGTGGTCTTGCCGGTGCCCGGCGGCCCGGTGAGGATGACGTGCTTGCCGGCGTCGATCGCGGCGACGAGCTGCTCGATGAGGAAGTCGGGAAACATCATCCCCTCCTCGACCGAGGCTCGCTCCAGCTCTTCAGCAGTGAATGCTCGCATGTCTCTCTACCTGTCGGCGGTGGTTGGGTCTGACTTGATGGGTCCGACTTGATGGATCGCCCCGCTTCCGACCGGCGACGCCAGGACAGGGCAAGGGTACGACGGCGGACTCAGGCGCGCTTGCGCACCGCCGGGTGGGGCAGCAGCCGCTCGGTGCCGCGCGCTTTCAGGTAGCGGGCCAGCGCGTCGTAGGGCTCTTCGCCGATCAGCTCGATCAGCTCGTCGCGCGAGTGCTCGTAGACCGGCTTGCTGGCGACGAAGGCGTCGGGCTCTTCGGTGCACCACCAGTGGAACTCCAGGCCCCCTTCGCCCCAGTCGCGCCGCTTCCACTCGCGGACCGTGAACGTGCGGTGGTCGTTGTCGTCGTACTTCTCTTCCAACCGAAGGGGCAGGAGCCAGCACACGTGGGGCTTCCAGTCGACCGGGCGCTCGCCGCGGCGCAGCGCCGCCTGGTGCAGCGCGCAGCCGGGGCCAGTCGGGAAGTCGCTGCGGTTGAGGAAGATGCACGCGCCGTCGGCCATCCGGGTGACCCACTCGCCGTCGGCGCTCTTGTGGATGGGCCCCCCCTTCTTCTTCGCCTTCTTCTTGAACTGCCACTCGTCGTCGGTGAGCTGCTCGGCAAGGCGAGCGGTCTTCTTGCGGTCGTCCTTGTCGGTGAAGTGCGCGCCGTACGAGCAGCACCCCTGTACGAGCTCGGGCGCGGCCTCGGTCAGCACGCCCTGGCAACCCTGGCCGAAGATGCACGTCCAGTTGCTCGTGAGGAAGGTCAAGTCGAAGAGGTACGTCTCGTCGTCGACGTCGATCGACACCCATTCGTGGAGATCTTCCGGCTCGCTCATTCGGGCCGAGCGTAGTACCGGTGGCATGCTGGGGCGGTGAGGCTCAGCGAGTCGCCCGCGCACGACGAGCTCGTTGCTGGTCTGATCGCGGCGCTCGACCCGCACCGCGTCCAGACCCCTCGAGCTGTCGATGTACGAGCGCGATGCGTCGATGATCACCGTCGATCGTCCCGCGGTCGTGTGCTTCCCTCGAACCGCAGTCGAGGTCCAAGCCTGCGTGCGCGCGGCGGCGCACCACGACCGACCGGTGGTCGCGAGGGGAGCTGGTACCGGGTTGGCTGGCGGCGCGGTGCCGGTCGCGTCCGGAGTCGGCGGCCCGGTCGTGATCACGACGACGAAGATGGACCGCATCCTCTCGGTCGACGTGGAGGATCGAGTGGCGTGGGTCCAGCCGGGGGTTGTCAACCTAGACTTGACACGTGCGCTCGCGGGACACAGGATGCACTTCGCCCCCGACCCGTCCAGCCAGCAGTCGTGCACCATCGGCGGGAACGTCGCCAACAACTCGGGCGGCCCGCACTGCCTGGCCTACGGGGTCACCTCCGCGCACGTCCTGGCGGTCGACGTCGTGCTGGCCGACGGCTCGCTCGCGCGACTGGGTGCTCTCGAAGCCGACGTCCCCGGCTATGACCTGCGGGGTGCGTTCGTCGGCAGCGAGGGGACGATGGGCATCTCGACCCGAATCGCCGTCCGACTCACACCGAACCCGCCCGCGGTGAAGACGATGCTGCTCGACTTCGTGTCCGTCGACGACGCGGCCGGGTGCGTGAGCGGCATCATCGCCGCCGGCCTCGTGCCGGCCGCGCTCGAGATGATCGAGGGCAAGATGATCGAGGCGGTAGAGGCGTTCGTGCATGCGGGGTACCCAGCTGACGCGGCCGCCGTGCTGCTGGTCGAGGTGGACGGGTTGCCCGGCGGCGTCGCAGAGGACGCGGCCGCCGTCGCGTCGGTCGGCGAGCGGTGCGGTGCGCGCACGGTACGCATCGCGGCGGACGAGACCGAGCGCCAGTTGCTGTGGAAGGGACGCAAGTCCGCGTTCGGTGCGGTCGCGCGCATCGCGCCCAACTACTACTTGCACGACACGGTCGTGCCCCGCACCCGTCTCGTCGAGGTGCTGCGCGAGATCTACGACATCGCCGCGCGCCACGACTTGCTCGTGATGAACGTCTTCCACGCAGGCGACGGCAACCTTCATCCACTGCTCGTGTTCGACGCGCGCGAGCCGGGCGTGCTCGAGCGAGTGCATGCGGCCGGAGACGAGATCGTCGGTGCGTCGCTGCGAGCCGGCGGGGTCTTGACCGGCGAGCACGGCATCGGTCTGGAGAAGAAGGCGTACATGTCACAGATGTTTTCGGCCGACGATCTGGACGCGCAAGCGCGGCTGCGCGCGGCGTTCGATCCGGATGAGCGCATGAACCCGTCGAAGGTGTTGCCGGCGGGTTCGCGCTGTGGCGACCTGCAGGGCGTGCCGGAGGGCGCGTGGGTATGACGGCCGATGTGATGCGTGCCTTCGTGAACGACGTGGGCGAGTCCGGTCCGGTCACGTGCGTAGGCGGACGGACTGCGTGGGATGTGGGTGGCGCCGCCGATCCGGCGGCGCGAGAGGTGCGTGCGCCGGTCGGGATCGTCGAGCACGAGCCGGCAGAGATGACGGTGCGCGTGCGAGCCGGTACGCCCGTCGACGTGTTGCAGCGCGAGCTGGCGGTCGGGGGTCAACGAGTCCTGCTTCCGTCGCCGTCGCCCGACGCGACGGTCGGCGGCGTGCTGGCCGTCGGTCGCTCCGATGTCCGACGTCTCGCCTACGGACCGCTGCGCGACGTCTTGCTCGAAGCGCGCTACGTCTCAGCCGACGGACGGTTGATCAAGGGCGGCGGCCCCACCGTGAAGAACGTGAGCGGCTTCGATCTCTGCCGCTTGCTGGTGGGCTCGCTCGGCACGCTCGGCTTCCTCGGTGAGGTCGTGCTGCGAACTCGCCCCGTGCCGGACGCGTCGAGGTGGCACCGCGGCGACGAGGTCGACCCGTTCGCGCTGGTCGCCGAGCTGTACCGGCCGGCGGCGATCCTGTGGGACGGCGCTGCGGCGTGGGTGCTCCTCGAAGGACGAGCGGTCGATGTGCGCGAGCAGGCGTCGGTGCTCACTCGTCACGGGATGGTGGAGGTCGGCGGGCCGCCTGACCTGCCGCCGCAGGTGTCGTCGCTCACGCCGTCCGCTCTTCGCGCGTTGGATCCGTCAGCCACGGGCCGATTCGTCGCCGAGATCGGCGTCGGGACCGTGCATGCCGATGTCGGCGCTGCTCGCGCAGCGCTGCCTGTCGAGGTCGTCGAGCTCAACCGCCGGATCAAGGACCGGTTCGATCCTCGCGGGCGGCTGAACCCCGGCCGCGATCCGCTGCTCGGCGCCGGCGCCGAGGTCGCGATCCGAACTGGTGGCGGTTGTCGTCTGTGCCCAACGAGATCCGCCACCGGTTCCGACCACCGACGGGCACGGGCGGAGCGGCGGGCCGACCCGTGAAGCTCGGTGTCGACGAGGACGAGCTGGCGAGCTGCGTCGGGTGCGGGCTGTGCCTGCCGCACTGCCCCACATTCCGCGTGACGGGAGAGGAGGCCCTGTCGCCCCGCGGACGGATCGCAGCGATGCGCGAGATCCACTGGCGCGACGCGCCGGTCGACGGCGAGCTCGTCCGCATCGCCGACACGTGCGTGCAGTGCCGGGGTTGCGAGACCGCCTGCCCGTCGGGGGTGCCGTTCGGGCACCTCATGGAGGCCACCCGCGAGGCGCTCGCCGAGGATCGGTCCCTCGTGTACCAACCATGGTGGCGTCGGCTTGGCTACCGCGCCCTCGGCCACCATCGGCTGGTGGTGGCCGGCTCGCGCGCGCTGGCGGTCGGCCAACGCTTGGGGCTGGTCCCTTCGACTCGTCTCGGGCTGCCCGCCCGCCTGCCGTTGCGATCGCCAGCGCTCGAGCCGAGCGGATCGGACGTCTACCTCTTCACCGGCTGCATCATGGATGCGTGGCAGCGCGGCACCCACACCGCCACCATGGGAGTGCTCCACGCCGCGGGCGCGGGCGTCGAGCTGCTGGGCCACGGCGGCTCGTGCTGCGGCGCGTTGCAAGAGCACGCGGGGCTGGGGAAGCAGGCCCGATCGTTGGCGTCGCGCGTGATGGCGGCCGCGGCTGGTGCCGCGCCGATCATCGTGAACTCGGCGGGGTGCGGCGCGATGTTGAAGGACTACGGCCGTCTGCTCGGGACGCCCGAAGCGGTGGCGTTCAGCGCCCGGGTCGTGGACGTGCACGAGTGGCTGGCGCCGAGGGTCGACGCCTTGCCTGCGGACGAGTGGCGGAAGCTCGCAGGCCCGGTCGCGGTGCAAGACCCGTGCCACCTTCGCCATGTGCAGCGATCGCATCTCGCGGTTCGCACTGTGTTGCGTCCCTTCGTCGACGAGCTGGTCGAGTTGGACGACGACGGCCTTTGCTGCGGCGCGGGTGGCGCGTACGCGCTCGTGCATCGCGACCTCGCCACCGACATCCGGCACCGGAAGCTGGCATCCATCGAGCGGTCGGGCGCGCGGCTGGTGGTCAGCGCCAACCCCGGCTGCCTCCTGCACCTGCAAGCCGCGGGCGTGAACGTGCGTCACCCCATGCAGATCGTCGCGAGCGCGGTCGCGCCCGAGCCATGAAGTCGCGGTGAACGATGACCCGTCACGGACCCGCGGCGTTGAGGCGGTCTACGAGGTGGCGGAGCCGGGCGTAGTGGGTGCGGTCGAAGTGGAAGGCGATGCGGGGGAGGCCGGGGACGTCGCCGTCGTCGAGCTCTGAAGCCGACACCGCCACACGCTCGATCGCGCCCTTCACGACGATGTCGCCGAACTCTTGGTTGAGCGCGTCGAGCAGGCCGTCCGAGATGCCGACGTTGAGCCGGAGCACGAGGCGGCGACCCACGAAGCGCGTCGAGTGGAGGACGCGGTAGAAGCCACAGATCTCCTCGACGGCGTCGTCGACGTTGTCGCAGATCCGCACGAGGTCGAGGTCGTGGCGGGAGATGAGCTCGCGCTCCACGAGCTCGCGCTCCACGAAGGACTGCCACCCTTGCCAGTACGTGGCGCCGGGCGGTTCGAGGAGCACCACCGGGATGAGGTTCGAGCGGCCGGTCTGCACGAGGGTCAACAGCTCGAACGCTTCGTCCATCGTGCCGAACCCGCCGGGCAGGAGCACCGCGCCGTGCGACTCCTTCAAGAACGTGAGCTTGCGGGTGAAGAAGTAGCGGTAGTTGATGAGCTTCGGGTCCTGCGCGATGACCGGCGCGGCCTCGGACTCGAATGGCAAGACGATGTTGACACCGAAAGCGCGGTCGGCGCCGGCGCCCTCGATGCCCGCCTCCATGATCCCCGGACCGGCTCCGGTGATGATCATCCAGTCGCGCGCTCCGATCGCCGCGCCGAAGTCGCGCGCCATGAGGTAACCGGGATCGTCGACCCGGGTGCGGGCCGACCCGAACATGGCGACCTTGCGAACGTCGGTGTACGGCTCGAAGACGAGGACCGAGTAGCGCAACTCCTTCAGGGCCGCGTTCACCAACTTGAGGTCACCGCGGTCAGCAGCCTCGCGCCCCATGCGGATCGCCGAGACCACCATCTCGAAGACGAGGTCGGCGTCGCGGTCGGCGCCCGCGGCCGCGACGAGATCGGCGATCTGCTGGTCGAGCTGCTCGTTGCCGGTACGGTACCGGGCTCGTCGCTGGGCCATGTCACCCGCACCCCCTCGTCGGCGCCTTCGCGACGCTGTCGTCTCGAACCTACTGGACCAGCCCGAAAGGCCGGCTCGCAACCATCAGGCCCGCCCCGGCATTCGCAGGATCAGGGGGTGCCGGAAGTAGAGTCGTCGACCGTGACCGTGACCCGGACGCAACGGCCGGGCGCGTCGGAGCCCGCCCCCCCGGCCGGCTCGGCCACCGCCGGAACGCCCGCCGCCGACCTCCACGCCGCCGATCCGGAAGCTCCGGCCGCCGCCCCCCGACGCACGCCGATCGAGATCGTCGTGCTGTCGCTGGTCGCCGTCGCGATCGGTGTCGCCTTCCGGTTCATCGCCCGCACGCCGCTGTGGCTCGACGAGGCGCTGAGCGTCAACATCGCGCAGCTTCCGCCGGCCGAGATCAACCAGGCGCTGCGCCAAGACGGGCACCCGCCCCTCTACTACTACCTGCTGCACTACTGGATGCAGGTGTTCGGCACGTCCGACATCGCCGTGCGCGCGCTGTCCGGGGTGATCAGCGTCGCGACCCTTCCCCTCGCGTGGCTGGCCGGCCGCCGCCGCGGCGGCCCACTCATGGGCTGGGTCGTGGTGGCGGTGCTGTCGGTCTCCACCTTCGCGGTCCGGTACGCGACCGAAACCCGGATGTACGCCCTCCTCATCCTGCTCGTGTTCGCCGGCTACCTCGTGCTCGACGACGTCGTGCGCCAGAAGCGCGCGGCGTGGTGGCGACTGGTCATGCTTGGCGCCATCAGCGGTCTGCTGTTGCTGACGCACTACTGGTCGATGTACTTCCTCGCGTCGGTCGGGCTCGTACTGCTCTGGAAGTACTGGCGTGCACGTGATCACGACGTCCGCAACGCGTTGCTCGCCATGGTCACGGGCGCGGTGCTGCTCTTCCTGCCGTGGCTCGGCGTGTTCCGCTTCCAGTCCGCGCACACCGGCACGCCCTGGGCCACCCCGACCCGACCGACGGCGGCCCTTGCCCAAGCACTGCAAGACCTGCACACCTCCACGAGCGACTTCAAAGACCCCGTGCTCACCATCGCCGCAACCGCGCTGTTGATCGGGCTCGGCTTGTTCGGCGTCGCGATCGCGACCGACAAGATCGAGCTCGACCTGCGAACGGTGCGCCAGATCCGCGCTGAGGCCATCGTGTTGGGGCTCACCCTCGGGCTCGGCGTGGCCGCGGGCCTGTTGACGAGGAGCGCGTTCGCCAGCCGCTACATCGCGGTGATCTTCCCCCTGTTCGTCCTGGTCGTCGCGGCCGGCGTGACGCGGTTCGTGTCGCGCCCCGGCCGGTTCGGGGTGCTCGCCGCCTACCTCGCGCTCAGCATGATCGGCACCGTCCAGCTCGCCCTGGTGTTCCAGCGCAGCCAGGCGCGCGAGATCGCGAACGCGGTGGCGGCATCGAACCCGCGCCCGGGTGACGTCGTCGTGTACTGCCCCGACCAGCTCGGCCCGGCTGGCCAGCGCGAGATGGCGCGCACGTACCCAGGTGACCTCACGCAGGTGTCGTACCCGAGCCTCGACGATCCAGGTCGCGTCAACTGGGTGGATTACGCGCAGCGCAACCAGTCGTCTGACCCGAAGGCCGTCGCCGATCGCGTCCTCGCGATGGCCGGCGACAGCAACGCCATCTACGTCGTGTGGGCCAGCGCCTACAAGACCTACGACGACAAGTGCGAGCAGTTCATGCACCAGTTGCTGCTCGCTCGTCCCGGTGTCGAAGACCTCGTGACCGGCGATACCGAGAAGTTCTACGAGTTCAGCAACCTGAAGCTCTTCCGGCCCAACTCGCCGCCGCCGTGACGCAGCGCTCCGCCCGGCAGCGCGAGGCGACCTCATGGGCCGGCGGTCTGCGCGACGACCTGCGGATGGTCTGGGCGCCCTACGTGGTGGCTCGCGTGCTCGTCGGCTTCGGGTGGTTGCTCGCGGTTGGGGTGGCGAGCCGCTACTACGCGGTGCAGCCAGTGCAGATCGGCGAGGGGCTCATGGCTTGGGACGGCACCTGGTACCGCGACATCGCCGAGCGCGGCTACCAGTCGATGCCCGCCGAGGGCCTGCGGTTCTTCCCGCTCTACCCGATGTTCGGGCGCGCGCTCGCCGCACCGTTCGGCGGTTCGTCGTCGGTGTGGCTCGTGGTCATCGCCAACGTGTCGGCCCTGGCATTGGCCGTCGTCATCCGGCGCTTGGTGCTCTTGGAGAAAGGCGACGAGGCGATCGCGAACCGTGCCGTGTGGACCGTGATGCTGTTCCCGTCCGCCTTCGTGTTCGTGTTCGCCTACGCGGAGTCGCTCATGGTCCTCGCGGCCGCTGGCGCGTTCTTGTCGGCGCGGAAGGGTCGATGGTGGTGGGCGGCGATCTGCGGTCTGGTCGCCGGCGGCGCGCGCCCCGTTGGCGTAGCGGTCGCGGCCGCGATGCTCGTCGAGGCCGTGCGTGCATGGAGGGCGGCGGCACCACGCGACTGGTTCGCCCCCGTCGTTGCCGTGGTTGCACCGGTCGTGGGCGCGGGCGCGTACCTGATGTGGGTTGCCCGGACGTTCGGGAGCTGGTCGCTGCCGTTCCGCGTGCAGGAGGATCTCCGCGGTGAGGCGCTCAACCCGGTCTTGCGAGTCCTCCAAGGCCTCGGTGACGTGTTCGGAGCGGAGCGCTTCGGGGACGGGCTGCACATCCCGTTCGCGATCGCGTTCGTCGTGCTGCTCGTCATCACGTTCCGCCGCTGGCCGGCGTCCTACGGGGCGTACGCGACGCTCGTGCTTGTCGCCGCGCTCAGCGCCACCAACCTGAACTCCATCGAGCGCTACGCGCTCAACGCCTTCCCGATCGTGCTGACGCTGGCGCTGCTGTTGACGCGCGAGCGATGGGAGCGGGTCGGCCTCGCCGCCTGCGGCGGCGGCCTGGTCGCACTGGCCAGCCTGGCCTGGCTGCGCGTGTACGTGCCGTAGTGGCTCAGCGGGTCCGGCGCTGACATGCGTAGGGCGGCGTCCGGACGCTGTTCTCGGCGATGAGGCCGTCGAGGATTTGGAGGATGTGTCGACTCGATGAGTTAGGATTCGGCTTCGTCTTGACGCGAGTCGGCGTCACAACTCGAATGGTTCCTCTCAACGATCTTCGGAAGCAGTACGAAGAGCTGGCCTCGGAGATCGACTCGGCCGTGTCGAAAGTGCTCCACAGCGGGTGGTACGTCCTCGGCGAGCAGACCCTTGCGTTCGAGGAGGAGTTCGCCGCATTCTGCGGTTCGGGTGTCGGTTGCGTCGCGGTTGCGAACGGTACCGATGCGCTCGAGCTTGTGCTGCGAAGCGTGGGCGTCGATGCTGGCACGGAGGTCATCACGGCTGCCAACGCTGGCGGTTACACGTCCACAGCCTGTATGGCCATCGGTGCGACGCCGGTGTACGCGGACGTCGACGAAGCTGCGCTAGGGCTCTCGCCGGCCTGCGTCGCCACGGCATTAAGCGACCGGACCCGTGCGGTCGTGGTCACGCACCTCTATGGCATCGTCGGCGACATTCAAGCAGTCAAAAGCGTCGTTCCCGCGGGGGTATCCGTCATCGAGGACTGCTCACAAGCCCATGGTGGGCGCGGCGCGGGCGGGCGGGTGGGGACGCTCGGCGACGCCGCCGCGTTCAGCTTCTATCCGACCAAGAACCTCGGCGCAGCCGGCGACGGCGGAGCAATCGTCTCCAAGGCTCCATTGATCCTTGAGACGGCTCGACGCCTGCGCCAGTACGGCTGGGTACGTCGCAACGAGGCGTGTCTGACGAACGGGCGGAACAGCCGGCTCGACGAACTGCAGGCTGCCGTGCTGCGGGTCAAGCTTCCGCACCTCGACCGTTGGAACGCGCGGCGCCACGCCGTTGCTGTCCGATGGCGGGAATCTCTCGGTGATCGGCTGTCGTTCGTGCAGCCTTCGAGCACGCGCCCGACGCAAGACGTGGCGCATCTGTGCGTGGCTCGCCACGCGGAACGCGACCGGATCTGCGCTTCGTTGCGCGATCGTGGAGTGCAGACCGCAGTTCATTTCCCGATACCCGACCACCAGCAAACGGCTTTTGCGGCTAGCAGCCGCTGTGCTGGTTCGCTCGCGGTCGCAGAGACTGCTTGTGCGGAAGTGTTCAGCCTGCCGTGCTTCCCCCAGCTCGACGATCGGGAGCTCGACATTGCCATCGCCGCTCTCGGAGACTTGGTGTGATGTTCGAGCGCGCCGTACCGGAGCTCGAGTCCGAGCCAACCGAGCGAACTGCCCCGACGTACTCGCTCGTGATACCCGTCTACCGCAACGAGGACACACTCGGGGAACTGCTCGACGTGGTCGAGGGGCTCGCGGAGCGGATCGCAGGCCGAATAGAAGTGATCTTCGTCGTGGATGGGAGCCCGGATGAGTCCGCTACCTATCTTCGCGAGGAGCTCCCGAACCGTTGCATGCCTGGCCTGGTGGTGGAGTTGTCCCGCAACTTCGGTTCGTTTGCGGCGATCCGGTGTGGTCTCGAGCTCGCTCGCGGCGACTACAGCGCTGTGATGGCGGCCGACCTCCAAGAGCCGGCTTCGCTCATCGAGGACTTCTTCAAGATCCTCGCTGCTGGCGACGCTGATGTCGTCGTCGGCGAGCGCACGTCTCGCGCCGATCCGACGTCAACCAAGGCCGGAAGCTCGCTATTTTGGTGGCTCTACCGGCGGGTCGCGCAGCCCGACATGCCCGAGGGAGGTGTCGATGTCTTCGGCTGCAACGCGAGCGCTCGCCGTGCCGTTCTCGGGTTGCAGGAGTCGAACAGCTCGCTGGTCGGGCTACTGATCTGGATCGGTTTTCGCCGCGTCGGGGTCCCCTATGAGCGGCTGGCACGTCCGAGTGGGAAGAGCGGCTGGTCGTTCGGGAAAAAAGTTCGCTACCTGATGGACAGCATCTTCTCGTTCACAGATCTACCTATCCGTCTCCTATTGTTCGTCGGCGTGTTTGGCACGATCGGGTCGGTGCTCGCGGCGATTCTGGTCTTGACGGCGTGGCTGCTAAGACGCGTCGAGGTGCCCGGCTACACGCCGCTGATGCTCGCACTGCTCATCGTCGGCGGGCTGGCTATCTCCGCGTTGGGCATCATCGGCTCCTATGTTTGGCGGACGTACGAGAACACCAAACGGCGCCCCTCGAGCATCGTCCGCTCCATGGATCGCTATTCGGGAACCGAACCGTGAGCTCGTCGGCGGTAGGCCCAGCGGCGGATGTCTTCGTGCACCCGATGGCCCTCTGCGAGTCGAGTACCATCGGGCCGGGAACTCGCGTGTGGGCGTTCGCTCACGTGTTGCCTGGGGCGCAGCTGGGTGCGGAATGCAATGTCTGCGACGGGGTGTTCGTGGAGAGCGATGTGGTCATCGGCGACCGTGTCACGATCAAGGGCGGGGTGCAGCTGTGGAACGGGCTGAGGGTCGGAAATGACGTGTTCATCGGACCCAACGCAACATTCACGAACGACCCCTTCCCGCGGTCCAAAGTCTATCCCGATGCGCCGACCCTTACGAAGATTGATGACGGTGCGTCCCTCGGAGCCAATTGCACGGTGCTTCCCGGCGTGCTCGTCGGACGAAATGCCATGGTCGGTGCAGGCGCAGTCGTGACGAAGGATGTACCGCCTAATGCGAAAGTAGTCGGCAATCCAGCGCGCATCATTGGATATATCGGCGCCGAACATCCGGATCGCGGTAGCAAGACGGTGGCGGCTCGAGTCGACGACGGCATGGGCGTCGCCAGCGCGTCCGGCGATGTGCGTCTCGTCGTGCTGCCCACGTACACAGACCTTCGTGGCGACCTGACGGTCGCCGAGCTCGAGCAGGTCTTGCCGTTCACGCCTCGTCGTTTCTTCATCGTCCACGACGTGCCAGGGCGGGATGTGCGGGGCGAACACGCTCACAAGCGTTGCCACCAGTTTCTTCTCTGCGCTCGAGGCTCGGTGCGGCTGCTCGTCGACGATGGCTCACAGCGTGCCGAGATGCTGCTCGACCGTCCATCCGTCGGCATGTACATCCCACCTGGAATCTGGGGCTCGCAATATGACTTCGCGGACGGTTCGGTTCTTGCTGTGTTCGCCTCAGAACCGTATGACCCAGACGACTACCTCCGGACCTACGAAGAGTTTCTCGCGTTCGTGGCGTCCCAGCCGGCCATGTCCGGCCCTCTCGACGGGCTTGACTGAGATGCAACCACCGCTTTCGGGTCGGCTGGCGCCTCGCAACTTGACGTAGGCCGAGTTGGTCAGGCGGGGTCAGCGCGGCTCATGCGTGTCGCAATCCGGTTCGGTTCAAGCTGTCACGGGACTCCGCACCACTGGACTGAGGTTGCGGGCTGGGCAGGGCTTATCCGGAACGTGGCTCCGTCGACTTGAGTCGTGAGGGTGCTTCCGGCCCACGTATTGTCGTAGGCGGTTGGGGCTCCGAACTTGCCATCAGAGCCCATCGCTATCATCACAAGACCGCGGATCACGAATCGGTCTCCCTTGGACGGCTTGATCAGGGTTGGCTGGTTGAAGGTCTCGCACGTGTAATCGGGCACGGCGTCATCGGCAAGACTTTGGCTCATGCTCAAGCGCACCGCGATCAGGTCCTGTTCGTTCTTCGATAGGGGCAGCGGTTCGGGAAGCTTGCCTTCGTCTCGTGCCCGCAGAATGAACCTCACGTCGAGATCTGCCATCATCAACTCGTTCGGGTTGGGATGAACGTCGCCTGACACTTCTTCGGCAAGCGGCGAGTTCGCAACACCGACGAGAAATGCGCGCTGCCGCTCGTATGCCTTTGGGTTGAAGTATGTCGCACTGTTCGCGGCCGATAACGCGCTGATGTTTCCAGGTACTCCGACGAGAAACGGCAACATCACGACGGGTGTCGCATAACGCCATCGGCGGATAACAGCATCAGCTGCCACACCCAGAGCAGGAAGCAGCAGCGCGGCTCCCATCGCCAGATAGCGGCTGCTACGCGAAGTATCAGTGGGGAGTTTGAACACCAAGTTCAAGTCTGCGCGCTGGAGACCTATCATGACCATCAGCGGCACGCTGCTCAGCATGAGCGCCAAGGGCACGCTCGCTTGCTTGCGTCGCTCGGCACGATTTAGGGGCGCCCAGGCAAGCACAAGCCCGGCGATGAGCAGAACCGCGAGCGCAACCGCGGCAATGGGCGATTGGCCAAGACCGAGGAGAACCCCCGACAGCGCTGACCAAAGCCAGCCGAGCACAACCGGGACATTTCGAGTAATCGTTATACTATTGCCAGTGAAGCCGCCGCTCGAGCTACTCCACATCCACCACGTGATGTAGACCAGACCCAAGGGCACGGTGTGGACGAGGGCCGCTCGGTAGCCGCGCCTCATAAGAGTCGCGATTCCGACGGCTACTACCATCGGAATCCCTATTGAGGAGCTCATAAGGGCTAGCAAGCCCGCGGCGAGGCCAGCCATATCGCGCCAATCGTTACGACCATCATGGTCGGCCAATAGGAGATGTCCGATACCGAACACCATCGACCCGACCATGCTGATCTGGATCGGCAAGATCATGTTCTCGTAGCCGACGCCGAACAACACGAACGACCCAGCAACGAACGTCGCTACCCACGGACCCACACCGGCGCGGCGCATCACCACCCGCAGCAGCAGCGCGAGCGTCAGATGCAAGACGACCGTCGTAGCCACGTACGGCACGAACGTGCGCAAGCCGAACAGCCAGTAGTACGTGTGGTACACGAGGATCGGAACAGTTGACCAGTGCCCGTTCTGCGCACGGAACAGGTCAGGCAAGGACATCGGGCTGCGTTGCAGCAGTCCCCAATCATCACCTATCAACCACCGCTGCTGGCCATAGTGCAGAAGGACGACGAACGACATGAGCAGATACACGACAAAGACGCCAAGTGCGGCGTATCGGCTGCGTTGCCCCCATCTCTCGGAGCCCGAGCGCTCGTCGTGATGAGCACGTCCCTCGCCTTCTGCCGCATCCATTCCGGTGCGCGTCAACCCTCGGCCGCCATCCATGGCCGGCGCGTCAGCCGAGATTGCCGTCTGGTCTGCCTGCGAGGTGGGCACTTCACGCTCCCCATGCGCCGAGATCGTCCGACCACTGAGCGGCCCCGATTGAATGAGCGACGGTAGTCTTGTGACCCACCCCAGTCCACCCGCGTAGCGGGAGACCGACGCCAGAGCATTCAGGCGCCGATCGGGGCAAGCGAGTCGAGCTCGTCCGGTTCGTTCGACAACGGCGGGCCCACCAACAACGCGCAGATCGAGATGACCAGCCAGGCACGCTTCGGTGAACCGGGTACCCTCGACCGCCGAATGTTCTGGGACCACGTCGATGCCATGCCCGACGCGCTCGCGGTCGACGATCTGACCCAGCGGCGCACGTGGGCCGAGCTCGCCGATCGCACGACCAGGCTGGCCCACCTGGTGCGGACCGGTTTCGGTGTCGCCCCCGGCGAGCGGGTGGCGGCGATCATGGGTAACCGCGTGGACTACGTCGAGCTCGTGCTCGCGTCGCTCTTCGGCGGCGTCTTCACCACCGCGGTCAACTGGCACCTGACCGCGGACGAGGCCGCGTTCATCCTCGACGACGCCGACGCCAGGGTCGTCTTCACCGACGCCGAGCACGAAGCGGTCGCACGCGAGGCCGCCGGTGCCCGCCCGGTCGTCGTGGTCGGCCACCATCTCTCCGACGCGCTCGACGCCAGCTCGACCGAGCGCTTCCCGCTCGACGCTCCCGCGGGCGGGACGATGTTCTACACGTCGGGCACGACCGGCCGGCCCAAGGGTGTCAAGCGCGCCGTCCAGTCGACCGTCCGCGACCAACTCCGGGCCATGGACATCGCGGGAACGTTGCTCGGTCTCGACGGCCGCGGGCCGCACCTCGTCACCGGCCCGCTGTACCACGCCGCACCGCTCGGCTTCGCGGTCATGGACCTGATGAACGGCGCCCCGCTCATCGTCATGCCCCGCTGGGACGAGCAGCAGGCGCTCGAGTTGATCGACCAGCGCGACGTGCGCACCACCCACCTCGTCCCGACCATGTTCGTCCGGTTGCTGCGCCTCCCCCATGGCGTGCGCGAGAAGCACGCGCTCGACTCGCTGCGGGTCGTGCTGCACGGGGCCGCGCCGGTGAGCGAGGCGGTGAAGCGGCGGATGATCGACTGGTGGGGACCGGTGCTCGTCGAGTACTGGGGAGCCTCCGAAGGAGGAGTCGTCACCCTGGTCGACTCGGACGACTGGCTCACCCATCCAGGCACGGTGGGGCGCCCGACCCGAAGCCACGAGGTCTTCGCCGCCGACGAGACCGGCGAGGTGCTCCCGCGAGGCGAGGTCGGCCAGCTCTGGTGCAAGAACCTCGTTCAGCCGGCGGTCTTCGAGTACCACGACGATCCCGAGCGAACCGCCTTGGCGTTCCGCGAGCCCGGCGTCTACACCATCGGCGACCTGGGTTGGGTGGACGATGATGGTTACGTGTACCTGGCTGATCGCGCTTCGAACATGATCATCTCGGGCGGCGTGAACATCTATCCCGCCGAGGTCGAGCACGTGCTGATCGAGCATCCGGCGGTCGTCGACGTCGCCGTGTTCGGCATTCCCGACGACGAGTGGGGCGAGTCGGTGAAGGCCGCGGTCGAGCTCGACGAGAAGTTCGCGCCGACACCCGAGACCGAGCTCGCCATATTGTCGTTCGGCCGCGAGCGGCTCGCGGGCTACAAGGTGCCCCGCTCGATCGACTTCGAGGCCAAGCTGCCCCGCCAGCCGACCGGCAAGATCTACACGCGGCTGCTCAAGGAGAAGTACTGGTCGGGCCGCGAGCGGAACATCTGATGCAGACGGCCGCGTTCGACTACGACCTTCCGGCGCCACGCATCGCGCAACGACCCGTCGAGCCGCGCGACGCGGCGCGGTTGCTCGTCGACCGCGGTGACGGCCGCGCGCCACAGCACCGCACGGTTGCCGACCTCCCCGACCTCCTGGCCCCAGGCGATCTGCTCGTGCTCAACCAGACGAGGGTCCTGCCGGCCCGCTTGTCGCTCCGCAAGGCGACGGGTGGCCGGGCCGAGGTGCTCCTGCTCGAACCCGCGGGCCACGACCGCGACCACGAATGGCGGGCCCTCGTTCGACCCGGCCGGCGGCTGCCGACCGGCACGGTGCTCTACCCGCCCGACACCACGGCGCCCGCCGTGAAGGTCGGCGAACCGTGCCCCGACGACGGCTCGGTGCGCGCCGTCACGCTGTTGCCTCGTGAAGATGAAGACGATCACCAGCTCATGGCGCGGCTTGGCACGGTGCCGTTGCCGCCGTACATCACCCAGCCGCTCAGAGACGCCGAGCGGTACCAGACGATCTACGCGAACACACCTGGGTCCGTCGCGGCGCCGACCGCGGGCCTCCACCTCACCCACGCTGTGCTCGATCGCTGCCGTCAACGAGGTATTGACACCGCGTTCGTCGAGCTCGTCGTGGGTCTCGGCACCTTCCGTCCCATCAGCACCGAGAACGTTGCCGACCATCGCATGCATCGCGAGCTCTACCACGTGCCGGCGGAGACGCTGCGCGCGTGCGAGCAAGCCGAACGAGTCGTCGCCGTCGGCACGACGACGGTGCGCGCCTTGGAAAGCGCAGCCGCGACGGGCGAGAACGCCGGCCGCACCGAACTGTTCATCCACCGCCCGTATGAGTTCCGTGTCGTCGACGTCGTCCTGACGAACTTCCACCAGCCGCGATCGTCGCTGCTCGTGATGATCGACGCGCTCGTCGGCCCTCGCTGGCGCGACCTGTACGCCGTGGCGTTGCGAGACGGCTACCGCTTCCTGTCCTTCGGCGACGCCATGCTCGTCTCCACGGGCGGCGACGGTCGCGAGCGTCGGGAACGGAATGCACCGTGACGAGCGGGTTCGAAGACGACGTGCTGCGCTTCGAGGCCGAGGTCACCGATGGCTCGGCTCGCGCCGGTGTCGTGCACACCGCCCGGGGCTCCTTCCAGACGCCGTGCTTCATGCCGGTCGGCACTCGGGCCGTCGTACGCACGCTGTCGCCGGCCGATCTTGAAGCGCTCGGTGCCGAGGTGATGCTGGCCAACACCTACCACCTGCTGCTGCGCCCCGGCGCGTCCACCATCGGCGCGCTCGGGGGCATCCATGGCTTCACGGCGTGGCCCGGTCACGTGCTGACCGACTCCGGCGGCTATCAAGTGTTCTCCCTCGATCCACGGGTCGACGACAGCGGCGCCACGTTTCGGTCGACCTATGACGGCAGCACCCACCACCTCTCGCCCGAGACCGCTGTCGCCATCCAGCAGCAGCTCGGCGCCGACATCCAGATGGTGCTCGACGTGTGCCTGGCGTTGCCGGCGAGCGGGGAGGTCGTCCGGTCAGCGGTCGAGCGCACCGCGCTCTGGGCGGCCCGCGCCAAAGCGGCCCACTCCCCGGCGCGGGCGGCGGGTAGCCCGCAGGCGCTCTTCGGCATCGTGCAGGGAGGCATCGACGAGGCGCTGCGGAAGGAGAGCGCGGCGCGCACGGTCGAGATCGGCTTCGACGGCTACGGCGTCGGGGGGCTCTCGGTCGGCGAGACCAGGGACGAGATGCTTCCCGCGCTCGCCGCCGCGCTCGAGCTGTTACCCGAAGGGGTTCCTCGCTACCTCATGGGCGTGGGCGATCCGGTGGGGATGGTCGAAGCCGTCGCCCTCGGCGTCGATCTGTTCGACTGCGTCCTGCCGACCCGGTTGGCCCGGCACGGCACGCTGCTGACGTCGGCGGGGCGGCTGCACATCAAGAACGCCGCCTTCGCGCGGGACGACGGACCCATCGATGCTGGCTGCGCGTGCGCGGTCTGCGCCCGGTACCCCCGCGCCTACCTCCGCCACCTCCTGCAGGTGCATGAGCCGACTGCGCCCCGCCTGCTGACGATGCACAACCTCCACTGGCTGCTCGAGCTCGTGCGCGCGACGCGGCGAGCGATCGCTGCCGGGCGGCTCGACCGCTGGCGCGCCGAGATCGGCGCTGCCTGGGGCTGAACATGGGCTGAACGAGCGGTCGTCGACGGTTCGCGCCACACTGCCTCTATGGCGGAAGAGCTGCATCCCGCGGTGCTCGAGAACCTCGATCAGCTCTCCCTGCTCGACCCGGGCGCCGCGCTGGACGCGGGTGTCGCGCTGTCGTGGCTCGTCGGCGGCCATGGCGTCGATCGGTTGCACCAGGCCGGCCTGCAGCAGTTCCTCTGGTACGAGCTTCCGTTCAAGTGGCTCGGACCTGTCGAAGGTCGCCATGCGCTCGTGGCGGCGCTCGCCCGCTTCTTCGACGTAGCCGGCCTCCCGCGCTACGCGAGCGTGTGCCGGTCCTCGACCACGGCGACCGTGCTCGACCAGTGGGCCGACGACCCGGAGAGCGGCTACGTCGCGTTCCATGCCGCGCACCTCGCATCGGGCGTCGTCCCTCCCGACCTCGACGGGTTCGCATGGGGCGACCTCATGGGCGATGTCGAGCTCGCCGCGTTCTGGAGCACGGCGCAGGCGCTCGAGCTCGCGGTCGAGGGCGGGGCGCTCGCTCCGGGGCGGCGGGGCTGGAAGCACGATCAGCAAGATCTTGCCCGGCGCCACGTGAGCCAGCCCCGCCCCGAGGAGTTCGGCGAGTCGCTGCACCAGGCGGTGATGACCGAACGGCTCGCGTCATGGGCCGAGCGCGGACCAAGCGAAGCCCGGCGGGCGATCCTGGGACCAGTCACGAACCTCTTGCTCCACGACGTCGCGCCGCCGGCGGGCGCGTCGCGCTCGGTGCGACCGCTGGTCTGGCTCACGCTTGCGCTCGAGCGACCCGCGCGCGCGGCGGCTGCCGGCGGCCTTCCACCCCGGTTCGTTCGCGACGCGGCCGACCGCTTCCACTGGGGAGGTGTACCGGGGCGTGCGGTCGAGCGAGACCTGCCACCGCTCGCCGCCACGCGCGACCTCGCCATGGCGCTTCGCCTCGTCCGCCGCCGCGATGGGTCGTTCGCGGCGACCCCTCACGGCACCGAGCTCGCCTCGGCACCGCGGACCCTGTGGACCGCCGCCGCGACCGCGATCGGAGAGCAATCCGGCTTCGCCGGCGGGCTGAGCGAACTGCTGGACGCGTCCTTGCTCGCGGGCGAGCGGCCTCGCCGGCCGGGGCTGGAGGCCATGCTGCGCGTCCCGCTCACCGAGGAGGGTTGGCACGGTGGTCACGCCGGCCAGCCGACCCCGACCGGCCTCCTCGCCCCCGAGCTCGACCGCCAGCTCGCGATCCGGGTCGCGCTGGGCGCGCTGGCGCGGCGGGGTGCGAGCGCGTCCGAGCCGCTGCGCCTCACCGCCGGCGGGCGCCTTTTGGCCCTGGCCTCGTTGCGCGCCCGAGCGGTTCGACCCCGCGTCGCCCTGCCCGGCGGCTGAGCATCGGCAACCACCTGCGACCGCCAGCGCGGGGCTCAACACCCGATACCGGCGCCCGAGCCGGCTGCGGTAAGGTGCTCTTCGCCCTGTTTCGACCCCGGAGGGGCCATGCCCCTGCTGTTGATCCCGCTCGCCTTCCTCGTTCTTCTCTACGCGTTGGTCGTCGTTCCCCAGCAGCGCCGCGTTCGCGCCCACGACGAGCTGGTCCGCTCCCTCGAGGTCGGTCAGGAAGTCATGACGACCTCGGGCATCTACGGCCGCCTGGTCGGGCTCGACGACGAGTTCGCCCGCCTCGAGACCACGCCGGGCATCGAGATGAAGATCGCCCGGGCCTCGGTCGGGCTGATCGTTCCTCGCGAGCAACCCGACCGACCCGAGCGAACCGCCCCACCCCATCTGGGGACGGCCGACACGGCTGCGTCGCCATCGGAGACCGCAGACACCGCGAACCGCGCGGAGAACCGATCCGAATGATCGTCCGATGACGACGCGGCGCAGCCAGATCATCTCGCTGGTCACGGTTCTGGTCGTCGCGGCCAGCGCGCTCGTCTACACGTTCGTCGTGGGCAACTCGCCGCTGCTCGGCCTCGACCTGCAGGGTGGCCTCTCGGTTGTGCTCAAGCCCAAGCAGGCGGCCGGCGACGAGCAGCTCCAGCAGGCCATCGCCATCATCCGCCAGCGCATCGACGCCATCGGTGTGGCCGAACCGGAGATCAGCCAGCAGGGCGACAACATCTTGATCCAGATCCCCGGCGTCGAGGACAAAGAGCGCGCGCTGCAACTGGTGGGCCAGACCGCCGAGCTGCGCTTCCGGCCCGTGCTCTCGTTCTGCCAGGTCGCCACAGCGGTGCCGGAGACCACGACACCGGCCAGCGCGCCGCCGGGTAGCGCACCCGGCGCGCCCGCCGATCCGGGCGCGCCGGCCGATCCGAGCGCGCCGGCCGATCCGAGCGCGCCCGCCGACCCGAACGCGCCGCCGACCTCGGTGCCCGCCGCTCCGGCCGATGCCAACGTGCCGGCGTCGGTCGCGCCGGAGGCTCCATCCAGCGTGGCGCCCGCGCCGCCGGCGAGCCAGGGGGCGCTCGGTCCGGCTCTCGGTGAGAGCGCGCTCGGTTCGGAGGCGCCCACACCGACCGTGCCCGGCGCGCCGACTCCCTCCACACCACAGCTCTCCCCCGAGCAGCTCCAACAACAGCAACACCAGCAAGGCGCACCGGGCGGCCAGGCCGGGGGCACCTCGCCCGCGTTCCAGCGCGGCCAGGCCTGCCCGCCCGGGTTCGCAGAGACCTCCGCCGACACCGACAAGGCCGACCAGGTCGTGTTCCTGCCCGAGTACACCGAGGCAGAGGACGGGACGAAGACCAAGACCGCGATCTACCAGCTCGGCCCGGCCGACGCCACCGGCAACATCCTCGAGGACGCCTCGGCCGGCCTGGGCGGTCAGGGAGCGTCGTGGGTCGTGCGGCCGAGGTTCAAAGCGGGCGCCGACGGCATCGACAAGTTCAACGCGTCGGCCCAGAACTGCAAGCCCGCCGGCGCGAAGTGCCCGACCGGGCGCCAGGCCATCACCCTCGACGGGCGGGTCATCTCCGCACCGAGCATCGAGCCCTCCCAGCAGAGCTTCACGCCGTTCTCGGCTGACAAGGTCGAGATCAGCGGCAGCTTCACCGAGAAGTCGGCCAAAGACCTCGCCACCCAGCTCAAGTACGGCGCCCTGCCCGTCGAGCTGGTGCAGCAGCAGGTCCAGGAGGTGTCGGCGACGCTCGGTCGCGACGCCCTCATGGCCGGGCTCGTCAGCGGCTTCGTCGGCTTGACCCTCGTGGCCCTCTACATGATCGCCTTCTACCGGATGCTCGGCGCCATGGCGGTGTTCAAGCTCGTCATCGAGGGCGCGCTCATCTGGTCGTTGATCGCGCTCTTGGGCAGCAAGGCGGGCCTGGCCCTCACCCTCGCCGGCGTGACCGGCCTCATCGTGTCGATCGGCGTCTCGCTCGACTCCAACGTCGTCTACTACGAGCACCTGAAAGAAGACCTGCGCAACGGGCGCACGCTGCGGTCCTCGGCCGACAAGGCGTTCAAGAGCTCGTTCAGCACGATCCTCAAAGCCGACGGGGTGTCGATCATCGGCGCGCTGCTGCTGTACATGCTGAGCGTCGGGCCGGTCCGGGGGTTCGCGTTCTATCTCATGCTGGCCATGGTCCTCGATCTGGTCACCTCCCGGTACTACATGCATCCGGCCGTGCTGCTCGCATGCCGGTCCAAGCTGGCCCAGCGCCGGCCCGGACTGTTCGGCCTTCCCGGCGTCGAGATGGACCGAGCGGCTCCCGGCGCGGTGGCGGCGGGTCGCGCCGGGACCATCGCTTCCCGCCCCGGCCGGGGCAAGGGCCGAGCTGCCGAGGTGCCGAAGGGCGAGCCGGTCGCGGACGAACTGGCGGTCGACGGTGACGGGGTCGCCGCCACCGACGACGAAGCGTCGACGGGAGCCAAACGATGAGCGCGGTGGGGCGGTTGTACCGGGGCGAGAACAACATCGACTTCCGCAAGCTGTGGAGGTGGGGCATCCGCATCTCGCTCGCCGTGTTCGTGCTCAGCATCTTGTCGCTGGGCTTCCGTGGGCTGAACCTCGGCATCGAGTTCCGCGGCGGCGTGTCGTGGGAGGTGAAGGCGCCCGGGGTGACCGTCGACGACGCCCGCTCGGCGCTGTCCGCGGTGGGCGAGAGCCAAGCGAAGATCCAGATCGTCGGCAGCGACACCTTGCGCGTCCAGGGCTCCGCCGACGCGGTCGACAAGCAGAACGACGTGAAGAAGGTCCTCGCCGATCTGGCGCGCACCCAGGTGGCCGAGGTCGCCGTCAGCACGGTGGGGCCGTCGTGGGGGAGCGAGGTCACCGCGGCGGCGGTGCGCGCCCTGGTCGTGTTCTTCCTCGGCGTTCTGCTGTTCCTGACCGTCACGCTTGAGTTCAAGATGGCGGTCAGCGCCATCGTCGCAGTGATCCACGACATCGTCATCAGCGTCGGCGTCTACTCGATCTTCCAGTTCGAGGTCACGCCAGCCACGGTGATCGCCTTCCTCACGATCCTCGGCTTCTCCATCTACGACACCGTCGTCGTGTACGACAAGGTCAAGGAGAACGAGAGCCGGGTCGGGCTCTCCAGCCGGCTCACCTACACCGAGATGATGAACCTCTCGATGAACCAGGTGATCATGCGGTCCTTGAACACCTCGATCGTGGCCCTCATCCCGGTGATCAGCCTCTTGGTCGTAGGCGCTGGCATCCTCGGCGCCGTCACCCTGGAGGAGTTCGCCATCGCCCTGACCGTCGGCCTCTTCGTGGGCGCGTACTCGTCGATCTTCGTCGCGGCACCGGTGGTCACCTGGTTGAAAGAGCGCGAGCCCCGCAACCGACAGCTCCGGGCCCGCCTCGAAGGACCGAGGGTGGCGGCCGAGCCCGCGACCGACATCAGCGATGCCGATGCCCTCGATGGGTCGTTGGCCGGCGGCGGCACAGCGACAGCGACGGTGACGAAGCCGAAGTCGGCGAGCGACCGTCGCACGAGCGCGGCGTACGGCGCCGGCCCGACGATCGCGCCGCGCCCCCGCAAGAAGAAGCGCCCGTAGCGAGAGCGCACCGCGTTCGCGGGTGAGATCAAAGGGCCGCCGTTCACGACGCGGCATCACCGGCGAGGCCGACAAGCCATGGCCTCGACACATCAGCCTGCTGGCTACCATGCTTGGGTGCCGATGGAGCCGGAGTACGTGAAGCAGCGCATCCGCGACATCCCCGACTGGCCATCGCCAGGCATCGTCTTCCGTGACATCACGCCGCTGCTCAACGACATCGACGGGTTCCGAGCGACGGTCGACGCGATCTCTGAGCACTTCCACGGTTCGCACATCGACCGCGTCCTCGGCGTCGAGGCTCGAGGTTTCATCTTCGCCGCGCCCGTCGCGTACCGGTTCGGTGCCGGCTTCGTGCCCGTGCGCAAGGCGGGCAAGCTCCCGTGGAAGATCGAGCAGGAGGAGTACGCCCTCGAATACGGCACCGACCTGCTCGAGGTGCACACCGATGCCATCCAGCCGGGCGAGCACGTGCTGATCGTCGATGACGTCCTCGCGACCGGGGGCACCGCCGCGGCGACGGCCCGCCTGGTCGAGCGTCTGGGCGGGCGGCTCCGGGGCTTCGCGTTCGTGGTTGAGATCGGCTTCCTGCAGGGCCGCAAGCAGCTCGCGGGCTCCGACGTGCTCGCCCTGGCCACCTACGACTGATGATCCCGGGTCGCGTGGTCCTTGCCGGCCGGCTCGTCGGCCGCGCGGTCGACAGGCGGCCACCCGGCGGGTCGGGCGCCCTGGCGCACCGCCGGTAGGCTGAAGCGCAAATGGCGACAGTCGATCGGGTCCTCCCGTGGCGGCGGCACAGCGCCCCGCCCGATGAAGAGCTGGCACCCCTCCTTGCCCTCTACCGCGAGGCCAACCCGAGAGCGCCGACCACCCTGATCACGAGGGCCTACTCGGTGGCCAAGGACGCACACGAAGGCCAGGCCCGCAAGTCCGGCGAGCCATACATCCAGCACCCGATCGCGGTGTCGAAGATCGTCGCCGAGCTCGGTCTCGACGACGTGACGATCGCGGCGGCGCTGCTGCACGACTCGGTGGAAGACACCGGGGTCACCTTGGCCGATCTCGAGACGCAGTTCGGGACGGATGTCGCCGCCATCGTCGACGGGGTAACCAAGCTCGAGCGCATCCGCTTCGACTCGAAGGAGGCGCAGCAGGCGGCGACGGTCCGCAAGATGATCGTGGCGATGGCGAAAGACCTCCGGGTCCTCATCATCAAGCTCTCCGACCGGCTGCACAATATGCGAACGCTGGCCGCGCTGCCGGCCTGGAAGCAGGACCGCACCGCGCAGGAGACCCTCGACATCTACGCGCCGCTCGCCCACCGCCTCGGCATGCAGGAGATGCGCCAGCAGCTCGAAGACCTCGCCTTTGCCGCGTTGCATCCCAAGCGCTACGCCGAGATCGACCACATGGTCGCCAGCCGTTCGCCCGAGCGCGAGATCTACCTCACCCAGGTGTTGGAGGACGTGCGCAGTCGCCTGATCGAGCTTCGCATCACCGCCGAAGTCACCGGCCGCCCGAAGCACCTGTGGAGCATCTACGAGAAGATGGTCGTCAAGGGCAAGGAGTTCAACGACATCTTCGACCTCGTCGGCATCCGCGTGGTGGTGCCGACGGTGAAGGACTGCTACGCCGCGCTCGGCTCCATCCACGCGACATGGAAGCCGGTGCAGGGGCGCTTCAAAGACTACGTCGCGATGCCCAAGTTCAACCTCTACCAGTCGTTGCACACGACGGTCATAGGGCCGCAGGGCAAACCGCTCGAAGTGCAGATCCGCACACAGGAGATGCACCGACGGTCCGAGTTCGGCATCGCCGCGCACTGGAACTACAAAGACAACCACAAGTCCTCGGGCGATCTTGCGTGGCTCAACCGCATCGTCGACTGGCAGTCCGAGACGTCTGACCCCGGCGAGTTCATGTCGAAGCTGAAGGTCGACCTCGAGCAAGACGAGGTCTTCGTCTTCACGCCAAAGGGCCGGGTCATCACCCTGCCGCAGGGCGCGACACCGATCGACTTCGCCTACTCGATCCACACCGAGGTCGGGCACGCGTGCATTGGTTCACGGGTGAACGGTCGTCTCATCCCGCTCGACACCAACCTCGTCAGCGGCGACACCGTCGAGATCTTCACGTCGAAGGTCGAGGGCGCCGGCCCGTCACGTGACTGGCTGAAGTTCGTCACGACGCACCGGGCCGAGACCAAGATCAAGCAGTGGTACTCGCGTGAGCGTCGCGAAGACGCCATCGAGACCGGCACCGACGAGCTCATCAAGTCGCTCCGCCGTGAAGGCCTGCCGGTCCAGAAGATCCAGCAGGGCAAGGTGCTCGAAGAGGTCGCGGAGAAGCTCAACTACGTCAGCCTCGACGCGCTCAAAGCGGCCATCGGTGAGAAACACGTCTCGGGCAAGTCGGTCGCCCAGCGCGTGCGCAAGCTGCTCGAGGAAGGCGAGCCGGGCCAGGAGGAGCAACTGCCCATCACGGTTCGCGAGCCGAGCAAGAACCGCAACCGCCGGCACGCGCACAACCACGGCGTGCACGTGGAGGGTCTCGACGATGTCATGGTGCGCCTGTCGCGGTGCTGCACCCCGGTGCCCGGCGACGACATCATGGGCTTCGTCACGCGGGGTCGAGGTGTGTCCGTCCATCGCACCGACTGCGCCAACGGCACGTCGTTGGCCGCCAGCCAGGCCGATCGCCTGATTGACGTCGAGTGGGACAGCGACAGCACTGGCACGTTCGTCGCCTCGATCGAGGTCAAGGCGCTCGACCGCTCTCGCCTGCTACGCGATGTCAGCGCCGTGCTGGCCGACGCGCACGTGAACATCATCTCCTGCAACTCGCTGACCGGCTCGGATCGCATCTCCACCATGCGCTTCGACTTCGAGCTCGCCGATGCCGCCCACCTCGACGAGCTCCTCCGCTCGATCAAGCGCATCGACAGCATCTATGACAGCTACCGGGTGCTGCCGGGCAAGGGCAACTGACGCGGCTCCGCCCGCGGTGAATCTCGTCCGGCGAGGGCGTGGAAGGGTGAGCCTCAAGCGTCGGCGGACGCGGCGCCCGGTTCGTCGCCCTTCATGGTGTCCATGAAGGCGCCACCGGCGTTGATGACCGCTTTGCCGACCCGCTTGCCGACCTCGCTGCCCACCGCCGCGCCGACCACACCCCCGACGAACGGACCGACGATCGGGATCGGGATCATGCTGCCGAGCCGGGCGCCGCCGAGCGCGCCGAGGCCGAGTCCGGCGAACTTCCCTGCTTCTTCTTTGTCCTTGTCATCCATGGCTGTCTCCAAAGGGTCGGGGGTGGACCGGGTTCGCGGTCGGAGGGTTCAGAGGTACTGGCCGGGGCTGTCGTCCGGCTTGGCCGGGCCGAGGGGGAGGGGAAGATCTTCGCGGAGGGCACCGACGAACTCCTCACCGGCCCGCAAGACCGCCTTGCCGAGGCGCTTGCCGACTTCGCTGCCGAGAGCGGCGCCGAGCACGCCGCCGACGAACGGGCCGAGGAGCGGGACCGGGATGATGCGGCTGCCGAGGGCGGCGCCGCTGGCGATGCCGGCGCCGGTGCCCACCGCCCGCCCGATGTTCTCGCGATCCTGATCGTCCATAGCTCGCTCCCGGGTCGCCGCAAACGGTAGCCACCAGTGTGCCCCGTTCGGTTCGCCTTGGCTTGCCGCCCTCGACCGTTCTTTCGTCAGTGGCCTATGGCAGGCGTATGTGGGTGACGAAAGAACGGGTTCGGTACGTCAGGCGAGCCAGTAGTCTCCGGCCGTGTCGTCGGACAAGAAGCCCGCGAGGAAGGGGGGCGCCGAGCGCTTCTTGGCGCCCAAGGGAACCAACGATGTCTTCCCGCCGGAGTCCAAGCGCTGGGAGAACCTCATCGTCGCGTTCGTCGAGATCGTCGAGCGGGCCGGCTACGGATTGATCCAGGGGCCGATGTTCGAAGACCTCGGCGTGTTCCGCCGCATGGGCGAGGGCACCGACGTCGTCCGCAAGGAGATGTACGACTTCCTCGACAAGGGTGACCCGCCCCAGCACCTCGCCTTGCGGCCGGAAGGGACAGCCAGCGTGTGCCGCGCGTTCGTCGAACACCGGCCCGCGTTGCTCCCGTGGAAGGTGTGGTACGCGTCGCCGAACTTCCGGTACGAGAGCCCGCAGGCGCACCGCTACCGGCAGCACCATCAACTCGGCATCGAGGCGATCGGCACGCCCGACCCCGACCTCGACGTCGAGGCGATGACGTTGCTGCACGACTTCTACCGGTCGATCGGCCTCACGGACATCGACGTGGTGCTCAACAGCATCGGCACCCCCGCTGACCGTTCCGCCTACATCGACCGGCTGCGCGCGTTCCTGCGCGACCATCTCGACGCACTCGACCCGGAAGATCAAGCGAAGGTCGAGGGGCACCCGATGCGCGTGCTCGACACCAAGCGCGACAAGAGCCTGCCTGTGGTCGAGGAGGCGCCCAAGCTCGTCGAGGACCTGTCCGACGACGCGCTCGCTCGGTTCGAGCGTGTGCAGTCCGGGTTGCGCGCCGCCGGCATCGCGTTCCGCATCGATCCCCGCCTCGTCCGCGGCCTCGACTACTACACGCACACCGCCTTCGAGTTCCAGAGCCTCGGCATCGGCGGATCGAAGAGCACGGTCGGCGGCGGTGGCCGGTACGACGGGCTCATCGAGTCGCTCGGCGGCCCGCCGACACCCGGCATCGGGTTCGGCACCGGCATCGAGCGTGTGCTCGCCGCGTGCGACGCGGAAGGGGTGTTTCCCGCTCCCGAACAGCGCGTGGATGTCTTCGTCATCGATCTCACCGGCGGCGACCAGGCCCGAGACCTCGTCACCGAGTTGCGCCGAGCGGGGGTGTCGGCTGATCGCGGCTTCGACCAGCGATCGATGAAGAGCCAGATCAAGTCGGCCGACAGGTCGACCGCGCGCTTCGCAGCGATCATCGGCCCGGACGAAGCCGCCGCCGGCATCGTGACGGTGCGCGATCTCCGCCGCGACACCGGGCAGGCGACGGTCCCGCGCGACCAGCTCGTCGAGCATCTGCGGCTGCTGTTCTAGTTCCTGACTCGCTGGCGCTCGATGGCGGCGAGCGGCAAGGATGCCAGGCGTGACCGTCAACCTCGCTGCCCGCACCGCGCACCGGTCCGACTTCTGCGGCGAGCTGCAAGCGAACGATGAGGGGCGAGAGGTCGTGCTGTGCGGCTGGGTGAATGCCCGGCGCGAGCACAGCCAGCACCTGGCGTTCGTCGACCTTCGCGATCACACGGGCGTTGTCCAGTGCGTCGTCGACAACGCGCACGATCTCCGCAACGAGTACGTGCTGCGGGTGACGGGCGTTGTCACCAAGCGGACCGTCGACACCGTCAACCCCAACCTCGGAACGGGCGAGATCGAGATCAAGGAGTGCGAGGTCGAGGTGCTGAGCACGGCCGAGCCGCTGCCGTTCCAGATGGATGGGCGCACGGACGTCGACGAGAACCTTCGCCTCCGCCACCGCTACCTCGACCTGCGCTCCGAGCGCATGCAGCGCAACCTCAGGCTCCGCTCCCGCGTGAACAGCGCGATCCGGGGCGCGATGGAAGCGCAGGGCTTCGTCGAGATCGAGACCCCGTTCCTCATCGCGTCGACGCCAGAAGGCGCGCGCGACTTCGTCGTGCCGTCGCGCCACAGCCCGGGGCAGTTCTACGCGTTGCCGCAGAGCCCGCAGCTCTTCAAGCAGCTCTGCATGGTCGGCGGCGTCGACCGCTATTACCAGATCGCCCGCTGCCTGCGCGACGAAGACCTCCGCGCCGACCGGCAGTTCGAGTTCACCCAACTCGACGCCGAGGCCAGCTTCGTCTCACAGGACGACGTGCTCGCGTTCGTCACCGAAGCGGTCGCCGCCGCGACCGAGGCCGTCACCGGCGAGCGGCCGGGAGAGATCCCGCGCATGACGTGGCACGACGCCATGGAGCGCTACGGCTCCGACAAGCCCGACATCCGCTTCGGCATGGAGCTGGTCGAGCTCACCGAGGTCTTCGCGGGCACCGGGTTCAACGCGTTCAAGGCGCCGGCGGTCAAGGGGCTGCGAGTGCCCGGCGGTGCGGGCAAGACGCGCAAGCAACTCGACGAGCTCACCGACAAGGCCAAGCAGTGGGGCGCCAAGGGGCTTGTCTGGATGAAGGTGCAAGACGGCGGCGCGCTCAACTCGCCGGTGGCCAAGTTCTTGAGCGAGCAGGAGCAGACCGGCATCGCCAAGGTGCTCGACGCCGAGCCCGGCGACCTGTTGCTGCTGGTGGCCGACGAGCGGGCCAAGGCGCGCCACGTGCTCGGGCTGCTCCGCCTCGAGCTGGGCCGCCCGCCGGTCAACGAGGGCGGCTTCAGCTTCTTGTGGGTCGTCGACTTCCCGCTGTTCGAGGCGCTCGACGAGCACGGCTCGCCGATCCCCGCGCACCATCCGTTCACCATGCCCCACGAAGACGACATGGCGCTGCTCGACACGGCCGACCCGACCGACCTGCTGCAGGTGCGATCGCAGGCCTATGACCTCACGCTCAACGGCTGGGAGCTCGGCTCGGGCAGCGTCCGCATCCATCGTCCCGACATCCAGTCGAGGATGTTCGCGCTGCTCGGCATCGGCGAGGACGAAGCGAGGCGCAAGTTCGGCTTCCTGCTCGACGCGTTCACGTACGGCGCGCCGCCCCACGCCGGCTTCGCGTTCGGCATCGACCGCCTCGCGACCTTGCTGGCGGGGGAGGAGAACATCCGCGAAGTGATCGCCTTCCCGAAGACCCAGACCGGCGCCGACCCGCTGACCGGCGCACCGACCGAGATCGACCCGGCCCACCTCGACGAGCTCGGCCTCCGCCTCCTCCCCGAGAAGCAGTAGGAGAGGGGAACGGGCCGTGCCGATCGACGAGCTGGCCCAGGCCGTGCGCGACAAGCGCGTGAGCCCGCTCGAGTTGGTGGTCGAGTCGTTGCGGCGCATCGAGGAGCGCGACGGCGAGCTGAACGCGGTCATCGCCTTGCGCGCCGACCAAGCGCTGGAGGACGCGGCCAACTCGCCGTGCACCGGCCCACTCGCCGGCCTGCCACTGCTCGTGAAAGACCTCGCCGATGTCGGCGGCATGCGCACCACGCTGGGTTCGCACCTGCACGCCGACCGGGCCAACGCGTCCGCAGACGATGCCGTCATCGCCCGGCTCCGGGCGGCCGGCGCCATCGTGGTGGGGAAGACCAACACGCCGGCTTACGGGCACACGGCGGTCACCACCAACCCGGTGTTCGGCCCGACGCGCAACCCGTGGAACACCGCCAAGTCACCCGGTGGGTCGAGCGGCGGGTCGGCCGCCGCACTCGCCGCGGGCCTCGCGCCCCTTGCCACGAGCACCGATGGTGGGGGCTCGGTCCGCATCCCCGCCTCGCTGTGCGGCATGGTCGGCTACAAGCCCACGATCGGCGCGGTCGGCCGCACCGGCGCGCCGCGGTGGATGACGTTCTCCACGAACGGCTGCACCAACTCGTCCGTCGCGGATGTGGTGTCCGAGGCGCAGGTGATCTTCGGGCCGACGATGGGCGATCTCTGCACGTTACCGCCCGGAGCCATCTCGCTCGATCCCGCGCAGCCGGTCCGCGCGCTCGCGTGCCGCACGCTGCGCGCCGACGTCGATGCTCCGATCGCCGAGGCGTTCGACGCGGCGCTCGCGGCGATCGTCGATGAGATCGGCGTACCGGTGGACGTCATCGACAGCCCGTTCCCCGAGGGTTCGTTGACGACCTGGTTCCTCATCGCCGCGGCCGAACTGGCCCAGAGCCTCGCTCCCTACCGCGACCGGTGGGACGAGTTCGAGCCGTCGTTGCTCCTGATGCTCGAGATCGGTGAGGGTGTCACGGCCTCGGAGTACATCAGCCGCCAGCGCGAGCTCTACGAGTGGTGCCAGACGCTCGACGAACTGCTGGGCGACGACGCCGTGTTGCTCACCCCGACGGTCAACGCGCTGGCGTGGCCGGCGGAGGGGCCGATGCCGGCTCGTGCCGGGTCCACGGACGATCCGTCGATCGCGGTCAACACCCCTGAGTTCAACGGCACCGGCCATCCCGGTGTGTCCGTGCCCATGGGGATCGGACCAGACGGCGTTCCGCTCGGTTTGCAGATCATCGGGCCGCGCTGGCGCGACGGCCACGCCCTCGGTCTCGCCGCGGCCTTCGAAGCGGCCCGCCCGTGGCCCCAGGTCGCGCTCGGCTACGAGCCGTTCGGCACCGATCTCCTCACGTAACGAGCGAGTCAGACGTCAGGCCGACTCGAACTCGACCACGACGCTGTTGGGCGGCAGCGTCGGATAGGCCTTCTGGCCGTCGCGCATGGCCTCAGCCGGATCGGTGACCAGCGTGACCAGCAAGACGTCGTCGCCCCGGGTCGCCTGCACCTGGGTGCTGCTGGTCGACGTGAGGGTGTAGTCGAGCCGCTCGAGCTCGTCGCCCACGGCCCGGCCGATCTCCGCCGGAGCGATGTTCGCGGTCGCGAACGCGACGAGCAGGCCGGCGGTGTGGGCGACGGTCTGATGTCCACCCGTGACCGGCGCCAGGTCGCACGGCATGCGCACCCCCTTCAGCAGGGCGGCCACCGGCTTGCGGGCTCGATCCTTCGACTCGACAGCGGGTTCGCCCGCCGCGAACAGACCGGATCGGCCGCCCGCGGGCGCGTCTGGCCCGTGCGGCGCAGGGTGCCGAGCGGTTGCCGGCACGGCCTTCGACGCAGGAGCGGTTGGCCCGGCGGGCGCCTCGCCGGCGTCGGCCTTGCGAGAGGCAGATGGCGGTGCAGTGGGTGGCGATGCATCGGCTGGCGATGCGGGTGCGGGTGATGCCATGGCCGGCGGCGACGGTGTCGCGCCCGGCCCGGTTGGCAAGCCGGAGGCCGACTTCGGCGGCACCGCCGATTCGGCGCGGTCGCCGCCCTGCTTGCCACGGGTGAGCCGGCGGTACCCGCGGTAGGCGTACACGCTGAGCGAGGCGAGCACCGCCAGCCAGAAGGGGTACGCCCACCAAGGCACACCATCTGTCGAGCTCTCTTGCGCCACGAGCAAAGCCATCACGCCCCGATCGTTGCACACCGCCCGGCCGGGGTGGTGCTGGCGCAGACTGGGTAGCCTCGCCGCCATGGCCGACGACCTCTTCTCGGCAGCCGTCGCGGACCGGCTCGCGCAACGCGGCCCGCTCGCGGCGCGAATCCGGCCGTCCTCGCTCGACGACGTGGTCGGCCAGCAGCACCTGCTCGGCCCGGGGAAGCCGCTGCGCACGCTGATCGAGGCCGATCGCTTGTCGTCGGTGATCCTGTGGGGTCCGCCCGGGACAGGGAAGACGACACTCGCGCAACTCATCGCTCACACGACCTCGCGCTCGTTCGTGCAACTCTCGGCGGTGTCCGCATCGGTCAAGGACGTCCGCGAGGCGGCCGCCGCGGCCGATGATCGTCTCGGCCAGCTCGGGCGGGGGACGATCCTGTTCCTCGATGAGGTGCACCGCTTCAACAAGGCCCAGCAGGATGCGCTGCTGCCCTCGGTCGAATCCGGCTTGCTGACCCTGATCGGTGCGACGACCGAGAACCCGTACTTCGAGGTCAACCCGCCGTTGCTCTCGCGCTCCACGCTGTTCCGGCTCGAACCGCTCGATGAAGACGCGCTGCACCGCTTGTTGCGACGAGGTCTCGAAGCCGAAGGCGCGACAGCCGATGCCGCCGCGGTCGACCTGCTCGCCGTGCGCAGTGCCGGCGATGGCCGCAACGCGCTCACGAGCCTCGAGGTCGCCGTCGCCCTCGCCGGTGCGGGCCCGCGCGACGGCGAGCAACCGCGGGTGACCATCGAGCATGCCGAGGCCGCGCTCGGCACGAAGGCGATCCGCTACGGGCGCGACGACCACTACGACGTCATCTCGGCGTTCATCAAGAGCATCCGCGGCGGCGATCCCGATGCCGGGCTGTACTGGCTGGCCCGCATGCTCGAAGCGGGTGAGGACGCCAGGTTCATCGCCCGGCGAATGGTGATCCTCGCTTCAGAAGACGTCGGTATGGCCGACCCGATGGCGTTGGTGGTGGCCGACGCCGCGGCGCGCGCCCTCGAGTTCGTGGGTCTGCCCGAAGCACAGCTGAACCTGGCCGAGGCCGTCGTCTACCTGGCGACCGCGCCCAAGTCCAACCGCGTCGCGCTGGGCATCTGGCAGGCGCGCGACGACGTGCGCAAGGAAGGTGGGGGTGAGGTTCCCTTGCACCTGCGCGACGCGCACTACCGTGGCGCGGCGAAGCTCGGCCACGGCGCCGGGTACGCCTACCCCCACGACGACCCTGACGGTTGGGTCGACCAGCGCTACTTGCCGGCCGAGCTCGAAGGCCGCACCTACTACGACCCGTCACTGCACGGGAAGGAGGGCCGCATCGCCGATGAGCTTCGCGAGCGTCGGCGCCGTCCCGGCAAGGACGACGAGGATGACAAGGATGACGCGGAGGGGGTACGCGAACCGTGACCGCCGGTGACCTTGCCACGCTGCTCGTCTCCCTGGTCACGTTCGCCGCGTTCGTCGTGTTGCTGGTCGCCGTCCTGTCGGTGCTGCGCACCTTGCGCGAGCTGCGGCGCACGCTCGACCACCTGCGAGCCGAGGCATTGCCGGCGGTGGCCGAGCTGCGCGACACAGCCGTCGAGGCCGGCCTGGAAGTCGAGCGCATCGACGAGCTGCTCACCACGGCGGAGTCGATAGCAGCCACGGTCGAGGGCGCGTCCCGCCTCGGCTACCTCGCGTTCCGCCGGCCCATGATCGGGCTGATCGCCTTGCTCCGGGGCATCGGTCGCGGGCTCTGGCGGCTGGTCGGCGGAACGCGTGGGCGTCGAGGCGGCCGGCCGCGGTCGACCTCTCATCCCCGGCAGCCTCCGGGCCCGCCCGCCGATCTTCGCGACCGGCGGCGTGGGCGAGGAAGGGCGGCCTGACGTGTTGAAGCGGGTGACGTGGTTCGCAGCGGGCACCGTGGCCGGTGCCGTCGGCGCCGCGTGGGCCTACACCCAGGTGCGCGACGCGCGCGGGCGGGCCGTCGCCGACCAGCTCGCCGATCGTGTGGTCGGCGCCAGCCGGCGGGTCGGTGGCCGCGTGCGCGAGGCGGTGAGCGAAGGGGTGCAGACCATGCGCGAGACCCAGGCCGAGCTCGACCGCGACCCCAGACACCCCGACCGCGACTCGAGACGAGTGGGTGCGTGAGGTCGTGAGCGCGCGAGGTCGCGAGATCACGCACCCAGGAGCATGCCGCGCTCCGGTCGCGGCTGGCCCGGGTCGGCGAGCCAGGCCACGAGGCCGAAGTAGCTCAGCGACTGCGCCGCGAACGCGAGCGGCTCGAGCCCGCCGACGGCCACGTCGACGGCCACCGCGGTGCACAGCAAGAAGCCTGCGGCCAGCCAGGTGCGGCGGTCGGGACTGCCGCGATTGACGATCTACCACGCCGAGCCCAGGCATGCGGTCAACGAAGCCGACAGCGCCGCCATCACCGGCACCTCATCGCTCCAGAGCGCATTGCCGATGACGGCGATGAGCAGACCGATCACCACGGCCAGCCCGCTCATCGGGAGCGCCAGCCGCGACCACGGGCGGCTCCGCTCGCCGTGCCGGCGGTGCCGCGAGGCCAAGATGCTCGCCATGGCCCAGGCGGTGACGAGGACGAGTGCGGTCACTGCGAGGGTGTTCCTGAGCAGCTCGGGCACCGCGACTGCCTGGGGCGGTACCGCCGCGAGCGCCACGATCCAGAGGATGGTCTGCACTCCGGCCCACATCGCCGACGCGCGCACGAGCCAGCCCCCGAGAGGCACGCGCACGATCCCGGCGACGAGGATCGGGAGGCCGAGCCACCGACGACGAGCGCGCCGAGCAGAGCCGAGCCGAGGTCCCCGGTGCGGGTGGCGCCGAGCAGCAGCCAGGATGCGAACCACAAACCGGCGGCGGTCTCTATGTCCCGAACCGTCCGAGTCGGTGACGCGCGTTCTCCGGGCTCGCCTCCTGTTCCGCGAGATGGCCGCATCGGCGCGGCAAACATCACGTTCATCTCTCGTACCGCCTTGGCGCCGACGTCCGCCGTCGAGCGCTCTCTCCCGCGATTTCCGCCTCCGTACGAGGTACGGCAACACCGGCGGGCGTGCCACCCGGGGGGCGGCGGCTACCCTTGCCGAAGCATTGCCGCTGGTCAGTAGGCTGTCGTGACCCAAGCTCCCCGACGACGCCCCGTGGTCGACGAGAAGGACCGAGCCCCGATGAACCCGATGACCGCCAACGAGTTGCGCCGCGCCTGGCTCGACTTCTTCGCCGTGCGTGGCCATACCGTGGTGCCGTCTTCGGGACTCATCCCCACACACCCCACCGCACCGATGTTCACGAACGCGGGCATGATCCAGTTCGTCCCGTACTTCCTCGGCGAGGAGCCGGCTCCTTTCCCGCGTGCTACTTCGGTGCAGAAGTGCGGGCGCACGCCCGACATCGACAACGTCGGTCTCACCACCCGCCACCTGACCTTCTTCGAGATGCTCGGCAACTTCAGCTTCGGCGACTACTTCAAGGAAGGCGCCATCACCCTCGCGTGGGAGTTCATCACCGAGGTCCTGCACTTCGATCCCGAGCGCATCTGGGCCACCGTCTATCTCGACGATGACGAAGCCGAGCAACTGTGGCTCGACCAGATCGGCCTGCCGCGCGAACGGGTGCAGCGGCTGGGCGACGACGACAACTTCTGGGCGATGCAGAAGAATGCCCCCGGGCCCTGCGGGCCGAACTCCGAGCTCTACTTCGACCGGGGTGCGCGCTGGGGCGACGAGGGCGGCCCGGCCCACGGCGGCGAGGAGCGCTACCTCGAGTTCTGGAACCTCGTGTTCATGCAGTTCAACCGCCAGCCCGACATGTCGCTCGCGGACCTCCCGAGCAAGAACGTCGACACCGGCGCGGGCTTCGAACGCATCTTGACGTTGCTGCAAGAGGTCGACACCGTCTTCGAGACCGACACGTTGCGGGCGATGCTCGACACGGCGGAGGCGTTGACCGCAAAGCCGTACGGTTCCGATGATCGTGCCGACGTCAGCTTGCGGATCATGGCCGACCACGCCCGCACGGCGACGTTCCTGATCAGCGATGGCGTCTTCCCGACCAACGTCGGGCGGGGCTACGTGCTACGGCGCATCATCCGCCGGTTGGTTCGCCATGCGTACCTGTTGGGAACCGAAGATCTCGTGACGCCGGCGCTCGTCGATTCGGTGGCCGAGCTGATGGGTGAGGCGTACCCGCAACTCCTCACCGAGACCGACATGATCAAGAACGTCATCTCCCGCGAGGAGGAAGGCTTCCGCCGCACGCTGGCCAAGGGCCTCACCATCCTCGAAGCCGAGCTCCACGATCTGGGCCAAGGCGAGGCGCTGTCGGGTCCGACCGCCTTCTTGCTGCACGACACCCACGGCTTCCCGCTCGAGCTGACCGAGGAGATCACGGCCGAGCACGGCGTGGCCGTCGATCGGGCCGGCTTCGACACCGAGATGGCCCAGCAGAAGCAGCAGGCGAAGGACGATCGCAAGAGCAAGGGCGGTGGCGTCATCGACCTGCCGGAGTACACCGAGGTGCTCGACCAGTTCGGCCCGACCGACTTCACCGGCCGGATGGAGAACGAGAGCAAGGCGCGCGTCCTCGCGGTCGTGGACGACGGCGACGACACGGTGTCGATCGTGCTCGACCGCACCCCGTTCTACGCCGAGAGCGGCGGCCAGATCGGCGACACCGGCATGATCACGGCCGACACGGGCCGGGCAGAGGTGCTCGACACGGTCTACGCGATCCCCGGTCAGGTGACGCGACACGTGGTGCGCCTCGTCGACGGAACGATCGAGCCGGGCGAGGAGGTCACCGCCGCGATCGACGTCGAGCGACGCGATGCGATCCGCCGCAACCACACCGCGACCCACCTGCTGCACTTCGCCCTCCGCCAGGTGCTCGGCGACCACGTGAAGCAGCAGGGCTCGCTCGTCGCGCCCGACCGCCTGCGCTTCGACTTCAGCCACTACGAGGCGATGACCGACGACCAGATCGCGGCAGTCGAAGATGTCGTGAACCGCGACGTGCTCGCCAACTACCCGGCCCGCCACTACGAGACGACGATGGACTACGCGAAGCAGGTCGGGGCGATCGCGTTCTTCGGCGACAAGTACGGCGACATCGTGCGCGTGCTCGAAGCCGGCCCCCACTCCACCGAGCTGTGCGGTGGCACCCACGTCGGCGCGCTCGGCGACATCGGCCCCGTGAAGATCGTCAGCGAAGGATCCATCGGCTCGAACATCCGCCGCATCGAAGCGATCTCGGGGTTCGCGCCCATCGAGCGTCTGCGTGACGAGGAAGCGCAGCTCGACGCCGTCGCGACCGCGTTGGGCGTGGCGACCGACGACGTGGTCGAGGCGGCCGAGCGGGCGGCGGCCGAGCGCAAGCAGCTGCAGAGAGAGCTGCAGACCCTGAAGGCCCAACTGGCGGCGGGCCAGTCCGGCGATCTCGCGGCGCAGGCAGTCGACGGCGTCGTGGTGGCGCGGGTCGACGGTCT
>JACPNV010000089.1 GCA_016185305.1 Actinomycetota bacterium | reverse complement strand
GCCGCCGAGTCCTGGCGGCGGATCGACCGGCAACAGCTTCTCGCCGAGCGCGACCCGGCGCGTCGGCGCGATGGGCCGGGAGTGGTAGAGCTCGAGCTCCGCCAGGATCACGCCGCCACGGTAATGGCTCGGGTACGCGAACCGACCGGTGCGGGGTCGGTTTGCCGATCCACGGCGATCTGCTTGAAAACCCTATGCTGCCAGCGATGGAGACGTCGCGGTCGGCCAGGTTCGTGCTCGACGGGTCGGTCCGGCGCCTCGACCCCAAGGTACGGACGAAGTGGGCCCTCGAGCGCAGCGTCGTCTGGCTCATCGCCGGGGTGGTCATCCTGGTCGTCGGCCTCGCCACCGGCAACGGTGCGTTGACCATGGGCGCGATCATCGGCACGACCGTGCTCGTCACGATCTCGCTGATCTCCGCCGCCCTCTCCTATCGCTTCTGGTCGTGGTCTGCCCACGAGGATGCCATCGAGCTCAGCCACGGCGTCGTGTTCCGCCATCTCTCCGTCGTGCCGTTCCACCGGGTCCAGCAGATCGACGTCACTCGCGACCCGTTGGAGCGGGTGCTCGGCATCGCGACGTTGATCTTGCGCAGCGCGGCCGCGACGACTGACGCCCGAATCCCTGGCATCACCCTCGACGAGACCGATCCCCTGCGCCACGCGCTGCTCGAGCGCGCCGGGGTCGACGATGCCGTCTGAGCCACCGAACCTGCCGCAACCGCCCGCCGGGCCGGCGCGCTCGTACCCTCCTCACCCGGTTCCGCCTGGCTACCCGCCGGGTCACCCAGCCACGCAGCCAGGGCTGACCGGCGACACCCAGGAGCGCCCGCCAGAGATCGGCGCGCCGCCGAAGCGCACGAGCCCGCTCACCATCGGCATCAACATCGTCGCCGCGCTGTTCGTCATCGTCGTGGCGCTGCCCCAGCTTCTCGCGCCGCAGTCGACCTCTTCGAAAGGCTCGGGCCCGCCGTCCTACTTCGTGTTCGTCCTCGTCGCGGTCGTCGCCATCCAGCTCGTGGGCGGGACGCTGACCTGGTTCGCTCGGACCTACACCATCAGCGCCCGCGAGCTCGTGATCGACGAGGGCATCCTGGGCCGACGGCGAAAGGTCGTGCCGTTCGCCCGGGTGCAGCAGGTCGACATCAACCAGCGACTCGTGCAGCAGGTGGTCAACGTCGCGACCCTTCGCATCGACACCGCCGGCGAGGCCGGGGGCTCGTCAATCAAGCTGGGCCTGCTCGACGTCAAGCTCGCCCGCGGGATGCGCAGCTACATCCTCTCGCGGCGGGCCGAGTTGCAGGGAACCCTTCGGGCGCCGCGCCCCGTCAGCCAGACCGCGAGCACACCTGCGATCGCGACACCCGCGATCGCTACACCAGTGGCGGCCGAGGTCCCATTGCTCCACCTCAGCCCGGGCCGCCTCGCGCTGGCCGGCGCAACGCATCACACCGTCGTGCTCAGCATCCCGGTCCTCCTCATCGCCGGGCTCTGGGGCGGCGCGTTCGTCTCGATCACCGACAACAAGCTCTCCGTGGCGGCCGTGTTCGGTGTTTCGATGGTCCTGGTGCTGAGCTTGGGGCTCTTCCTGATCATGATGGGCCTCCTGCAGTACACGCTGGGCCAGTTCGGGTTCACGCTCGCGGAGCAGGGCGACGACCTCCACCTCCGTTACGGCCTCCTCGAAGTGCGCAACCTCACCATCCCGCGCCGGCGCGTCCAGCACATCACCATCGTCGACAACCCGGTACGGCGCGCCCTGGGCGTCGTGGCCATCTACCTCCACAGTGCCGCCCCCCTCGGTGGCATCGAAGGGCACGGCGCCGGATCGACGCGGTTCGAGATCCCGATCCTCGCTCGACGCGACCTCGACCAGTTCCTGCACGCGCTCATGGGGGGTGACTGGCACGTCCCGCCCCTCACGCCTCGCAACGCGAGCGCGAAGCGACGGGCCATCACGCGGCGGACGATGTTCCTCGCGCTCGCCATCACCCCACCAGCGATCATGTTGCGCCCGGCATCGCTGGCGCTGTACGCCGTAGCCCTGCTCGGCATCCCGTGGGGTGCCCTCGCCCACCGGCGAGCCGGGTTCGCCGAGACGCCGGAGATCGTTGTGCTGTCCCATGGCGCGCTACGCCACCACGTCGACCTCCTTCCGTATTCGCGGGTGCAGAGCTGCACGGCCGAGCAGAACCCGCTGCAGCGCGCGGCCAAGCTCCTCACGCTCCACGTGAACGTGGCCGGACCGTCCACCGATCCGCACCTCTACGACATGCCGGCCGGCGCGGCGGCGGCATACCTCGCAGACCTCCCGCGACAGAGCGTCAACCGGGGTTGACAGCCGCCCTCACACGCCCTCACACGTACTCGCGCAAGGTGTTGCGCAGATCGCGCGCCCCGTTCTGGATGTCTTCGTCGCTGGCGTCGTCCGCCTCCAGCAACGCTCGGATGCTGCTGACCTGGTTGCAGATGTCCTGCCAGGCAACACGGGAGAAGCCATACGGCGTGCCCATGCGTTCGACGCGATCGGCCGCGCTCGCGAAGGTCAGCACACCTCGGTGGTCGCGAGCGCTCTTCATCATGCGGTCGGTCGAAACGAACAGGTCTGACAGCACGACCGAGGAATCGATCTGTTCAGTGCCAGCATCGTCCCCGGTGTCGCCGACATCGTCGCCATCGCCCTCGTCTTCCGCTTCGTCGTCGGCCGGCGCATGGCCATCGCCGCTGTTCACTTGCGAGGTATCTGCATCGGCGACTCGACCCGGAGCGCGTGGCTCTTCGTCCGCGAGCTCGATCGCATCCATCAGCGACTCGACGCGCTCCTGGTGCTCGCTGAGGGTGACGATGTCGCCTTCCGCGTCGAACTCGTAGGGAACGTGGCCGCGATCGAGGATTCGCTGCAGCTCGTGGACCATGTCGTCGGTCCAGTCGCTCACGTCGTAGGCGACTCGCTCGGCATCTGGCTCGAGCGTCGGCAGGGTGGTGACTTCGACATGCTCGACGAGGTTGTCGACCCGAACTTCGAACACGTCGGGCACGACGAGCGTCGTGCCCTCCCACGCCCGCCGGACTCCTTCGCTCTCCAGAAGCTGCTCGAGCATGACCCGGGATTCGGCCGCCCACTCGGCAAGGTCATAGACGACCTGGCCGGCACCAAGGTCGGAGAGGTCTTGGTCGGGCCGCTCGTCGACGAGCGGCACCTCGCAGTCGGGGCACTCGTCGACGGTGTCGATGTACTCCCCGCCGCAGATCAAGCACCAGCGTGTGGCCACGGCGCCATCCTTGCAGACTCTGCCGGGCGCGATCCACGCCTGGTCAGCGATCGAACAGGTTGGCCTCCGGCGCGGACACAGCGCCCGACGCGCCGTCGGTGACGTCGACGACAGCGTTGTCCATGACCTCGTTCGGGTCCCACACGTGGATGCGTTCGGCCGTCGGATCGACCCGGGTCGTGGCAACGTGCGCCGACTCCGGGTACCCGAACAGGTAGCCCTGCGCAAGCGCCATGTTCATCTCGCGCACCCCTTGGGCTTCCTCGTCGGTCTCGACCCCTTCGGCGATCACCTCGATGCCGAGATCGGCCGCCATGGCGCTGAGGTGACGCAAGATCACGCCCACCGGGTCAGGAAGGCCGTGGGCGCGGTTGTAGGTGCTGCTGCCGAGGGCGGTGATGAAGCTCCGGTCGACGCGCACGTAATCAAGGGACAGCTCGAGCAACCAGTGCAACGACGTCACCCCGATGCCGAAGTCGTCGAGCGACAGCTTCACGCCCATGTTGGTGAGCTCGCGCAGCGGTGGCCATGCGTCGCTTCCGTTGAACCGGAGGCAATGCTCGGTCAGGTCGAGAGCAAGAAGCTGTGGCTCGATGTTCGCGCTCTGCACCGCGTCGGACACATGGCTCAAGAAGTCGGGATCGGCAAGCTGGCGCGAGCTCACGTTGTAGGTCACGAAGAGCGGCTCGGCCCGCCAGACACGGGCGTTCCATTCCGCGATCTGGCGGCAGGCCTCGGCCACTGCCCACTTGCCGACCATCACCGCGAGACCGCTCTTCTCGAGCAGACCGAGGAAATCGCTCGGATACATGACTCCGGCGTTCGTCGCCCCGGGGGCCTTCCACCGCAACAGGGCCTCGAAACCGACGAGATCGCCGGTGCCGGCGTTCACGATCGGCTGGTAGTGCAGGAGGAACTCATCTCCCTCGAGGGCGGCGTGCAACCGGGCTTCGTCGACGCGGGTCTCGTAGCGACCACGCTTGGTCTCGTCGTGCACCTCCCAGTGCGTGCCTTCGTCACGAGCCTGCGCCAAGGCTCGGTGCGCGTCGCGGATGAGCTCGTCGATGTCGGCGTAGTTGTCAGCACTGATGGCCGCACCCACCGACGGGCTGATCGTGATGTGGTCTGCTCCGATCTCGAAAGGCTGGCTCATGAGATCGACGAGGAACTGCGAGATCTCCTCGCTCGCCATGGCGTGGTTGAGCTTCTCGAAGATGAGCGCGAACTCTGCGCCCTCGTAGCGCAGGACTTCTGTGCCAGGCAGGTCGATGGTGGTCAGGCGGTGGGCGATGGCTCGGAGAAGCTCATCGCCCTTGTCGGCCCCGTAGGTGTCATTGACATCGCGCAGCAGCCCGACGCTGACGAACGCGACGACGACCTTGCTGCTCGTCGGCATGCTACGGCTGACGGCCCGCTCGACCCGCGACCGGAGTTGGTCTCGTTGCGGTAGTTGGGTGACGGCGTCGACCACGACCTCTGGGGCTGCGGCGGGTGGGGGTGGCGCGCCGCTCGCCGCCCGCTTGAGGCGATCGAACACCTTTCCGCCCGACGAAGGTGGCGGTGGTGGTGGCGGGCCGGACGATTGCGAACCCATCGGAGCTGCCCTCCCCGAGACAGGAGCCTGTTGTGTGGCCGCCTTGCCTGGCGGTGCACCGCACGGCCAGGTTTCAAGCGTACCAGCTCGGCCCGACCGGCCCGCCCACGGTGAGATCGGGTCAGCCCTCGGAACCGACCGGCGAGCACAGCTCGGCCGTGGGGTCGATCAGGCCCTCGCGAGTGGCGATGGCGACCGCTTCGAGCTTCGAGTGCGCGCCGAGCTTCTCGAGGACGTGGCGAACGTGGCTGCGAATCGTGTGCGGGCTCACGTGCAACCGGTTCGCCATCTGCACCGTCGACGCGCCGACCCCGAGCAGAGCCAGCACTTGGAACTCGCGCTGGGAAAGGCGGGACGGCCTCGAACGCAACTCCCGCACCGCGATGCACAGATCGTTGCGCGAGAACGCTTCACCCCCGGCGATCACGGCGTCGATCGCCTCGAGCAGCGCGCCGAGCGTGGCTGACTTCCGCAGCAGGCCATCGCAGCCGCCCTCGATGGCCTCGGCCACCACATGGTCGTCGTCCCTGCCGGTCAGCAGGATGACACCGGTCTCGGGCAAGGCACCCTTGACGGCCTGGGCGGCTTCAACACCGCCGTTACCGGCGAGCTCGTAGTCCACGAGCACGACGTCGGGGTGGAAGCGCTTGACGATGTCGAGTGCCTCCTGCTGGCTCGATGCGTAGCCGCAGACCTCCAGATCGGATCGTCTCGCCAATGCTTCGCTGAGGCTCTCGGCCACGACACAGTGGCGATCGATGATCACGATTGAGGCACGGCTATGTCTCATTGTTTCATCACTGTGTACCACGGTACTCCCTCATTCTTCCCGCTGGTTCCACCAAGTCCGCCTGTCGCTCATGAGGATCGGGCAGACGGTCGAGTCGCTTGATCATCCACCGTTGAATCATCCAGTTGGGTGATCGGGAATCACAACGCGGTGGGCTGGGCGCGCCCGGGGTCGGCGCCGAAAGAAGCAGCACCAGAGACTGTTCGGCATGGGGCGACGGGATGAGCGGCATAGGTCTCTTGGCATCGTCCCGCCGGAGGGAAGGCCTGTTGAGATGAAGCTGCCCCGGAGATCGTTCGACTCCCCGACCCCGACGACGTTGCGCGTGCTGGTCGTCGAGAGCAACCCGGCCGACCTCTTGTTCATCGATGCGCGGTTGCGCGCCGCCAGCCGTCTGGCTGCCGCCCTGACCCGAGCGCCGACGCTCGACGATGCCGTCACCCGAGCGCAGACCGAGCAGTTCGATGTGGTGCTGTGCCATCTGCAGTTCGCCACGTCATCGCCAGGGATCGAAACGGCGCTCGCGACGGTCCGCCGTGCGCTGGGCGCGTTCCCCGACATCCCGATCGTCGTCATCTCTGAATCGGCGGACCGCGACGTCGATCGGAAGGTCATCGACCTCGGCGCGCAGGACCACGTGGCCAGGGAAGCGTTGGACGATCCCACGTGGGGAGCCGAGTTGCTCGCCCGCACCCTCGTGGCGGCAGTCGATCGGCATCGACTGGGCCGGCTGCGCGACGAGATGGAGCAGAGCCTGAACAGCCTCGTGGAGGCCAGCCCGGACGGGATGCTCGCCGTCCGCCGCGATCGCACGATCGCGATGGCGAACACGCGGGCCGGCGTCTTGCTGGGCCAGCACGTCGAGGATCTCGAGCGCGCCCGGTTCCCCCACGAGGTCAACGTCCGGCAGCCCTACGAAGTCAACAAGCGCGGCAACGACAACAACGAACGCATCCTCGAGGTGAGCTCGACGCCCGGCTCCTGGCTCGGCGAGCCCGCGTTCTTCGTCAGCTTGCGTGACGCCACGCCGCAAGTCAGCCCGGCACAACAAGCAGCCTTCCACGCCAACTACGACTCGTTGACCGGCCTGCCGACGAGCGAGTCGTTCCACTCGCGCGTCGACGACCTCATCTATGAGGCCAAAGATCACGATGACACCTTCGCGGTCCTGCTCGTCGATCTCGACCAGTTCCAATCGGTGAACCGCTCGTTCGGGCACCCGGTTGGCGATGCGGTGCTCAAGCAGGCCGCCGGACGCCTCACCGCGGTCCTGCCTCCGGGCGCTCCGGTTGCTCGGCTCGGTGGCGACGAGTTCGCCGCCGCGATCACCAACCAGGTGGCAGACCCGCCCGTGGTGGCGCAGCACATCGCCAGCGCGCTCGGCCAGCCGTACCGGGTCGACGACAACGAGGTGCATTGCTCGGCGTCGGTCGGTGTCGCTTGGCATTACCCGGGCTGCCGCTCTGCCCGTGAACTGGTCGACCACGCCGACGACGCGATGAGCCTCGCCCACGATCAGGTGCCTGGTCAGGTCCGCGTGTTCGACCGGCGAACGATGGTGCAAGGCGTGAAGATGCTGCGGTTGAAGTCCGACCTGCGCGACGCCGTGCATGGCTGCGATCTCTGGATGGCCTACCAGCCCATCGTGTCGATCGCCGCGGAGCCGGCTCGCGACATCGTGGGGCTCGAAGCGCTCTGCCGCTGGGAGCACCCCGACCATGGGCTCATCCCTCCGGTCGAGTTCATCAAGGTCGCCGAGGACTCCGGTCTGATCGTGCCGCTGGGGGACTGGATCTTGCGTGATGTCTGCGAGCAGATCCGGGCCTGGCGCGACGAGCGGCCCGACTGGGTCGTGCCGCCGGTCAGCGTGAACGTCTCGGCCCGGCAGCTCTTCGACCACGGACTGCCCGAGGCTGTCCTCGGCGCGCTGCGCAGCAACCGCCTCGAACCGTCGGCCATCCAGCTCGAGGTGACCGAGACGGCGATCCTCGCCATGAACGCGGGCGTCGAGCACACGCTGAAGCGGTTGGCGAGCGAGGGCATCGCCATCCACCTCGACGACTTCGGCACCGGCTACTCGTCGCTCGCCCACCTGCGGCGCTTCCCGATCAGCACGCTGAAAGTCGACCGCAGCTTCGTCGCGGGACTGCCCGAGGATGAGCAGAGCCGGGAGATCGTCCGCGCCGTGATCGCGATGGGTTCCGCGCTCGGGATCGACGTGATCGCCGAAGGTGTCGAAGGGCCAGCGCAGCTCAACGATCTACGAGACCTCGGCTGCCAGCTCGCCCAGGGCTACCTCTTCGACGTTCCCGCCCCCGCGCCGCTCGTCACCAAGTGGTTCCCGGCCGCCCGAGACCCGATCGAGCGGCGATTGGCCAGCGCGGGAGCTGGCTGCTAGCGGCTGCTAACGGCGGTCGAGTGTGAACCCCGAGATCTTGCCGATGAGTCGCCGGCGGGCCGATCGGGGCAGCGGCGACTCCAGCGCGTTGGCGACCCGGTAGAGGGCGCCAGGGATGCACAGCGCCCTCCCCGCGACGACCGCCTCGACGGCCTCGGCCGCGACCTGTTCAGCTTCCATCCACACGAATGCCGGAGCGCTGTCGAAGCTCGTCTCGCCGACGTGGTCCGAGAACTCGGTGCGCGTGAAACCCGGGAGCACGGCGGTCACGGTCACGCCGGTGCCGCGGAGCTCTTCGAAGAGCGATTCGCTGAAGAGCGTGACGAAGGCCTTGGTCGCCGAGTAGGTGGCCGTCCCGGGCGACGGCTGGTTGGCGGCCATCGACGAGACGTTGAGCACGCTGCCCCGGCCGCGATCGATCATGCCCGGCAGCGCGGCCCGGGCCAGCCGGACGACGGCGATGACGTTCAGCGCGATCTCTCGTTCCTCCTCGTCAGGATCGAGCCGGAAGAACGGTCCCGACGTCCCGAACCCCGCGTTGTTCACGAGCAGGTCGACGGGCGCGCCGGCTGCCGCCAGCCGGCGTTCAACGCGCATGCGGGCCGCGGGATCGGTGAGATCGGCGGCGAGGACCTCGGCCTCCGTGCCGTGACCTTCGGCGAGCTCGGCGGCAAGCGCGTCGAGCGCAGCGACCCGCCGAGCGACCAGCACGATCGATGGGACGCCCCGGCTCGCGAGCTCGCGCGCCAGCGCGGCGCCGATGCCGCTCGACGCGCCGGTGACCAGCGCGGTTCGCCACGGCAAGGTGTGTCGGTTCATGCGTTGACCAGCACGCCGGCGGCGACGAACGGCACCAGCGCGACGTTGACGATCGCCATCAGCACGCCCAGCGCCGCCACCACGACGAGGCCGAGGCGACCGAGCGCGAGCACGCCCTCGTAGTCAGGCAGCTCCTTGCGCATCCGCCACAGCAGCTTCAACCCACCGACAGCACCCCGGCCCACCCCGCTCACCCGACCGGTCTGCGGATCGCCGACGTCGCGGTAGAGCTGGACGATCTCGTCTTGATGCCGCCGGTAGAGCTCGGGCGACTGGGCGATGGCGTCAGGCATGCCGGCCAGCGACTCGATCGACCCGGCAAAGCTGAGCAGTCCCCATGGGCAGAAGGCGAGAACCACATAGACGGCTGCGAGGACGAGGAAGGTCCGCAGGCCCGGCGGCCAGTACTCCACGAGAAGCATGAGCCCGCTCGCGAGCGGCGCGAGCAGCCCGACGATGGCGATGACCTTGAGGACCGTTGCGAGCCGCCGCAGCGCCGGTGCGAGGGACTGCATCCAGCCGAGCGCCCGGCGGCCGTAGTCGACTCCCCGAGCCATCGCCTCCCGCGGATCTCCTGCATCCCCAACCGCTCGATCGCTCATCGCGGGCACGCTACCGGCCCGACCGCTCGTGGGTGCGCGTGCTCGTGCGGATCGAACCGATCTGACGGAGCAGCCGGCTCAGACGGCGACGCGCAGCTCGCGAAGACCTCGGAGGACGAAGTGGTCACGGTAGGTGGGCTGCTCGGTGACGAGTTGCATGTCGGGGAACCGCTGCACGAGCGTCGAGATCGCGACCTGCCCTTCGACGCGCGCCAGCGCGGCGCCGAGGCAGTAGTGGATGCCGTGCGAGAACGTCAGGTGCTGGTTGTCGGGCCGGGCGACGTCGAGGTCGTCGGGACGGTCGAACCGCAGCGGGTCGCGATTGGCCGCCGACAGGTACACGATGACCTGATCGCCCTTCCCGAACTGGTGGCCACCGATCTCGAGGTCTTCAGTCGCCGTCCGGCCAGTGAGGTGGACCGGGCCATCGAAGCGCAACAGCTCCTCGACTGCTGAGGGTGCGAGGGACGGGTCGTCGACCAGCAGGCGCATCTGGTCGGGGTTCTCGAGCAACGCCTTCATGCCGTTGCCGATCAGGTTCATGGTGGTCTCGTGACCGGCGACGAAGAGCAGGATCGTCATCGCCCTCAACTCTTCCTCGCTCAAGCGATCGCCGGCCTCCTCGGCCTGCACCAGCGCGCTCAGCAAGTCGTCGCCCGGGCTCTCGCGCCGCTCCTGGTAGAGATCGTTGAAGTAGTTGATGATGTTCATGGCGCCCATCATCCCGGCCATCATCACGTCGGGCTCGAGGAGGCCGTCGAGCAACCTCGATGCATCGGACGACCACGGCCCGAACATCTCACGGTCAACGAGCGGCACGCCCATCAGTTCGCAGATGACCGTGACCGGGACCGTGTAGCCGAGGTCGGCCACGATGTCGAGGCCGCCCTTCTCGCGGGCCTCGCCGACGATGCCGTCGACCAGATCTTGGATGTGCCCGCGCAACCCTTCGACCGTGCGTGGCGTGAAGGCCTTGCTCACCAGCTTGCGCAGGCGGGTGTGGTCGGGTGGATCGAGGAACAGCAAGATGTTGGTCGGGCCGTCGGCGAGCGCGGTGCGCATGTCGACAGCAGTGCCCGGCTCGACGGGATGGTGCGCGGGGTTGCTGCTCCACCGCGGGTCGCGCAAGACGTCGACACAGTCCTGGTACCGGAACAGCATCCAGGTGCCCGCGTCGACCTCGCTCGGGCAGATCGGCCGGGTCTCGCGAAGCTCGCGGTAGTAGGGGTAGGGGTTGCTCCAGATCTCTTCGGACGTGAAGTCGAACAGGGCGACGCCCGTGGGCTCGTCGGTCTTGGACATCGGTCTCCCCCCAAGCAAAAGGCCGGTGAGGTGCCACCGGTCCTTCGTCTGTCGGCCGTACGCAGGCCGAATCGTACAACGGGCGCGCCGATTTCTACAGAGGCCGTGCAACATGTCACGGGCGCGCGCTCGCCGCTATCGCGGTTCGGTTGCGATCTCGCGGTTGCCGCGGCGGGTGGCTCGGGCGAGCTCCTCGGCGGACTCCATCGACGAGTGCACGAACTGCTCGAGCGTGGCCTTGTGCTGGTGGATGCCCTCCTCGACCGCGTGCCGCTTCTCGGCCAGTGCCTCCCCCGCATTGGCTCGCTTGTCGTGTACGAGCTCGCCCACGTGCGCGCTCGCGGCCTGCAGTGTGCGGGCTGCCTTGTTCCAGCTCAGCCGGAACATGCCGATGTCGAAGCTGCCGTCTTTCACGTGGTTCGCGTCTCGCGCCCACCGCGGGACGCGCTTCATGTCCTTCACGATCCCCACCAGGCTGAGCGCCTTCAAGAGGTAGAAGGTCGGATCCCACTCCCACCAGTAGAAGCCGTTGCGGCACGCCGAAGGTTGGTAGTGGTGGTTGTTGTGCCAGCCCTCGCCCATGGTGAGGAGTGCGAGCAGGAACGAGTTGCGGCTCGTGTCTTCGGTGGCGTAGCGCCGGCGACCGAAGACGTGCGCTAGCGAGTTGATGAAGAACGTCGAGTGCCACAGCAGCACCGTGGAGGTGAAGAACCCGACGACGAGCCCCCGCCACCCGTCGATGAGGTAGCTCGCCATGCCGAGCATCCACGGGCCGATCCAGTCGTACTTGTCGAGGAATCGCAGCTCGGGGTACTTGGCGAAGTCTTTGATGCGGTCGTGGCGGGTCGCCGCGTACTTCTCGCACACGATCCACAGCACGTGGCTCCACCAGAAGCCCTTCTGCGGCGAGTGGACATCCTGGTCGGTGTCGGAAAACCGATGGTGGTTGCGGTGATGGCTGGCCCACCACAACGGGCCCTTCTGCGCCGCGGTCGTACCACCGAAGGCCATCAGGAACTGCGGCACCCGCGCCAGGCGGTAGGTGCGGTGGGAGAAGTAACGGTGGTACCCCGCGGTGATGAAGAACATCCGGCCCCAGAAGGTCACGGCGAGGAGCGCCACCGACTTCCACGACAGGCCCGTGAAGAGGACGAGGAGCGGGGACAGGTTGACGAGGAAGAAGGGCAACGAGGGCCAGAAGTAGATCTTGTCGTCTTCGGCCCGCACAACCGGGGCGCCCTTCGATCGTGGGGTTCGGGCGGGCGTGGCGGTGCTGACAGGGGAGGACATCCCGGCCTTTCAGTGCTCGTGGCGAGACGAACCGTAGTCGACCCACCGGTCGGTGGACCAGGCACCAGAAGAGGTCGTTGCCCGCCGCTCGGGGCTGCGCCCCCGATGCGTGGACCCACCTCGAGCAACCTACGCCGTTCGAGCAAGCGGACGGAAGCGCCACCGAGCACACTTGACCGAGACGTGAGAACCGCCAAGACCCGATGACAACTCGTCGCCTCCGCCCACAGCACCGACAGACAGCACGAACACGAGGAAGACTTCACATGGAACGCGATCTACCCGATGTACACGCCCAGGCGCTCGAACACACCCGCGGCATCGTCCAAGCGGTGACGGCGGGCGGGCTCGCCGAAGCCACGCCGTGCGCCGGCTGGGACGTCGCCGACCTGCTGAACCACGTGGTGAGCGGCAACCTCTGGGTGGGCCCGCTCGTCGGGGGCCAGACGATCGACGAGGTGGGTGACCGCTTCGACGGCGACGTCATCGGCGACGAGCCGGCCAAGGCGTACGCCGAGTCGGCCGCCATCGCCAGCGCCGCGTTCAGAGCCGAGGGCGCGATGGCGGCACCCGTCGCCGTCTCCTACGGCCCGGTTCCCGGCAGCATCTACTGCGGCCATCGCTTCATCGACGTGCTCGTGCACGGGTGGGACCTGGCCAAGGCGACCGGCCACGACACGACCCTGCCTCCCGACCTCGTCCTCGCGTGCATCGCGGTCGTCAAGCCGCAGGCCGAGCTGCTCACCGGCAGCGGCGCGTTCGGCTCGAAGATCGCGGTTGACGACGGCGCCGACCCGCAGACCACGCTGCTCGCGATGCTGGGGCGCGAACCATGAACGGCTCCTCGCTCGGAACGAACGCCGGGTTCGCGGCGTTCTGACGGAGCGAACCCTGAGAGGAACGGCGTGACCGAGACCCACCATCCGCCCGCCAGCGATCCGCCGTCTCGAGCCGGTAGCGGTGTCGCCAAGCCGCCGAGGCAAGCGGACGCTCGCGCAGCGGCTCTGTCCGAGCGGCAAGTCGCGCCGGCGCCGGCCGACGCGCTCGAACCGCCGGCCGGCGCTCGCGCCGGCGCACCGCCACGAGCGCTCGCGAGCCTCGCCGGCGCCATCGCCGCCGCGGCCGCGTTGGCGGCGGGCGAGCTCGTCAGCAGCTTCGGTAGCCCAGGACAGTCACTGGTGGGAAGCGTCGGCAACGAGCTCATCGACCGGGCCGCGGGGGCCCTCATCAAGTGGGCGATCTCGAACCTCGGCACCAACGACAAGCCCGCCTTGATCACCGGCATCGTCATCATCTCGCTGCTCATCGGCGCGCTGCTCGGCGCGCTGTCGTTGAAGCGGGCATGGACCGGGCCGGCAGGGTTCGCGGCGTTCGGCATCGTGGGCGGCGTCGCCGGCCTGCGCGACACGCAGAACAACGCGGGCATCGTCGTGCTCGCCGCGGTCCTCGCGACAGCGGCAGGAATAGTCACGCTGCGATGGCTGCTGCGAATCGTGGTCACCGGCCACGGCCTCAGCCCCGTGAACCCTGAGACGCCGGTCAACCCGCATGCATCCCGTCGCGAGTTCTTCGCGTGGGCCGGCAGCATCGGCGCGTTCGCCGCTGTCGGGGTCTACGGAGGACGACAGCTTGCGAACCGCTCGGCCGCCGAGGCCGCCCGCCAGAAGGTCTCGCTGCCGGCAGCCAAGGACAACCCCGTGAGGCCGGCCGATCAGGGCTCGGGGCTCGAGGGGTTGTCGCCGTACATCACCCCGAACAACACGTTCTACCGCATCGACACCGCGCTCGTGACGCCCCAGGTAGATCCGGCGGCGTGGACGTTGCAGGTCACCGGCATGGTCGACCGACCGTTCGAGCTCTCCTTCCAGCAGTTGCTCAACACGCCCATGGTCAAAGAGACCGTGACGCTGTCGTGCGTCTCCAACGAGGTGGGCGGTGACCTCGTCGGCAACGCCGAATGGCAGGGTGTTCCGCTGAAGGATCTGCTCGACCAGGCGGGCGTGCAACCAGGCGCGACCCAGGTCGTCGGCACCTCGGTCGACGGGTTCACCGCCGGGTTCCCCACCGCTGCGATCTACGACGGCCGGGTCGCGCTGGTCGCGGTCGGCATGAACGGCGAGCCGTTGCCGGTCAACCACGGCTTCCCCGTGCGGCTCGTCGTCGCCGGGCTCTACGGCTACGTGTCGGCCGTCAAGTGGTTGAAGGAGATCCGCCTCACGCGGTGGGAAGACTTCAACGGCTACTGGATCGACAAGGGCTGGTCGAAGGAGGGTCCGGTCAAGACGCAGTGCCGCATCGACGTACCCCGCACGAGCACCGGCATCCGGCCGGGACGGATCGCCATCGCCGGGGTGGCGTGGGCGCCGACCCGCGGCATCCAGAAGGTCGAGGTGCGGGTCGACGACGGCCCCTGGACCGAAGCCAAGCTGCTCGATGTCGTGTCCGACAACACGTGGCGGCAATGGATGGCCGAGTACGACGCGACCTCAGGGCTTCACCAGATCACGGCGCGCGCGACCGACGGGACGGGCGAGACGCAGATCGCCGAATACTCGTCGCCCGAACCGAATGGCGCGACCGGCTACCCGACGCGCCGCATCCGGGTGGACGGCTGACCCTCGCGTGCCGCCTACAACCGCGCGGCGCGTGCTCGAGCGCGGTCGGTTCGTCTCTGAGCCCGCTTGCGAGCTTCGTCGGCCTTGATCGCGTCGACCATGGCCTGCATGCCGTGAGCGAGGGGGCGGGGATCCCACCCGAGCTCGCGCCGGAGCTTGTCGCCACGGTACGCCGAGTCGTGGGTCGCGACCGCGACGGTCTCGGGAACCATCGACGGCGACTGGCCGAGCCACGCCGCGACCTTCGCCCCGGGCTTGGCCATCGCCCGCACCCAGTTCGACGGCAGGTACGCCACCGGACCGCGATGCCCGGCGGCGTCGGTGATGATCTTCAGCCACTCCGCCACCGTCACCGTTTCGGCCACGACGACGAACTCGTCGCCGTCGTGGCCGCGATCTGCGATGCGAAGGAGCGCATCGGCGCAGTCTTCGACACCGACCGTCGACTGCCGCACCTCGGGGAGGTAGCCGATCGGGATGGGCCAGATCGTGTAGGCGCGGATGAGGTCGGCCATCGTGCTCTGGTCGCCGAAGCCGTAGATGCCACCCGGCATGGCGATGCGGACCGGAGCGCCCTTCTCTGCGAGCGAGCGTGCGTACTCGTGAGCCCGGCGCTTGGTGTCCTCGTAGGCGACAGCAGGCGTGTCGGCACTCCACCATGACTCGTCCTGCGGAGGCTCGTCTCGTGGCGTGGGACCGAGCGCGGATAGCGAGCTCGTGTAGATCGCGGCGATGCCGCGCTCGGCCGCGGCACCGAGCACGTTCTCGGTACCCACCACGTTTACCTTCTCCATGAACGACGGGTCGCGGGGGCCGAACTCGACAGTGGCGGCGCAATGGAAGACGTGGGTCACGCCATCAAGCGCCCCCTCGACAGACGCGCGATCGGTGACGTCGCCTTCGGCGTAACCGACCTCGAGGCCGTCGAGCCGGCCGCGATCGCTCGTCGCCCGAACCAGCGCCACGACCTCGTCGCCGCGCTCGGTCAGCTGGCGTGCCACGTGGCTGCCGAGGAAGCCCGTGGCCCCGGTGACGAGCGCGCGCATGCGATCAGGCCGCGGGACGGAAATACGCGAGAACGACGTCGTCAGCGGTGCCCGACTCTTCGGCGCGGCCGGCGATGGGCTCGAACACGACTTCCAGCGCCATACCGATCTGCAACTGCTCGGTCTCGCACCCGACCACCCTCGTCATCATGCGCGGGCCTTCGTCGAGATCGACGACGGCCGCGATGTAGGGAAGCTGCTCGTTGAACGGGGGCAGGTCGTTCACGTACACGGTCGAGTGCGTGTAGAGCGTGGCCTTGCCGCTGGCTCTCACCCAGTCGACGTCGTCGCTCCAGCACTCGGGGCAGAACGGCCGGGGGTAGTAGTGATGCACACCGCAGGCGTTGCAGCGGCGGATCAGCAGCTTGCGATCGCGGGTGCCATCCCAGAACGGTTGGGTGTCGTCGTCGATGGTCGGCAAGTCGAATCGCACGCCGAAACTTTAGACCCGTGCGGTGAACGGGAAATCTGACGCCTCGTCAGAGATCTCATACACTCGCCGCATGTCCGAGGAGAAGCCGCTGTCCGAGCAGGTGCTGCACGAAGTCCGGGGCGGGGTGAGCTGGATCACGCTGAACCGCCCCGAAGCGCACAACGCGATCACGCCGGCTCAGCGCGACTACCTCATCGAGCTGCTCGGTGCGGCCAGCAGCGCCCTCGCGGTTCGCGCCGTCGTGCTGACCGCGACCGGCAAGGGCTTCTGCACCGGCGCCGACCTGCGCGCGGGGCGAGCCGCGCCGCAGACCCGACCGGAAGGCGCCCCAGAGCGGGCATCGGGCGACGTGGCCCGGATGATCCGCGATGGCGCGCAGCGACTGGTCGGCAGCATCCTCGATTGCGAGAAGCCGGTGATCGCCGCGGTCAACGGCACCGCGGCGGGCATCGGCTGCCACATCGCGTTCGCGTGCGATCTCGTCGTCGCGGCCGAGGAGTCCAAGTTCGTCGAGGTGTTCGTGCGCCGCGGACTCGTGCCCGACGGCGGCGGCGCCTACCTCCTCCCCCGCCTCATCGGCGTGCAGAAGACCAAGGAGCTGTTGTTCTTCGGCGACGATCTGCGCGCCAGCGACGCTGCGGCGTTGGGCTTGGTGAATCGGGTCGTGCCGAGAGACGAGTTGGCGCCGACCGCCGAGCAGTGGGCCGAGCGCCTTGCCGCCGGGCCGACGCGTTCGATCGCGCTGACCAAGTGGCTCGTGAACCGTTCGCTGGAGTCCGACCGGGCGGGCGCCTTCCACGACGAGGCCCTCGCCCAGGAGCTCAACATGTCGACCGGCGACGCCAACGAAGGTGTCCAGGCCTTCGTCGAGCGCCGCGACCCCGACTTCCACGGCTGGTGAAACCCTGGCGGCCGAGAGCACCGGGAGTACGTCGCTTACGCTCGGCGGGATGGCGCGACGGGTGGCGATGGGGATCAGCTTCTTCCCGAGGGGCGGGTCCGCTCAGGTGGTGCGGTACCTCGCCGGCGCGCTGCCGGCGGTGGGATGGCAGCCCAAGGTCTTCACCGGGTCGCTCGGCGGGCCGGAAGCCGAGAGCAACGCGGCGCGGTTCTACGCCGGGCTGGACATCGTGCCCGTCGACTTCACGGACGCGTGGAACAGCGCTGACCCGATGCGGGCGGCCATCCCCCTGCACCCGTCGTTCGAAGATCGCTCCGGCGCGCCCGACCGGGTGTTCACCGCGCTCGACGACGACGAGAGCGAGCACCAGATCGAGCTCTGGACGCGCGTGTTCAAAGACAGCGGAGCGAGCGGCTGCCACCTCTTCCACCTCCATCACTTGACCGCGCAGCATGACGCCGCGGCGCGAGCGTGCCCCGCCAAGCCAGTCGTCGCGCACCTGCATGGCACCGAGCTCAAGATGATCGACAACATCCGTCGCGGCGTGCTGCCGTCGAGCGCATGGGACGAGCGCCTGGTCGCCGATGCGCACCGGGCGAAGCACATCATCTGCATCTCGGATCACGATCGCGACGAAGCCGTGAGGCTGCTCGGCGTCTCGCTCCGCGACATCACGGTCGTGCCGAACGGCGTCGACACCGAGCGGTTCGATGACCAGCATCTGTCCGGCGACGAACGCCTCGCGCACTGGCGGCACTGGCTGCTCGACGAACCCCTCGGGTGGGACGAGTCGGGCGCGCCCGGCTCGCGGCGGTGCACGCGCGACGAGTTCGATCGCTTCTTCGCCGACTCGTCTCCCGTGGTCCTGTTCGTCGGGCGCTTCCTCGGCTTCAAGCGGGTGCCCCTGCTGATCCGCGCCTACGCGCGGGCGCGCCGGGCAACGCCGGCGATGCGTGCGCCGCTCGTGCTGTGGGGCGGCCATCCGGGAGAGTGGGAGGGCGAGCATCCGGCCGCGGTCGTCGACGAGCTCGGCATCGACGGAGTGTTCTTCGTCGGCTGGCGCGGCCACGACGAGCTGCCGACCGGCGTCAACTGCGCAGACGTGATGGCCGCGCCGTCGGTCGACGAACCGTTCGGCCAGGTGTACTTGGAGGCGATGGCGTGCCGGCGGCCGGTGATCGCTACGGCCACCGGCGGTCCGGTGTCGTTCGTCAACTCCGACTTGCGCAACCCGAACGGTTGGCTCGTCGCGCCCGACAACGAAGAAGCGCTCGCGGACGCGCTCGTCGAAGCGGTCCACGACGGCGCCGAGCGCGTCCGCCGCGGCGCGCACGCCTATGACCAGATCCGCCGGCGCTATGCGTGGTCCGCCATCGCCGGCCAGTTCGCCGCCATCTACGAGACCGCCCGAGGCTCCCGGTAGCGCCAGCGGAGCGTGCGCGGCGGCGCCGCAGCCCTCCGGGCAACTCCGCGCTTGTGGCCAACCCCGCTCGCTCAGAGCGGCTCTGGCATCACCGGGGATGATCTTGGTTTTTCTTGTCTTTCCTGTTGCCCTGGGTGAGTCCGACCGGGTAGAGTCGTACATGTGTTTGATGAGTTGGAAGCGTTGGAATGGGCCGCCAAGATCGCTGGTCTGCACGCCGGGGCCGGCTCTGATGATGACTTGTGTGCGGCGGCGGTGGCGATCGAGGCGGTGCGGAGCCTGTTGGATGCCGGCCAAGCGAAGGTGTTGGCCGAGTTGCACGGCCGGGGGGTGTGCGATCGCGAGTTCGGGTTGGCGACGTCGTCGTGGCTGGCGCGGGAGGCGAGCCTGCCCGGCCATCTGGCTCGTAGCCAGGTGCGGGTGGCCCGCAAGCTGGCCGAGTTGTTGCCCGAGGTCGCCGCCGCGCTGCAAGGGGGCCGTATCGGCTGGCAGCACGCCAAGACGTTGGCTGATGCGTGCAACGAGCGGGTCGCCGACGCGGTCGCGGGCCTGCAGGGCGAGTTGTTGGACATGGCCGAGCACTGTTCGGTTGACCGGTGGCGCCGCGATGTGGCTGACATCGTGGAGTTGTTGGACCAAGACGGCGGCTATGACCCGAACCGCGACTTGGCCCGCAACGAGTTGCACCTGTCCAAGTCCCTCGACGGGCTGTTGCACCTGCACGG
>JACPNV010000029.1 GCA_016185305.1 Actinomycetota bacterium | reverse complement strand
GGGTACCGCTCCAAAGCCAAGATGATCACCATCATCTACCTCATCGCCGGCAAACTCCCGTTACCCGAAATCCACACGATCTAGCGAGGAGCCCTTCCGGGGTTGGCCATCGATCTCGGATGGCTGGAACGTGGCGGTCGACTCGTCGTGCCTCACGACCACGGCGCCGAACGATCTCGTCCTCGCCGGCGCGTCGTCGACTGGCACGTTGCTCGGCCCGCTCGCCGACAACGGCGGACCCGGCATCGGCCCCGGACAGATCATCCCGACCCGCCGACCGCTGGCTGGCTCACCGGTCGTCGATCGCATCCCGCCCGGCGACCCCGCCTGCTCGGGGTTCGACCAGCGCGGCGCCGTCCGCCCGCAAGGAGCCGGATGCGATGTCGGCGCGTACGAGTCGATCAAGGGCGGCTACCACCCGCTCACGCCAGCGCGGATACTCGACACCCGCGACGGCAACGGAGGCCCGATCGCGCCCATCGGGCCCGGCGAAGCCCGCCCGTTCCGAGTCGTCGGCGTCGGCGGCACCCCACCATCACGAGTCGGCGCCGTTGTCTTGAACGTCATTGCCGTCAATCCCACGAGCACGTCGCACCTCACCGTGCTCGCCTCTGACGGCAGCGTTCCCGACACCTCCAACCTGAACCTCGAGCCCGGGCGGACGATCGCCAACCTCGTCACCGTCGAGCCGGACGCGTCCGGGTTCGCTGCCGTACGCAACAACTCGGGAACGACCGACGTCGTCGCCGACGTCGCGGGCTACTACGACGACGGCGTCCGCGAACCCGCACCGACCTCACCCGCCGAAACACCGAGCCCTGCCGCCGTTCCCGGCCCGCCCACCTGCCCGTGCGGCGACGGGTTCACCGCATCTGCGCCGTTCCGCATCCTCGACACGCGAACAGGAACCGGCGGCCCGGCGGCACCCATCGGCGGGGGCGCGGTCCAGCAACTGCAGGTGGCCGGAGCCAACGGCATTCCCGCCGACGCCGACGCGGTCGTGGTCAACTTCACGATCACGGGCGCGAGCGAAAACTCCCACCTCACGGCCTGGCCATCAGGAGGCGAGGTACCAACCGCCTCGAACCTCAACTGGAATCCGGGCGACACCATCGCCAACCAGGCCATCGTCAAGGTCGGCGCCGGCGGCGCCATCTCGTTGCGCAACAACTCCGGCTCGGTGAACGTCATCGCAGATGTTGCGGGATGGTTCCGTGCGACCCCGTCCGGAACCCGGTTCACCATGCTGGTTCCGCGGCGCGCGCTCGACACCCGATCCGGCCTCGGGGCTCCGGTCGGACCCGTCGGACCCGGTGCGATCCGCAGCGTGGCGACCGGCCTGCCCGGCGCCGCGTCCGCCGTCGTCGGCAACCTGACAGGCGTGTTCCCGACCGCCCTGACCCACGTGACGGCCTATCCCGGCGGCGGCTCGCCGCCAAACGCGTCGAACCTGAACCTCCCCGCTGGCAGCGTCCGCCCCAACGCCACCACCGTCGCGCTCGGTGCCGGTGCGCGCATCAACCTCCGCAACAACGCCGGGCAGATCAATCTGCTCTACGACGTGTTCGGCTACTTCTCGTAGCTTGCGTCGCGCCGGTTCGCCCTCGGTCGTCTAGCCGAACTGTCGGACGATGTCGGGCATCTTGAAGGCGGTCCAGCCGCGGTCGCACGTGAGCACCGCGCCCGTCAAGCTGCGCGATTCGTTCGACGCGAGGAAGACGACGACATCGGCGATCTCTTCGGGGGTCTGCAAACCGTCGGCATGACCGAGGGCGAACGCATCGCGGACCTCGGGCATCTCCCAGATGACCGACGTCATGCTGGTCTCGACGTAGCCGGGGCTGATGGCGTTGACGCGAACGCCGTGCTTGGCTGCGCTCGCCGCCATCGAGCGGGTGAGGTTGGCGACCCCACCCTTCGACGCGGCGTACGCGTCCATGTTCCCGAGCGGGAGATGCGCCATCGACGACGCGGTGTTGACGATCGACCCGCCACCGCTCGCCGCCATGCGCGGCAGCGCGTAATGGCAGCAGTAGAAGACGCCCGACAGGTTGATCGAGATGACCCGGTCCCACACGGCTGGTTCCATGTCGGCCGTCGGACCGTCCTGGCCGACGAGTGACACGCCGGCATTCGCGTGCAGCACGTGCAGGCCGCCGTAGGTGTCGACCGCGGCCTGCATCAGCGCTTCGCATCGCGCCGCGTCGGCGACCTCGGTGTCGACCAACGACGCTTGCCCACCACCGCCGACGATCGCCTCGACCGTCTGCTCGCCGCCGGCCGTGTCGACATCGCCGACGACCACCGCCGCACCCTCGCGTGCCAGGGCGATGGCCGACGCGCGGCCCAGGCCCGAACCCCCACCGGTGACGACGGCAACCTTGCCTTGGAGACGCATGGCGACAAGGTAGAGCGGGCGGCGGGGATCGAGGTAGCTGACGAGCCATCGCGATCCTCGACCCTCGACCCTCGACCCTCGTGACCCGCGCGTCGACGAACCGCGCTAGTTGCCCGGGGCCTGCGCCCCCACGCACTCTCCGCTGGCGCTCCGAGCGCTCCCCATCGCCGGCGGGCTCCCTGGCGGTCGCGCCGCCGGCCGGCGCTTGCCCCATCGACAACAAATTGTCGCTCCGTGGCCGCAAGCGCCTAGCTTCCGCGAGCCATGCACCCTGACACTCCTTGGTGGAAGACCGCGGTGGCGTACCAGATCTACCCGCGCTCGTTCGCCGACTCGAACGCCGACGGCGTCGGCGATCTCGAAGGGATCCGCCGCCACCTCGACTACCTCGCGTGGCTCGGAGTCGACGCGTTGTGGATCTCGCCGTTCTACCGGTCGCCGATGGCCGACTTCGGCTACGACGTCAGCGACTACTGCGACGTCGATCCGCTGTTCGGCACCCTCGACGACTTCGACCGACTCGTGGCTGACGCGCACGGCCGGGGCATGAAGGTGATCGTCGACTGGGTGCCGAACCACACCTCCGATCAGCACGCCTGGTTCCGCGAATCGCGGGCCACACGCGACAACGCCAAGCGAGATTGGTACATCTGGCGCGATGCCAAGCCCGGTGGGAGCCCGCCGAACAACTGGATCTCGTCGTTCACGTTCGAGCCCGCCTGGACCCTTGATGACCGCACCGGCCAGATGTACCTCCACTGCTTCTTGGAGGAACAGCCTGACCTCAACTGGCAGAACCCCGAGGTGGTGGCGGCCATGCACGACACCTTGCGCTTCTGGCTCGACCGCGGCGTCGACGGCTTCAGGATGGACGTCATCCACCTCATCGGGAAGGACCCGACCCTCGCCGACGACCCCGCGGACCTGGCCGCGCTCAGCCACGTCCCGTTGAACAACCGACCCGAGACCCACGAGCTGCTTCGCGGGCTACGCACCTTGCTCGACTCCTACAACGCCGACCGCGTGGCGGTCGGCGAGGTCTACCTGCTCGACACCAAGCTGGTGGCCGAGCACTACGGCCACGGCGACGAACTGCACCTGAACTTCAACTTCCCTCCGCTCTACACCGCCTGGGACGCGGCGAAATGGCGCAAGCAGATCGAGCGGGCTGCGCGCGAGCTCGACCCGATCGACGCGTGGCCGACGTGGGTGCTGTCCAACCACGACAACGCGCGGCACCGCACCCGCTACGGCGGCTCGGAGGCCCGAGCGCGCGCGGCCGCTCTCCTCCTGCTGACCCTGCGCGGCACGCCGTTCCTCTACGCCGGCGAAGAGCTGGGCTTGGAGGATGCCGACGTCCCTCCCGGCCGCACTGTCGATCCCGGAGGCCGCGATGGTTGTCGGGCACCGATCCCGTGGACAGCCGACGCACCCCATGGCTGGGAGGGCGCCGAACCCTGGCTGCCGTGGTCGCCGTGTTCGGGAGAGCGAAGCGTCGAATCGCTGCTCGCCGACGAGTCGTCGATCCTCCACCTCTACCGACGACTCATCAGCGCCCGGAAAGAATCACCGGCGTTGCTCACCGGTGGCATCGAGCTTCTCGACGCTCCCCGCGGCGTGCTCGCATTTTCGCGCCGCGATGTCGCGACCGCCGATCTTCGCACCGTCCTCGTCAACTTCGCGGACGAGACGATCGACCTCGAAGGCTTCGGTTCCTGCGAGGTCGTCGTCTCCACCGCCCCGGGCGGTGAGGGGGCGCGCTTCACCGGCACCGTCAGCGGCGCGTCGGGTGTGCTCCTGCGCGGCTGACCGCCCCCGTCAGCCCGGGCGTGGCTCGGCAACACCGACACCGCCGACGCTCGCCGTTGCCGTAGAGGGCGGTGGCGCGCTCGAGCTGGGGGCCACGGCCGACGACGGCGGCGTGCTGCTTGCCGTCGTCGTCGGCGCCTGGCTCGTCAGAGGGTTCGTGACCGTCGTCGCCACTGCGCTCGTGGTCGTGGTGCTCGTCTCTGGATCTGTGGGAGTGCCCCTGCGCACGTCGAGAGCGAATCCGATGGCGAGCAGCGCGACGACGCCGGCGATCACGAGCACACGGTTGCGCCGCTTCGCGCCGGTCAGGGGCGGGCGGGAGCTGACCGGATGATCGGACCGGTCGGGGAAAGGTCGGCTCGGTCGCGCGGGCCGGGCCGCCCTCTTGGCCTCGCGCGCTTTGTCCTTGTGCTCGCATGCGCGCTCCTTCCAGTCCCCTTCCTTGAACTCCGCGTTCGCGACGAAGTTCTCGTCGAAGACCGAGTCGAGATCTTCCCAGCGCCATTTGTCCTTCTCCGGCATGCCCTTCTTCCCTCGACCCGGTGGCCACGTTTGCCGCTTTCCATCGTCCCACACGAACAGGAACCGAAGCGTCCGGTCCGACGATACCGATTCGGCCCGAGCCTTGGGTTCGTACGCGCCCGATCACGTGCCGTCTGGGCGATCGCGCACCCGGACCAACCCTTCCTGGGCGATGGTCGCCACGTGGGTGCCGGTCGCGGTGAACACGCGCCCGATGCCGAGCCCTCTCGAGTTCGCGACACCGTGGCCGTGGAGGTCGAACAGCAACCACTCATCGGCTCGCAGCGGCCGGTGGAACCAGATGGCGTGATCGAGGCTGGCCGCGACGAGGTCGTCCCACCGGTCTCCCCGCGAGTGCGGCAGCACCGCGACGCCGAGCGGATGCTCGTCGGAGAGATAGGCGAGGGCGCACGCGTGTACGAGCGGATCGTCGCCGAGCGGCTCGGCGGACCGCATCCAGGTGATGCCTTGCGCTTGCGGGTCACGACCGTGGGCAGCGATGCGATCGTCGAAGAACAGATCGGTGGGCGCGGCTCGCAACTCCTCTGGAAGCGGGATGCCGGCTGGCGGCCGCACCGATTGCACGTCCTCCCCCTCCTCGTCCTTCTGGAAGCTCGCGATCAGGTTCAAGATGGCGCCGCCGGCCTGGTAGGCCACCACCTGCCGGGTCGTGAACGACCGGCCGTCGCGCACCCGCTCGACTTCGAACAGCACTGGCTGGCGCTCGTCGCCCGCTCGCACGAAGTACGCGTGCAGCGAGTGGGGCCTGTGGGGGACATCCACGGTCAGCCCGGCGGCGCGCAGAGCCTGCGCGACGACCTGGCCCCCGTAGATGCGTCCCCAGCCGAGATCAGGGCCCGAGCCGAGATAGGCGTCCATCGATGGCGGGCCGGTCAGCCGTAGACGAGACGGGTGATCCAGTCGGCCACCACGGCGGGTTTCTCTTCTCCTTCGATCTCGACGGTCATGGTGCGTGTCGTCTGGATCGTGTTGGGATCCTTCAGGTCGACCTTCGCCAGCACGCTGGACGCCCGGATGCGCGAGCCGACCTTCACCGGGCTGATGAACCGGACCTTCTCGAAGCCGTAGTTGACGCCCATCATCACGCCGGTGAAGCGGCTCATGTCCTTGGGGATCGACGCATCCAGCTTGGTGAGCAGCGACAGGGTGAGGAACCCGTGGGCGATCGTCACCTTCCACGGTGAGAGCTGCGCGGCCTGTTCGGGATCGACGTGGATGAACTGATGGTCCTCGGTGACGTCCGCGAAGTCGTTGATGCGCTCCTGGGTGATCTCCAGCCACTCGCCGACGCCATCGGCCTGCCCGACCGCGGCTGTGAACCTCTCGTACGCGTTCTCTGCGTTGGTTGCCATGAGCCCGGAATCCTAGAGCAGCCGCTGATGGCTGAATCCCCCGACCTCGTCTCGTTCGGGGATCAGACGTTGCACCGTCTCAACCGGACAGACTGCTCGTGCCGTTCACGGTTATGCGGAACGACACGTCGATGCTGTCGGCATACGGGTTGTTGGCACACGTGCTCGTGCCGGCGGCGCGAGCACGGACGCGCAAGGCGAAGACTCCAGCCGAGCCGAACGTGTGCACGAACGTGAAGCTTCCCGTCGAACGTGTGCGCTCGGGGGCTTCCCAGCCACCCGCCGGCGCGGCGCATGGCGGTGGCGGGCACGACGGCACACCGTTCACCTGGACACCGTCGACCATCGAGTACACCGTGCCGTCGCCCGTCTCGAACTCGAAGCACTCGTCTGCCACCGGACCGTCGGCATCGCTCACCATGACCACGAAGGTCACGACTTGGCCCACTCTCGGGGGATCGAAGTTGGCCGAGAGCGTCACGGCGGGAGTCATGTTCGGGAACAGCGGTGGGAGCCACACGAACGGCCCGCATTGCGGATCGAAGGAGTTCCGGCACGCCGGAACGATGGTCGACGTCGGGCTCGCATCGGGGCCGTTGGTGCTCGATGGACCTCGGTCTTCTCCCGCGCTCTTCAGGATCGGTGCGGCGACCTCGGTGTCGCCCGGCGCCTCCGACGTCGAGGTGCTGCCGTCGTCCACGGCTTCCACCGTGAACGATGGCAACTCGGGTTGATCGTCCCCGCCCCGGGGCAGCGTCGAAGCAGTCGTCGTCGAATCGGCGGCGGCCGGTGCGGACGACGTCGGGCTCTGCGTCGTGAGCTCGCGGGTGCTGTTCTCCGAGAGGACCACGGCGGGCACGAGCACCACCAGTACGAGGAACGTGGCGATGCCGCTGGCAACGGCGTGCCGGCGGCGGCGAAGCTGCGTGCCGCGGGCCTTGACCTGCGCGAGCAGCTCGTCGCGGCTGCGCGAGAGGGGAACGTCGTCAGGTGAAGCCACCGGTCACCTCCTCCCACTGCGAGCCGAGCGAACCACGCATGCGGTCGAGCGCCCGTGAGAGGTGGGTCTTCACCGAGCCGGGCGTGATCGCGAGCGCGGCGGCCACGTCGTGCTCGCTGAGGTCGGCGAGGTAGCGCAGGGTCACGATCTCGCGCTGCCGCCTCGACAGCGAGCTCATCGCCGCCGCCAGCGTGAGGCGCAGAGCGACGACGTCTTCCGGGCCCTCCACCGCCGCCAGCTCGGGCGTGCGCTTGGCCTTGCGCAGCATGTCGATGCCCAGGTTGATCGTTGCCCGCAACACCCAGCCGTCCGGCGACGGGTGGCGCCGGACCGACGGCCATCGGGCGTAGGCCCGGGCCAGTGCTTCGGCCGCCAGGTCTTCCGCCTCGATCGGGTCTCCGATGAGACGCCGAGCGACGCGGACGGCACGCGGGAACACGTGGTCGAAGAAGTCCTCGAAATCATCGGTCGTGGCGGGAACAACGGCGGCATCAGAGACAGCAGGCAAGACACCGGGGGTGGAAGCCTGGGAGGACCGAACTTCCGCGCCGAGCTGCGCCTTCGAGACGGATGTCGGTCCTCCCAGGCCGCCATCGCCAGCGTTTGCCGGCGATCGGTGGATTCCAGCCGGGTTGTCCGCGTGGTGCACGGCCCGCACCGTCCTCACAGCTCTCTAAACGGGCGACTTGCCCGTCGCGTTGACAAGTGTGGCCGAAAAACCGGGCGCGGGCCGTGGAACGGCCCGGGTCGGCTACGCCGCCCCGGAGTCGGGCGGGGGCGGGAGCACGACACGCTCCTGGATCGTGGGGGGCGCGGCCTGGCTCGGCGGGAGGGCGAAGATGTTCGACTTCGAGAGGTCGATCTCTTTCGTGAGCCGCTGGTACAGAACCCAAGCCAGGCGATCGGCGCCTTCCCGCGAGAGGTGGATGTTGTCGTTGGCCCGGAGCTTCTGCACCTTGCCGTCCGCGGCGGGCAAGCTGAGCGAGTAGTTGAGCGAAGAGTCGGTGAAGAACGGGAACGAGTCGAGGTACGCGACCCACGGGCGGGTCTGCGCCTCGCTCCAGTACACGTAGTCGACCTTCTCCATGCCCCTGACGCCCGACGCCGGCCCCATGGGCAGGGCGCCGACCCACACGACGAGCCGATCGTTGGCCGGGCTCTTGAGAAGGTCCATCGTGCTCGCGACCCTTTTGCGGTACTCGGCCAACCAGTTCTCGTCGTACAGCGCGTAGCCGGCCGGGCCGTTGATCGGCATGTTCTGCGCGTCGTTGGCACCGAACATGACCACCATGACGTCCGGCTTGTCGGTGTTGGCGATGTCGAGCAGCCGCTTCGGCCAGTTGAGGTAGTCGGGCCGGGTCAGCCCGGACGAGGGCTTCGATTCGACCGTGACCGAGAACAGGCCCGAGCTCTCCAGCACCTTCTGCGCCTCAGGCCCGAACGCACCGGTGATCGAGTCGCCGCCCAGCCACAGCTTGAGCGGCGCACCCTGGGCCGGCGCGCGGACGACCGGTCTCTGCGACACGGCCTGCGTCACGGTCGGACCTGTCACTGGTGGGGTGGCCGCCCGTTGCTGCGCCAGCAGCTCATCGGCTGTGACCACGCGGCTCACGCCGGTGCCGCGCGCGTCATCGATGGCGTTGCGCGGCGCGTCGAGCCTGAACGCGGCGCTGATCGTGGCGACGGCCTGCGCCGTCGTCTGGCGCCATGCTCCTTTGTCCTTGGCGTTGCTCTTGCGCAGCGTCGCCGGCGCGCTCAACAGCGCGAGCAGCACGAGCGCGGCCAATCCGACGACCAGGATGACGCCAGCCGGCATCGTGCCGGTATGCCCCTTGTCTTGTGGAGCTGACAAGAACCACCGCACGCCGAATTGCCGGGGTGCGCGGGCCCGCCGGACCGGACGGCCGAACTCATCCGGCGGGTCGATGTCGCCCCAGTCTTCGTTCCATCCGTCCCGCTCGTGGATCTCGGGGTCGGTGTGGAGCGTGAGCGGGGACATCAGTCAGATCGTCAGAACTGGAAGTAGATGAACGGGGCGATGCCTTCGGGACCAAGCGCATCGATGAACATGAGACCGAAGCCGAACGCGACGACCTGTAGGGCCGGCGCCATGCGGGTACCGATCTGCGAGACACGCTCGGGGACGCGGGGTGGGACGAACTGCGACGCGATGGCGAGCACCACGACCACGACCACCAACGGGGTGAGCACCGCCTTCACGCCTGGATCGTCGGTCCCCACGACGACCTGCCGCAGAACCTCGACGGCATCGCCGAACGACGGTGCCCGGAAGAACACCCACGCGACGCACGTGACGGCAAAGGTGAGCACCCACTGCCCGACCTTGGTCACGACCGTGGCTTCGCGCGGTTCGTGGGTCAGCGCCCAGTTCTTCTTGACCACGCGCTCGACGACGATGGCGCCGCCCCAGATCGCGCCCCAGATCACGAACGTCCAGTTCGCGCCGTGCCAGAACCCGCCGATCAACATGGTGAGGAAGAGGTTCAAGTAGGTGCGGTTCACCGTTCCCCGGCTGCCACCAAGAGGGATGTAGAGGTAGTCGCGCAGCCAGCGCGACAGCGTCATGTGCCACCGGCGCCAGAAGTCTTGGAAGGACAGGGCACGGTAGGGCGCGTCGAAGTTCTGGGGGAAGCGGATGCCGAGGAGGAGGGCGGCGCCGATGGCGATGTCGGTGTAGCCGCTGAAGTCGGCATAGATCTGTATCGCGTAGCCGACGATGCCGAACAGCACCGATGCCCGGCCATAGGCACTCGGCGCGGCAAAGACCGGATCGACGATCTGGGTCGCGAGGTAGCTCGAGATCACGACCTTCTTGAACAGGCCGCGGAAGATGAGCATGAACGCCTCGGACGCCTCGACGTAGCGCGGGTCGGGACGCTGGTCGAGTTGGGGCACGAACTCGCGCACGCGCACGATCGGGCCGGCGACCACGTGGGCGAAGAACGTGAGGTAGACGGCGAAGTCGAGCAGCGGCACCGGGCGGATCTCTCCCCGCCCGACGTCGACCACGTACCCCAGCGCCTGGAAGGTGAAGAACGAGATGGCGAGAGGCAGCGCGAGCTGCCAGATCGGGAGGGCACCGAGCTTGTCGAGCGACTCCCGCAGGAAGTCGTAGTACTTGAACACGCCGAGCACGCCGAGGTCGAAGACGACGAGCGCCCGGACCAGCCACCGGCTCAGGTTCGTGCGCGCCCGCCCCTCACCCAGCGACGCGTAGACCGCCCGGGCCGCCGCCTGGTTCACGAACATGAAGCTCAAGAGGAGCAGGAGGAACTTGAAGAACGACTGGTTGTTGTCCGGCAGCATCTGCTGCAGCAGGGCGTTGAGGGCGACGAACCCCACGGCGACGGCGACGAAGACCCCCACGGCGGCCGGGCGGTTGTCGCCCCCCGGCTCGTCGCTCGTGGACACCGAACGGATCGCCAGCGCCGCGATCGTCGCGAATGCGCCGAAGGCGACCAGCGGGGCGAATGCGTCGGTCCCCGGATTGTGCTGCGCATCGAAGAAGTCAACGTAGAACACCACGCTCGCCAGCAGGATGAACCAGCGCCAGAGCGTGTGGTAGGGCCGCAGGACCCAGCTCCCGACGAAGACGACAAGGAAGAAGACGGCGAAGTCGACGGTGGGGAACAGCAAGGGTCAGCCCGTCACCTTTGGCACGATGGGCGCGATGCGACCCCCCGTTTCTAGCCCACGCGGGCCCCTCCGACGAGCATCGCGCGGCCGGGCGGCGACGTGCGCTCGATGACCTCGTGGTAGCGCTCCACCGTTGCCGCCGCGCACCGGCGCCAGGTGAACCGCTCGAGCACACGCTCGCGGCCGGCCCGTCCCAGCCGGCGACCGAGCTCGGGGTCGTCGAGAACCCGGCCCATTCCGACCGCAAGTGCCGCCGGGTCTCCCGGCGGCACAAGCAGCGCGGCGGTGTTGTCGCGGCCCACCACCTCGGGCAGCGCGCCACCGGTCGTCGCCACGAGCGGCACGCCGCACGACATGGCCTCGACCGCGGGAAGGGAGAATCCTTCGTAGAGCGACGGCACGACGCCGACCTCGGCCTCGGCGTACTGCTTGACGAGCTCGCGATCGCTCAACCCCGACACGAAGGTGACCGCATCGCCGAGCCCGAGCCGATCGATCGTGTCAGCAACCGCGCCCGCCGGCTGGGCACGAGCGACGACGACCAGGTGCGCCTTGGCCCGGGTCGACCGGACGCGAGCCAGCGCCTCGAGGAGCGGGACCAATCCTTTGAGCGGGACATCGGCGCTCGCGGTGGTGAGGATGCGGCCGCTCACTCGAGCCACCCCCGGAAGGGGTGCGAACAGCTCGGGGTCGGCACCGACCGGCACGACCGACACGCGCGAGCACGGCACCTCCATGTGCTCGACGATGTCGGACCTCGCCGTCTCGGACACGGTGAGGATGCGGGGCAGCCTCGCCGCGACGTGCTTCTGCATCTCGATGAAGGAGTACCAGCGCCGGATCGACGGCTCCCAGCAGCGATCGTCGAGATGATCCAGCGCGAGCCCGAGGTCGATGGTCAACGGGTGGTGCATGGTCGCGATGACCGGCCACCCGGCTCGCTGCAGCTCCAAGAGCCCGACGCCGAACGATTGGTTGTCGTGGACGATGTCGAAGTGCGCGCGCTGGTGCCGGAGGAGACGGGCGACTCGCATGGTGAACGTCCGCGGTTCGGGGAAGCGACCCGCGAACATCAGCGCGAACTCCACCACGTCGGGCCAGGCTCGCATGCGCGCCCAGGCGCGGGTGCGGAACGGCCCGGGCGGCACGTACAGCTCGAGGCTCGGGACCTCGATGAGTCGCATGCCGTCGGGCTCGGCGGCCCGAACGCCGATGTCCGGGTAGGGCGGTCCGGCGAGAACGGTCACGTCGTGGCCGAGCCTGACCAGCTCGCGCCCCAACCGCTGGAGATACACACCCTGCCCGCCGGATCGAGGGTCGCCCCGGTACCCGAGCAGCGCCACTCGCAATCCCATCCCGCACAATCTGACACGCCGTCTTGTCAGTTCGCAAAGCGACAGATCGCGGCGACCGCCGCTGCTCCTTTTCGGTGGGCTTTCGGCTCGCCCGCCTGTAATGCCCGTGTCCACAGGCACATACAGACCCGGCGGGTTGGCGCCGACAAAACACGAGCCCCCAGAGCTCCCCGAAATCCCTGTCCCCCGCAGGGCCACAGAAACCGCGAGGTGTCGTGACCACCGCCGACGAGATCACCAGGCAACCATGGCCCTCGCAACCGCCCCCCGAACCGCCGCTCGCCGGGCATCCGGGTGCAGCCCCGCCGCCGGCGGCCGCGCCGCTGCCGGGTAGCTATCCGGGCTCGTTCCCGGCCAGCTCCACGGGCTGGGGCCAAGGTCGTCCGCCACCCGCCCCGCCCACGGGCGCGAGCGGCAAGCGCAGCCTCGTCATCACCGCCGCGGTCCTCGTCGTGATCGCGCTGCTCGGTGGGGCGTTCCTCGCGGGCAGCAAGCTGGGGAAGCCGGACGAAGCCGCGTCCACGGCCCCGTCGACCACGAACCCGACCACCTCGCCATCGACGACCAGTCGGCCGCAGCCGTCTACCACCAAGCCGCCGGCGACGGGCTCCCCCTCGACCACGCCGCCCGCGGCCGGCGGTTCGTCGCCGGGCGTCGACGAGGCGGCGGTCAAGGCCGAGGTAGCCAAGCTCCAGAAGTTCATCGAGCAAGATCGCGGCCTGAAGTACAAGAGCGATGTCAACGTCACCGTCCTCAACGAGACGGCCTTCAAGGAGGCGGTGCTGCAGGAGTTCGACCAAGAGAGCGAGCAGCTCCGCAAGCAAGGCCAGCTCTTGCAGGCTCTTGGCCTCATCCCGGCGAACGCTGACCCCGTGGCGATCCAGAAGAACCTTCTGGGCGAGGGAGTGCTCGGGTTCTACGAGCCGAAGACCAAGGTGCTCGTCGTGAAGGGCGACAAGATCGGTCCGTTCTTCCGTGAGATCGCCGTGCACGAGCTCACCCACGCACTCGACGACCAGAACTTCGGACTCGATCGACCTGAGTTCGAGAACGCGACCGACGACCGCGCCTGGTCATGGCTCGCGCTGATCGAGGGCAACGCCCGCCGGGTGGAGTTCGACTACGTCCGCCAGCTCTCTGACAGCGACAAGCAGCAACTCACCACCGAGATGATGCAGATGTCCGGTAGCGGGCTCGGCGCGGCAGCAGACATTCCGCTGGCGCTGGCGATGATCGTGCAGGCGCCCTACGACTACGGCGAGCCGTTCGTGCGCGACGTGCTCCAGCGCGGGGGCCAGCCGGGCCTCGACCAAGCGTTCTCGCAGCCGCCGAGCACCAGCGAGCAGATCCTGCAGCCCGACAAGTTCGCGTCGAAGGAAGGGGCCAAGAGCGTCGAGGCACCCCCGGCCGGCGGCGACGTCGTCGACCAAGGCACGCTCGGCGAGATCATGACGGGCTTCCTCGTCAACGGCGAGGTCAGCATGGACGATCTTCTCAACAAGGCCCTCGGCGGCGCCCTCGACGGCAGCGGCGATCCCAACGATCCGCTTGGCGGGCTTGGCGCCCTGCTCGGGGGCTCCGACGATCCGACGAAGCTCAACGAGATGATGAGCCAGCTCTTGGGCAAGGCCGACAAGGTGAAGAACTGGGGCGGCGATCGCTTCGTGCTCTGGAACAACGGCAGCGACGTGTGCATCCGGGTCGACTGGGTCATGGACTCCGGCGCCGACGTCTTGAACCTCCGCACCCAGCTCAAGGCGTGGGCGCAAAAGGACGGCAAGGGCAAGATCGAGGAGCTCGGCGACAAGACCCGCATGACCCGCTGCGCCAGCGGAGCCGCCCCGAGCACCGGCGGCAACCGCGGGCCCGGCGTCTGACCTGGACGGCCAGGCGGCGGCAGCCCTGCGCAGGCTCGGTCCGCGCGCCACCCGCGCAGCCGCGACGTCAGTGATGGCTGGTGATGTCAGTAGCCTTCGTCGCCACGCGGGATCACGAGAACGCGCTGGGGGCCGGGCTCGTGCGACGTGATGTGGCCCTGGCCGTGCAGGTCTTCGGCCAGGACGACGCTGCCGGCCGGGAGCTCACGCACCTAGCCGTCGCCGGCAACCAGGCGAGCCCCGCCGGTGAGGAACACGACGAACTGCGCCCGCGGCGCGGTGTGCCAGCCCGGCTCGAAGTCCGGATCGATCTCCACGATCTGCAGGCGGCCAACCGCACCCGCATCAGCGACCGCGAGCTTCGGCACTCCGGGCTCACCACCGGCCCGGGTCGCCGGCAGCGTCACGTCTTCGACATGGGACACGCCGTCGTCGTCGGCCCAGATGCGGACGAAGTGGGGGGTCACCGGCGGGAATCTAGCGGCGAGATGAGCCCCCTAGACAATTGACAGTAAGACTGTCATATTCGTCCCATGGATGTCATCACCCTCGGAACCGGCAGCCCCCTCCCCACTCCCGATCGCGCCGGGCCGAGCACGCTGGTCCGCGCCGGCGGGCGCGACCTCCTCTTCGACTGCGGGCGCGGCGTGTTGCTCCGGGCCGCGGCGGTCGGGTCGGGCGCGCTCAACTTCGCCACCGTCTACCTCACCCATCTGCACAGCGATCACGTGACGGACTTCAACGACCTCGTCACCACGCGCTGGGCGATGTCGCCGTTCGAGAACCCGCTGAAGGTCGTCGGCCCTGTCGGCACGCAGCAGTTCGTCGACCGCACGCTGGCGATGCTCGAGACCGACATCGGCTATCGCTTGGACCATCACGACGACCTGTGCTGGAACCCGCCGGTCGAGGTCACCGAGACCGACGCCGCGGTCGACGGCACGGTCATCAGTGACGTCGGCGGGGTCCGCGTCATCGCCGCGCCGACCGACCACGCACCGGTACAACCGACGCTCGGCTACCGCGTCGAAGCCGACGGCGCCTCGGTCGTCATCGCCGGCGACACGGTCCCGTGCGAGGGCTTGTTCACGCTGTGCCAGGGCGCGGACGTCTACGTGCAGACGGTCATCCGTCCGTCCCTGATCAAGATGATCCCGTCGGCTCGCTTGCAGGACGTCGTCGACTACCACTCGTCGATCGAGGACGCCGCGGCAACCGCGACGAAGGCCGGCGTGCGCCAGTTGGTGCTGACCCATCCCGTTCCGCCCCCGCCGCCGGGCACCGAACACGAGTGGGTCGACGAGGCCCGCCGCGCGTTCGACGGCGACGTGGTCCTGGCGAGCGACCTCGACACGGTGACCGTCCCCGCCACCACCTGAGCGCAGCCAGGACAGCCTGCGGTACGGTCCCGACTGCACCGCTCGCCACGAACCCGGGAAGGCCCCGATGGAGATTCCGCTCACCATCCGCGATCACCTCGATCGCGCCGAGAAGGTCTACGCCTCGCGCGTAGGTGTGATCGACGAGCCGGACCAACCGGCGTCATCGCTCGGGTCGCTCACGTACCGACAGGTCGCCGATCTCGCTCGGGGGCAGGCGGCGCGGCTCGACCAACTGGGCATCGATCACGGCGAGCGCGTGGCGATCGTGTCGCAGAACGCGGCCCGCCTGCTGGTCGGCTTCTTCGGGGTGAGCGCGTTCGGCCGCATCTACGTGCCGGTGAACTTCCGCCTGCAAGCCGAAGAGGTCGAGTTCATCGTCGAGCACTCGGGCGCGCGAGTGCTGCTGGTCGACCCCGAGTTGGATGGCGCGCTGTCGGGCGTGAAGTGCGAGCACCGGATCGTGCTCGGCCAGGACGACGGCGAGCTCTACCTCGATGGCGTCGATCCCCGTCCCGCCACGATCGACGAGAACGACACCGCCACCATCAACTACACGAGCGGCACGACCGCCCGCCCCAAAGGCGTGCAGATGACCCACCGCATGCTGTGGACGAACGCGGCGACCTTCGGCTGGCAGGCGGGTGTGTCCGACCGCGACGTGTACCTCCACACCCTGCCGATGTTCCACTGCAACGGTTGGGGCATGCCCTACGCCACGACGGCGATGGGTGTGCGGCAGGTCGTGCTGCGCAAGGTGGACGGCGCCGAGATCCTCCGCCGCGTCGACGAGCACGGCGTGACGTTGCTGTGCGGCGCACCCGCGGTGGTGGCCGCGATCCTCGACGCCGCGCAGTCGTGGGACGGGCCGGTCCCTGGCGCCGGGCGCACCCGCATGATCGTCGCCGGTGCTCCCCCACCCACCCAGACCATCGAGCGGGTCGAGACCGACCTCGGCTGGGAGTTCGTCCAGATCTACGGCCTGACCGAGACCTCTCCCCTGCTGACGATGAACCGCAGCCGGTCGGAGTGGGACGGTCTCTCGGCGGCCGAGCGGGCCGCCAAGCTGGCCCGTGCCGGCGCGCCGGGCCTCGGCGTCACGCTCCGGGTCGACGAGGAAGGCGAGGTGCTCGCGCGCTCCAACCACGTCCTCGTCGGCTACTGGAACCAACCCGAGGCGACAGCCGATGCGCTCGTCGACGGCTGGTTCCGCACAGGCGACGGCGGCTCCATCGACGACGGCAACTACCTCACCATCTCTGACCGCAAGAAAGACGTGATCATCTCCGGCGGCGAGAACGTCTCTTCGTCAGAAGTGGAGGACTGCCTGTTCTCCCATCCCTCGGTCGCAGAGGTCGCCGTGATCGGCGTGCCCGACGACAAGTGGGGCGAGACGGTGAAGGCGCTCGTGGTCTTCGGCCCGGACCAGACCGCCACCGAGGACGAGCTCATCGCGTGGTGCCGCGAGAAGCTCGCACACTACAAGTGCCCGTCATCGGTGGAGATCCGCGACGAGCTGGCACGCACCGCGACCGGCAAGTTGCAGAAGTACAAGCTGCGCCAGCCCTACTGGGAAGGCCGCGAGAAGCTCGTGAACTGAGCAACACGCGGCGTCGATGTGGATTCGAGCGCGACAGCGGCTAGGGTGTTCGAGTTCTCCATTCGGTCGACCAGCGCGAAGAGGCATGCGTTGAGGGCTGAGCCCCGCTGAGGGCAAGTGGCCGCCGGTGCCGGCGCCGACCGAGACAACGACCACGGTGGCCTGCCTCTTGCCACTGTCTCCGCATCCGCGGTCCGGGCCCCGCCGCAGCGCGACCTGGAGGCAAAGAAAGCGAACCATGTCATCAGCTCCTATCGACACCGCGCTCTGTTTCGCGGACCTCGGCGTGCCCGCCCCCATGGCCGGCGCGCTGGCCCGGCGCGGCGTCACCGAACCGTTCCCGATCCAGGCCGCGACCATCCCCGACGCGCTCGCCGGCCGCGACGTCTGCGGCCGCGCGCCGACAGGATCGGGCAAGACGATCGCGTTCGGCATCCCGCTCGTGATGCGCGTCGGCAAGGCGAAGCCACGCCGGCCGCGCGGCCTCGTGCTCGTCCCTACACGCGAGCTCGCCTCGCAGGTCGCGCACGAGTTGCAGCAGCTCGCGAAGCCCAAGGGCCCGTGGGTCGAGGCGTTCTACGGCGGCGTCGGCTTCCCGCGCCAGGTGCAGGCTCTCCAGCGCGGCGTCGACATCGCCGTCGCGTGCCCGGGACGGTTGGCCGATCTGATCAACCAGGGCTGTGCCGACCTGCGCGACGTGGACTTCATCGTCGTGGACGAAGCCGACCGCATGGCCGACATGGGCTTCCTGCCCGAGGTGCGCCGGCTGCTCGACCAGTGCGCCGGCGACCGGCAGACGTTGCTGTTCTCGGCGACCCTCGACGGCGACGTCGACGTGTTGATCAATCGCTACCAGCGCGATCCCCTCCGCCACGAGCTCTACCACGACGACGAAGACGCCAGCCGCGCGACGCATCTGTTCTGGTCGGTCGACCGAGCGGAGCGCATCACCGTCGCCGCCGATGTCGTGAAGCGGAGCGGCCCGACCATCGTCTTCTGCCGCACGAAGCGGGGCGCGGACCGCGTCGCCCGGCAGCTCGAGACCAAGGGCGTGCCGGCGGCGGCCATCCACGGCGATCGCTCGCAGGGGCAGCGAGAGCGAGCATTGCGCTCGTTCCATCGCGGTGAGGTGGCCGCGCTCGTCGCGACCGATGTCGCGGCGCGCGGCATCCATGTCGACGACGTCGCGTGCGTGATCCACTTCGATCCGCCCGCCGACCCCAAGGATTACGTGCACCGCTCGGGCCGCACGGCTCGGGCGGGCGCGTCAGGTCTGGTCGTGACGCTCGTGCTGCCCGACCTCCGCAAGCCGGTCAAGCAGCTCCAAAAGGAGCTCGGGCATCCCATCGGGCTCGATGCCGTCGAGCTTGCGAAGGTCACCCCCGTGCCCGAGAACATCGCGCAAGAGCACGTCGCGCAAGAGCACGTCGAGGCGCACAGCACCCGCACACCGACCCGCCCGCCGAAGCCCGGCCGCGAGCCGCTGCCGGACGGCAAGCGCCGGCCAAGTGGTGCGGCGCGGCGCAAAGCAAAGCGGCTGGCGACCCTCGAGCTCGACGAAGAACCCGACACCAGAGCGGGCGCACCGAAGAAGAAGCGCCGCTCGCCAGCAACACCAGGCGGTACCCGCACACCGAAGGGCTCGGCGGCTCGCCACGGGCGCAAACCAGCGCGCCCGAAGGCCGGCCGACCGGCACCGTCGAAGTCGACCACCAAGCAATCGAGCAGGAAGTCCGCCAACGGGAAGCCGGCGAACACCAAGCGCGCCGGGCGGAAGGCGGCTACGCGTCGATCAGCGCGTGCATGACGGCCTTCGAGCTCGCCAGGTGCAGCTTGCTGCCCAGGAGGTGACCGGTGTGAGCCCGGGGCTCGAACCAGCCGGCGCCCACCACCTTTTCGCCTGACCCGGCACCTGCGCCATGCGGGAAGACGATGCGGCGCCGCCGAGGTGCGTCCCGAGACAAGGCGTCGTTTACGATGCGACGACGTTCGGTACGGGCGGGGGAAGGAAACGGTTGATGGGCCTTACGTTCGCACACGCGGTCGCCGCGGTCACCGCGCCGGGCGCTCGCTTCGAGCTGGGCACCGCCACGATCGCCGGCCGCGAGCTTCCGGTCTTCCACAGCACGCCGCCGTCCCTGCGGGCCCTGTTCGACTCAGCGCGCACGCGCGACGGGACCTTCCTCGTGTACGAGGACGAGCAGTGGAGCTTCGCGGCGGTGATGGACCGCGTCGACGCGTTCGGCGCCATGCTCGTCGAGCGCTACGGCGTCGGGAAGGGCGACCGCGTCGCCATCGCCATGCGGAACTACCCCGAGTGGATCGTCGCCTTCGCCGCCATCACCTCGATCGGTGCCGTCGCGGTGTGCCTCAACGCCTGGTGGACGACCGACGAACTCGAGTACGGCTTGGACGATTCCGGCGCGTCGGTGCTCGTTGCCGATGCCGAGCGCGTCGAGCGCGTCGCCCCGCTCCTCGCGACCGGCAGGACCGGAACCCGAGTCGTCGCGGTGAGAACGACGGGCGACCTGCCGGCGGGCATCGATCGGCTCGAAGACGTCCTCGTCTACGGCGCGCCACTGCCCGACGTAGACATCGATCTCGACGACGATGCGACGATTCTCTACACGTCCGGCACGACGGGGCATCCGAAGGGTGCCGTCTCCACCCATCGCGCCGTCCTGAGCGCGCTCTTCGCCTTTGGTTGCCGCGCCGCCGTCAACGCCCTCATGACCGACGGCGACGCCGCGCCGGCGCCGTACCCCGCGGCGTTCATCCTCATCGTGCCGCTGTTCCACGTGACCGGATGCGTGGCGGTCATGCTGAGCACGTTCGCGAGCGGGGCGAAGCTGGTGATGATGCACAAGTGGGACCCCGAGCGAGCGCTCGAGCTGATCGAGCGAGAACGCGTGACGAACTTCGTGGGCGTGCCGACGATGTCGTGGGACCTGCTCGAATCGCCCTCGTTCGCGACGCGCGACACCTCGAGCCTGCTCGCGGTGGGTGGCGGCGGCGCGCCGGCGCCACCGGAGTTGGTGAAGCGGATCGACAACAGCTTCACGAAGGGGCGACCCAACATCGGCTACGGCATGACCGAGACCAACGCGTACGGTCCGCAGAACAGCGGCGACGACTACGTGCGCAAGCCGGCGAGCGCCGGCCGAACGGTCCCGATCATGCAGGTGCGTGTGGTCGGTCCGGACGGCAACGTCTTGGGAGCAGGTGAGGTGGGAGAGATCGAGTTCCGCGGCGCCAACCTGATCCGTGGCTACTGGAACAAGCCCGAGGACACCGCCGAAGCCTTCCATGACGGCTGGCTGCGCACCGGCGACCTCGGCCGCATCGACGACGAAGGCTTCGTCTATGTGGAGGACCGCGCCAAAGACATGGTGCTGCGCGGCGGCGAGAACGTGTACTGCGCCGAGATCGAGGCGGTGATCTACGAGCATCCTGCCGTGTACGAGGCGGCCGTCTACGGTGTGCCCCACGCCCGGCTCGGAGAAGAGGTCGTAGCGCGCGTGGTGCTGCGAGAAGGCTCGTCGCTCACCGCAGACGAGCTCGCCATGCACGTTGCCAGCCGGTTGGCTGCGTTCAAGGTCCCGACGATCATCACCTTCTCCAACGTGCAGTTGCCTCGCAGCGCGACCGGCAAGATCTTGAAGCGCGAGCTTCGCGACCAACACGTGTCATGACCCGCCTTCGCGGCCGCTCGTGCTGGCATCAGCCACGCGCGTGGTCGAGGAAGAACTGGACCATGAGGCGGTTGGCGTCGACCGAGCCGGGAGGGGCCGTTGCGCTGCCCGGGTCACCCGGCCACTCGTGCCCGCCGTCGTCGATCGAGTAGAGCTCGACGGCCGACCCCGGCTTGCAGCTCGGGTAGACGAGTTGTTCCACGCCAGGAGCGACGCGGGTGCGGCTGGGCGTGGACGTGCAGCCGTCGTGGGCCGCGAAGGCCGCGAATGTCTCCTCGACCGGCAGGCTCTTCGGGAGCCGCTGCGGGCTGCCGGGCAGACCGCTGCGACCGTCGCCCTTGTCTCTCGCGCCCCCGTCGTAGGGCACCGCCGGGTCGCTCTTGCCGTGAAAGCCGATGACCGAGAACGACGCCATGTCCGGGCAATCGGGCGGAAAGTCCACCTCGGCAACGGAGCCGACCGCCGCGAAGACCCCCGGCAACGCGCACGCGAGATACGCCGAGAACACGCCGCCGTCGGAGAACCCCGCGGTGAACACGGCACCGTCGTCGATGCACCAGCGGTCGTTCAATGACTGCAAGATCGCCTGGACGAGCGGGATGTCGGTCGACCACGCATTGTTCGACTGGTCGCGGTCCTCGGCCGCCTGGGGGGTGACGACGAGCATGCCCGCCGCGATCGCCTGGTCATCGAGCTCGTAGTCCGCGACCTGTTCCTGCGCATCGCCTTGCCGGCCGTAGAAGTCGAAGATGAGCGGTGCGGGCTTGGTGCCGTCGTAGCCCGGAGGTACCGAGAGCACGTAGGTCCGGTCCTTGCCCTCGAACGCGATGTGCTGCACCTGGTTGTTCGGTGGCACCGGCGCGGTCGGGATGCACGTCTTGGTCGTGGCGCGAAGGCCAGTCGAGAACGGAGGGATCGACCGTTCTGTCTGCTCGGAGCCGCCGCGGCAGCTCGCGGCGAGGAGCACGAGCGCAACCAGAACCGTCGCCCCTCGCGGGGACGCTCGTCTCGCCATCGGCGGATGCTACCGACGTCGGCACCGACCGAACCGTCAACCGCGGAACCTCGATCACGCCGCGTGCGACGGTCACGAGCCGATGGCGCCGCCCGACCGTGACACCACGACTCGATACGATCACGCCGCAGCCGACGAGCCGGACGAGCCGAAGGAGAGTCGCGATGCCCCACGAGGTACGAGGAGTGGTCGCACTGGAACCGAAGAAGCCGGTCCGTGTGGAGACGATCGTCGTGCCCGACCCGGGCCCGGGCGAGGCGTTGATCGACGTCCAGGCGTGCGGGGTGTGCCACACCGACCTCCACTACCGAGAGGGCGGCATCAACGACGAGTTCCCGTTCCTGCTCGGCCACGAGGCTGCCGGCGTCGTCGAAGCGGTGGGTGACGGCGTGACCGAGATCGAGCCTGGTGACTTCGTGGTGTTGAACTGGCGCGCCGTGTGCGGCGAGTGCCGGTCGTGCCGGAAGGGCAAGCCGCAATACTGCTTCAGCACTGCCAACGCGACGCAGCCCATGACGCTCGCCGACGGCACGCCGCTGTCCCCCGCCCTCGGCATCGGTGCGTTCGCGGACAAGACGTTGGTGGCCGCGGGCCAAGCGACGAAGGTGAACGCGGCTGCTCGCCCCGCCGCGGCCGGGCTGCTCGGCTGCGGCGTGATGGCCGGCTTCGGCGCGGCCGCCTACACCGGCGGTGTCGGTCGGGGCGACACCATCGCGGTGTTCGGCTGCGGCGGGGTGGGCGATGCCGCCATCGCCGCCGCCAAGCTCAACGGCGCGCGCACCATCATCGCCGTCGACCTCGACCCCACCAAGCTCGCGTGGGCAACAGACTTCGGCGCGACCCATACCGTGAACGCGTCCGAGACCGACCCGGTCGAAGCAGTGAGAGCGCTCACCGGCGGGTACGGCGCTGACATCTGCGTCGAGGCAGTCGGCAACCCAAGCGTTCTGGAGCAGTGCTTGTTCGCCCGCGACCTGGCGGGCACCGTCGTGCAGGTCGGCGTGCCGACGCCGGACATGACGTTCCCCGCGCTCCCGATGGTCGAGTTCTTCGGACACGGCGGTGCGTTGAAGCCGTCGTGGTACGGCGACTGCCTACCGAGCCGCGACTTCCCGGCGCTGATAGAGCTGTACCTGCAAGGCCGCTTCGACCTCGATCGCTTCGTGTCCGAAGAGATCGCGCTTGATGACGTCGAGGCGGCGTTCCACAAGATGGAGCGGGGCGAGGTGCTCCGGTCTGTGGTCGTCCTGTAACGCAGCGCGCCGCGCGCGGAGCACCTATTCCTGGCACAATCACCGTGTGCCCGTGATCGGCGGGCGATCATCCAACCGGTGGTTCCGCTCGGCGGTCCCGACAGCAGAGGAGGCGAGCATGCATGTTCGACAGATCCTCGACAGCAAAGCAGCCGGTGTCGCCACCGTTGCCCCCAGCGCCACGCTGACCGACGTGGCCAGATTGCTCGCCGACCACTGCGTCGGCGCGCTGGTCGTGTCCGACGATGGCGCGCAGATCGCCGGGATCATCTCCGAACGTGATCTCGCCCGAGCCGTCGCCGCCCATGGCGCCGCGGCGCTCGACCTCCCGGTTGCGGAGGCGATGACGACCGAGGTCAGCACCTGCTCGCCGTCCGACACGGTCGACAGCCTGATGGAGGTCATGACCCACGAGCGCATCCGCCACCTGCCGGTCACGGTCGATGGCCGGCTGGCCGGCATCATCAGCATCGGCGACGTCGTGAAGTACCGCGTCGCCGAGTTGCAGGCCGAGAGCCAGGCGCTCCAGGAGTACCTGTACTCGGGACGGTAGGCGCGACGCCTTCCCCGATGATCAGCAACTCGTCGTCTCCAGGTCGTCGTACCCACCTCGAGCGCCTCCGAGCAGACGCCCACGAGCACGTCGCCGACGGACTCCGGCGCGAAGCGTTGCGCGAGCGCATCCCCGCACGAGTCGTGCCGAACGGGTGAAGGCGCGCGTCCGCCATCCGTCCTGCTGTGCCGCGCTGCTGGTCGTCGTGGCCCTCGCCGCCGCGGCCTGCGCGGGCACCGAAGCGGCACCCAACCACCTCGCCGCTTTGGCCACCACCGCCACGGGTCCGAGTGACACGGGTCCGGGCACCACGCAGCCGGGCGAAGCTGGGACGACGATGGTGCCGGGGACGGCCGACCCCGCGACAATCGAACCCGAGACGACCACGACAGCCAAGCCGCGGCTACCGAGCGCCCCGACCGACGAGAACGGGACCCTGACCGAGGCGAACCCGGCCGCCGCCGGCAACCCGTCCCGAGACGTCGGCATCTCGGTCCGGTTGAGCGACGGCCGTTACCTCTGGGTGTTCGGCGACACCATGTACAACGGCCAGACGCTGTCGAACACCGCAGGGATCGCGGCTGCCGGGTCGACCGCCATCTACGACGAGGTCGACGGCAATCGCCGCCTCACGCAGTTCATCCCTTACAACGACGAAGAGCTCGCCTACAACCGGGCCCACGCCGGCGACGGGTCGCGCTGGGTGCTCTGGCCCAACGCGGCGGTGCCGCTGAACGGCGGCACCCAGGTGCTCATCTTCTTCGAGCGCTCGATAACGAACATGCAGCCGGGTGGAGGTTCGACAACTGGTCCGACCGGCAAGCCGGTCATCGGCACCGCCGTGTGGGATGTCGCGGGCGGCGCCAACGGTCCGATCCAAGCGAGACGGGTCAACGACACCACCTTCTACGGCGCCAACCTCAACACGGCCTATCTCGATGCGAGCGGGTCGACCGTCTGGCTGCTGTCATGCGTGACCAACGGCCGCTGCCTCACGGCCCAGGTACCCGCCGACAAAGCCACCGACGGGACCGCCTGGAGGTGGTGGACCGGGACCGGCTTCACGCCTGACGTGAGAGCCGGCATCCCCCTGCCGTTCCCCGATCCTGAGTCGGTGTACCTCAAGCGCACGTACCCCGACGGCGCACCGTTCGCCGCCGCGCCGTGGGCCGGAGGCAACATCGTGTACGACCCTGTCCGCCGGCTCTACCTCCTCGCGTTCACGTCCTGGCCGGGCTATGCCGACGCCGGCTACCTCCGCACCTCACCCAGCCCGACCGGCCCCTGGAGCCCGCCCATCCGCTTCTACCTTCCCGGCTGCGACGCAGCCGACTGCTACGCGGTCTCGGTGCATCCCGACCTCAGCCGCGGCCCCACCACGATCGGCATCTCGTACCACCTCGGTTCCTACAACCGCACTGCCCTCGTCAACATCAGCGGGCAGCTCGGGCGCTGACGTCGCTCACATGACGACTTTCGCGGCCACCTGCCCCAACAGCTCGACGCGCTCGGGGTTGTGGCCGTTGGCGGGCAGCGAGCACGTGAAGCCGTCCACGCCGGACTCGAGCGCGGCGCGGAGCTGCTCGCCGACGTCGTCAGGCCCGCCCAACGTGAACATCCCCAGGATCATGTCTCGCGTCGCTTCGTCCATCGAGTCGAAGTCCATCCCGAGGGTGCGGCCGAACGCCTTGAGCTCGTCGAGCGCTTCCTCCGCGGTGTCTGCGATGCAAACCACCCGCTGCAAGGAAACGGTTATCTCCGAACGATCGCGGCCGAGGCGCTCGCAGTGCGCGGCCAGCGCGTCGAGCTTGCGCGGCACCTCGTCGAGCGTCGCCGTCAGGTTCGACTCGTCGGCGTATTGCGCGACGAGACGGAGCGTCTTCTTCTCACCGGCGCCCCCGATCATCACCGGGATCTTGCCCAACGGTGCGGGCTGGTTGATGGCGTTCCTGGCCGTGTAGTGCTTGCCCTCGAACGATGGCCGCTCGTCGCGGAGCATGGGGATGATGATCTGCAACGCCTCCTCGAGCTTCTCGAACCGGTCGGTGAACGAGCCGAACTCGATGCCGAACGCGTCGTGCTCGACGTCGAACCAGCCGGCGCCGATGCCGAGCTGGGCCCGTCCCGCCGACACGATGTCGAGCGTCGTCACGGTCTTGGCGAGCACCGCAGGGTTCCGGTAGGTGTTGCCGGTGACGAGCGCGCCGAGCCGCACGTTCTTCGTGTGTTGCGCGAGCGCGGCGAGCGTCGTGTAGCACTCGAGCATCTCCCGGTCGGGCGGGCCGAGCATGGGGAGCTGGAAGAAGTGGTCCATCACCATGACCGAATCGAACCCCGAGCGGTCGGCGGCCGCGGCTTGGGCCGCGACGTTGGCGAACAAGCCGGCGTGGTCGACACCGTCGTAGGTGAAGTTCGGGATCTGGTAGCCGAGACGGGTCATGCTGCACCTCCGAGGCAGTGGGCTCCGGGCATCCTGCCGCATTTCGACTGCCTTGTCTCCCGCACCGTGTTCTGATCATCAGCTCCTGGTCGGCGTCCGCTGCCGCCTCGTAGGCTGCGGATCGTGCGACGAGTGCCCGAGCCCGAGCTCATGGACGAGCCCGAGCAAGCGCTGGCCTACAGCGAGGCCGACTTCGCCGAATCGCACCAGCGGTTCGCCGACGAGGTGGCGGCCCGGTTCGTCGAGTTGCGGGAAGGCGCGGGCACGATGATCGATCTCGGGTGCGGCCCGGCCGACGTCACCGTTCGCATCGCCCGTGCGTGCCCGGGATGGTCGATCGTCGGCGTCGACGGTGCGGCGGAGATGCTCCGGCTCGGGGTGCAACGCATCGAGCGTGAGGGCCTGCGCGGCCGTGTCGCGCTCGAGCAGGTGCGCCTGCCGACCCGCGAGCTCGATGGCCGGTCGTTCGCGGCCGTGGTGTCCAACAGCTTGCTCCACCATCTGCACGAGCCGATGGTGCTGTGGGCGACGGTCGCTGCGCTTGTCCCCGACGGCGCCCCGATCGCCGTCATGGACCTTCGCCGCCCCCACAATCCCGCCGGCACCGACCGTCTCGTCGAGCGCTATGCCGCGGATGCGCCACCGGTCCTGCGCGCCGACTTTCGCAACTCCTTGCGTGCGGCATATTCGCCGACCGAGATCGGCGACCAGCTCGCCCGGGCCGGCCTCGCCCATCTCCGCATCGAGGACATCACCGATCGCCATGTCCTGATCTCTGGGCGCCGCTGACGCGCCGGTCTTCGTGTGGTCTGTTCACGCGGTGGGAACCACCTTGAAGGCCTCCGCGAGACGGCCCTCGGCCAGCCCGCCGGCCTCCGCGTTCATGGCCGCCCACCCCCGGATCATCCCGTCGAGGTCAGGGTGCTGGTCGGTCTGGCTCGCGTGCGCCCGCAGCGCGGCGATCTTGCGATCGATCTGATCGGTGATGTCGACGCGGAGATCGGCCTCGCGGTGCGCCATCAACCAGACCTGCGCGACCGTGTGCGGCTCGAGTGCTTCGGCTAGCAACTCGGGGAAGGCCCGCGGGTTGCGGGCATCGGGGTAGACGGCGCACAGCGCAGCCTCGCCAGCGGCGAGGTGATCGGGGTGCGACGCGAACACGCGCTCCAGCATCCGTTCGGGGCTCTGGGTGAGCAACACGTTGGGCCGGACCCGGCGGATGACGCGCGAGATGTCGCGCCGCAGCTCGAGCGTCGGCTGCAGCGCCCCGTCGCGATGGCGCAGGAAGTGAAGATCGCTGACCCCGACCTCTTTCGCCGCGGCCGCCTGCTCTTCCTCGCGCAACGCCGAGAGCTCGTCGCCAGAGAGGGCAAGGTGGTCGCTCCCTGCCTCCCCCGACGTCACGAGGCAGTAGGAGACCTCCGCACCGGCATCGGTCAGCGACGCCACCGTGCCCGATGCGCCGAAGTCGACGTCGTCGGGGTGCGCGCAGACCACCAGCAACCGTTCGGGCTCGACGATGTCGGAGCGCTCGGTGGTGTACATAGCCATGGAGCGGGAGGGTACCGGGTTGGATCACGAGAGCGCCGCGGTCAACAATGCGCGGGACCGACCCGGGGGTCATGTATCCAGGAACCTACGCGCAGACCACGCCGGACAAGCCCGCCTACGTGATGGCAAGGAGCGGCCAGGCCGTCAGCGACGCGGCGCTCGACGCCGGTGCGAACCGGCTCGCCCAGCTCCTGGCGGCTCTCGACCTCGAGACCGGCGATCACCTCGCGTTCTGCGTCGAGAACCACCCATGCATGGCGCACTGCAACGACGAGATGTCGTACTTCGCCAAGAGCCTCACGTCCGAGATCCACATCGTCGGCGGAGCCAGCTCACCGACCAGAAAGGCAGCCCGGTCCAACTCGACCGGTTCCTGCGCACCCACGCTCATGTCGAGGACAACATCAAGCACCTCAAGACGTGGTGGCCAGCGACGGCGGACACCTGTGCTACGTTGTCGGCGCCTTGGAGCTGAATGTCAGGTGACTGCGGACGTTGTCGGACTAGGGCTCTGGGTGGGACGTAGGTGCGCCGGGCGGGGTGCTTGGCCGAGGGACAGGAATGGTGTCGATGAGCCGGTTTGCGTTTGTGGTGCGGTCCGTTGTGGTCGTTTGTGCTGTGGTGGTTGCGGTCGGGTCGCTGCCGGCGCTGCCGTGGACGGCGGCGCCGGCGGAGGCAGCCGTCGGTGATTTGACGACGTTGGTCGATTCGATTGAGTCCCCGTTCGGGATGGTGATCACGAACGACGGATCGAAGTTGTATGTGACGTCGTATAACCGTGATGACATCTATGAGGTGTCGACCGCGACCCGCAACTCGGTGTCGACGGTCGCGTCGGTGAAGCGGGCGACGCACCCGGCGGTCGATGACGCGAACAACTGGTATGTCGCTGGGCTTGGCGACAAGGAGGAGACTGCGGACCCGGGCACACCTGACGGGGCCGATGGGTACAAGTGGGGCAAGCTCTACAAGAACGGCACGGAGTTGACGGGTTTGAAGCCCGATCCGTCCCTCTCCCTGCAGACCAGGCGCCTTCTCTGTGAGAGATCGATCGCCCCGACGGAGACGGGGGGTGCGAGCTATTGCGATATCGAGGCCCGCAATCCGGAGAACTACTGGCGGTTGCGTTACCCGCAGGCTGTGGCGGTCGACGGGGGCGGGACCGTCGCGTATGTGATGGATCGGGGTCGGGAATATTTGGGCCAGTGGTTGGGGTACGAGTTGTACCGGGTCGATCTGGCAACGATGTATGTGACGCCGTTGCCAGTTGCTTGGGGATCCTTGAAGGTCGACGTCGGCAGTAGTTCGGCCAACTTGGTGTTGCTGGCGAACAACACGCTGGTGATCGCTGCGGGCGGGGGTGGTCTGGTCTATGACATCGGTTTGCAGCGAGCAACGAGAGTGGAGACGGGGAGCGGCCAAGGCAACTATTGGGGGATAACTACCAACGCGCCGAGGGATGCTTCCATCGCAGTTGATCCGTCCCAGTCACAGCTGTTTTCGGGTCGGCCGGGCAATGTCACAGACGGATGTAGCGCGTACCTGGCTCGGTTCAAGATTCCCAGCGGCGAGTTCGAATGGTTGACGGACCAGTCCAGGGGCGGGCACGATGATGGTAACCCTGGCACGCTGTGCCACCTGCTGGGCTCGGCGGTCACGGCCCAGGGAGCGCCGCCGAGCTCGTATTGGATTTATCTGGTGGACGCTGACCAGACGAGTTCGAACGGCAAGATCCGCAAGCTCGAGGTGGCGCGACCGTCAAAGCAGGACATCATCAACGCGCATGCGCCCGACAACCTCGGCAACACCGCGGAGTGGCTTCAATTCGCTGGGGACCCGGTGAACGTCGCGAACGGGAACATGGTGAGCAACGCCACCGATGTCACCTTCAGCCCCGAAGTGTACGGTCTGAATTTCGAGCGGGTCTACAACAGCCTGGACAAGAACCAGGGGCCGTTCGGGGTCGGGTGGACGACCAACTTCTCGGTCCGGGTCAATGCGGTGACGAACTCGGTGCCGGTCTATGACGTGACCATGTTGATGGCTGACGGGCGCCGCGCGGTGTTCACTCGCACCGGGCCCGGTACGTGGAGCGCTCCGCGGGGCGTGTTCGGCACGTTGTCGTACAACACCTCGACCTACCGGCTCGAGCTGTTGTATGCCACCGGGGAGAAGTGGGTGTTCAACCAGAATGGCTCGCTCGCACAAAAGATCGGGCCCGACGGCCAAACCGTCACGCTGTCCTATGCGAACGCCTCGTTCCCGTATCGGTTCACGAAGGCGGAATCATCGACCGGGCGCCGCCTCGAGTTCGGATGGACCGACGCCTCGGGCGGCCGGATCACGTCGGTCACCGCCAAGACGTCGATCGCCGGCCAGACCGATGACCGTGTGGTGCGCTACACCTACGCCGATTCGACCGATTCGCCGGCCTGCTCGTTCTGTGTGTGGCGCGGGCCCGGCGGCGACGGGACCGAGGGCCGCGACCGGTACACCACCGACGGCCAGGGGCGGGTCATCGAGCAATGGACCTCGACCGGCCGCACCGGGACCGGCAACCCCTACACCTTCGCCGAGAATCAACTCCTTGGCGCCAGCTATGACTCCTATGGCCGCGTTTCGACCCAGACGCTGTACCACGGCAACGCCTCGACCGCGGAGACGGTCAGCTTGGACTACAAGACCGCCGATTCGGTTCGCGTTCCCGGTGGGGTCGACACCGAAGTCACCTGGTCCAGCCCGGCGGTGGGGTCCGAGACGGTCGTGTACACCGTCGACGTGGACTCGCGGATACGCCTCATCACCGACCCGTTCACCAAGGAAGTCAAGAAGAACTGGAACTCTTCCGGGCGGCCGACCTCGCTCACGGACCGGAGCGGCGCGGAGAGCGGCTACCAGTATGACCAGTACGGCCGCCTGCTCCAGCGCGCCGTTCCCGATCCGGGCACCGGCAAGGTCCCGACCAGCGACGGGTCGACTTCGCCGTGTGATCGCAACAGCGACGGATCGTTCCCCGCGCCCGACATCGGCGGTTGCGTCGGCTACAAGTTCACGCTCGAGACCTACACCTACATGGCTGACGCGCCCGGTGACCCGCGGGTCGAGACGTTCACGAACGCTGCGGGGGACGTCACCCGCTACACCTATGACGCCGGCGTGCTGGTCCCGAAATCGGTGACGGTCGGCTACGGGTCAGCGTCGCCGCTCACAACCACCTACACGATCGTCAACAACCGGGTAACGGACGCGACCGACGCCGACGGCGTCAGAACCTGTTCTGACTACAACGTGTCGACCGGTCGGCTCGATTCGGTCCGCACCGCCTGCGGCACGCCGTCTGAGGCAGCGACATCGTACACCTACACGGGTCTCGGGCAGGTCGAGACGGTGCGGGCCCCCGCCCAACAGCCTTCGGGTCCGGTCACGAGGTACACCTACTACGGCACCGGACAGGTGAAAGATGTGACCGACCCGCTCGGCAACATGACCTCCTATGAGTATGACCTCGAGGGTCGCCGAACCAAGACGACGTATCCGGGCGGCGCCTACGCCGCTGCCGGTGTCACCTACGGCAACGCCAGCAGCGACTGTGGCAGCGCCGGCGCGGGCTGTCGGATCGAGACCGACGATCAACCCTATGACGGCGCGACGCGGCGCGTCACGAAACGCTACTTCGATGTCGTGGGGAACCTTCGTGAGGTACGTGCGGCCGCGGGCACCAGTGACGAGGCCGTCACCACCTACACCTACGGACCGATGCGGCGGCTGTTGTCGAGCGAGGACCCAACCGGTGTCAAGACGTTTTACGACTACGACGAGAATGGAAACGTCCGAACGGTCGTCAACGGGTCCTCCCTCGCCGACACCGCGGGTGCGGTGACCGAAACCGTCTTCGACAAGCTCGGACGGGTCATCCAGACGACCAAGCCGAGTGTGAGCTCCACCAGCTCGGTGCGCCCGGTGACCGCCAATGTCTACGACAAGCTCGGACGGGTCATCCAAACCGCGGACGGCGACGCCGCCGACGGCTTCCTTCCGGGTTCTGAGGGGACCTGTGTGCGCAACGCGGATGGGACGTTCCCGGTCCCGATGACTGGTGGTTGCACGTCGAAGGATTTCGTGTTGCGCACGACGAGCTATCTGGCGAACGGGTTGACTGACAAGACAGCGGTGTACCGCAGCGATGCGGGCCACGGGGCGGGCACCGAGGCGTGGGTCAAGCAGTTCTACACGCCGGGGGGTCGGGCGCGTTGCACGGTCACCCGGGTGCAAGACGGCGGGTGGGCGACTGAGAAGCGGGTGGTGGACGGCGTCGACTATGACGTGGCGGGTCGGGCGGTCAAGCGGCGCCGCCAGCTCGCCGCGGTGGTCGCCCCGCCGGGTTTGACGCCGTGTGATGATTCGCCTACCGATACGGCCAAGTGGGCGATCTCGGCGACGGGTTACAACCCGGACGGGACCACGGCGTGGCAGCAGACCCCGGTCCAGTACGCGTACACGCAGGCCAACAGCGGGGCCGACCCGGCGTTGTATCGCACGTCGTTGT
>JACPNV010000028.1 GCA_016185305.1 Actinomycetota bacterium | reverse complement strand
ACGACGACGTTCTCGCGGATGCCCAGCGGGTAGAGCTTGGTGTCGGCGACCTTCGGAAGCGGCTTGTAGTCACCGGTGGCGAGGTCGAGGGCGGCCACGGTGCCGCCGGTGACCACGGCGGCCTTCGCGCCCTGACTGACGACGAAGCTGTCGTCGCGGCGAGGCGTCGAGCTGCCCTGAGGGATCTTCGCCGTCCAGGCCGGCTGGCTCGTCGAGAAGTCGATGCGTTGCCAGCACGAGTACGGCGAGCCGTAGCCGAAGACCGCAGCGTTCTCGTTGGGCAGGGGGAAGACGACCGCGGTCGTGTCGAGGCCGGCGTCGAAGCCCTTCGTGTCCGCGGGGCAGACGGGCTGGACGACCGTCTCCTCGCTGCCGTCTGGCTTGATGAGCACGACCTGGCCGCCGTGCTCGGCGTTGTCGTCGAGCAACATGACCTTGTCGCCGAAGGGGGCTGCCCAGGCCGACGGAGTCACCGCCTTGCGGCTCCAGGCGACCGCGCCGGTGGCGGGGTCGATGGCGTGAAAGGTGTAGTCGGTGGACTTGACGATGACTCGATCGCCGGCGAAGAACAGGCAGCTGTCGCACGAGCCCGCCGACACCTGGTCGCTGATCGGCGCCTGCCAGGCGAGGGTGCCGTTGTCGACGCGGTAGGCGAGCACGTTCGTGCCGTTGGGGAAGATGACGTAGGTGCCGTTGGCGATGATCGGGGTTTGCGCGAGTGCCGCGCCGGTGATCTCGGCCGATATCCACACCGGCTGTTTGCTCGGCGGGTCGAACCGCACCAGTGAGAGGCTCGATGTCCCGGCCCTACGGATGAACGTGAAGATCGATGCGGGCCCGGAGGTGGAGGGTAAGACGGCCACGCGGCCGTCGGGTTTGTCGGCGAACACGGTCGAGAAGTTGGCGCCCCGGAGCACGAAGAAGAGCGGGATGGCGATGCCGGTGATGAGGAAGAGGGTGATGATCAGCGCACCGACCCCACAGCCTTTGGCGCTCACCGGTGCGACGTAGGTGGGCTGGCCGGCCGCCGGTGAACTGCTCGTGGCTGCCCCGGCGGACCACCCGCCGAGGTTGGGCGGAACGCTCATCGGCGGCGGCACATGGGGATTCGGTGGCGGGGCGAACACCGTCTCGCAGTAGTCGCATGTCCGGCTGCCGTCCGCCGCGGCTGGCGGGAGCTTGCCCCCACAGTTGGGGCACTCGATGAGGTTGCGGATCTGCGTTGCGTCCATGGGTGGCCCTGCGTGGGTCGGGTGAAGGTGGGATGAGACGCCGAGAGGCGACGACTCGAAAAGGATTGCTGATCTGCGGGGCGACGACTTGAGTACCGGCTACTCAATTCTTCGCATGCGGGCTTCTGCGAGGCCGCCGTCGCCGCATCGCCCACCCTGATCTTTCCCGGGCGGCAGTAGGGTTCCCCGCGTGCCGGGCCAGAGATTCTACGTCACCACCCCGATCTACTACGTCAACGACATCCCCCACATCGGGCACGCGTACACGACGGTGATCGCCGACGCCCTCGCCCGGTGGCACCGGCTGCTCGGCGACGACACGTGGTTCCTCACCGGCACCGATGAGCACGGCCTGAAGATCCAGCGGGCGGCCGCCGCCAACGGCATCTCGGCCCAGGAGCAGGCCGACCGCACGTCGGCGCGCTTCCGGGAGGCGTGGGATCGCATCGACATCAGCTACGACGACTTCATTCGCACGACCGAAGACCGCCACACCGCCTCGGTGCAGGCGTTCCTGCAGAAGGTCTACGACAACGGCCACATCGAGAAGCGGCGCTACTCGGGCCTGTACTGCGTGGCCTGCGAGGCGTACTACTCGGAGGCCGAGGCGGACGAGCACGGCGGCAACTGCCCGATCCACGGCACGCCTCTGGAGTTCTTCGAGGAGGACAACTACTTCTTCAAGCTCTCGGCGTTCACCGAGCCGCTGCTCGAGTGGTACGCCGCCAACCCCGACGCCGTGCAGCCGGAAGGCAAGCGCAACGAGGCGCTCGGCCTCATCCGCCAGGGGCTCGAAGACGTCTCCATCACCCGCACCTCGCTCACGTGGGGTGTGCCGGTGCCGTGGGACCCTGAACACGTCTTCTACGTCTGGTACGACGCGCTCATCAACTACGTGACCGCCATCGGGTACGGCACCGACGACGAGCGGTTCCGGGCATGGTGGCCGTCGGTGCACCACCTCATCGCCAAAGACATCCTTCGCTTCCACTGCGTGTACTGGCCGGCGATGCTGCTGGCGGCGGGCGAGGCGCCGCCCAACCGGATCAACGTGCACGGCTACCTGATGGTGGGCGGCGAGAAGATGAGCAAGACCAGGCTCAACCAGATCTTCCCGTCCGACCTCGTGCACGGCAACGCGGAGAAGGAGATCCCGGCGTTCGGCGTCGACGGCTTCCGCTATCACTTCCTGCGCGACACGCCGTTCGGCCCCGACGGCGACTTCTCGCTCGAAGCGATGGTCACGCGCTACAACGCCGACCTCGCCAACAACCTGGGCAACCTGCTGTCGCGCGTCGCGACCGTGGTGGTGAAGAAGTGCGACGGCGTCGGCCCCGCTCCGCGTGCCGATAGCCCCCTCGCCGCGGTCGCGGCCGAGGTGTACCGGGAGGCGGCAGCCGCGTGGGACGCGATCGCGCCGTCGCGCGCGCTCGAGGCCACGTGGAAGCTGATCCGCGAGGCCAACGCCCACCTCGAAGCGCACGAGCCGTGGAAGCTCGACCCCGGCGCCGAGGTCGACGGCATCCTCGGCGATGCCCTCGAGGTGTTGCGCATCGTGGCGATCCTCGCCATCCCCGCGCTGCCCGAGACGACGGCCGAGGTCTGGCGCCGCATCGGCCTCGAGGGCGTGCCATCCGAGCAGCGCCTGCCGGCCGCGGCTCGCTGGGGCCAGTACCCCGGTGGGCTCGCGGTCGAGAAGGGCGCGGCGCTGTTCCCCCGGTTGACCGCGCCGTGAGCCCGGCAACCGTTCGCTGGACCGACAACCACTGTCACGTCGGCATCCACCTCGGCGGTGGCGACGGCGCCGGCGACGCCGACGTGACCGCGATCCTCGCCGAGGCGAGGGACGCGGGCGTCGAGCGACTCATCAACGTCGGTACCGACGTGCAGACATCGCGCGCCGCACTGGCCGTTGCCCACGGCTTCGACGGCGTGTGGGCCACGGCCGGCATACACCCTCACGACGCGAAAGACGTCGTGACCAAGGGCGGCCGTACGATCGACCTCTCGGGCATCGAGGAGCTCCTCGACGATCCCAAGAACGTGGCGGTCGGCGAGTGCGGTCTCGACTTCCACTACGACCACTCGCCCCGCCCGGTCCAGCAGCGCGTCTTCGCCGCGCAGATCGCGCTGGCGCGCCGCACCGGCAAGACGCTCGTGATCCACACGCGTGAGGCGTGGGACGAGACCTTCGCCATCCTCGACAGCGCCGGGGTTCCCGAGCGCACCGTCTTCCACTGCTTCACCGGCGGAGCCGACCAAGCGCGCAAGGGCCTCGACCGCGGCATCCGCCTCAGCTTCAGCGGCATCGTCTCGTACAAGACGGCCGACGATCTGCGCGAGGCTGCCAAGGTGTGCCCGCTCGACATGTTGCTCGTCGAGACCGACTCGCCGTATCTCACGCCGGTCCCGCACCGCGGCAAGCAGAACAAGCCGGCGTGGGTGCCCCTGGTCGGCGAAGCGGTGGCCGCGGCCAAGGGTGTGCCGGTGCGCGAGGTCGCCGAAGCGTCGTGGGACAACGCCACCGCGCTCTACTGCCTGCCCGAGGGATGACGCTCACGCGCCGCCAGGTCACCGAGCTCATGGACCGCCATGGGCTGGTGCCGAGCCGCGCGCTCGGCCAGAACTTCGTCGTCGACCCGAACACGGTTCGCCGCGTCGCTCGCCTCGCGGCGATCGCGCCCGGTGATCGAGTGGTCGAGATCGGTGCAGGCCTCGGTTGCCTGACGCTCGCGCTGGCCGAAGCGGGCGCGCAGGTCACGGCCATCGAGATCGACCGCTTCGTCCTGCCGGCGCTGCGCGAAGTGTCCGAGTCGGCCGGCGTGACGGTGGTCGAGGGCGACGCCATGCGGCTCGACTGGCCGCGATTGCTGGGCGCCGATCGGTGGTCGCTCGTCGCCAACCTTCCGTACAACGTGGCGACACCGCTCGTGCTCGACCTCCTCGACGAGGTGCCCCAGATCGAGCGCATGCTCGTGATGGTGCAGCGCGAAGCGGGCGAGCGGCTGGCCGCGACGCCGGGTTCGGCGGCCTACGGCATCCCGTCGGTGAAGGTCGCGTACTGGGCCGCGGCAGAGGTGGTCGGGTCGGTTCCGCCGACGGTCTTCGTCCCGCAGCCGCGAGTTGACTCGGTCCTCGTGCGGATCGTGCGGCGAGCAGAGCCGGTCGTGGCCGGCGATCGCTCGGCGTTGTTCGGGCTCGTGCGGCAGGCGTTCGGCCAACGGCGGAAGATGCTGCGCCGTTCGCTCGCGGGCAGGGTGTCGCCTGAGCAGTTCGCCGCGGCTGGTGTCGATCCGGCGGCTCGCCCCGAGCAGCTCTCGATCGAGGAGTGGGGACGGTTGGCCGCGGCGATCTGAGCCCGGCGGGGGACGGCCGCAGGCACCCGAGCGCGTAACCTGCCGCCATGCCGTCGATGCGACCCGTCGAGCTGTTCGCACCGGCCAAGCTCACGATCTCGCTGCGCGTCACCGGCGTGCGCGACGACGGCTACCACCTCATCGACGCCGAGATGGTGATGCTCGACTTCGGTGATGTGTTGACCGTCGACGAAGGCGGGGACGGGCTCGACGTCGAGGACGCGGCGACCGGGCTGGCGATCGGGGCCGACAGCGAGAACCTCGTGTCGCAAGCGTTGCGCCTCGTGGGCCGGCACGCCCACGTTCGGCTGGAGAAGGCCATCCCCGCGGGCGCGGGCCTGGGCGGAGGCTCGTCAGATGCGGCTGCGATCTTGCGATGGACGGGCTTCGACGACCTCGAGGCGGCGACGTCGCTCGGCGCCGACGTCCCGTTCTGTGTCGTCGGTGGGCGCGCCCGCGTTCGCGGCATCGGCGAGATCATCGAGCCGCTGGCTCATGAGGACCGCACGCTGACCTTGCTCACGCCCCCGATGGGGTGCTCGACGCCCGCGGTGTACAAGGAGTGGGATCTGATGGGTGGCCCGATCGCGGATGGTCCGAACGATCTCGAGCCCGCCGCCCTCGCCGTCGAGCCCGGGCTGGCTCGCTACCGCGATCTACTCGGCGACGCGACCGGGCAGCAGCCACGCCTGGCGGGCAGCGGCTCGACCTGGTTCGTCGAAGGCGAGTTCCCGGGCGGGGGGCGCGTCGTTGCCCGCACGCTTCCACCGTTCTGAGCGCGAGGGTGCCACACGCCGACCCAACACCAGGTACCAGGCAGCGACCCGGCGGAAGGCGGGTCGAGCGCGAGAGTCTCGAGAGAGAGGCGGAACCGGCTACTTGCCGGCGGCGCGGCGCTGGAAGCGGGTGCGCTTGAGCATCTTCTTGTGCTTCTTCTTGCGCATGCGCTTGCGGCGCTTCTTGATCAGAGAACCCATGGCGCCGGGCAATCTACCGGGTGACCGGCGGTCGATGCGAAACGGCGCAGTAGCGTTCGGGGCGCATGGCTGACGACGGGACCATCTCCAAGCAGACCTGGATCGCGATCGGCGCGATGGCTTTGGCCGTGTTCGCCATCGCCAACGACTTCACCGCGATGAACGTCGCGCTGTCCACGATCGAGCGCGAGCTCGATACCGACCTCGCCACCGTGCAATGGGTCGTGAACGGCTACGCGTTGGTGTTCGGTGTGCTCATCGTCCCGGGCGGGCGACTCGCCGACCTGTTCGGCCGCACGAAGATCCTCTTCGTCGGCTCGGCGGTCTTCGCCGGGTTCTCGTTGCTCGGCGGCATCGCCCCGAACGTGTACTTCCTCATCGGAGCCCGCCTGTTCATGGGCATCGGCGGCGCGCTGATGTGGCCGGCGATCCTTGGATTGATCTACGCGATCATGCCGGAGAGCAAGGCGGGACTCGCCGGTGGGCTCGTGATCGGTATCGCGGGCATCGGGAATGCGGCGGGGCCGATCATCGCGGGCGCGCTCACCGTGATCAGCTGGCGGCTCATCTTCTTCCTGAACGTGCCGATCGCGCTGGCGGCCATCGTCGTGGTGTGGCGAGCCGTGAGCGTCGAGAACCCGACCGAGCGCGAACCGATCGACTACGCAGGAACGGTCCTGCTGTCGGTCAGCCTGATGTCGCTCCTCGGTGGGCTGACGACGGCCCCGACCGCCGGCTTCTCGTCGCCGTTGGTCGCGGGAGCCTTCGTTCTCAGCGCGGTGACGATGGTGCTGTTCGTTCTCCGCGAGCGAGCGGCGAAGGAGGCGGCGCTCGTCCCCCCGTCCGTCATCGGCAACCGGCCGTTCCTGTGGGCCTGCCTGTCGACGCTGGCGATGTCGGCGACCTTCTTCGCCACGCTTCTCTACCTGCCGCAGTTCTTCCAGAAGATCCTCGGCGCGGGAACGCTGGGGGCCGGGCTGATGATATTTCCGTTCGTCGGGGTGTTCGCGATGGCCTCGTTCATCGAGACGTGGTTGCTCAACCGCATCGGGATGAAGGCGGTCATCACCATCGGTGCCGCGTGCATCTTCGGCGGCCCGCTGCTGTTCGTCCTCCTGCTCGACCAGACCAGCGGCTACGCCAGCTTGATCGCCGGCATGGTGGTACTCGGGATCGGTGTCGGCTTGTTCTACTCGGCGGTCACCACCGCGGCGCTGACCGCGCTCGACCCGTCCAAGTCGAGCCTGGCCGGCGGGCTGCTCTACATGTTCCAGGTCGCCGGCGGCGCCGTCGGGCTCGGCATCACGACCGCCGTCTTCCTCGTGGGCTCGAACACCGAGATCACCCAGGGGGCCAGCGATGTCGGTGTGACGCTCTCACGCCAGCAGGTGAACGATGTCCAGGGCGTGCTGGCAGGGACCGACACGAGCCAGCAGCTCGTCAGCCAGTTCCCGGGCCTGGCGGTGCAGCTCAACCAAGTGGTGCGCGATGCCTTCGTGTCCGGCTTGAGATGGGCCTTCGCCCTCGACTTCGCGCTTGCGTTCGTCGGTTTGGTGTTCGCGGCGTTCCGGGTCGCGGGCCCGCTCTCGTCGTTCGGCCGCGATGTAGCCGCTGCGGGAACGGCTGAGCAGCCCGCGAGCCATCAGCAGTCGGTGCCGCACCGGCACCGCACCCACCGGCACACGCCGTAGCGGTTGGACCGAACGTCGCGACCAGCAACATCAACCGGCTGGCCCAGGCCCATGACTCCCCTGCCCCGGTTCCCCCGCCGACCCGGCTGGCTAGCGATCAGGACTGCCGGTGTGGCCGCGCGTTGACTCCGGAGAGGCCGAGAAACGCCGTTTCGTCTGCACTGATCACGGTGCGATCAGACGCTTTGGCGGTTGCCGCGATGATCAGGTCGTGTGCGCCGCGTGGTTTGCCTCCGGAGCGGACCTCCGCGAGCAGTTCGGCGTGGGCCTCGGCTACGTCGACGTCGTAGTCGAGAACGGGGATTGTCTTGGTGATGTCTTCGACGTACGCCGTTCGGGCGGTCTTGTGTCTTCGGCTCGCGAGGAGGGCGCCAGCGCGGAGCTCCGCGATCGTGATCGCCGCGATCGCGACGTCATCCTCGTCGTCGAGGACATCATCAAGGTCGCCTTTCACCCGCTCGGCATCTATGAGGAACGTGGTGTCGAACAGGAGTCGGGCCACTATCGCTTCTCTATCGCTCCTCGATCTCGAGCAGTTCTCGAACCTCGTTGAGATCCTTGGCCCAGCCCCGGTCGGGGCGGTGGCGCCGAAGCAGTTCCTTCACGTCTGCGCCTCGACCACGGTTCATCGGTTCCAGATGTGCGATCGCCTTGCCACGCCTCACAATGGTGTACTGCTCGCCCCGATGCTCGATCGCGTCGAGGATGTCGGCGAAGTTGCGAGCAGCGTCCGTAGCGGAAATCTCAGGCATTGGATCAGATTATCAGATTCGGTTGACGTCTCGATCGAAGCCCGATCGCCACCAACGTGCTCCGGGGAGAGGACTCGAACCCCTAAAACCAGGACCAAAACCTGGCGTGTTGCCGATTACACCACCCCGGAAGGCTTGAAGACCCTAGTCGCGTGCTTGGGGGCTGCGCCCCCAAGCAATCTCCACTGACGAACCGGTGGCGGATCTCGTCCGGTGCGACGCAGATGCGCCACCAGATGCCGGTACGGGGCGCGAACCTCGCCCCTGCCGGCCGAGCGCGTTAGAAAGGAAGGGATGGCGCACCGCTCCCTGTCGGCGATGGTTCTTGCTGCTGGTGAGGGCACGCGGATGCGATCGATGCGACCCAAGCCGCTGCACCTGCTGTGCGGCCGGGCCATGTTGCTCTACGTCCTCGACTCGCTGGCTGACATCGCACCCAAGCGGGCGATCGTCGTCGTCGGCCACGGCGCCGAGCGGGTGACCAAGAAGTTGCAGGAGGACGACCCCGACTTCGCCCTCGACTTCGTCGAGCAGCAGACCCAGCGGGGCACCGGCGATGCCGTGAGCGTGGGTCTGACCGCGATGCCCGATGACGAGCTCGATGACGCCGACTCCGACATCCTCGTGCTGCCGGGCGACACACCGCTGTTGCGCTCCTCCACCATCGCCGCGCTCATCGACCGCCATCGCACGACCGATGCCGCTTGCACCGTGCTCACCGCGCAGGTGCCCGACCCGTCGGGGTACGGGCGGGTCGTGCGCGACAAGGACGATCGGGTGGCCCGCATCGTCGAGCAGGCCGACGCCTTCGGCGACGAGCTCGCCATCGACGAGATCAACACCTCGATCTACTGCTTCCGCCTCTCTGTGCTCGCACCTGCATTGCGGCGGCTCAGCCCCGAGAACGCGCAGGGCGAGTACTACCTGACCGACGTCGTCGAGGTCTTGCACGACGCCGGCTACCCGGTCTTCTCGCTCATCGCCGACGACTTCCGCGAGACCCAAGGTGTCAACGATCGCGTGCAGCTCGCGCAGGCCGAGGCCGAGCTGCGGCGGCGCACCAACGAGTCGTGGTTGCGCCGCGGCGTCACGATGCTCGACCCTGAACGCACCTACATCGATGCCACCGTCGAGCTCGGCACCGACGTCACGCTGTTCCCGGGCACCATGCTGCAAGGTCGGTGCGTGATCGGCGACGGCGCCGAGCTCGGGCCCGACACGCGCCTCGTCGATTGCGTCGTCGGCAAGCGTTCGATCGTGGAGAAGACGATCGGCCATGACGCCGAGGTGGGTGAAGACGTGTACGTCGGGCCGTTCGCGGTGCTCGAACCGGGCTCGGTGGTGAGTTCTGGTGGCGGCACGGGCCCGTTCTACACTGCGCTCAGCAGCGACGACGCCGGCGGGTAGGCCAGCACCCGGCCTCCTGACGACGGCACCAACCGAGAGGCACGCATGGAACTCGTCCCGAAGAAGCGGCTCCACCTGGTTTCGGGCCGAGCCAACCTTCCGCTGGCTGCAGAGATCGCCCGCGACCTCGGGGTCGAGCTCGGGATGCCGAACCTCGGTGAGTTCGCCAACGGCGAGCTGCATTGCCGGTTCAACGAGTCGATCCGTGGCACCGACGTCTTCATCATCCAGAGCCACAGCGCGTACGGCGACAAGACGATCAACGATTCGTTGATGGAGCAGCTCATCATGGTCGATGCCGCGCAGCGAGCGTCCGCCAAGCGCATCACGGTCGTGTGCCCGTTCTACGGCTATGCCCGGCAAGACCGGAAGTCCGAAGGTCGCGAGCCGATCACCGCCAAGCTCGTCGCCAACATGTTCAAGACAGCGGGCGCGTCGCGCATCATCAGCGTCGATCTGCACTCCGGGCAGATCCAGGGCTTCTTCGACGGGCCGTTCGACCATCTCGTTGCCATGCCGGTGCTGTGCGACTACCTCGCGGGGCTGGGCGAGAAGCTCGTGATCGTGTCGCCGGACGCCGGCCGGGTGAAGGTGGCCGAGCGCTACACGCAACAACTCGATGCCGATCTCGCCATCGTGCACAAGCGGCGGGTGAAGGGGGCGAAGAACGAGGTCGAGGCGCGCGACGTCGTCGGCGATGTGGACGGCCGCACGTGCGTGCTCATCGACGACATGATCGACACCGCAGGCACGATCGTGGCCGCCGCCGAGCAGCTCATCGAGCATGGCGCTTCGGAGGTCTTCGCCGCCTGCACGCACGCCGTGCTGTCCGGTCCTGCCATCGACCGTCTCAAGAACTCGGTGATCTCCAAGGTCGTGGTCACGAACACGCTGCCACTGCCGCCCGAGAAGCAGATCGACAAGATCGAGGTGCTCTCGGTGGCAGGCATCATCGCCGACGCCATCGATGCCGTCTTCGAAGACACGAGCGTGAGCGAGATCTTCGGCGGCGCCAACCAGAGCTGAATCGAGCCGGCTGAGGAGTTCGGTCTTGGGAACGTGGGTCTACGAGGTTCCGTACCAGTCGTCGGCCAACCGCGCCCTCGAAGAGCTGCAAGCCAAGGTGCTGGCGGAAGGCACCTACGCGCAGCCGTGGCGAGAAGATCCCCAGCGCCAGTTCGACGTCCTGCTCGGTGCCTACGAGGGCATGGGACTGTGGGATGAGCTGCAAGCGGAGATGGCCCAGGCCGGCAAGCGCGACACGTTCGATCGCCTGCGCAGCGGGGCCGAGCCGCGAGATCGTATGGAGGCGGTGCTCTGGTCGGGGGCGGCCGGCACCGGGTCGATCCTCGACATCGAGAAGGCCGAGCCGATCGAGCGCACCGAGCTGGCCGAGCTCTTCGGGTCGGTGCACCCCGACATCAACGTGATCCGCGAGAACCAAGCGCACTTGCACGAGCGCGCTGAGCTCGACGGGCTGTACCTCGTCGCCTACGAGGAAGGGCTGCCGATCGCGCTGGTCTTCTTCGGCTCGACCGGCGCGTGACTCGTTCGCGATCCCGTTCGTGGCTTTGGCGGCTGCACCGGTCGCGGTCGTGACACACTGAACCGCGATGCAGATGGACTGGCCACTCGTCGGGCGTACGGGGGAGCTGGGCCAGCTCGTGGCGCTCATCCGGGGGGTGTATGCCGGTGGGGCGGTGCTCGTCGGGCCGGGCGGTGTGGGCAAGACCCGCCTCGCGACCGAATGCCTGGCCGTGGCACAGAGCGACGGCCTCGCAACAGCCACCGCGGTGGCGACCCGGGCATCGTCGAAGATCACGTTGGGAGCATTGGCTCCCCTGTTGCCGCCGCTTGGCGACCGCACGATCAACCTTCTGGTGACGGCTCGCAACGCGTTGCACGAGCGCGCCGGCGACAGGCGGCTCGTGCTGTTCGTGGACGACGCCCACCTTCTCGACGACGCGTCGGCGTCGCTCGTCTTGCAGCTCGTGGCCAACCGCGAGGTCTTCGTGCTCGCCACCGTCCGTTCCGGCGAGGACGTGAGCGACGCCATCACCGAGCTCTGGAAGGACGAGCACGCGGCCCGGCTCGACGTCAGGCCATTGCCAGAGAGCGAAGTCGATCAACTCATCGCCGAGTCGCTCGGGGCCGACGTCGAGCCCGGTACACACGACGAGCTGCGCCGCATCAGCCGGGGCAACCCGCTGGCGCTGCGCGAGCTGATCATGGCTGCCGTCGAGAGCGGCTCGCTGGCCCAGCACGATGGGCGGTGGGGGCTGGCCGGGCCGTTCCGCATCTCCGACCGGATCGCCGACCTCGTCGAGGAACGCCTCGGTTCGCTCGACGCGGCAGAGTCCGAAGCGACCGAGTTCGTCGCGCTGGGCGAACCGGTGTCGATCGACATCCTCGAACGGTTGACCCGGCCCGAAGCGGTCGAGTCGATCGAGCGCAAGGGCATCATCGCTGTGCGCGAGACCGACGGCCGGCTCGAGGCGTGGCTCGACCACCCGCTGTTCGGCGAGGTCCTGCGGGCCAACGTCGGTGCCCTCCGCACGCGGAACGTGTTGCGGTCGCTCGCGGATGCCCTCGAGCAGAGCTCGCCGACGCGACCGGGCGATCTCCTCCGGCTGGCGACGTGGCGACTCGAGTCGGGCAGTCCCGCCGGTCCCGAGCTGTTGCTGCAAGCGGCGCGGCAGGCCATGGCGGTGAACGACATCGAGCTCGCGAGCCGGATCTGCGAGGCAGCCTGGTCTAACGAGCAGACCGTCGCGATCGGTGTGCTGCTGGCGCGGGCGCTGTGCGACCTCGGCCGCTTTGCCGACGCCGAGCTCGTGGTCGCGCGCACCGCCGAGCTCGTCGAGTCGGACGACGATCGGGTGAGCATCACGTCGATCCGGGCCGAGTTGCTGTTCCGGACGGGAGCAGCCGCCGAAGCTCTCGCCCTCGAGATCGACGCGATCGAGGAGCTCGACGACCCGACGGCGAAGGCGTTGCTCGTCGCGCACCGGGCCACGTTCCTCATGCTGATGGGTGAGGCCACGGAGGCGCACGCGCTGGCCAACGCCATCCTCGACGACGATGCACTCGAGCCGATCAGCGGCGCGGCGATCGTCTCGGGCACGGTCCTCACGTGGGATGGGCGGCCCGGAGATGCGATCGTCGTGCACGAGCGGGCCTACGAGCGGTGCGTCGCGGCGCTCGAGACCGAATCCTTCACACTGCAAGATGACGCCAGCATCCAGCTCGTAGGAATCATCCAGGCGTTCACCCAAGCCGGGCGGCTGGCAGAGGCCGACGAGATGCTGGCGCTCGCCTGGCGCGAAGTGGCAGACCGGCGCTCGACCATCCCGATGGCGTGGATCTCGTTGCAGACCGCGATCCACCGGGTCGCGGTCGGGCAGATCGGCGACGCCTTGCGGTGGGGACGCATGTCGGTCGAGCTCTGGAGCTCGTCAGGCTTGTACGGTCGCATGCGTTGGCCTCAAGGGGTCGTCGCGCAGTCGCTCGCCATGCTCGGCCGTGACGGCGAGGCGCAGGAGCAGATGGCGTGGCTCGACACCATCGACACGCCGATTCGGTTCAACGAGGCTGGTGTGATGGAGGCGCGTGCGTGGGTCCTGTCCGCGTTCGGCGCTTTGGAGGACGCTCGCAAGCTTCTCGTCGAAGCTGGGTCGCTCGGCATCACGATGGGCCAGCGCACCTGCGCGCTGAGCGCACTGCACGCGTTGGCTCGGCTGGGCGCGCCCGAGCTGGCGGTCGGGCCCATGGAGGCTCTTCGCGGCGACGTGCAGGGCCCTTTGCTGCTGGCTCGGATCGATCATGTCAGCGCACTGTGCGAGTTGGAGGGCGATCGCCTGCTCGCGGTGGCGAACGACTTCGAGGACATGGGTTCCTTGTTGCTCGCCGCCGAGGCCGCCGCTGACGCGGCCCGCGCCTTTCGCCGGGCGAGCCGGTCACGCGACGCCACGGCGGCATCTGCGAGATCTCGGCATCTTGCCGCAAGGTGCGAGGGGGCCCGCACGCCCGCGCTGCTGTTGACCGAAACCGCAGCGCCGCTCACCCGCCGCGAGCGCGAGGTCGCCGTGCTCGCGTCGAAGGGGATGTCGAGCAAAGAGATCGCCGAGCGTCTCTACCTCTCGGTCCGCACGGTCGACAACCATCTGTCGCGGGCATACGAGAAGCTCGGTGTGACCGGTCGCGACGGCCTCGCTTCGGTCGCCGACCAGTTGGTCCCGTGACCAGTGCTGTCCCACGACTGGCGAGTTTCTCCCCCCACGGGTGGGGGAACTACGATGGCCCGCTGCTTCGGCGCGGCTCGCCTTCGGGCGGGCGCGCATCGTGAAGGTCTGCCATCAGAGATCAGAGAGCGAACGAACCATGGATCTCACACTCACCGTCCAACCGGGCCGAACCTTGGGTACCCGCCCATCGCGCCGCTTGCGCGCCGAGGGCAAGGTGCCCGCGGTCGTGTACGGCCAGGGCCGCGAGCCCACATCGGTGGCGGTCCCGTGGCCCGAGCTTCGCAAGGTGCTCACCACCGAGGCGGGGATGAACGCGCTCATCTCGCTCTCGGTCGAGGGCGAGCCCGACACCAACCTCTCGATCATCAAAGACCTGCAGCGCCATCCCGTGCGCCGCGACGTGATCCACGTCGATTTCCAGCTCATCAACCGTGACGAGGCGCTGACGGTCGAGGTGCCGATCAACCTGATTGGCGTGGCGAAGGCGGTGGAGACCAAGAAGGGCACGGTCGACCAGCTCATGTACACGCTGACGATCAACGCCAAGCCGGGGTTCATCCCGACCGCGCTCGAGGCCGACATCGACGATCTCGATGTCGGCACTGCGGTCCACGTCAGTGACATCACGCTTCCCGAAGGGGTCACCACCGACGTCGACCTCGATGAGGTCGTGGTGCAGGGCTCGCAGAGCCGCGCCACCATCGAGGAAGAGGCCGCGGAGGGCGAAGAGGGCGAAGAGGGTACCGAGGGCGAAGGTGGCGAGGCTGCTTCGGAGGGCGAGGGTGGCGGCAGCGAAGGCTGATCACCTGCCAGGTCGTTCGCCTGACCACGTGGCCGCCTGCTCCCGCCATGCCGTTGCGCCACCGGGGTGACCGCCCCGAACGACGAGGCACGCCGGCCGACTTCCTCGTCATCGGGCTGGGCAACCCGGGCGACCAGTACGCCGGCACGCGTCACAACATCGGCTTCGACGTGGTCGACGAGCTGTGCCACCGCCACGACGGAAAGCTGCGCAAAGGGCGCGAGCGCGCGTTCGTGGACGAGGTGCGCGTCGATGGGCGACGGGTGGCGCTGGCCGAGCCGCAGACCTACATGAACGACTCCGGCATCGCGGCGCAACTGCTGGTGCGGCGGTTCGGCATCGACGACCTCGAGCGCGTCATCGTCGTGCACGACGAGCTCGATCTGCCACTGGGGCGCATGAAGGTCAAGGGTGGTGGCGGGCTCGCGGGCCACAACGGCTTGCGGTCGCTTCGCGACCATCTCCACTCCACGGACTTCCTCCGTGTTCGCATCGGTGTGGGCAAGCCAGCCAGCAAGGAGCATGGCGTCGACCATGTGTTGCGCAAGGTGGGCAAAGGCGAGCGTGCGCTGCTGGACGAGATGGCCGGGCTCGGATCGGATGCGGTCGAGACGATCATCGCGGATGGGCTCGAGGCCGCGATGACCGCGTTCAATGGCGCCGACCGATCGGGCGCAGACGGGTAGCGGTCCGGCTAGTTGCCTGGGGGGCTGCGCCCCCACGCGTTCTCCGCTGGCGCTCCGAGCGCTCCCCATCGCCGGCGGGCTCCCTGGCGGTCGCGCCACCGGAAGGCGCTTGCCGCATGGCCAACAAATTGTCGCTCCGTCGACCCAAGCGCCTAGTTGCCTGGGGGGCTGCGCCCCCACGCACTCTCCGCTGGCGCTCCGAGTGCTCCCCATCGCCGGCGGGCCCCCTGGCGGTCGCGCCGCCGGGCCGGCGCTTGCCCCATCCCCAGCAAATTGTCGATCCGTGGCCGCAAGCGCCTAGAACATGAGCGTGTCTGGGACGGACTTCTCCGACGGCGAGCTGCGCCAGCGCGACTTGCAGCGCAGCGCGCTGCTGCGGTCGGTGACCCATGACCTTCGCACGCCGCTGTCGGCCATCCGGGCGGTGGTGTCCGATCTGCACGACGGAGTGCAGTACGACGAGCTGACCCGCATCGACCTGCTGGAGACCGTGCTCGACGAGATCGACCGGCTCGACCGGCTGGTGGGCAACCTGCTCGCCGCCAGCCGCATCGAAGCGGGCGCGATGGAGCCGCGGGCCGCCGCCGTCGCCATCGAAGAGCTGCTCGAGCACCGCGTGCGCACCCTCGGTTCGCTGTTGCGAGAGCACGTCGTCGCCCTCGACGTCCCCGACGGCTTGCCCGAGGTCGAAGCCGACTACGGGCAGATAGAACAGGTGGTCACCAACCTCCTCACCAACGCGGTGCGCTACGCACCCACCGGAAGCACGATCGAGGTCGACGCAAGGGTCGCGGACGATAGCGCTGGCCGAGCGGTGCGCGTCGCGGTGCGCGACCGCGGGCCGGGCATGCCGAGCGATTTCGCGGCCCGCGCGTTCGAGCCGTTCGTGAAGGGCGTGGGCTCGCGGTCGACCGGGCTCGGGCTCTCGATCTGCAAAGCGATCGTCGAGGCGCACGGCGGACAGGTTGGCGTCGACGCGAGAAGGGGTGGAGGCACGGCCATCTGGTTCACCCTCCCCGTCATGCAACCGTTGGAGGCGGGTCGAGTGCAGATGGGCGAAGCGTGAGCACCCCCGCGACCGCGGCAGACCCCGGAAGGCGGGTGCTGGTCGTCGACGAGGAGCCAGCGATCGTGCGGGCCGTGAAGGCGGGGTTGGAAGCGCGGGGCTACCGGGTCATCGTGGCGACCACGGGCCAGGATGCGATCAGCCGGATCGCCTCGAACCCGCCGGCGGTGGTGCTGCTCGACCTCGGCCTTCCCGACATCGACGGGCTGGAAGTCGTGCGCCGGGTGCGCGAGTGGACGTGGGTGCCCATCGTCGTGCTGACCGCTGACGGCCACGAGCAGCGCAAGGTGCTCGCGCTGGAAGCGGGCGCGGACGACTACATCACCAAGCCGTTCTCGATGCCCGAGCTGCTGGCCCGCGTGAAGGTCGCGATCCGCCATCACACCCACCGCCAGGCAGCCCCGGACGAGTCGGTGCTCGAGGTCGGCGACCTCACGATCGACGTCGCCCGCCATACGTGCAAAGTGGGCGATCGCACCGTCGAGCTCACGCCGAAGGAGTTCGGGTTCCTCTCGCTGCTGGCCCGCTGGCCCGGGCGCATCCTCACCCATCGCATGATCCTCCACGAGGTCTGGGGACCCGAGTATGTGAAAGAGACGCAGTACCTGCGCACGTACGCGACCAACATCCGCAAGAAGCTTGGCGACGGCCCCGACCACCAGCGGCTCGTGGCCAAGCCCGGCGTTGGCTACACCCTGCTCCTGCCCGAGCTCGAGCCCGCCGGCTGACCGCACCGTCGACCGGGTGGGCGCCGCGCGGGCGGGCCGCCGGTAAGGTGATGAACCCCGCCCGGCCGGATCGGTCGGGCATCGACGCGCGCACGCTCCACCGCGGCGCACGCACCTCCCCCGTACCACCAGCCATGGCCGACAACCTCCACGCCCTCCCCGCCCTGCTGTCCGACGAGCCCGGCCTGCTCGCCGCGCTCGGTCGGACAAAAGCGTCGACGGTGCTGGCGGTGCCCGAGCCGGCGCGTGCGATGGCCGTCGCCGGGCTCGCCCATCTCAGCCGGCGCCAGCCGATCGTCGTCGCAGTGCCGGCGACCAATGACGCCGAACGTCTGGCCAACGACCTGGCGGCGTTCCTTGGCGAGTCCGAGGTGCACCTGTTTCCCGCGTGGGAGACGCTGCCGTTCGAGCGGGTGAGTCCGTCGGTGGAGACGATGGGTCGCCGCCTGCGGACCTTGTGGCACTTGCGCGATCCCGAGCGGGCGCCGCGCGTCATCGTGGCGTCAGTGCGCGCGCTGGTGCAGCGCCTCGGTCCCCACGTCGAAGACGTCGAGCCGATCGTCGTCGGCCACGGCGACCAGCTCGACCCGACCGACCTCGTCGAGAAGCTCGTGTCGCTGGGCTACCGGCGCGAGTACCAGGTCGAGCATCGCGGCGAGGTCGCCGTCCGCGGTTCGATCGTCGACGTCTTCCCGTCGACGGCGGACGTGCCTGTCCGCATCGATCTTTGGGGCGACGAGATCGACCGGTTGACCGAGTTCTCGGTGGCAGAGCAACGCTCGACGGTCGACGTCGCCGAGGCGCAGATCTTCCCGTGCCGCGAGCTGCTGCCCACCGATGAGGTGCGAGCGCGAGCCCAACGGTTGGTCGCGCTCGAACCCTGGGGCCGCGAGCAGTGGGAGCGGCTGGGGGAGGCGCAGACCTTCGACGGCATGGAGTCGTGGCTGCCGTGGCTCACCGCCGATGAGCACGTCTTGTTCGATGTGCTGCCCGACACCGCGCAGGTCCTCCTCGTCGAACCGAGGCGCCTGCGCGACCGCGCCACCGACATCCTCGCCGAGGAAGCCGACCTCGCGGCCAGCCTCGCCCGCACGTGGGGTGCGGTCTCAGGAGATGCTCGCGAGGTCGGAGGCCACCAGTTCCCGCAACTTCACCTGCCGTTCGATCGGCTGCTCGCGCACACCGCCGCGCCGGCGTGGTCGGTCACGATCGCACCCGAGGGGCCCGATGTCGCGACCGTCGCGTCGGCGGGATGGGCGCCTGCGGTCGGCGCCGGAGCCCACCTGGTGAAGCAGTTGCGCGACCTTCTGGACGACGGCTTCCGCGTGGTCGTCGGTGCCGACGGGGCCGGCAGCGCGGCGCGCCTCGCCCACATCCTCGGCGACGAGGGCCTGACGTTCGGGGTCGACGAGAACGGCACCGCCGACCTGACCCGACCCGGAGGCATCATCACCGTCGCCCCGCTCGAACGAGGCTTCGTGCTCCCGGCCGTGAAGCTCGCGCTCCTTGCCGAGGCTGACATCACCGGCCGGCGCCGCCCCCACCGCCGCGCCCGGCCGCGCCGCCGCGCCGCGCAAGGCTTCTTCGACGATCTCAAGCCGGGCGACCATGTCGTGCACTTCCAGCACGGTGTCGCTCGCTACGGCGGGATGGTGAAGCGCTCGATCAACGGTGTCGAGCGCGACTACCTCCTGCTGGAGTACCGCGGCAACGACAAGCTGTACGTGCCATCGGACCAGATCGACGCGGTGCGCCACTACACCGGTGGCGAGACACCCTCGCTGAGCAAGCTCGGTGGCGGAGACTGGCAGAAGACGCGGGCCAAGGTCCGCTCGGCGGTCAGCGAGATCGCCCAAGAGCTCGTCGTGCTCTACCAGAAGCGGGTGCACAGCGACGGCCACGCCTTCCCCGACGACACGCCGTGGCAGCGCGAGCTCGAAGATGCGTTTCCCTATGAGGAGACCGCCGACCAGCGCGTCGCCATAGAAGAGGTGAAAGCGGACATGGAGCGGCCCTTCCCGATGGACCGGCTGGTGTGCGGCGACGTCGGCTTCGGCAAGACCGAGGTCGCCATCCGCGCCATGTTCAAGGCGGTGCAAGACGGCAAGCAGGCAGCCGTGCTCGTGCCGACGACGCTGCTGGCCCAGCAGCACTTCCAGACCTTCGGCGAGCGGTTCGCCGGCTACCCGGTGCGGGTCGAGGTCCTGTCACGGTTCCTCACGGCCAGCCAGGCGAGACAGGTGGTCGAGGGCGTGACGAGCGGGGAGGTCGACATCGTCGTCGGCACCCATCGCCTGCTGAGCGACGACATCGCCTTCAAAGACCTCGGCTTGCTCGTCGTCGACGAGGAGCAGCGCTTCGGCGTGACCCACAAGGAGCAGATCAAGCAGTTGCGCACCAACGTCGACGTGTTGACGCTCACGGCGACTCCGATCCCGCGCACGCTCGAGATGAGCCTCACCGGCATCCGCGACCTGACCATCCTCAACACGCCGCCGGCCGAGCGGCAGCCGATCCTCACCTATGTGGGCGAGTACGACGAGCGCGCCGTGGGTGAGTCGATCCGCCGCGAGCTGTTGCGCGAAGGCCAGGTCTTCTTCGTGCACAACCGCGTGAAAGACATCGAGTACGTGGCCGCGCAGCTTCGCGAGCTGGTGCCCGAGGCGCGGGTCGCGGTCGCGCACGGGCAGATGGACGAGGGCACCCTCGAGAAGGTCGTGATCGACTTCTGGGAGGGCGAGTTCGACGTGCTCGTGTGTACGACGATCATCGAGTCCGGCATCGACATGCCCACGGTGAACACGCTCGTCGTCGATCGCGCCGATCTCATGGGTCTGGGACAGCTCCACCAGCTTCGGGGGCGGGTCGGGCGGGCCGGCCAGCGGGCCTATGCGTACCTGTTCTTCCCGCCGGAGATGTCGCTGTCCGAGGAAGCCTACGAGCGTTTGAAGACGATCGGGGAGGCGACCGAGCTGGGCTCGGGCTTCAAGATCGCCATGCGCGACCTCGAGATCCGCGGCGCGGGCAACCTGCTTGGAGCCACACAGTCGGGACACATCGCGGCGGTGGGCTACGACCTCTACTGCCAGATGGTCAACGAGGCGGTAGCCGAGCTGAAGGGCGAGCCGGTCACCGAGCCGGCCGAGATCAAGATCGAGCTACCGATCGACGCCAACCTCCCGAACGACTACGTGAGCAACGAAGAGCCGCGGCTGGAGGCCTACCGCCGCCTGGCCGCCGTGACCACGCTCGAGGAGGTGGCAGACATCCGGTCCGAGTGGATCGACCGCTACGGGCCGGTCCCGCCCGCCGCCGAGGCGTTGCTCGCGGTCGCCGAGCTACGGGCGGAGTGCGCGCGGACCGGCGTCTTGGAGGTGACCGTCGTGAAGGGCAGCGGCGGGTCGAGCGGCTTCGGCGGCCCGAAGTTCATGGCCCGCATCTCGCCGCTGACCTTGCCCACCTCCAAACAGGTGCGTTTGCAGCGCATATACAAGGGCTCGCTCTACAAGGACGAGATCGGCCAGCTCCAGCTCTCGATCCGCACGGCCGGCGAGGCCGCGACGACGGTGATCGGTGCTCTTCGCGACCTGGTGCCCGATCCCGTTTCCGTGTAGCTGCCGGCCGGCGAGGGTGATTGGTTTCACCCTTACCGCTTCCCTAGGCTCGGCCACCTTGAACCGCTTCCGTTCGGTCCTCGTCTTCCTCGTTGCGGTCGCCGGTTCTGCCGCACTGCTCGGCGCGTGCTCGGTGGTGAACCCGCCGGCGCTCACCGTCGGCTCCTACTCGCTCAGCCGCGACGACTTCCTCGCGGAGATGACCAAGATCACCCAATCCGGTGTGCTGAGCGGGCAGGACCAGGCGGGGGCGGCGTCCAGTCCCGGGTCGACCATGCCGGCCAGCTTCAGCACGGCGAACACCGCGACGGTCCTGAACGTCCACGCGCAGTCCCAGATCGCCAAGCAGGTGCTGGCGCAGAAGGGCATCTCGGTCACCGGCGAAGACACCAACCGCTTTCTCCAGAAGACCGCACAAGACTTGGCCGCGCAAGGCCAACAAGTGACCGCCGCCCAGCTCGAGCAAGAGCTCGCCTCGCTCGACCCGTTGCAGCGCGAGAACGTCGACAGCCAGATCGCCCTCTCGGCACTCGGCCGCGCGCTGGTGTCCGATGCCGAGGTCCAGCAGCGAGCGCAGGCCGACTACGACGCCAACCAAGAAAAGCTCTCGCAGACCTGCCTGTCGTTCATCCACGCGTCGGCGGGGGCACCGCCCAGCGCGCAGAGCGCGTCGGCGCCGGCTCAGCCCACCGAGGCTGACTACGCCGCGGCCCAAGCCAAGATGCAGGCAGCCAAGGTCAAGATCGATGGCGGCGCCGCGTTCGCCGACGTGGCGAAGACCGACTCGGACGACCAGCAGACGGCGGCGAAGGGGGGCGCGGTCGGGTGCCTCACCGCCAGCCAGATGCAGCAGCTTCCACCGGCCATCGCCGACATCGTGACGCAGCTCGCCGTCAACGGCGTCAGCGACCCGACGAGGCTCGAGCGCGACGGCTACTACCTCTTCTCGGTCACGCGGCGAGGCATCCCGGCGTTCTCGGAGGTGCAGCAGAACCTGGAAGGCAACGCTCGTACCACACTCGAGCAAGAGCGAGCGAAGCAGGCGATCACCGACGCCGCGAAGTCGGTTGCCGTCACGGTCGACCCGCTTTTCGGCCGGTGGGATGCCAACCAGGTGCAAGTCGTGGCGCCGGCGGGTGCCCAGCAGCCGTCGACGTCGCTGCCCGGTCTGGGGGCCGGGGGCGCGCCCGGCGAGCCGACCGCACCGTCGGGCGTGCCGAGTGGTCCGAGTGCCCCGTAGCGGCCGCCTGTGAAGGGCGAGCTTCGTTCGAGACCAGGCATCGTCGTGGTGCTCGCCGCCCTCGCGATCGTCGCCGGCGCCTGCGCCGGTGGATCCGGGTCGGCCGGGCTCTCGCCCGACACCGCGCTCAAGGTCAACGACTGGAACTTGTCGAGAGCGACGTTCCTCGACGAGCTGCAACAGGTCGCCAGCAACCAGCGCTACCTCCAAGCCCGCACCGCGACCAACGGGGGGGCGCCGTACCAGGTGTTCCAACCGGGTACGACCGAGCCCGTTCCGGCGGCGGCCACCGAGCTCCTCAACGAGCGCGTGAGCTTTCGCCTGGCGGAGGAGGAGTTGCAGCGGCGCAACGTGGCCGTCACCGACGCCGATCGGCAACAGGCCATCGGGCTCGTCGGCGCGAGCCTGCAACGGGCGCAGAACGCTGCTTCCCCGCCGGCCGCCTCACCGGACACGTCGACCACGTCGACGACGATCGCCATCACCGACGAGACGCGGCAACTCGGCCAGGCGGTGCTCGATGGCTTCCCCGGTAGCTACCGCCAAGTGCTGCTGGATGGCCTCTCCAGCCTCGTGGCGCTGCAACGGAGCCTCAGTGGTGGGGGCGACAACGAGACCCAGATCCGCGATCTGTACGAGAAGACCAAAGAAGAAACGTGCGTGTCGCAGATCCTGGTCAAGCCCAACCCGCAGGCCGGCCAGGCCGATCCGCAAACCGGCAAGCCGATCATCGGCACCGACGTGGAGTACCAGCAGGCGCTGATCAAGGCGACCGAGCTGCGGCTCAAGCTGATCGGCGGAGCCGACTTCGCCGCCACGGCCAAAGAGTCGTCCGACGACACGACCACCAAGGACAGAGGCGGCGATCTCGGGTGCCGGCCCCGGCTCTCCTACGTGCAGGCCTTCGACGACGCCGTGTGGCAGCTCGAACCGAACACGTTGAGCGAGCCCGTGAAGACCGACTTCGGCTATCACCTCGTCTTGGTGCGTGAGAAGCGCGTCGTCCCCTTCGAGGAGGCGCGCCCCGCGCTCGAACAGGCAGTCGTGCAGGACCAGGGCAACAAGCTCCAAGCGTGGTTGACTGAGGCGACCAAGACTGCGAGGGTCGATGTGAATGCGGCGTACGGAACGTGGGATCCGTTCAACGGGACGGTCGTGCCTCCCGGGGGGCAGAGCACCAACCTGACGCTCGCGCCGCTGGAGTCGACCGGGTCGACACGATGAGCTCGAGGGTCATCGTCGTCGGGTTGGGGCCCGCCGGCGAGGGTTTCGTCAACGGCGCCACCCGTGAGGCGATCGGGAGCGTGGCACGCGAGAGGCAGTTCTTGCGCACACGCCGCCATCCCGCGGCGGCGCTGCTCGCCGACGCCCACAGCTTCGACGGCATCTACGACGACGAGCCGACGCTCGACGCCGTGTACAAGCGGATCGTCGAATGCCTCGTCGACGCGGCGCGCGGGGCCGGTGAGGTCCTCTACGCCGTCCCAGGCGCGCCGGCCGTCGCCGAACGCACCGTCGAGCTGCTGATCGCCGATGAGCGCGTCGAGACCGAGCTCATCCCCGCCATGTCGTTCATCGACCTCGCGTGGAGCCGGCTGCGGATCGATCCGATCGCGGAAGGCGTTCGTGTCGTGGACGGCCAGTCGTTCGACGTCGAAGCGGGCGGTGCTCGCGGGCCGTTCCTCGTCGCGCAGTGCGACAGCAAGCGCGTCCTCTCCGACGTGAAGCTCGCCATCGACGTCATCGACGTGATGGATCGTCGCGATGACGTGATCGTCCTGCATCACCTCGGCTTGCCGGACGAGACGATCACGCGCGTCGCCTGGCACGACCTCGACCGCGTGGTCGCACCCGACCACCTCACGTCGCTGTACGTGCCAACGCTGGCCGAGCCGATCGCCGTCGAGGTGCAGCGCTTCGCCGAACTGGTCGTCACCTTGCGGCGCGAGTGCCCGTGGGATCGCGAGCAGACCCACGACTCGCTGAAGCGGCATTTGCTCGAAGAGGCCTACGAGGTGCTGGATGCGCTCGACCATGTCGATCCCGAGTCGGGTGCGGGCTACGAGCATCTCGAAGAGGAGCTCGGTGATCTGCTGTTCCAGATCCTCTTCCACGCGACGCTGGCCACCGAGGCCGGGCAGTTCACGCTGGCTGACGTCGCCCGGACCGTGCATGACAAGCTCTACGCCCGGCATCCACACGTCTTCGGTGAGGTTCCCGACGGTCTGCAGCCTGGCGGCACGGCGGCACAGGTGGCGGCCAACTGGGAGCAGCTCAAGAAGGCGGAGAAGGGCCGGTCGAGCGTGTTCGACGGCATCCCCGACGTGTTGCCGGCGCTGCTCTACGCGCTGAAGGTGCAGAAGAAGGCCGCGACGCTGGGCGAGCTCGGCGTCGACCTGCCCGCGCCGGCGAAGTGGGACCCCGTCGTGTTCGCCGCCCGGCGCTCGCCGTCCGAGAAGACCATCGGCGAGTTGCTGTTCGCGGTGGTCAGCCTGGCTCGCCATGCCGGCGTCGACCCCGAGGCGGCGCTCCGTGCCGCGGCCTCTCGCTACCGCGACGACGTGAAAGGGCTCGAGGGCTGACCAACGGCCGGGACGCCGAGCACCACGACATCGGCGGAGACCTCGACCCCGTCGTTGCATCGAAGCCAAGGCTGTCAACTCCGGATGGGCGTCGGCGTAGACGCGATCGTTCGAGCGGCAGAGACAGCGGATCGACCAGAACGACCTCGGCGCCTCTCTGGCGAGCCACGGCGAAGACCTCAGTCCCGGTCCAGCTCGCCCCGATGGCCACCATGCGGGTACCGGCCACGAGTTCCTCTCGCAGCGCGAGCGAATGTCGACCGTCCGCAACAGGTGCGCACCCAGGAAGATCTAAACCGGGCACGGGCAGCGAACGGGGCGTCGAGCCGGTGGCAAGCACGACCTTGTCGAACTCGAATCTTGTGCCATCGTCGAGGCTCACGGTTTGACTGTTCAGGTCGAGCTCGGTCGCCCGCTTGCGGAGCACAAGACCGATGTCGTTGTCCGTGTAGTACGAGGCGGGATGTACCTCGGTCGTTTCCGATTCGTGCTTGGCTCCGGCAGACTCGCAGACGATGATCAAACCGTCAGCCATGTCGTTCCTCCTCGTCGATGTTCACGACGCCCGGGCCCGGGAGAGCGCGCCGACACGCTCGTCGATGCACGCGAGCATCTGGTCGTGGGAGTCGGTGAAGCTCTCGACACCCTCCCGTTCGAGTTGAGCGGTCACCGCGTCGAGGTCGATCTCGTGCGCGGAGAGCTGGTCGAGCACGGTCCGAGCGTCCGCGACGGCGACGTCGTCGATTGCCAACCGCGTAGCGCCGTGGTCGGCGAAGGCGCCGAGCGTTGTCGTGGGCATGGTGTTGACGACGCCCGGCGCGACAAGGTCCCTATGGTGTCGCCGCCGTTGACTCTGGCCTGGAGGCCCGCCAAGTAAGCATCGATCACCTGCCGGTACCGATCGAGGGAGAACAGCAACGTGATGTTGACGTTGATGCCGTCGGCCGTGAGCTGCTCGACGGCCGGGATCCCGCGGCCGTCGCAGGAACCTTGAGCATCACGTTTGGGCCGGTCGAGGCGAGCCCACAGATCGCGGGCTTGATGCACGGTAGCCTCGGTGTCGTCGGCCGAAGTCCGGCGTGCGCTCGAAGGAGACGAAGCCGTCAGCCCCGGCGCTCTGGTCGAACACCTCCCCCAGGACATCAGGGGCGCGTCGAACGTCTTCGAGGGCGAGCGCGAGGAACACCTCGAAACGATCATGCTCGCCTGCTGCGAGACGACGGATCTGTTCGTCGTAGCGGTCCGACGAGGTGATGGCCTTCGCGAAGATCGGAGGGTTCGACGTGGCGCCGGTGACGCATCGTTCTGCCACGAAGCGGCTGAACTCTTCCATGAGCCGCTCCCAACATTTCTTGTCGGATCGACTTCCTCCTGCCCGGTTCGTGCCGCCGTGATCTGCATGACCTTCGGCACGCAGGCCGGTCGAAGAGGCCAAGATGGTGCGACGACCCGGGGGGGGGAACCATGGCGCTTCACGACATCGAGCTGGAGTTGCCGGCGACCACGATCGTTCGCAACGCGGACGCGATCATCAAGGTCCACGGTGACGGCGAGCTGATTGGCACCTTGGAGATCAGCCGAGGGTCCATCGACTGGCGACCCCGGCGCGGCAAGAAGGTGCGCCGCTTGACCTGGGAGCGATTCGATCGACTCATGCGCGACCACGGCACTGCGATCTAACCCGATCCATGCATCTAGAGCGACATCGTGGCGAGAAGGGGCGACTATTCGGTGCCGGATTGGGAAAGGGACTCGCGGTGAGCGACGAGACAAGGATCACGCAACTACGATTCGGGCAAGCGCTGGCAACCAGGCTCGATGCGTTTGTGTTGGCGTGGGAGGCCGCCGACGAGTTCACGGCGCTCGGCCTCGACGCCGGCGCGCTCCCCCACGGGCGGCACCGATCGCAGCGGGCTGGTTGAGCATGGGCAGCGTTCACGAGACGAACAGATCGCTCTGGATCGTCACGACGCCCGACGATCAAGTACCCGCGTCGGTCGCTCTCGGCGAGCCGGTCGATGTCGCGATCGTCGGGGCGGGAATCTGCGGGTTGTCACTTGCTCGGCTCGTGGCGGCGTCTGGCGCGTCCGTGGTGGTGCTCGACGCGGGGTCGTTGGCTGCGGGCGCCACGGGGAACACGACCGCCAAGATCAGCGCGCTCCAGGGCTCCTCCCTCTCGGAGCTCCGCGATCGGGTCGGTTCAGAGCGCACCGCTGTGTACGCCACGGCCAACCTGGCGGCGGTCGATCAGGTGGCGCGGTTCGTGGTCGACGACGCCATCGACTGCGGCTTCGAACGCGCCGCGGCATGCACGTACGCCACGGACGCGCGCGGTACGGAGGTGGTGACACGCGAGCACGACGCGGCTCAGGAGGCCGGGCTGTCAACGCGGCTCGGGTCGGCGCCAGAGTTGGCGTTCCCGACCACGGCGGCGGTGTGGCTCGACGACCAAGCCCAGTTCCACCCGCGCCGCTACTGCCTCGGTCTCGCCGACGCGATCGGCCGCGCTGGTGGACGGGTGCTCTCCCATATCCGCGTGCTCGGGGTCGACGAACGCCGAGAGGGGTGCGTGCTGAGCACCGCCCACGGTGACCTGCACGCCGAGCGCGTCGTGCTCGCAACGCACCTCCCGTTTCCCGATTCGGGCGGCTTCTTCGCCCGCGCCCACCCGTACCGGTCCTACGCGATCGCGGCCCGCATCGCGGGGCCACGGCTGGCGGGCATGTACATCAACGCGGGAGAAAGGACTCGGAGCCTGCGCTCGACACCCGACGGGTGGACCATCGTCGGGGGTGAAGGGCACAAGGTCGGCCACGACGACGACACCCGCGACCGCTACCGCGCGCTCGAGGAATGGACCCACACCAATCTTGGCGACGCCGAGATCGGTCACCGCTGGTCTGCGCAGGACTACCTGAGCGTCGACGGTGTCCCATACGTCGGACGGCTTACGGCCCATCACGATCGGGTGTACGTAGCGACCGGGTTCCGCAAGTGGGGCATGACGAATGGGACCGCGGCGGCCATGCTGCTCCACGATCTGCTCTCGGGGCGCGCCCACCCGTGGGCCGAGACGTTCGATGCCACCCGCCTCGCGCCGGGCGCGTCGATCGCATCGTTGGTGGCCGAGAACGTTGAAGTCGGCAAGCGGCTCGTCGGCGATCGAATCCGCACGATCCACCCACCGCCCGCTGCAGATCTCCCTGCCGGCGGCGGAGGGATCTGCCGCCTCGACGGGCAGACCGTCGCCGCCTACCGCGATGACGACGGAGCGCTCCACGCCGTGGCGGCCAACTGCAGCCACCTCGGCTGCCGCCTGATGTTCAACACCGCCGAGCGATCGTTCGATTGCCCCTGCCACGGCTCCCGGTTCGACGTCGACGGTCACGTCCTCGAAGGCCCCGCCGTAGAGGACCTTGCCCCCGCCGGCAACCGACCGAAGTCACCGCAGCCCGACAGGCCGTGAACGAACCGAGGTCACAATTCAGCGCGAACGCATCACAAGCCAGGGTGATTGTCGGGTAGGACCAACGACGTGGCCACCGCAACCCCAAGCCGTCGCCGCGACCCGGCCCCAAGTGAACGCCTGGCGCCGTATCGAGCGAAGCGGCACTTCGATCGCACCCTGGAACCAACCGGTTCGACCGCGCCGATGGCCGCAGGCAGCGCTTCTTCGTCCAGCGCCATCGAGCCCGCCGGCTGCGCTATGACCTGCGCCTCGAGGCGAACGGAGTGCTCGTCGTCCATGTCGACCTGAACGGCGAGAAGTTGGCCGGCCGGTTCGTGCTCATCCGCCGCGACGGCAAGCCGGCCGGCAAGGAGCAGTGGTTGCTCCTGCACAAAAACGACGACGACGCCATCGCAGGCTGGGACCCGAGGACCACGCCCGTTCGGTCAAGACCGGACGCACCAACGTCGACGTCAAGGCTGACCTCGACTTCACCTGGGACAGCGACGCGCCGGCTCATGCTGCGACCAGACCGCTCGGGCCGGGGGCCTGGCGCGCGCCAACCGGAGACGAGTTCGAAGCGCTGACCGGTCTGAAACGCGAAGGGACCTGGCGGTTGCAGGGACGGGAGATGCGGCTCACCACCTGGGACGACCTCATCCTGCTCGCCGGCCTGCACCGCACCGCCATCGATCACCTCGCCATCCGCGGCATGCCCAAAGTGAGCGGGTGGCGGGGCATCCGGATCTGGATTCCCGTCGGTCTCGGTTACACCTTCGACGACACCCGGACCTGGATCGAACACCTCTCGCGCCTATCGGCGAGACCGTCCCCGGGCTCGTCAGCTGGGAGTGGCGAAAAGACCGACGAGAGGGCCTGGCCCGTCTCGACTACGCACAAAACGCCATCAACAAGACCCTCGTCGTGCCCGTCGGCGCCCGCCCCGCCCCCGGCGCCCCCGTCTCGGTGCCGATCGAGTGGACCGAGCTCAACGATCCTGACCTGCGTCCCGACCGATGGACCATCCGCACGATCTTCGACCGCCTCGATGCCGCCGGTGACCCGCGGCCACTCATCGGTCTCGATCAACACCTTCCGAAGCTGTGAACAAGCGCTCGATTTCGCCCACCTCCGAGCTACCGCCGCTCGCTAGACGGCAAAGCCCGCCGCGCCGACCTCACCCTGCTGACCGCGTCGGCATGGAGTCCACGACCCCGGGGTAAAGGTGCTGAAGACGATCTGGAAGCCGGAGGCGAGCGTGGCCGACGAACAAGACCGATCCGAAGATCTCGATGACGACAAGGGCCCGTTCCCGGCCGAGGCCGCGCCGGTGGTCGACGTGATCGATCAGACTGCCGACGCCGACCCGACCACCGCAGAGGTCGGGCGCTCCGCCATCGACGAGAACGAGACCGGCAACGAGATCGACGGCATCGAAGCCGAAGCGGAACGCGTCGATGACCCATTCCACACCGAGGACCCTGCGCCGGAGGTGGCGGCCATGCACATCACCAAAGCGAGCCAAACATGACCGCTTTCGGCTACACGCTGTCGAGCGAAGAACACCCGCCAGGCGACCTTGTCGACAACGCCAAACGCGCCGACGCAGCCGGGTTCGACTTCGTCTCGATCTCCGACCACTTCCACCCCTGGATCAGCGCTCAGGGCCATAGCCCTTTCGTGTGGAGCGTGCTCGGCGCGATAGCCGCGTCCACCGACCGCATCGACGTCGGGGTCGGTGTGACCTGTCCCACTACCCGGATCCACCCGGCCATCATCGCCCAGGCCGCCGCCACCACCTCGTTGCTGATGCCCGGCCGGTTCTTCCTCGGCGTCGGGACCGGGGAAGCGCTCAACGAGCACGTCCTCGGGCACCGCTGGCCCCGCCCCGAAGTCCGCCGGGCGATGCTGCGAGAAGCCATCGACATCATCCGCGCCCTGTGGTCCGGCGACGCCGTCGACCACCATGGCGATTTCTACGACGTCGACAACGCGAAGCTGTTCGACCCGCCCGAACCCGCGCCACCCATCGTCGTGTCCGGATTCGGCGACGCCGCCATCGAGCTCGCCGCCGAGGTGGGCGACGGCTACTGGGGTCACAGCCCCGAATCCGACGCCATCAACACCTTTACCGCCGCGGGTGGCACCGGGCCCCGCTACGCGCAGCTCAATGTGTGCTGGGCCGACGACGCAGCCAGTGCCCGCAAGACGGTGCACCAGATGTGGCCGAACACCGGTATCCCGGGCCAGCTCGCCCAGGACCTGCCGACCTGGACCCACTTCGAACAGGCGGCCGAGCTCGTCACCGAAGGCGACGCCACCCGCTCCGTGCCTTGCGGCCCGAAGGTCGAACCCATCCTCGAGTCGGTCCGCCGGTTCCGCGATGCCGGCTACGACCACCTCTATTTCCACCAGATCGGCCCCGACCAACACGGCTTCCTCGACTTCTGGACCACCACCCTCCGACGGGCCCTCGCCGACCTCGATACCCCGACCTGACTCAACCAAAGGAGAACGTCATGCCGACGGCAGGAGACATGACTCCCTCCCCCCGTTCTGCGCTAGCAGTCGGTGATGACGGCCTGCCACACGGCCGCCCGTGGTGTCAACCATCTGGCAGGCGGCGTCAGCAACGTCGGCGGCGCTAGCTCGCCGTCGGGGTCATCGCCGCGGGTCGCGATCCGCAGCCCACGAAGGTCAGCGATCTACTCGACGGCTCTTTGGTCGTGACCATCGGCGACGACGACAGCGCCGAGGAAGCTATCCGCACCATGAAGGACCACGCGGTGCGCAGGCTCCCCCGTCATCGTTGGCACCCTCCACGGCAACACTTATACCTGCGCGTGCGGGCACTCCTTCGAACCCGTCCAAAACCCGCCCATCGACGCGCCGGCGCTGGCAAACCTCGGCATTCTGAGAGCGCCGTCTCTGGGTAGAAGAGCTTCATCCCGTCACGAAGGAAGGACCCGTTTCATGGGTGAATCAAGTGTGAAGTCCGGCCTGAAGGGCATCGGCGAGGACGTCAAGGGCAAGGCCAAGGAGTTCGTCGGTGAGATCTCCGGTAAGGAGGAACTCGAGAACGAAGGTCGCGCCCAGCAGGACAAGGCGAAGCGCGAGCGCGAAGTCGCCGAGCACGAAGCCAAGGCCGAGGCGGCGCGAGCAGAGGAGAAGACCGACGAGGCGCGCCAGCGCGCCGCGGAGCGATCCAAGTAGGCCTTCCACGAAGCCGGCCCTCGGCGTGTGCGCTCTCCCGAAGGCGACAGTCTCGGGAGAGCGCACCGGCGCTGGCCAGGCGCGAGCCGTCAGGTCGACGGTTCTCGCTCCTCGCAGATGGGCCGTACGGAGGACGGCGCGGCGGTTGTGGAGAGCCCTAAAAACCGTGATGCGGCAACACAAATCGCCACATGGACGGTGAGATAGATGCACGATCGCTGGGTCGCGTTTCGGCCTCAGCGCTGGGGCTCGTCAAGCTTGGTGGCGCGAACGAGGGCCGGTCGGTGCCGTCGCCGGCTGACCCATAGCCCGAGAACGAGGCCGATGGCGAAACAGGCGGCGGCCACAACAGGGACCCGCGTGTGGTCGGGTTGGTGTTCGTCGGTGTGGTCCGACGCGCTTCCGCCACCGATCAATCGCGCGAGTCGTTCGAGCCGCCGCTTGGCCATGTGACGGGGAGCGACGTGCTCGCCGAGCGCGGTGAGGTCGTCGGTGAGTTGCTTGCGTTTTGCTGCGATGCCATGCCGGATCTCGTCGGGCGATTTCGTATCGCGATCCTCTTGGGCCGGTGTCGTGGTTGTCAGACCTTCCGTTGTTGCGCCCACTCGATGTCCTCCTTCAGGGTCTCGACCGTCGTCGGCGCCGCGCCCAACGACGCGGCCTTCGTCCGTCCGGCCAGCATTGACATCAACGCGATCATGGTCCACACGGCGGTCACGATCAGGAACGCTGCCCACGTAGGGAGCCACACCATCAGCACCGCTGCGACCGTGAACGACAGCAGCAGCACGGCCATCGACCCAGCGAACGCACCGGCTCCGACCGCACCAGCCGTCTTGGCCGCGTCCGCGATCTCGTCCTCGATCTCCGTCTTCGCCAAGTCGATGTGCATGGTGATGAGCTCACCGAGATCGAACCCGACCTGGCCGAGCAGGTCGCCGGTGCCGGGTTCCTCGACGGTGTCCGGGTCTCCGCGGAGGGGCGCGGTCGGCGCGGCCACCGGGCGGTCGATCGCGCGATTCGGGTAGCCATGGTCAGGCGGTGTGGTGGAGTTGAGGCTCATGTGGTCCTCCTCGAGCGAGATGGCACCGGTCCCTTGCGCGACGTGCGAAGGGTCGAGGTGCACCTCGATGGTTTCGGCGGGGTGGCGTTGTTCGACGTTGGCGTAGGAGCGCAGCGCACGAGCGTCGCCGTCGGTGAGGGGTGATCCGAGCAAGCTGCGTGGATAGAGATGATGCGCGCGGACGACGTTGAGCTCTGCGCAGAGGACGACCAGTTGGGCCTGGAGATAGAGCCACGACAACAATCCCAACACCACAGCGAATGTGCCATAGGTGTTGTTGGCGCCCTTGATGACATAGGTGACGTAGGCCGTGCCAGCTGTCTGCAGGATCGTGAACGCAACACTGGCCGCGAGCGCTCCCGGCAGCAGGCTCGACCAGGACAGAGCGCGTGTGGTGAGCACTTTGAACGACACGGCGAACAGCACGAAGTTGACCAGCAGCGCCGGTAGGAGCACGACGGCCCGGCCGATGAACGGCCACGAGCCCGCCACGGCCACCGTACCGCCGAGCAACGTCGTGACGCCGACGGTCGCGGCGAGCAGGGCCAGCATGAGCATCGATCGGACTCGTTCAGCGACCATCGCTGGGCGGTCGCGCAACGGGACGTCCCAGATCGAGTTCATCGTGTTCTGCATCGCACTGATGGCGCCCATGCCGGCCCACAACGCGGCAACGATCCCGATCACGACGGCCAGCCCACTCCCGGTCGGCGTGCCGATGCTCGATCGGAGCTGGTCACCCACGACGGGGAAGTTCGTCAGCGCCGAGTCGACCAGGCGTTGCTTGGTCTCGGGCGAGCCCTCCAGGGCGAATCCCATGACCGCGACGAACACCAGCAGCATGGGGAAGATTGAGAAGAACGAATAGTAGGCCACCAGCGCGGCGAGGTTGCCCGCCTGGTCGTCGGCGAACTTCTTGAAGACCGCGACGAGCATGCTGACGGCCCGATGCGTTTGCTGGAACCGATCGACTGCCGCTACCAGCCGCTTCACCCGGGCCGCAAACGAACCGTACTGTTCCTCTCCCGCCGCCTGGTTCTCCGTGTTGATCGGCCTCGACGACCGGCTCGTGGTCACCGCCATGGAGACCACCTACCCGCTCCCCGCCGCAGCAGTCGAACTCACCGACCACGGCACCCAGTCCGGCGGAAGGCGCGTGTGGCGTCGATCGGTGGTTCAGGTGGCGGTGAGCTGGGGTATGTCGATGCTTGTTCGATCGGCCGCCGTCCCGACGTTGGTCGGCGCCTCGTTGGCTCGGATCGCCACATCTGCATCGACCCCTGCCGACATCTCGAGGTCCTTGCTCGAGCGTTCGGCGACCGATTGCAGGAGCGTCGCGGTGATGTAGCCGCGCGCGACCTGGGCGGTGTCGGAGTCCGGTGGCGGCGGCGTCCGCGCGCGGCCGCGCAGCTCGAGTTGCAGTCGGCCATCGGCGGCCGCAGCTGCGGCGGTGGCGAACTGCCACGGGTCGCCCTCGGCGATGCTGACGGCAAGCGCCCGGTAGCCGAAGCTCGCGGCGGTGAGCGCGGCACCGACCGTGCCTGAATGCAGCACCGAGGCGCCGGTGTTCAACCCGGCGTTGATGCCGGAGAGGACCGCGTCGGGTCGGTGGCCGAACGACCCGAGGTGCGCGGCCAGCACCGCGAGCGCGGGTGGGCCGTCGACCCCGTAGCCGGGGATGCCGTCCAGCTGCGTGATCTCGACGTCGATCCGCTGATCGAGCCGAACCACGCTAAGCGCCGCGCTCATACCCGACATGTTCTTACATGGCGCGGCGATAACCGGCCGGTGGCCACGTTGCAACACTGCGGAGGCGAGTTGGATGATGCCGGGGGCCCGGAAGCCATCGTCGTTCGTCACCAAGATCTCATGCTGGTCATGCTCCTGCGCCGTGGATCACCGCGAGATGGGGGTCTCCTGTGGAAGGGGCGAGTTCGTCGACCAAGGCGACCGACGATAGCGAGACGTGTTCGGCCAGCTCTTCGATGGCCTGGGCGTGGCCAGTGCCGTAGCCGCGGCGGCTGGCGTTGAGCGCACCCGGCTCCGTGCTCGTCGACGGGCTCGAAGGTCGGACCGTCGAGGCGACCGATGTGGTTGCCAAGCATCGCCAACGCGGGATTGGCCGACCGCGACACGACGATGTGTTGCCCGACGCACCGCGACAACGCACGCATCCCGGCGACGAGATCGGACTCGCGATCGCTCGAAGCGAGCCCGCTCTCGATCAACTCGGTGTGGCTGATCTTGAGGGTCTGGACCGTCCCGTCGAGGGCGGCGTGCAACTGCGAGCCGGAGAGGTCGGCCACGACGTGCATGCCGTTTGAGGCCAGGTCCCGGCACAGCCGGGTGAACAGAACCACCGGCGCGGTCGCGGCCCGCGAACCGGTGATGACCACGGTGCCGGCGCGAATGCCGCGCACCACACACAGGTTGTGCAGGTCGTCCCACGCGTGTCGATCGATCATCGGAGGTCCCGTCTGTACCAAGTCGCGCTCTCCGTCATCCTGGCGCTGATCGACGATCCACACGCCATTGGCCGCCATCGATGCCGGGCCGCAAAGCTCGACGTCGCAGCCGAGCCGGGCGCTCATGCGACCGACCCACGCTCCCTGACCACCCGCGTGCAACTCGATCTGGCCTGGTCCGTCGCCGTCGACGGCGACGATGAGTTCGGTCGCGGGCGACAGCACGAACAGCGTTGACGGAGACGACCGAGTGGTGTGCGGCGGTTGCGGCGTGCGGAGAACGTTCATCGTCTCTCTTGATCGGTGATGTACAGGTTCGACACGCCGTCCCGATTCCGTGTGGTTCCAAGGCGCGATGCGACAGCGTCAGGCATCGCTTCGTGCGGCGTCGCCCGACCCGTTTCACGCGACCGGCGCGATCCGCTTCAGCCGGTCATCGAATGTGCCGTGCCATGACGCGACTCTCTTGGGCAGGGGAAGTTGCTCTGATGGCGTGTCCGGTCAAAGAGACCTGCGCCCCTGCGTGGTCGATACGGCAGCAAGAACCAGACCAACCACACCGACGGCTGCGACGATCCAGCCGATCGTCGGGCTGGCGAGCAGGGCGATCACGACACCTACGATGATGACGACGAGTGCGGCACCGATGGTCATAATGTGCTCCTTGTTCGATTGAGTGGCGTCCTCGAAGGAGTCGGTCTCTTCCTCCGCTCTTCGTTACCCGCGAGTAGGCCACGACTTCCCCAAGAGGTACCCGTTCCCGGCCGGATTGAGAACCGAGCGGCAACTGCTCCTCGCACACCACTCCACCTTGACCGCGTTGGGCGTTGTGTGAGAAGAGATCGATGCCGGCGTGAAACGCGCGAAGAACGTTTGTGAGTTCTCGCCGTGAGACGCGATGGGTACGTCCAATTCGGCATAGCCCGACCCAGCGGGATGAGATCGGCAAGCGGAAAGGTGACTCCATGACGAGACGAATACAAGTCGAGCAACCAGTCGTCGCGGACGACAACACGATCGACACCGTCAACATCATCGGCCGATTCATCGCCTTGGTGGCGGCCGCCGTACCTACGATCATCGGCCTGATCGCGTTGACCCAGTTTGACTGGACGGGAACGGGTTTCGATTCGCCTGCGGTCAATGTGGCAGGCATGTCGTTCCGGCCGTGGCTCGCCATAGGCACGCTGATCCTCGGCGTCTTGGCTATGGCCGCCGCGTCCAGCTGGGACCGCGAAAGTAGGTTGTTCATCGGTGCGCTGTTCGTGGCGATCGGGGTCGTGTTGTTCGTTGCCAACCCCATCGTCGAGGGCGTGGTGCTGACGAACCGCATGGCATGGATGTTCGTGCTCGTCGGCGCCGTGGTCGGCCTGATAGGGCTCTTGACCGGCCGATCCTGGGCGTCACGCCGCACCATCTACAGCTGAGCCACCGACCCGGGAGAACTGGCCCGGTAGACGTTCGATGGCCACGTTCGGCTTCGAAGTAGTTCGGGCCTGATTCATTCGCGACCGTAAGAACTCAGCGTTTGTTGAGTGTTCGGCGAGGCATGACACACCCCGAGTGCGGATAGGTGGATATCAGCCAGTTCGCACGCGATCCTGGGGAGGCCCACATGACAGAGGTCGAAGGGGCACCCGTGACCTCTGAGTGGGCGCCGACGATCGACGGTACCCGCTGGTTGGGTCTGGACGCTCCCGATCGCGAGGGTGTGGCTCCGATCGACTCTGATGAAGTAGGCGATGCTCAGGATGACGAGCACCCAGGTTGGCGGGGGTACCTCAAGTCGTTAGGACCGGGGCTCGTCACGGGCGCGTCCGACGATGACCCCTCGGGCATCGCGACCTACTCACAGGCGGGCGCCCAGTACCAGTACGGGCTGCTGTGGGCCGCGCTGCTCACGTTCCCCCTCTCGGCCACCGTGCAGGAGATCTGCGACCGCACGGCCCTGACCACCGGCAAGAATCTCGGCGAGCTCGCCCGCACCCGTTTCGGCCGCTGGGGCACTCGGGTCGTCGGGCTCTTGCTCATCACGCTCCTTGTCGCCAACACACTGAACATCACCGCCGATGTCCTCGCCGTCGGGGCCGGCATGAACCTCCTCGGCGCCGGCCCGATCGAGTTGTGGGCAGGGGTCGCCGGGCTCGCCGTCACCGTGCTGATCATCACCGGCTCGTTCGAGACCATCGCCCGCGTCTTCAAGTTCCTATGCCTGGCCCTGCTCGTTTACATCGTCGTCCTCTTCTTCGCCGGTGTGTCCTGGCGCGACGTCGCCCTCTACACCTTCGTGCCCCATATCGAGCTGTCGGCCGAGTACTTCGCGTTGCTCGTCGCCGTGCTCGGCACCACGATCTCGCCGTACCTGTTCTTCTGGCAGTCCGCGCACCGTGTCGAGGAGCTCGAAGCCGACGGCCGCAACGGTGACGAAGCCACGACCCTGTCGGACCGGACCACCAAGAAGGCTCAGCGCAAGGAGCGACGGTCCCGCTTCGATGTGTTCTTCGGCATCGGGTTCTCGAACCTCGTGATGTTCGCGATCATCGTCGCCACTGGCGCCACGATCGGCGCTCAGGGCGCCGCCGACGTGAACAGTGCCGCCGATGCCGCCTCTGCGCTCAAACCGGCCGCGGGAAACGCCGCGTCGATGCTGTTCGCGCTCGGATTCATCGGTTCGGGCATGCTCGCCATACCCGTCCTCGCGGGGTCCGCGTCTACCGGCATCGCTGGCCTGCTCGGCCAGGACTGGGGCTTCTCTGAGCGTGTCCGCCAGGCCCCCCTGTTCTACGCGCTGGTCGGCCTCGGCACAGTCGGCGGTACGGCGCTCAGTCTGCTTGGAGTCGACCCGATGTCGCTACTCGTCGTCGTCGCCGTGATCAACGGCATCGCCGCGGCCCCGTTCCTCGTTGTCGTGATGCTCATCGCATCAGACCGGTCGATCATGGGCGAGCATCGCAACCGGCGGGTCGCCACCATCCTCGGCTGGGGCACCGCCAGCCTCATGGGCCTGTGCGCCGTCGCGCTGTTGATCACCACGGTGACAGATTGAGGCGACACGCATGGAACGGCACTGTCCCGGGTACAAGAGCATCATGCCTGCCTTCACCGGGAGCAGAGCACCCGCTTCTGATGAAGGCCTGCTCGCCGCTCTGACCCAGCTCGATGAACAACCCCATCTTGCTGTGCACGCGCCATGGGGGGTGTCTGCGCCGCCCGCACCAGCGATGTTCTCCAGTCCGACAAGCCATACCACAAGCGGAGGTATCCCCGTGGACGTGATCGAGCACCTCATCCAGGAGCACCGCAAGGCCGAACAACTGATGGACCGACTCCAGGACACTGACCCGGGCACGCGGCGGGACCAGCTCGTAGCCGAGCTCACCGATGCGCTGGCTACCCACATGGCGATCGAGGAGCAGTACCTGTACCCGATCGTCTCCGAGGTGCTTGGCCAAAAGACCGAAACCGAGGCCGAAACCGAACACGGCCTCGCCCGCGACGGCCTTGCCCAACTCGACGAACTACATGCCGCGCCCGGCTTCGGCGCCGCGCTCGACATGGTGAAAGCCGGCATCGCCCACCACGTCCACGAAGAAGAACACGAGGTCTTCCCGCAGCTGCTCGAGAAGGCCGCTGAGCGCCTCGAGACCCTCGATCCCAACGAGCTCGAAGCTCAGGTGAACAAGGGACGGCGCCCCGATGTCGATCTGACCAAGGACGAGCTGTACCGCCAAGCCCAAGCCGCCGAGATTCCCGGCCGCTCGGCGATGACCAAGGACGAGCTGGCCCAAGCCGTTGCCTACACTCCTTGACGCAGGAGGCGGCGATGGCTCGACCACACGGAGTGCGGCAGAATCCGGCACCGACGCTGGAGCGGCTACGCGGGCGCCTCTGGCGCCTCGCGGTGAGCGAGTCCCTGACCGGCGGACTCTTGGCCGCACGGATCGCCGAAACTCCGGACTCCGGCGAGATCTTTGCCGGCGACCTGGTCGCCTACCACAGCGACATGAAACGAGGCCTGCTCGGCGTGCCCGACGGCCCCGTGATCAGCGCGGTGTGTGCTGAAGCCATGGCCGTGGGGTGGCCCGGCTCTCTGCGTCGAGGCCGCCGTAGCCGTGGCCGGCGTCGCCGGACCCGAGCGCCAGGAGGATCAACCGGTCGGGCTCGTGTTCGGCGCGTCGTTCGTCGCGGGGCACATCATCAGTCGCCGCTGGCGCCTCGACCATGGCAACGCTCACTAGGCACGTGTCGCCGCGGTGGACGCCGCGTTGGGGCTCCTCGACGAGCACCTTCGGCCCGGTGCGAGGGACCGGGAGCTGGTGCGATGAGCAGCGGTCTCTTGCCGTTGCTGGCGAAGGTACTCAACGGCGGACTGACCGTCACCGCGTTCGCGATCATCGGCCAGACCGCGCAACCCAAGCGATTCGCGGGCCTCTTCTCCGCCGGGCCCACGGGTCGCGCTCGCCAACCTTGACCGAAGAGAAGGGCATGGATCTCAAGTCCCGCCTGCACAACTGTCCGAACTCATCGTCGAGCCCTTCGACAGGGAAGCCGTGGATCCCTATACGCGCGCACACAACCCTACTCGGATGTTGACCTGTTCACGATGACGAGAACGGCGACGTCATCGGCTCGGTACGTGTTCGAGACGCGTTCGTCCAGATCGCGCTTCAGCAGGGCGATGTAGTCGTGGGCGGATCTGGCGTGTTGCTGGGCGAGGAGATTCTGGAGGTCGTGTTCGGTGCGGCCGGCCGGGCCGGGAAGGTCGGTGATGCCGTCGGTGTAGAAGACGACTGCGTTCCCGGCGTCGAGGCGGTGGCGGCTGACGGCGAAGGTCGGGTCGTCGAAGACGCCGAGCAGGGTTCCCGGCGCGCCGAGCGAGGAGACAGCATCGGCGCCGACGTTGATGGGGAGTGGGTGCCCGGCAGTGCCGATGTCGAGGTCGATCGAGTTGTCGGCGGGCCGGATGTGAATGGTGGCGTAGCAGGCTGTGCAGAAGAGGTTTCGGTCGGAGTACTTGACGGCTTGGTTGACCCATTCGAGCACCTCGTGATGGCCAAGACCGTGGCGGGCAGCAGCGCGCGCCGTGTGTCGGGCTATTGCAGCGGTTGCGGCCGCGTCAGGTCCGGTCCCGCAGGCGTCGCCGATGAGGATGGCCCAGCGGTCTTCGCCGATGGCGAAGACGTCGTAGAAGTCACCGCCGACCTCGCTGGCGGCTCCGGCCGGCCAGTAGGCAGCGACGACGTCAAGACCTGGGATTGCCGGAAGGGCTGGCGGAAGGAAGGCTCGTTGAAGTGTGGTTGAGATGTGGCGGTGTTGGTCGGTGAGCCAGCGGCTGGCGATCGCGTCGCCGATCCCGGATGCGACGCCCTGGACGAGATCGACATCGCGCTCGCTGTGCCGCGGCCCGCCTTGGCGGGCAAGCACTTGCAGCGCGCCGATGATTTGTTTCTCCGACACCACGGGGACGGTGATGGCGCTCGAAAGGTTCAAGCCGACGAGTGCGCGCCGGATGTCAGGGTCGTGGTGGCCTGATCTGGAGGCTGCCGCCGCCACGATGTCTGGGGTGAGGTCCGGGATGAACTCGGGTTCGCCGGTCTGCATGACTCGGGCGATGCCGTGCTGGGCAGTGGGGTCGAGAGCAAACAGATTGGTGAGATCGTCGGGCCAAGGTCCGCCGGGGAGGTCGCTGTGAGCGATCACTGTTTCGGGGACTGACCCTGGTTCGGGGACGAAGTGGATGAGGCAGATGTCGCCGAGTTGGGGTACGACGGTGCCAGCGATCCGTTGCATGAGGTCCCGGTGGTCGGTAGCGACGATGGCCGCTCGCGCGATGTCGGCGAAGAACGCGATTTCCTCCGAGCGGCGTTGGAGGGCGTCGGCGAGACGAACCCGTTGAAGTGTCTCGGCGATGTTGCCGGCGGCCGCTTCGAGGAAGCTGACCTCGCGTTCGTCGAGGGGCCCGTTGTACCCGAACGCGATGACGCCGAGAGCAAAAGTTTCGATGACGAGTGGGACAGCGATGAAGCCATCGCTGGTCCTGGGGGCGCCGTCGAGGAGCGGGAACCGTTCGACGCTGTCGGCCTGGGATGGGCTGATGACGGTGCGCCGCTCTCGGAAGGCGACGGCCCCGGGCAGGTCGGCGTCGACCTCGATCCTCTGGAACACGTCGGCGGCTTCGAGTTTCATACCCGCGTGATCCGCCAGATGGAGCTGGTTCGTTGCTTCGTCGAGAAGCCAGAGGGCCCGCGCCGTCGCCCTTTCAGGTGGGTCGAGTGTCCGAATCACGACTGCGATGACATCGTCGACGCTGAGCGCGGCGGTGAGCTGTTGGCTGATGGTCTGGAGCCGGGTGAGTCGTTCTGCGGCGCCCTGCACTTCTTCGAGCATCGCCGTCTGTTCCAGCTCGGCAATCTTCCGGGCAGTGATGTCGACCGCACAGCCCACCGTCCCCACAGCGTCGCCGCCTGCATCTGTGAGGACTTCACCACGGCATTCGAGCCATCGGACAGTGCCATCGGGCCAGATCGTCCGATGCTCGAACCGGTAGGCGCTGCGGTTGTCCAGCGCCTCTTGGACGAGGGCGAGGATCCCGGCGCGCTCGTCGGGATGCAAGGTTGCGAGCCACGCTTCATACGTTGCGCCGAACTGTCCGGGTTCGAGGCCGCACAACGCTTCGAGGGTGGGGTCCCAGCGCACCAGTCCGGTCGCGGCGTTCCAGCGCCAGGTGCCGGTTCCGGCGGCGGCCAACGCCGCCCGGAGCCCGTCGCGCTCTGCTTCGGAGCCGTGGGCGTCGGCGCTCTGCCCGATGGTCATGACACAGTCTTGCTCACCGGCACAAGGGCTGCACCGGACACGTTGGGGCCGTCCGTGCGAGGGCGCCCGGGGTCAGTTCTCGATGTGCAGCCGGTCGGCGAGGCCGCTGATGGTGACGACGCGGCGGGCAGGGTCGCTGAGCCGGAAGCTCAGTTCGACGTTCTGTTGGCTGGCCCGTAGGTGGGCGGCCATCAGAACGCTCACGCCGATGGAGTCCAAGAAGTCGCAACCGGTGAGGTCTACTGCGACGTGGAGCTGGGCGGGGATGAGCGCCGCCAAAGCGTCACGGAGCGCGGGGGCAGTCACGATGTCGACAGGCCCGGACACTGTCAGGCTGGCGGTGTCATCTCGGTGACCTATCGCCCAGCCCGCCGGCAGGTTCACGGGACTATCGCCATCATCTGGTGTGCCAGACACGCCGAAGAGCTGCGTGTCGTCGCCGTGATAGTCGGGCCAAGGAACCGGTGGAAGGCCTGCGGTCTGGCGGATGAACTGCGAAAGGAACCACTTGCGGTACCGAAGCGCCTCGAGTGGGGTGACCAGGGTGAGGAGATGGGCACCGCCGGCGCAGTAGGCGTCGGCTTCATCGAGAAGTTCGCCGAGACGCTCTGATGCCGGCCCCGCCGACGGTGGGATCCGGTACGACAGATCGACGGTCTCGTCGCCCCGTTCGACGGCGTCGTCGAGGTGCTCGACTGGCTGTTCGCCGACCCCGCCGAACTCGTCGCTGAGCTCGCCGATCAACGCGAGCAGCCGGTGGGGGATGCTGCTGCCCTCGGGATCGCCTTGACGGATCAGGTCGAACTCGCGCTGCAAGGCCTTCATGTGCATGGACGCCTGATGGTGGACCGCGACCGGTAGCCCGATGAGCTGCACGTCGACGAGGTCGTCGTTCATGGCCTCGCCCACCCGAGCTCGAACCAAACCGTCTTTCCTGGTCCCGTCGCCTCGACGTGGAGGTATCGACTCAGGGAGCGTACGATCGCCAAGCCGCGCCCGGTGATCGTCGCCGAACCGATGTCGCGGATCCGTGGCTCCGTCGGGTTGTCGTCGGTGATGCCGACCCGGACGCCGTCGGAGAGCCGCTCGACGGTCACGATGAACGGAGTGTTCGCATGGAGGATCACGTTGGTCGCGAGCTCTGACACCGCGAGCGCCAACGCTTCTGCATCGACTCCGTCGCAGAGCGCCGATTCGGTGACGAAGGCTCGGGCTGCTCGCACGGCCACCGCTTCGGGCGGGAACTCGCGCGTCGAATGCCCCCGCACCGACGAGTTCACATGGGTTCCTGTGTCGCGTGCGGGCGTGGTCGCAGACACCTCCGGCGTCTGGTGTAGGCCGAGCGCGGGAAAGCACGACGGCTGGCCACTGCACGCTTGGCGGCTCGCCGATCGGGCGGCGTCATCCGGGTGCCGGGTCGATCGACAGCTCGGTTGTTAGTCCGGTGATCTCAAGGAGACGACGGACGGCAGGCGACGGGTTCCGGATGACCAGTGAATGTTGGCGAGCTCGGCAAGCCTCATCGGCCTCGAGGAGCACTCGCAGCCCCGACGAGTCCATGAAGGTGACCTCGGACAGATCGACCACGAGGGCTCCGGCCGAGGCGCGCGCCCGCTCGGAGAGTTCGGTCCCCAGACCGGGGGAGTTCACGACATCGATCTCGCCGCTGACCATGACTGCCCCATCTGCTGACACGGAGATGTCTCGCGGCGGGTCGACGCTCGTCATTGCCATGGATGTTAGTCGTACCTCGATTTGACCATCGGGAGAACCCTCGGCGGTCGCGTTGATCGTCATACGGCGGAACGGCGTCGACGGCTCGAAAGGCTGGCGGTGAGCGGTCGGGCATCTGTAGAACGGAGCTGATCACCGGTGTCGAGGAGGGCTGCGGTGACGACGTCAGGCAGGTGGTCGTCGCGGAGGAGATCGTCGCCGAGCACCGCGGCGGTGTCGACACCGGGTTCGATCAGCACCGTCGGGATGTCATGGTCTCGTAGGACCCGAACCTCATGAACGACACGTGCTTTGGCGTGTCGGCGAATGGACGCCGCCGGGTGGAACCTGGGCAGGTCCTGGCCGGACATGGGGGAGATGACCACAGCGGCGTCGATGTTGGCCCGGCGGAGCACGTCGGCGTTGGTCGGTGATCGGACGCCGCCATCCAGGAACGACTCGCCATCGATGACCGTGGGCGAGAAGTAGCCCGGGATCGAACAGGATGCTGCGACCGCCTCGCCAAGTCCTGTGGGCATCATGTCGCGGCCGAACACGACGCGTCGCAGGTCGCGTTGGCGGACGGCGCACACCCAAAGATCCTGGGAGGGCCATTCTCCGTCCAGTGTCTGCATGTGCTGGCCGATGTGTTCGTTGAGGCTGATCTGGCCGTCGGCGAGGATCGCGGTGCCGGCCAACACCGGATCGAACCGCCACGGGCGGCGCATCCAAGATCTGAGCACGGACAGCGACGGCGGCCTCGGCCGGAGCATGGTCTGCAGCGAGATGGGAGGGAGCGGGACTCGGTCCCGGAGCGCGTCGATGAGCGCTTGGGGGACGTCGGGCGCCGGTGCGTCGACGGTGACGGCTGCGAGATCGGTTCCGGTCAACCCGCGGCGGAGGAACGCGCCGACCATCGATCCGGCGGAGGTGCCCACGATGACCTCAGCGGTCCGGGGATCCCAGCCCAGGTCGTTCTCGATCGCGGCGAGTGCGGCGGCGTGGTAGGCGAGGCCGACGACGCCCCCTCCGCCCAACACGAGGCCCACCTTGACGCCGTTGGTCATGATGCGTCGGCCTTCTCGGATGTCGCTTCGAGTACGACGCTGGCGAGGTCGAACCCTGCGGCGGCGGCGTGCTCGCGGACCTGGTCAGCATCGCCGTCGGGGAGGTGCAGGCATACGGCGTCGGTGAGCCCGCCGATGGTCCATGCGATCCGGACCGTCCCGACGGGCTGGTGTTCTTGAGCGTCGGGGTCGGCGACGCCCGTCGACGCCACCGCGACATCGCTGTCGAACCGGACGGCGGCGCCCTCAGCCATCTCGGCGGCGCACTGCCGGCTGATCACCGGGCCCGCACTGAGCAGCTGGTGCTTGGCGACGCTCTGGTAGCAGACGATCCCAGCGACGAACACGTCGCCGGTCCCCTCGGCCTGGGTGAGCCGCAACGACGCCAGACCACCAGTGAGGGACTGAGCAATAGCGATCATCTGCCCGCGATCGGTGAGGAGCTCGACGAGGCGGTGCGCGGGACCAGCTGAGCGTTGGGTCATTCGGATAGTGGTCGGAGCAGTTCGAGATCTGACGACGAGCCGGGGCCTCGGTCCGTCGGTCGGGAATAGCGGTGGTCATGGCGGCTCCCCTCTGCTCTAGCTAGGGCAGGTACACCCGCGACAGGCCAAGGAAGCGATGTCGGAGCGCCTCTGCCGTTTCGTGGATGTCGCGTCGACTCGTGGCGTTGTTCAGCGCTTCGAGGGCGGTGAGCAGCTGCGCGTCAGGGTCGTCGTCGTCGGCAGACAAGTTGGGGTCGGCAGGGAGGAGAGACAGTCCGGCGGCAAGAAAGGAATGCACGGCGCGCTGCACCTCAACCCTGGCCGCGGTGGTGGGCGCGTTGATGAAGACCCCGATCGCATCCCGCACCTCGAAGTGACGGTCGATGAGGTCGGTGCGAAGAGCGCTACTCGGGCAACTCAGGCCAGATGCCGGTGCGAGTGCCATCATGAGTCCGCGCCAGGAACGGGATCCCCGCACGGCCTGCCGACTGGGTACCCGCACATCAGGATCGGATCGTCGTCGAGTGCCCGGAGGAATCCCAGAAAGCAGGCCACGAGGTTGCGTTCCCGCCACGTGGCCCTCACGTGGGCTCTGCCTCCCTGTGGGGGCCTCCTCTGGCCGCCCGGCGGACGGACGGCGGTCAGCATCTCGGTCGGTTCGTGCACATCGGCGGAGATCGACTCGGCCGTCATCTCGGTGGCTGCCACGGTGGCTCCTCTCGTACCGAAAATCTGGCGCACCTCTACCCAGGTGATCGCCGACACAGACCCGACCGTCCGCCCGACCCGGAACCTCGATGTCGCCCGCCACGCCATCGTCGATCGCCTCCAGCGGGTCTGTCGGCTCGGCCGGCAGCGTCAGCCCGGCAGCTGATCCGTTCGAGAGTCCCCACCCGCCGAACCGGTGGCCACGAAGATGTGCTCGGTTCGTGGGCAACGCCCGACACAAGGGATGCAGTCCGGGAGTCGAGTAGTCCTGCTCTGAGCAGCGGTGGGCGTCGTCGCGCACGTCGAAGGCGGTCTCTCACCCAGGACTCGAGCTCCGCATAGAAGCGTCCCGTGTCGGATTCAGCGCCCCGCTCGTGAGACGATCGGATGTCACGATCGCTGGCTTGCCATCGAGCACCATCGGCGGCCGCACCGACCGCGTGGGCGCCCAGCGGAGAGGTACATGCCCTGTGGTGCCGGACGACGCAACGGGTAGCTCGGTCAGCCGAGGGAATTGGCGAAACGGGACTCGCAGACCGGATCCAGCGCGGTGAACGTCGCGTAGCCGTCTCGGATGAGCGCAACGTCGGTTCCCGGCTCGGCCTGATCGTCGTTCGCTTTGTACTCCAGGGTCACGGTGATCCGCTGCGGATCAGCCGCTAGTCGATCGAGAACGCGATCGCGGATACGCCGTAGCCGTAGGTGCGTGCGGTATCGCGGCTCCGACGGTCCCGGAGTTCAGCACCGAGTAGCGCAGTTCAGACCCCGGTTGAGCCCCGAGAGCACGGCATCAAGAGGCGAAGCTAGTTGCCTGGGGGGCTGCGCCCCCACGCACGCACGCACGCACGCACGCACGCACGCTCCGCTGGCGCTCCGAGCGCTCCCCATCGCTGGCGGGCTCCCTGGCGGTCGCGCCGCTGGCCGGCGCTTGCCTCATCCACAGCGGCTTGTCGATATGTCGACCGCAAGCGCCTACCGAAGGAGCCGTGGACGGCGGCCCCCACGATGAACGCGGCCGAGGCTTCCAGGCTCACGCATCGGACGTCGATGCCTTCCGTGCTGTGCCTGATGAGAGGAATCGCCCGTGGTCATGCACGCGTGAGCGACGAGGCCGCCCCTTAGCGTCGCCACGCCTTCCAGCCGTCGCTGCCGAATTCCGTCGTCGTTGGTGATCAGCGCGCGCGGCTCTGGTTCCAACTCAACTGGCGGGCACGACACCGACCCGGTCGACCGGAGCGTCGTGGGTTCGGCCGCCCGTGCGCAGTGCGCGCAGCAGTAGAACCGACCGTCGACCTCGACTTCGTGGCCGATGAGCTTGCAGGCGCAGTGCTCACACACCGATGCCATAAGATGGATCGCACATTCGAAGCAGTCGAAGGTGTGGCTCGATCCCGCCGCGGTCACCTCGAACGCCTTGTCGTAGTCGTTGCCGCACACTTCACACGTGGCCATCAGCGTTTCCCTTCTGTCGTTGGTCGAACTCGCCGGTCAGCGGCCGACGGCCGCTTCAAGCTCGACCTTGTTCATCTTGGAACGACCTTGATGTTCTTGTCCTCGATTGCTTCGCCTCGCCCGCCCGTGCTCGTTCCTTGTTGACGGTCCGAGCGGCGAGCTCAACGACCGTCGCGAGCAGGTCGCCGTCCAAGGAAGCCCGCAGAGCTCAGCAACCGCTGCAGCCCTCGTGTGCGAGCCACAACTGGGCGCTACGGGACGGAGAGGACGGCGGTGTCGGTGCCACCGGGTCCGAACGCGGTCAACAGGTAGGTCTGCGCCGGTCCGAGCGGGACGCACACGATCACGCTGCCGTCGGCGGCCTGGTCGCCCACGGGTGCGTTCGCGCCACCGGTGATCGTTACGTGCGTTGCGTCGGTGGTCGTCCACTCGAACCGGTACTTGTTCTGCGGTGACCCGCATTCGGGCGGTGGCGGCGCGACGAGCGTCTTGGTGAAGGCGTCGATGTTCGGAGGAGCGGCGGGTGGCGGTGCGGTCGGCGTCGTGGTCGAAGGCGTTGGCGGCGGGATCGTGAACGTGACGGTCGGGGGGATCGTGACGGTGACGGTCGCCTGCTGGCCGGGGGTGCTCGCCGCGGTCGACGACGGCGAGCCGTTGAGAGGATCGCCGACGGGGTCAGGCGTGGTGTCGCCGCTGGGTTCGGTAGCGCCAAGGTCACCAGGCCGGACGCTCGCTTCGGGACCGGGAGCCGACCCGGCGGGCGACGTCGGCGACATCTGACCCCCACGGGCCGCCGTCGAGGCCGGAGCTGACGTATCGACGAGCTCGGTTGACGAGCCCCGGGAGAGGGCGATCGCGCCTCCGATCGCGAGAAGAAGGACGAGAGCGGCCACACTCGCGAGCAGCGTCCTGCGAGCGGCCGGCGGCGCCGTGGCCGGGGGGCCGGTGCCGTCAGCGCCATCTTCCGAGCTGGCCTCGGTGGACGACGTCGCCGAGGCCGCGGCCCCCGTAGCACCGTCGAACCTGGAGGGGACGCCAAGGGCTTGCAGGTTGGCGGCGACTCGGTTGCGGATCGCCGGCGCCACGATCGCGATGGGTACCGACGCGAAGAGCGCTTCGGGCGCGAGCATAGCGGCCTTGCGATCGCCGCACCGCGAGCAACCCTCGACGTGGCGGTTGATGACCCGCACCGCGTCCGCCGAGAACCGCTGCACGCCGGCGCGGTCGAGGTCGAGCGAGAGGTCGGCACACGACGGCGAGCCGCCCTTCCACAGCACCCACGCCTCGATGGCAGCGCCGAGCTTCTTCTTCATGCGGAACAGCAGTTGATGGGCGTTGTTCGGCGTCACACCGAGCTCGTCGGCCAGCTCTGGTGCGGTGAGGCCATGGCGCAGGTGCAAGTCGAGGATGGAGGTGTCGCGTTCGCCGAGTGCCACCGATGCCGCCCACACGAGCGCGTCGCCCTCGCGCCGGCTGAGTGGCTCGGACGCATCGCTGGAGCGTTTCGCGTCGTCGATCACCGAAACGAGCTCGATGTCGTCGACCGCGACCGATCGCCGCTCCTTGGCCGACCGGTTGAGCGCGCGGTTGCGGGCGGTGCGCAGCGCGAAGGCGCCAAACGTCGATGGCTCGCGCAGATCACCGAGGTGCTGCCACACGGACAGGAAGGTGTCCTGCGCGACCTCGGCGGCAACGCCGTTGTCGTCGACGATCCGGCGCGCGGCGTCGAACACCGGGTCGAACCACTCGTCGAACAATGCGGCGAAGGCGTTGTCGTCCCCGGCGCGGGCGGCCGGCACCAGTTCGCTGTCGCGTTCGTATGCGGCGCGATCACGGGGGCCTCCTTGTGTCATCGATGAACAGCTCACTCGTCTCGTTGCCTTCGCGCAACGTTCCTTTGGCTCTCGCGCCGGTCCGGCGGGGTCCTGACCGATCAGAAGACAAGACCGGCGAGCGCCCGATCTCTTACGCGGCCGCCGCGAAGCTCACCAAATGCCTGCTCAGACTTCGAGGCCCGCTGGAGGCACCCGGTCGTCGCGGTTGAGACTTTCACTGACCCTGCCCGCCATCTCGGCACCTGCTACGCGGCGTCGAACTTCACGATGCTCGGCGAGACGAGTGGCTATGGCCGCAAGGCTGGGCGTTTCGTGCATCACGGCGGGCCAAAGGCCGATTGCGTGCGCCCGCTTCGCCGTGACGCGCTCAGGCTGCTCGCTGCGCCGTTCGACCATCCGGTGCTCTCTACGAGGAGGACGATGAGCGCGCTCGATCTGAACCGCTTGGATCTCGACTCGCCGAGCGGGCTGTTGGCGAGGCTCGAGGCGATCCCTGATCCGCGCAAGCGCAGAGGTGTCCGCCACAGCCTCGCGGTGATCCTTGCTATCGCGACGCTCGCGGCGCTTCGCGGCGCGACGAGCCTCGTCGCGATCGGGGAAGTCGCAGCAGAGCTGCCTCCCGAGGCGCTTGGTCGTCTCGGCTGTCGCATCTCGCCGTCGCGCAAGGTCTATGTCGCCCCTGAGGAGTCCACGATCCGCCGGACGCTCAAGGCGGTCGACGCTGACGCGGTCGACGCGGTCATCAACGCCTGGATCGCCGATCAGGTCACCGCCGGCCGCCTCGCGACAGAGCAGGCGCCGCTGGTGGGGCTCGCAGCGATGGTCGAGCGCGATGAGACAGACACCAGCGACGGGAACCCAGAGGGCGAACCGGCGCTGCTGGACGCGGTCGCGGTCGACGGCAAGACCCTGCGCGGCGCGAGGGTCGACGCCGGCCCAGCGGTGCACCTCCTGTCCGCGATGACCCACGCAGAGGGCGCGATGATCGCCCAGCGAGACGTCGATGAGAAGACCAACGAGATCACCGGGTTCCGCCCACTGCTGGAGAGCCTCGACCTCGCGGGCGTCGTGGTGACCGCCGAACCGCTGCACGCTCAGCGCGGCCATGCCCGCTTCCTCACCGAGGACAAGGGAGCCCACTACGTGTTCGGGTTGAACGGCAATCAGCCAACCCTCGCGGAGGCCGCCGAAAGACTCCTCGCCGACAGCTCAGTCGCCTACGAGACTCACGACAAGGGCCACGGGCGCGTCGAGCACCGCTACTACCGAGTCGCGACGATCCACCGCCGCGAGTAGCGTCACCCCGCGAGGGCCGTCACCGAAGTTCCACGCCGGCCGGGACGACCTCCGCCGAGCAAGCCACGGTCAAGGAAGTCATCGAAGCGCTGCTGCTCAAGCACGAAGCCCGCGCTGGGCCAACGCCAGCTGACGGGCTCGACCGACGTGTCGCTTTCTCAGGCGGTTGAACCGACACCACCGGGATCGGCTCGTGCAGCCTTCGATCTGACGACAGGCCCCCGACCGTGAAGCGCGATCCAGGCACCGATCGCCCATCCCAGCCCGGCCAGGATGATCAGCGTCAGTCGTTCCGTCATCGATGAGTTGCAGTCGGTGACACGGCCCGATGGGTCGACGCAGAAGATGAGGTTCTCGACGACCGCGAGGTAGCCGAGAAGTAGACCTGCCAACAACGCGACCATCACCACGACGATCCAGTCGATGGCCCCGAACACGACACCATCACGGCGTTCGAGCCAGCGACTCAACGCACCGACGCCGACCATGCAGACGGCGAAGCCGACGCCGAGCCACACGAACTGCGCGAACCGGTCAACCTGGCTGCCGACAGGATCGATGATCCCGCGAAGCAACAACACGACGAAGATCACGGTGGCGAGCACCCACGGGCGCGAGAAGACGACCGACTTCACTTTCGACACGAGTAGCTCTCCCACACCATGTCGGTGATGTGCGGGTTCCAGAACTTCGCGCTCGCCAGGATGTTCACGCCGACGCACTCGAAGTCTTCACGACCAGCTCCCGTTCGGAAGCTGCCCGCGAGCCTCTCGTAGAGGTTGAAGCCGTTCGCTCCGATCACGTCGAGCATGTCGTAGCAATTGAGGCCGTTGCTCTTCCCCCTCGACGACAGGAAGTCGGTGATCAAGGACTCTTGCCGGAAGTCCTTGACCGCCTGTTCGATGCTCGGCCCGCCCATCGCGCACATCACTCGCTTCAGCGCCTCATGCGGATCGTGATTGATGCTGTTGAGGAGCACCGGCGAGCCCTTGTTCCACTGATCCTCGGTCATCACCTTCAGTGTCTCCACCGCAAGCGTCTTCAGACCAGGATCGTTCAAGTAGGCCTTGTTGGACGCGAACCCCGCCTGTGACACGAACGCGGTCGCGCCGTTGATGTTCCACAATCCGTCGAGCACAAGGGCGAGGTCCGCTAGCGTTAGCGCCGAATCGGAACCGGAGGTTCCGATTCGGTGGGTTTGGTGGCGAGCGGGGCGGGTGGCTGGTTCGATCGCGGAGAAGGGGGCCGTGAGGCCCCCTT
>JACPNV010000068.1 GCA_016185305.1 Actinomycetota bacterium | reverse complement strand
GAGGCGTCGTGCGCGCTGGTCCAGATCGACACGTCCGACCCTCAAGTGCATCAAGCGCTCCTGAACGCTTTCACAACCGACGAGAGTCGATCAGTGCGATTGATCGCAGGCCTCGCGATCGATCCAGCGGCTCTCCACATCGAACAATGGGTCGAGTTGCTCAAGCTCTGCGATTCCGATGCCGTCGTGCACGAACGGCTGCCATTCGCAGCGGAAGAAGTGGTTCGGCGACTGGGCCCGAATGGTTCCAACGTGATCCCCGACTTGGTCAAGCGGATGGCGGCCGCTGTCGCTGGACGTGAGGACTACCCCGCGGGTGCATCTGGCTACCCCGGCGGCCGGCTCGCTGGACTGGTTGCCGAGGCCTTCGGGCGCTTCGGAACGTCAGAAGACGGGGTCTACGAGGAGTTGGTTGCGGCTGTTGAGGTCGGACTCGCTCGCACCGCAGCTCTCGGTGCGCTGGCCTCCATCGGCGACCGATCTCTCGAAGCCCTTCCGACAATCAACCGAGCATGCCGGCAGTTCGAGATCGATCTGTATCTGGCCGACGCCACCGATGCGAGCCCCGACACCGAGGCAGTCCGAGACGCGGTCACGGAACGCGGCCACATCCTCGCCACACGCATCGGCGAATACGGAGAACGGGCACAGAGCCTCGGGCCGCTGCTCGAGAGTCTGCTCGATCGGTACCCTCCACCCGTTGGAGCCGAGGTCGCGACCGCCGTCCTGGAGGTCGGCCATCCGTCCGGGCAGGCAGTCGACGTCCTCGTCTCGGAGATTCTCGACTTCTCGCCGCGCAAGCCACGGCGTGACTGGTCACGGATCGTGCGAGCGCTGTCGGCCAGGGATCAAGTCGAGCTAGTACACGACCAGCTTTCTCATTGGGCTACGTCGGACCGCCGCGTTCTCCGGTCGCCGACGAAGGACGACGAGCTTCGAGGTGTAGCTCGTGAGGCAATCCAGTCCCCGGCGTAGACGATCCGCGACCCATCCTGTCCGCTCGGGCCTGATCGGACGACCCGATCATGTCTGTCCCTCAACAGGACGCGACCATTCAGCACCGAGCTCGAGCAACCTCTCGGTGAAGCTGCCATAGGCCGGCTCCGGCTCGGCCGTGCGACCTTCCGAGAAGCACCACACTGGTTGGTCAGCTTCCATGCCGAGGGTCCAGAACGCGATGTACCCCTGGTGCAAGAGGATCGGCACCGCATACGGCGGCAACGAGTCAAGACCGTTCTCGGCGAGGAGCTCGTCAGTCCACGTTCGCAGGTCCGTCGGGTACGGCCGGAAGACATCGCTACCGAGGAACAGGCGCGGCTCATCACAACGACCGATACGTGCGAGGAACCGGCTGTACGCGTCGGGGACGTGACCATGGTTCGCGGCGCGGACGGAGAAGAGGTCGCTCTCATTGCACCCTTGCCATTGATCCTCGGGCGGGAGCAGCCCTTCATGAGCCAGTCGCTCGAGGCAGCGATCCACTTTGTCGGCAACGCTCATCGCACCGCCACCGCCTCGCGCGACGCGATCCGCAGCGTGCGAAGCGAGTCGACCTCCCGCACTCGCGTAGCCGCGTCCAACGCCGCGTGCGCTGCCCCTCGACCGCATCGTCATCGCCCGCCAGTCTGCGCCATGAACCGAGCGCTCGCGACCGGAGTCGCCCTGCACGGCGCGCGTATTTTGTGTCCTCCTTGTGTCCTCGCCCTGTAGCTCCATGTTGTTGTACTACCGTTGAACTGGTCTTATGTGACCCATTCTGAGTAGCACTGGAGGGTTCGATTCCCCCCAGCTCCACTTCGATGTGGATTCCACAACGGATGACTACAGGTGCGGATTCATCTGTCCGGGCAGCTCGCTTGTTCCATCCGGTCGAGTAGCCGTCGTGCGGCGGCGAGCAACGGCGGCAGACCGTGGTCGACGGTGGCCTGCACGATCGAGTGCACGGTATCGAAGTAGCGATGGGCGAGGTGGTCCCGCATCCCTGCGACGTCGTGCCACGGGATCTCGGATTCGTCGGCGAACACCCCGGGGTCGATGTCCTTGACGGCCTCGCCGATCTCGATGAGCCGTACGCGCACCGCGTCGAATACGAGGCCGTCGTCGAGACCGCCACGGTCGAGGTGCGATGCGATCGCTTCGGCAGCCGCGATGACGTCGGCGAGCCGTTCGTCGTCCCGCCGGCTCACAGCGGAACCGCCTCACGCTCGACCCGATCGCGCATGCGAGGCTTCAACGAGTCGGCGGGCACGACATCCACATCGACACCCAGCAGCTCGGCGAGCTCTCGCTCGAGCCCGATGAGGTCGAGCAATCCGACGCCCGCGTCGAGGTCGACGAGCAGGTCGACGTCGCTGGACCCGACGTCCTCACCTCGAGCGACACTCCCAAAAACCCGCACGTTGTGCGCTCGACGGCCCTCGGCGGCCCGGATGATCGCCTTCCTTCGTTGGCGAAGTCGTCTACCGAGCGGCGTGTCGGGGAGCCCGAGCACGCGGTCGGGAGCAACGACGACATCGATCGCGAGCTCGTGGCCGGTGGCTTCGACCAGCCGGCTCAAGGTGGGCAGGCTCGGCTCCCGACGCCCCGACTCGTACGCGCTGATGACCGACTGCGCGATGCCGGCCCGGCGAGCAAGGTCGGTCTGGGACAGGCGAGCTCCTTGACGAGCAACACGCAACAGGTCAGCTGACGTCGAGAGCACATCGTCAGCCTATGGCAGATCGTCTATGAGCACAACGGAGGAAGCGCTCAACGGGCTGACCTGCAGAAACGCGGCCGGCTATCGAACGGTCTTTTGGTTTGGAAGCTGTCCCCAATTCTGACGGGTCGTCAGGGCGTCACGTCGGTGCGCAGCCGCCGAGACGGGGAAAACTCGGCCCGTCCACGACAAAGCAATCGACGGGCGAACGTCGACCGGCATCGTCGACGACAGTCAGCGATCCCGGCGACACGCCGATACACCCGACCGCTTTGAACGGGAAGGTGGCGGGATCGGGTTCGTTGTTGCTCACGTCCAGCACCTGGCAGTTGGTGACGGCGCCATTCGAGTCTCGAACCTCAGCGGCAACCGTCCGGCGTGTGACGAGTCCGGTGTACACGCGGCCGGCGCCGAACGGGAAATCGTCAACAACGGGCGGCATCGCGTCATCGTCCCCGCGGACGACACTTGACGGGCACGCGTACGCCGATGGCCCTTGGGGATCGAGACAGATCGTGTAGCGATAGCCGGCGCGTGCTGGTTCGACGTTGATCACGACGTCGGGTCGAGAGCGGTCTCCGAAGACTGCGAAGCCGATGTCACGGGCCAGCATCGTCGACTCCTTCGCAGGCATGGTCGATCGGCCCGACGTTGCGCCGCTGTCCAACGTTGTGCTGAACGACGACCCCGTACTCGGACGGCTCGATGTGGACACGTCCGGGCCGCCGCCGCAGCCCACGACGGTGAGTAGACATCCGACTGCGAGGATGGCGGCATAGCCCCAACCGGATCCGGTCGGATGAACGCTCACGCGTTCGGGCATTTCGCTCCGCAGCGAGCCAGCAGGGAGCAGAACGTCCCTCGCGACACTCGCCATGCTCCGCTACGCGAACGGCCCGCCCCTCGTGCAACCCGAACATGCCCAGCGGATGACCAAGCCTGAACGCGACGACCGCTTCATCAGGTCGAACGAACCGAATGGCCTCCACGATGACCTTGGGTTCCGACATCACCCCAAGGACGCGGCCCTGCGCCTCTGCAAGTGGTCGACCCAGTCCGGCACCGCCTTGTACGAACAACACCTCGCGTCGGCGGAGACCTCGAACATCCGCTCAAAGGCAAGTCCGACATCTATGCGAGCGTGATCAGCGTCCTCCGGTTCGGGACCAATCGGCGCGTGAAAGCCCACCAATTCCGACGCCGTTGGTGACGCGGACACGGCAGCTCTCGGACAGAGCGAACGCTCCAGATGGAGGGAACGCCATATCCATCTCCGCTGAGCTGTCAGCGCTCAAGACCATTGGCGAACCGACCTCGACTCCTGGACCTGAAGAGAACGAAGGAGTCTGAACCACGACACCCGGCGGAGCGCTGTACTGGAACGTGTCGTCACCCATCTCGATGTCTAGGTCGAACTCGAGAAAGCGGATCGTCGACCAAGGCTTGTCGTCGATGATCACGTCATGATTCGCCGAGCCTCGCAGCCGCCCCGTCTCTCGTTCGGCGACTCGTTCTTCCGCGACGAGGACCAATCGGTGTGTCGCTGCAAGCGCCGTCGGGCTGACGAGCGTCTCGAACGGTCCCCAGTGCGAGGCTGCGGTCGTTTCCATGGCAAAGCCAGCGACCTGTTGCCATTCATCGAGCCGTTGATAACGGTGATGTGCCCGTCAGAGCTCTCAGTGCGCCACCGGTCCGGCGGTACGGACCAGATCTCCGTAGTTCCTTCTTGCGGCCGGAAGCCGGCGAGGTCCATCGGAGGTTGCGCACCCTGATCGCCGAACATCGTCGGGAATACCTCACTCAGCGCCTGACGCGTCTTCGTCTTGTCGACGACCTGCTCAACGAGGCCATGTAGCGAACGCAACCGTGGGGCTTCCTGGATAGCTTCCAACGCCTCGCCCAGCCCACTCATGCGAGCAGCGTAGGCCCCGCGGACGTGAAGCGTCCCGCGGTCACAGCCCAAGACCGAAGTCGTCGGCGATCGAGACGGGCGGCTGCCACCAGGGCTGGGGTCAGGTTCGTGTTCTGGAATCCGGCCCGCGATAGAACAGCCGGATGCACGTCGACTACGAGTGCTTGGACGGTTCGCCGTTCCCGGTCGAGTTCGCCGATCCGGCCGACGCCGGCCTGCCGTGGGTGCTCGACCGCGAGCACGCGCCGACAGCGAGGCCGCCGCTCGCCGAGGCGGTGCGGCACGCTGGTCATGCTGGGTCCGAGCGGGCGTGGGACGAGTGTGGGCTCTCGCGGCCGTCGACCATGTCCCGCCAGCCGCCGCGGGCCAACGGGTACGACTACGTTCTCGGCCTCGATCTCCCGGAGGACGAACAGCAAGCGCTCGCGGACGGCCTGGCGAAGCTCGTCGAGCAGCATGGCGGAACACGTGAGGTATGGGAGCAACAGTGCCTCCCCCGCGCGCAGGATGCCTGTGCCCGACTCCGTGACGCGCCGACCGACACCGCTTTTGCGACGCTCGCCCGCTGGCGTGAGTACGCGTGGTCGCACACTGCGATCGCTGGTGCGATCGCTCGACGCGATGAACGGGCCATGGCGGCGCTGATCGAGCCGCTGTTCGGCGAACGCGCCACCATCGTCACCTACGAGTTGGCCCAAGGCTCGGACAACGAGACCATGGCCGCCGATCGATCCGCGTGGCAGCTCGCGCAGCTTGACCCGGAGGCCACCGGAACGGCGTCGACACGCCGCGCGTTCCTCGACACCTATGGATCGCGCGCCATGTCGTGGTCGATCGACCATCCGACGGCGGTCGAGCAGCCCGAGTTGCTCGACGCGCCGCTTCGGCTGATTCGACAGCGTTCGGCCCGGGATGTGGCAGACGTCGAGCGAAGCGCAACCGCGCGCCGCCGCCAGCTCGTGCGTGTGATCACCGCTAAGCTCGGCGACGACGAGCGCACCACCTTCGAACGACGGCTCGCGCACCTCAGCACATTCGTCCCCGTCCGCGAGGCGCGGGCTCGGTGGCAACTCGTCGCAACCGGAGCGATGCGACAGGTGGTGCTGCGGCGAGGCCGCGACCTCGCCCGGCGCCACGTCCTCGACGATGCTGGCGACGCGTTCTACCTGACACCCGCCGAGTACGACTCCCCACCCGCCGATATCGCAACGGGCATCGCTTCACGCCGCGACGCGCACCGACTGTGGCTCGCGGTGACGCCACCCACGATCATCGGCACGGCGAGCCCGTCGGCCGACTCGGCCTACACAACCGCGGGAACGCTACGAGGGTTGCCCGGAGCCGCGGGCGTCGCCCAGGGACCCGCGAGGGTCGTCCTCGATCTGAGCGAAGCCGATCGACTTCAGCCCGGCGACATCCTCGTGACCATCACGACGTCGCCCCCGTGGACGCCGCTGTTCGGCGTGGCCGCCGCGGTCGTCACCGACGCGGGCGACGCGCTCAGCCACGTCGCCATCGCGGCTCGCGAGTACGGGATCCCCTGTGTCGTCGGCACGAACCACGCGACGGCGACCATCGAGAACGGAATCCGCATCACCGTCGACGGCAACGAGGGAACCGTACACATCGAGGCGTGAGCGAGGTCAACGCACCGACGAGTCCTCGACGTCGGTGACGCGGCACGCGCCGTCGCTGCAATCGAGTCACCACCCTCCGCGGCGAAGCGATTGATGGCAGGGTGAGGGTCAAGGCGTTCGACGACACAACCGCCGACGATGGGGTCGAGGAGCGCTCCTCTGGCATGGACCGCTCGCACCGCGCGTGCGATGGTGTCCGGCGTTCGCGTCCTTCGCTTCGTGAGGTAGCCCTTCGCCGCAGCCCGAAGGCGGCGTCGATCGACTCGTCGTCAGTGGAGGTCCCGATGACGAGCACCCGGGTCTCCGGATGGCCGGGGGCGATCCTCTGTATGGCCTCGATGCCATCGATGCCGGCATGCGAAGGTCCATCAGGACGACATCGGGCCGGCATCGGTCGACCTCCTCGGTCGCGGCGGCGCCATCGGCTGCTCGGCCGTGTCATCGACCGGCTCGCTGGCCTCTGGCGCGTCGCCGTCGGGTTCTCCGCGGTCGGGTTGGTCGCGGTCGGGGTTGGTGGGGTTGTCGGTGTCGTCTTGTGGGAGTGGTTGGCCGGCGTGGAACACGAGGGTGATCTCGGGTCGGGCCGGCGTGGTGGTGTGGATGTCGCGGGCGCCGCCGTCGCGGACCAGCTCCGCCAACGCCATGGCTCGTAGGCGCTTGCGGCCAACGGATCGACAGTTTGATGTGGATGTGGCAAGCGCCTTCCGGTGGCGCGACCGCCAGGGAGCCCGCCGGCGATGGGGAGCGCTCGCTTGCGGGCCACCCGCACCTGGACCCGAGCCACCTGGCCGGGCAGGCTCGCCTCCCGCGCCAACCACGACGACGTCACCAACCCGAACTCGCGATCGCACACCCCCCGGGCCGTGCAACTCGGCCAACACCTTCGCCTGGCCCGCATCCAACAAGCCCCGCACCGCCTCGATCGCCACCGCCGCCGCACACAAGTCATCATCAGACCCGGCCCCGGCGTGCAGCCCGGCGATCTTGGCGCCCCATTCCAACGCCTCCAACTCAACAAACACATGTACGATCCCACCGGGCCGGCTCACCCAGAGCAACAGGAAACACAAGAAGAATCACGATCATCCCCTACGGCAGGGCTGAGTGGACCGTCCTGCTACGCCGGAGATGATTCGCCGCCGATCCTTCTCACCGCCCGAACTGCTCCGGCTGGCACCTGGACCGGACTCGGACCCTACGATTGACCGAACGGCGACCGAGCAAGCGATGACAGACAACTCCAACCCCGGCAACGGCCCGAGAAACGACGCCGACGAGGTCGGCGACAAGCACTCACTCAGCAAAGGTGAGCGCACCCGCCTGCAGCTCATCGAGATCGCCATCCAACAGTTCGGTCGCCACGGCTACCGCGGCACCTCGGTCTCTGAGATCACTCGCGCCGCCGGCCTCACGCAAGCTGCTTCCTACGCGTACTTCTCCAACAAGGAAGCGCTCTTCCGCCATGCGGTGAACCACGACGCCGGGGCACTGATCCGCTACGCACGCGATCGCACGGACGAAACACCGATCCGCCAGCTCCTGCCGTCGTTCCTCGTGCACCTCGTCGCCGCGCTCGACGACCATCCACTCGCCAAGCGCGTGCTGTCGGGCCAGGAACCCGAAGGTATGGCACAGCTCGGTGGCCTCTCGTCGCTCGACACCACCCGCGGCGGGCTTGCCGAGCGCATAGCGGAAGGTCAGGCGACGGGCGAGGTGCGGCGCGACATCGACCCGGACGTCATCGCGACGGGAGCACAGACGATCACGCTCGCGCTGCTCATGTCGATGACGCGCAGCGGCGTGTCGTCGGGGACGTCACCCGAGGGCGGCAGCGGGCCGGGTCCCCAAGAGGTGATCGTCGGCGTGGTGAGCGCGCTCGACGCCATGCTCGCCCCGCCCGCGTGACGTGCACCGCAGGTCTAGCTAGCGGTTAGCCCGCCAAGGTGAGACCGGCGGCAACCGTCGCGCCGAGCTCCCACGCTCGTTCCAGGTCGGCCGGGGTCGGGCGGCCGACGACCTTGAGCGGTTCCGCGACGCGGCGCCACGCCAGGCCCGTGGCGATCTTCTCGATGGCCACGAGCGCGCCGCCGACATCGTCGTTGCCATGCAGGAAGACGCCATAGGGCCGGTGCCTCGTCTCTTCGAGGCACGGGTAGTAGACGAGATCGAAGAAGTGCTTGAGCGCGCCCGCCATGTAGCCGAGGTTCGCGGGCGCGCCCAACAGGTAACCGTCGGCTTCGAGCGCATCGACCGCGGTCGCCGAAAGAGCCGCCCGGTGCACGACCTCCACCCCCTCGATCGTCGGATCGGTCGCACCCGCCAGGACGGCGTCGAACAGGGAGTGCACCGCGGGCGATGGCGTGTGGTGAACGATCAGCAGCCGGGGCACAACACGGAGTCTGTCATTGCCGCTCGATCACGACGCGATGCTCGTTCCCGATCGTGAGCTGGATCGCTCGGTCGAGGTACCGGACGCCCAGGCCGCGCACCTCCTCCTCGCTGGCGCCGACGAACGTCGGCCCGGGCAGGCCCACCAGCGTGCCGAGCAAGACGGTCTGACCGCGGAGCTCGGCGTGGTAGCGGCGGCCGCAGCAAGGCGAGCGACCGCTCAGGCGCCGCTCGTAGGTCCACGCCTGGTCCGCATGCCACAGCCAGGTCTTCGCCGGTTGTTCTGCGCCACAGAAGGGGCACGCAAGCACACGCTCAAGCTCCTGGGAGCGGTTCCTCGGGATCTTCGGACTCGATGAGGTCGTTCGCCGTGGCGAGCGCCGTCGCGAAGTGCGCCGCTTTGAGGTAGACGGCGTCGAAGTAGGCGCCCGCGGCGCGGTTCTGCCCCGGCAGCGGGGGTTGGCCGAGCGAGCGCACGAGCGCCGTCGGCTTGTCAGAAGGGCGCACACTCCCGGCGAGGCCGACGAGCTCGTCGTCGGACACGTTGGCTGCCCAGAAGTTGGTGGACTTGTCGGACTTGTCGTCGCTCTTCTTCCGGCGCCGGTTCTTCGCCATCAGGCAGCACTCTCCTGTTCGGCCGCCGCCAGGTCGGCCGTGTTGTCGGTCAGAAGCTGATCGCTGCGAAGCCCGAGCGCGGCGCGAAGTTGCGTCGCGTCGAGATCGTCGAGCGAGCTCGACTTCGGCAGAACGAGGTCGGCGACGCGGCGCTTACCCGCGACGACCTCCTCGACCCGCTCGTCGATCGTGCCCGGGCACACGAGCTGGTGGTAGATGACCGTGCGCGTCTGCCCGAGGCGCCAAGCGCGGTCGCGCGCTTGGTCTTCCACCGCCGGGTTCCACCACCGGTCATAGAGGACGACGTGGTTGGCCGCCGTGAGGTTGAGCCCCGTACCGCCGGCCTTGAGCGAGAGCACGAGCACGCCCGGCCCTTCCCGCGCCTGGAAGTCGTTGATGATGGCATCGCGCACCGTGCGCGTGAGCCCACCGTGGTAGCAGGCGACCGGCGTCTTGGTGCGCTCGGTGAGGTGCTCGGCCAGCTTCACACCCCATTCCGCGTACTGCGTGAAGACGACCACTCGTTCACCTGCCGCGTACACGGCCTCGATGATCTCGTCGAGGCGGGCGAGCTTGCCCGAGCGGCTCTCGAGCGGCTCGTCGTCGCCGGTGTAGTTCGCCGGGTGGTTGCAGATCTGCTTGAGTGCCGTGATCGCCGCCAGCACCTGCCCCTTCGCCGGCTTCTCGCCGTCGACCCGAAGGACGAGTCGATCGAGGACCGCTTCGTACAGGCCGATCTGCTCCGGTGTCATCGAGCAGTGGTCGAGCTCGTCGATGCGATCGGGAAGCTCCTCGGCGATGATGGGCTCGGCCTTGGTGCGGCGGAAGACGAGAACGCCGTTGAGCGTGCGCATGGCGTCTTCGGCTTCCTGGCGGATGTCGCGGTCTTCGGAGAGCACGGTGATGAACTTCGAGCGCTCGCCGACCAACCCTGGGTTCGTGAAGTCGAGGATGGCCCACAGGTCGCCGAGGCCGTTCTCGATCGGCGTGCCTGTCAAGGCGATCCGCATGCGGGCGGGCAGATGGCGAAGCTGCTGTGCGGTGTCGCTCGACGGGTTCTTGATCGCCTGGGCCTCGTCGAGGACGATCTTGCTCCACTCGATGTCGGACAGCGCGTCGAGGTCGCGCACCGCTGTGCCGTAGGTCGTGAGGATGACGTCGCTGCCGCGCACCTCGTCCGCGATCTCGTCATGGGTGGCGCGCGACGCGCCGTGATGGACGACGACGCGAAGGTCGGGCGTGAAGCGGGCGGCTTCGGCGAACCAGTTGCCGACCACCGCGGGCGGGGCGATGACCAGCGACGGCCCGCTGCCCTTGCACTCCAGCAGGTGGGCCAGCATCGTCGGCGTCTTGCCGAGCCCCATGTCGAGAGCAAGGCAGCCGCCGAGCCCCACCGCATCGAGGTAGCCGAGCCATGCCAGCGCCTCGCGCTGGTAGCTGCGCAGCTCGCCCACGAACGCGTCGGGCGTCTCGGCCGGCTCGGCGTTGAGCTCTTCTGCTTTCGAGAGGAGCTCGGCCGCCCAGCCGCCGGCATCGACGGTGACGCCCCCTTCGAGGGGTGAACCTTCGAGACCGAGGGCATAGCGCAACATCTCGGCGCCCGAGAGCTTGGTCGTGTCGGCCCGCTCGGCGAGGGCGTCGGCTGCCGCCTTGAGGTCGGCGGCGTCGAGCGCGACCCAGCGGCCACCCGAGCGGACGAGCGGCCGGGCTTGCTGGGCGAGCCGCCTGATCTCGTCGGCGTCGAGCTCGACATCGTCGAACAGCACCGACCACGCGACCTTCGTGAGCTGCGCGGCGCCGCCGGTGCTCGGCGTCGAGGGATCGGCGGACAGCCGCAGCGACGGCGAAGGACGCTTGAGCGAGATCGCGGGCACGCGCACGTCGAAGCCGGCGCCCTCGAGCTCTTTGCCCGTGTGGGCCATGAGCTCCCACGCTTCGTCCTGGCTCAAGATGACCTCGCCGCGGCGATGGCCACCGGGACGGGTCAGCGCGGGGAGAAGCCGCTCGAGCCGCGCCAACTCGTCTTCGAGCTCACGGCGCTTCGAGCCGGCGTTGACAGCCGCAAGGTCGAAGGACACGAGCTTGTGGCTCTCACCCGCCGCGAGCACCGACAGGTGCCACGCGCCGTCTTCGTCGGGCGGATCGAGTTGCACGACCAGGGGGTGGCGCAACGGGTTGATCGCCGACTTGGCCCAGCGCTCGATGCGGTTGACCAGCTCGCCTCCCGCCGCGCCCGGCGCCTGGAACTGGCTCCCGTCGAGGCGGCCGAGGAACGACTCGGCGATGTCGGCTGGGAGCTTCGGGTTCGGCGGAGGCGCGGGCACCTCGATGGTGCGCGCCGCCTGGCGGCAGATCGCATCGACCATGCCGGTGAGGGCGGATCGGGTCACGGCCCGGCCATCGCCCGCCGTATCCACCGCCTGGACCGACGCGGGCATCGCCTCCGCGAATGCGGCAAGCTGATCGCCGTCGACCAGCGCGGGCGTCCAGCGGACCGAGAAGGTCTCAGAACCCGAGGAGCCACCTTCGGGTTGCTTGCGCCGGCGCTTGCGCTGCTTGAGCAACGGGACCATCGCCCCTTGGGCCGTCAAGCGCACCGCCCAGACCGCGACCTCGCTGAGCCAACGGGCGCTGGCGCCGACGGAGTCGTCCGGCTCGCCCGCCGCCAGCGCGACGAGCCAACCGAGGACGTCACCCACCGGTGCGGCCACGGCCTCAGCACGGCCGTTGCCGGGGATGCGGGCGGCCGAGTGCGGCACCCAGTCGGCGCTGGCACCTGCGGCCTCGAGCAGTTCGGCGAGCTCGCCGGCGGTGGCAGCGGTGGCGCCGGGCCCGCCTGCCCACGCGACCACGAGGCCGGGCGACCAGGAGAGCTGCAGCCGGACGACGCCGTCGGCCGCGAGCTCGCCCCGGCTGCTGCCGGGGACCCCTCGGGCCTCGCCGTCGTCAACGCCGTGGCCGAGCCGCCGGGCCACAGCGGCGAGCATCGCTCGCTCCGCCTCGAAGTCGGCCACGACCTGGGCACGCTCCGGCCCGGTCAGCGCGCGCACCGACTTGAGCGCCTCATCGGTCTCGGCCAACCGGTCGAGAACCGTGTCGAGCCACCGGGGACGATCAGCTTCCAGAACGGCCACCTGCTCAGGCGTCGCGTCGCCGGCGGCCTCGTCCTCGACGAGGATCTCGAAGGGCACGTCGCGCCGGACGCGGCCCCCCGTGCTGCCCTCCGCCGTTGTCGCACTCATGGTGGTCGAGCTCATGCGGCCCAGCACCTCGAGCTCACGCAGGAGACCAGCACCTGCCACCCGATCCAGTCAGTAACCATGCATCTCCATCCTCTGTGGACACGCTTTGTCGGACGCCGAACGAACATCGAAAACCCACCCGAGCTGATGCCCAGCCTGGCGAAGGGGACTGCAGTGGACGTTCCACGTTCCGATCCCACGCCGACTGCGGGAACCCCGATAGCGCCTCAGGCGTTCCCTCGCCCGGTCACTGTACCGCGGGATCTCGGCGAAGACGAGCCCAGGCTCCGATTCTTGCCCGACGGCCTTGTCGCGGGATTGGGCGAGCGCCTCTCCCCCTTGTGTCTCTCGACAATTATTGATACAACGGCAACAGTATGTTTCAGATACTGGATGGCGGCAGCCGGACATGACCGGGGCGCGCATGACCGAGGCGCGCCCAGCCCGGCGCCCCGTCGGGCGACCCGCCAAAGACGCCGCGAGCATCGAGCGGATGCGCGACGCGATCGTCGCCGCCGCGACCCGTCGCTTCGCCGAGCACGGCGTCGCGTCGACCTCGATCGACGACATCGCACGCGAAGCGGGTGTCTCACGGGCGACCGTCTACCGCTATGCCGGCGGTCGCGACGACGTGATCGTGGCCGTGGCGATGCGGCGGTTCGACGAGTGGGTCGAAGGCGTCGTGGGCCATTGCCGCAAGTTCGCGGGCGCCGGGCCGATCGTCACCGAGGCCATCGTGTGGACGTCGCGCACCGTCGGGCGCGACGAGTCGCTGGGCGCGCTGTTCGCGGGGGGCACGGCCGTCGCCGCCAGCCAGGTGTTGACGCGGCGGGCCGCCGCAGCGGCGACGGCGACGTTCCGCCGGCAGTTCGCTGAACTGCTCGCCGCCCAAGCCGGCGACCTCCGACCCGGTCTCGAACCTGAGGTCGTCGCCGACCGGGTGCTCGCCGTCGTGCTCGAGCGGCTCGCCCGCGACCCGAACGCCAGCGAACGAGCACTCCGCGACTGGGTGACCACCTGGTTGCTTCCCGCGGTCCTCGATGACCGGCCACCACTCCCTGACCCGGCGGCGCCGGGCCAGCCGAACGAAGGGAAGTCGCGATGACGATCGCCGCTGCCGGGTCACCCACGATCGACTTCGACGAGTTCCACCGGACCGAGCTGCCGGCCCGGCTCTCCTCCGGCAATGGCGCGCTCGCCGTCCAAGACGTCGAGCGCATCGGGCCCCTCGCCATCCGCCTCGCGGGAACCGACCGCTCCTACACCTACGAGCCCGCGGGCGCGACGATCGCCGTCGAGCCGGGCGATGCCGGCGCGCGGGTGGTGATCGAGCTCGACGGCGAGTCGTTCACCGGCCTCGCCCTCGACCTCGACACGCTTCCCGGGCTCCTGTACCGCGGGAAGGTCGCGGCGGTTCGGGGCAACGTCCGGCGCGCCCTGCGGTGGGAAGCCGCGCTGCGGTCGATGTACCACGGGCTGCCGATCTTCGATCCCGAGCACGCCGACCTGCGCGGCCTCGACGGCGAGCCTTTGGACCCAACCGAGACCTACAGCCTCGCTGACGACGCCGCGATGCCGGCGCACTTCCTCCACACGATGGGATACGTCGTGGTGAAGAACGTCTTCGCCGACGATGAGGTCGCCGCGATGCTCGGGGCTGCCCAGCGGCTGCGCGACGAAGCAGTCGAGGGCGACCACCGCTCCTGGTGGGGCAAGAACGCCGGCGGCGAGTCCTTGTTGACACGCGTGCTCGACGCGGGACGCGAGCCCGTGCTCCGCGGGCTCTATGACGACCGGCGCCTCCTGCAGATGGCGGCGTGGTCCGACTTCGAGCTGGTGCCGCGGGGCCGCGGCCGTGACGACGCGGTCACGGTGCTGTGGAAGCTGCCAGGGATGGTCGAGGGGCTCGCCGACATCCCGTGGCATCGTGACTGCGGGATGGGTGGGCACGCCAGCGGTTGCCCTCGCCTCATCGCGACGGTCTGCCTGACCGACGGCTCGGCCGCGGCCGGCGAGCTGCGTGTGCTGCCCGGCTCGTGGACGGGCTCGGTCAACTTCATGAAGCCCGACGACCCCGACGCGCCGCACGGCGTCGGGCTGGCGACGACGGCTGGCGACGTCTCGCTGCACTACAGCGACAGCATGCATGCTTCGTTGCCGCCCACCGGCGCCGGCCCGTTCCGCATCAGCGCGCTCATCTCGTTCGTGAGGCCCGACGCGCGCGTCCACCGCGGCGGCGAGCGCACCTACAACGATCCCCTCCTCCACAACGACGACGGCCAGGTCGAGCACCTCGACAAGATCGTCGACCGCCTCTGAAACCCGCCGACCACGAAGGTGATTCCCCCTCCAGCGTGGGGAGTACATTGTCGGCGTGCGGTCGGCCTCAGTTCCGAAGACCACGGGTCGCATCCGTGCCTGAGCAGACCTTCCCGCCTGAACCGGCCTCGGCGGCGGCGGCCCGCTCGTTCGCGGTGTCCGCGTCGCGCACCTCGGGCGAGCTGGCCGACACGGTCTCGTTGCTCACCTCGGAGCTGGCATCGAACGCCGTTCTGCATGCGCGAACATCGTTCGTCGTACGCGTGACCTCGAGATCCTCGACGCTTCGCGTCGAGGTCGCCGACACCAACCCGAACCTCCCGGCACGCAAGGAATACGGGCCGGACGCGATCACCGGCCGTGGCTTGCGCATCGTCGAAGGCCTCGCCGACCGGTGGGGCGTCGAGACCGAACCTGGCGGCAAGGCGGTCTGGTTCGAGCTTCTCGCGGTGGCGGTCGGAACCGGAGCCGGCTGATGAGCGAACTGATCACCGTCCAGCTCCTCCAGCTCCCGATCGACGTGCAGCTGCGAACATCGGCGCATCACGACGCGCTGACGCGCGAGTTCCAGGTGATCCGGGCCGGCGATCCGGACGGCACATCGGTGCCCCACCGGCTGGTCGCGCTCATGGACGAGCTCACCGAGCGCTACTTTGGCCTGGGCGATGCGCAACGATCCGTGTTCCAGAAGGCGGTCGACGAGGGCCGCGCGGCCATCGATCTCGCCTTCCCGGTACCCCCGGAGGTCGTTCCGGCGGTCGTCCGGCTCGTCGAGCTGATGGACGAAGCCGACGAGTACTGCCGCGCCGGAGCGAACCTGCTCACGCTGGCGGCACCCGCCGAAGCGGTCAGGTATCGCGAGTGGTTCTGCCAGCAGTTCGTCGATCAGATGGCCGGCGCCGGCCCTTTGGCATGGCCCGACTACGTCGCGGCCCACCCGATCGACGCCTTGGAAGCTCTGTCGGCCGCGCCGACCCCGCGAGACACCAGCACCGGTTCGACGAGCAGGTGGAAGACGCTCGGCCCGGCAGAGCGACCCACGCTGATCGTCGAAGGCAGCCTCGATCTCGACACCGCACCCTTGCTGCGCGATGCGCTGCAAGACCTCCGGGCCAACGGGGCCGAAACCCTCGTGATCGATCTGCGCCTGGTCGGCTTCGTCGACTCCGTCGCGCTGAGCGTCCTGGTGGCCGCCAACCGGCGCTTCGTCGAAGAGGGGGCCGCCATGACGCTGAAGGTGCCCGACCGAATACGCCGGCTCCTCGAGATCGCCGAGCTGGATGGCGTGCTCGACATCAGCGATGACGGCTGACACCTCCCGCCATCCCCACCGGCTCGCCGCGCTCGCGTCGGTCGCCAGCGCGCTCAACCACTGCGCCGATCCTGCCGAAGCGCTGCGCTTCGTTCTCGCCGAGGCGGCCACCGTCATCGGCGAAGCCGGCGCGGTCATCGCCCTCAACGCCGGGCAGGATCGGGTCGAGCTCGCCGCCGCCCATGGCATCGACGAGATGCTGATCGCTCGCTACGCCACCCTACGAGTGAGCAGTGAAGTGCCGCTCACCGACGCGATCCGCACAGGCGAGTCGGTGTGGCTCTCGAGCGCCGACGAGCGAGACGAGCGCTACCCGCACCTCGCGAGCACGCCCAACCGGACCGCAGCATCGGCCACGCTGCCGTTGCGGATCGAGGGCGCGGTGGTCGGGGCCCTCGGAGTCGGTTGCTTCACGTCGTTCGAGTTCAGCGACAAGGACAAGACCTTCCTTCTCGCGCTGGCTGACCTGACCGCGGCCTACCTCGATCGCATCGGTGCGCTCTCGAGCACCCTGCGAACGGGCATCGTGACCGCGTCCACCGGCGCCCTGTCGCAGCGTCTGCTCTCGAAGGCACCGGTGGGGTTCGCCCTCATCGACCCCGACCTCCGCTTCGTGTTCGTGAACGAAGCGCTGGCCGAGATCGACGGGCTGCCGGTCGAGGACCACCCCGGACGCCCGGTCCTCGACGTCTTGCCCTCCCTGGCGACCGAAGACGTCTTCGATCGAGCGACGGGCGGGGACGATCGGCCCGTGAGCCATGAGCTTCACGGGGAGGCGCCGGCAGCGCCGGGCGATCGCCGAGACTGGCTCGTCAGCTACTTTCCCGTTCGCGACGACAACGGCTTCGTGCTCGCCGTCGGCGCCACCGTGGTGGACATCACCGAACGGACCCGCCTCGAGAAGCAGTTGCGGACCGCGGTGGCCGATAGCGCGGAGCGAGCACTCGAGCATGCGGCCCGCCGCATCGAGATCGAGCACGAGTCCGTCGAGTTGCTGCAGCAGGCCATCCTGCCCAGGCTTCCCCGCATCCCGGGGGTGGAGCTCGACGCGCTCTACCTTCCGGCTGGTACCGCGACCGCGGTTGGAGGCGATTGGTACGACGTGTTCACGCTTCCCGACGGACGGCTCGGTGTCGCCATCGGTGACGTCGCCGGCCATGGTGTCCGAGCCGCCGCACTCATGGCGCTGTTGCGCAACTCGCTGCGCGCCTACGCGCGGTTGGCGGAGGACCCGAGCGAGGCGATCGGCTGGCTGAACGATCTCCTCGCGGACGAACCGGTCACGGAGTTCGCCACGGCGCTGTACGCGGTGTACGACCAGGGCACCCGAACGTTGGCCTGGGTGCGGGCCGGTCACCCGTACGCGCTGGTGTTCAGCCCGGGCACGGCCGAGTACCTCGACGACGAAGGCGGACCACCGCTCGGTGTCGCCAGCGGACACCAGTACGTCACGCGATCGCGCCAGCTCTCGGCCGGCGAGCGGCTGCTGCTGTACACCGACGGGCTGGTCGAGCGGCGGGATGAACCGATCGACGTCGGGCTGGCCGACCTCGCGGCGGCGGCCCGCACCATCGCGCCCGACAAGCGAGCGGTGTGCCGGGCGCTCGCGCACCACGTGCTCGGCGACCGCTCGTTGGTGGATGACGTGTGCCTCGTGCTCCTCGCGCTCCCCCCAGCCGCAGGATCGGGCTGAACCCAAGACCCGGGTGCGGACGCGGCACCGTACACAAGGCACACCAACATGAGCGTGCCTCCGGCGCGTTCTGCACGTCAGCGATCGACCGGAGACGGCGCGACCTCGCTCGCGCTCCTGCTGCTCGTGCCATCGGCCCGGCCGCTGAACATGGTGCCGCCATCGCCGACCCACTCCCAGTGCCAGGCCTCGGCCGAGCCCGTGCCCGGCTCGGCCCAACCGGGATGGTTCCAGCCGTAGAACCACGCGTAGCTCTTCAGCCATTCGTATTCGCGGGTGCCGAACCGGAGGTTGTCGAAGTCGACGGCCTTCCCCCAGCCGTGGATGGAGGTGCCGGGCACCGCAGCCATCTGGCACCGCCCGAGGTTGCACCAGTAGTTGCGCCAGTACACCTGGCCGGCGTAGTCGCGATAGCACTCGGCCGGCGCCAAGGTGATGCCGGCGGTGCGAGCGCTGGCGATGAGCCGGCGAAGATCGGCGCCGGCGTTGCGCTCCGCTTTGCACCGGCTGGTGACCGTGGTGAGCACCGACGGCGTGAGCTTGCCGTTCTGCTGGCCGGGAACCCCCGTGGGGCGGTTGTCGGGATAGGCGTAGCCGCACGCCACGGCCACGATGATGATCGTGGCGACGACGGCTCCGAGCTCACCGAAGCGAGCGATCCGCCGGGATGCGTCGGGCTTCGCACGCATTGTGCTTCGCCTCCTCTGGCCTTCTGGCCGATCAGCCCGTCCGCGCCACCTGCCAAAGGTCCGGCTGAATGTAGCCCGAAACGCAGACGCTGTCGTCCCGACCGAGTGCCTAGGTCGCGACGAGCACGTGCCGCTCGGTGACTGACCGCAGGGTGGGCACCACGACGTGGGCCGCGGAGAGATCCTGGCGCGCGGGATCGCCCTCGGGCGCGTTGGCATCTTCGCTCGCGATGACCCGCATCCCGGCCCGCAAGCCCGCGGCGACACCGACGGCGCTGTCCTCGAACACGACGCACCGAACCGGATCGGCGCCAAGCTGGCGCGCCGCCAGCAGGTAGCACTCGGGGCTCGGCTTTCCCTCGTTGCAGTCTTCGGCGGCCAGGACCAGCGAGACACGATCGGTCATCCCGGCGTCGGCGAGGGCAGGACCGACCTCGCGCCGCAGCGAGCCGGTCACGACCGCGACCTTCGTGCCGTGGCGCTCGAGCAGCTCCATCAACTCGAGGCCGCCGTCGAGCACACGGGCCTCGAACCCGCCAGCAAGCAGTCCGTCCGCTTCGGCGAGGACGGTCGACATGAACTCGTCGAAGGACCAACCGCATCGATCCTCGATGCGGAGCAACCGGTAGACGTCGGTCCAAGACCGCCCGACGGTCACCCCCCGGTCGTCGGCGGCCAGCGGCGCGCCTGCCTCTGCCAGTGCACGTGCTACGGCTTCCGCCATCAACGGCTCGCGATCGATCAGGGTGCCGTCGAGATCGAACAGCGCGGCCGCAGGCCAGTTCAACGCTCCGCTCATGGGTCGACCTGCAACCGACGACCGTCATCGGATGGCTCGAACCACTGCCGGGCCACCGGTCGGCCGTCGTGCTCGGCCACGACCGCCTCGTGCGGGGTCGACGCATCGGCGTAGTGCCAGGCCACCAGCCGCACCCGGGGATGATCGGGATCGGTGCTGCCGTCCCATTCGAGCCCGGTGACCATGTGCCAATGCACGCCGCTGCCAGAGTTGAGGTACTTGGCCCAGGTTCCCTGGCCGCGGCGTGGCGTGCTGGGTCGTGCCAGCGGCACGTGCGTGTGGCCAAGAAGCACCAGCGGTCCATCGTCCCCGAAATGTCGCTCGAAGGCCCGGAAGAGCGACACCTCGTCGATGGTGTCGAAGCGACGGTTGATCCCGAACGTCGGGTTCACGACGATGAGCACGTCGGGGTGCCGGCCCGCGAGGAGCTGGTCGGTCTCGACCCGATCCGGTGTCCCCGGATTCGCGGGGAGGAACGGGGCATCCACGACGGCCGATGCCAGCCACGTTCCGAACCGGCCGATCGCCGCGTGCGCCGGCGCGTTCCAGCCATCGGTGTGGTGCCCATGGGTGACGACCGCGGCCGGGTGGTCGTTTCCGTCCAGCACGAGGAAGTCGTACATCTCGATGCCATCGTGAAGCGCGCGCAGATGATCGACCACACGCTCGTCGAGATAGCAGTCGTCGTGGTTGCCGACGAGCCGGTGGTAGCGGCCGAACCGGTGGAACAGATCGTCGATGCGCTCGTAGATGCCGCGGTTGTTGTCGAAGATGCGACGGAGATGCTCGCCATACAGGTGTGCCCGCGTGCGGGCCTTCTTCTCGCCGGCCAGCAGCGGCGTGAGCAAGCGCAGCGCGTCGTACACCACGCCGTAGGTCGACCCGCCCACGAGCCAGAAGTCCTCGACGTCGCCGTTCTCGATGAGCCCCCAGCCGCGGGCGCCATAGAACTCCAACGCGGTCTCGTACAGGCCCTTGGTGTTCTGGGCGGCCGGCCAGTCCGCGGCCCCGCGGACACAGCGGTGAAGATCAGAGGTGATGAAGTACTGTGCTGAGCCGTCGACTCGTCCCACCCGGCCGTTCGGGATGCTCGTCGGCAGACCGTTGATCACTCGCTCGACCTCGGACGGGTACGAGGCGATCACCCTCTTGACCTCCGCCGTGTTGTTGGCGGCGGCGCGCCCCACGATCAGCGACACGACCGGCGAGAGCACCGTCGTCGTCGCCAGCTTGGCGGTCGCCCACGCCTCGGCGGCCGCGCCCGCTCGTGGTGTCACACCCGCGACGAGCGGCCGCTGGCTCAGGCGGCGATCGTCCATGCGATCGGCAGCGGCTGCCAAACGGCTGACGGCACGGGCGAGTGCCGTGCCGTCAGGATCGATGCTCGATCGGTTGCCGAAGCGCATGCCGGCCCGCGCCGACGAGGTTTCCGCCACGCCGCGACGCTACCTCGCCGGTCGGTCTCTACCGGTCGCTCTACTGCCGGATCAGCGCGAGCACCCGGAGGATGCTGAGGTAGAGCCACACGAGCCCGACCGTGAGCCCCAGAGCGCCGTACCACTCCATGTAGCGGGG